>CAZZFF010000021.1:0-63510 GCA_964653485.1 uncultured Verrucomicrobiota bacterium | reverse complement strand
CTTTAGCCCCTCTTTCACCCCCGCCCCGGGTAACAAAACTTTTGGCGCAATTCGATCCGGCCTCGGTGCCGCGCCATTCGCTTGCGTCAGCCAGAAACCGCCGATAGGATACCTGCATGGGCGCGCCCGTAACAGCCTCGACCAGGCAGCCAGTCCCGGCAGCGGCACGTGAACTCCTGCTGCCTGTCGCGCAGAATGTGTTCTGGTGGGGCCAAGCCGAGCAATGGCTCGATGACGCTAGTCGATTCGTCGCCCAAGTCATGACGTACGGGGACTGGAACCAAACCTCGCTGACGCTGGAGCTATTGGGTGATGAACTATTTCGAGAGGTCCTAAGAGACCCCCCTCCGGGAGTCTTCGACACAAAGTCCTGGACATTTTGGCACTGCCACTATGGGCTTGATGTCCCGCCTTTGCCGACGCGAAAGCTCTGAACCGATGTTCCAACCTCGCTTAGACATACTGCCCCCACCCCAAAAAGCCTTGTGGCCCGAACTCGCCGAAGTACCTGAAAACTTCGTCCTCTACGGCGGAACGGCCCTCGCCTTACGGCTTGGCCACCGGCAGTCCCTGGACTTCGACTTCTTTTCTTCCGAAGACGTGAGCCCGGAGGAACTGCTCCACAGTCTAAGACTCTTACGCAACGGCAAAATCCTCCAAAACACCAGCCAAACGCTGACAATCGCCGTTAACCGTGGCGGCGAGGTGAAGCTCTCCTTCTTCGGAGGGCTGACAAACCTGGGCCGAGTGGGCGCTATCGACCGCACCCCGGACGGGGTTTTGACTGTTGCCTCCCTGCTGGACCTGGCGGGCACCAAAGCGGCCGTCATCACTCAGAGAGCCGAAACCAAGGACTACATCGACATGCTTGCCATTCTTGGGGATGAGCGCAACGGCATCAGCCTGCTTCAGGCCATGGCTGCGGCCCAAGCCATTTACGGCGAACAGTACAACCCGATGCTCACCGTCAAATCGCTAGCCTCATTCGTGGACGGCGACCTTCCGACGCTCACCGAGGTCCAGAAAACGCGGTGTCGAAAACTTGCGGCGGCCGCCGACATCACGAGACTGCCCGACATCAGGCGGCTCTCAAGCCGCCTAACCTCTTCCTGACATCCATGAAGACCCTCTCCCCGCTAAGCTGGTGCCTCATCCTCTTGAGCTGCTGCTCCGGCGGCGCGGCCGAGGGCCTGCATCATTATGTGTTCTTCAATCGGGAAAGGGAGCGAATATCCGACCCCCTCTTCATCGAGACGAAGGCATTGGAGGGGGCGCAATTAAAATATACCTGGCGCGAACTCGAGCCGGAGCAAGGCGCCTATGACTTCAGCGCCGTCGAGCACGATCTCAGGCTCCTCAACGAAAAGGGCAAGAGGCTGTTTATCCAACTGCAGGATTCCTCGTTTGACCCGGCGATCATCCTTGTTCCGCGATACCTGCTCAAGGACCCGCGCTACCATGGCGGCGCGGACAAACAATACAACATCGAAGGCGACGACGAGCAACATGCCGTCCCAGGAGGTTGGGTGGCCAGACGGTGGGACCCCGCGGTCCAGGAGAGATTTCACGAACTTCTGATCGCCCTCGGCAACAAATTCGACGGCAGGATTGAGGGTATCAACCTGCCCGAGACGGCCGTTGACTTCGGAGAGAGCGGACGGCTGTTTCCCGGAGGCTTCACGCCGGAGGTTTATCGTGCCGCCGTCATAACGAACATGACCGTGTTGAAGCGCGCCTTTCCCAAGTCGGTAACCCTCCAGTACGCCAATTTCATGCCCGGGGAATGGCTTCCGGACAACGACCGGTCCTACCTGCGCAGCGTTTACCGCCGAGCCGGCGAGTTGAACGTGGGTGTCGGAGGGCCGGACCTCCTGCCCTATAAGCCCGCTCAAATGAGCCACTGCTATCCCCTCATCCGCGGTTGTGCCGGAAGAGTTCCGATTGGGATAGCCGTTCAGTGGGGCAACTACGAATCCAGGAATCCCAAGACCGGCAAACAGGTCACAATCGCCGAGCTGATCGAGTTCGGAGGCGATTATCTGAAAGCGAACTACATCTTCTGGTGCATACAGGAACCGTACTATTCCGAGAAACTCATACCCCTGCTTCGGCAAGCCGGCGGAACAGCGCCTCACTCCGGCCGATAGTCCCGGCGCCGGCCCAAGAATCCGCTGGCCAAGGGCGTGTGAATGAATATCCTGAGCTACATCATTCTATGTTGAACCTCGTTCCTGTTTCCACCGCGTTCTCCCGCCGTTCATCCCGTCCCTCCCTTCGCTTGTTGGGCCTGGGGCTGCTGCTCCTGGCAGCCGCCTCGGCCCCGGGGGCAAACTGGAAACTGGTCTGGTCCGACGAGTTCGACAAACCCGGCCTGCCCGACCCCGCGAAATGGGGCTATGAGACCGGGTTTGTCCGCAACAACGAAGCGCAGTATTACACCCTCCAGCGCGAGGAGAATGCGCGCGTCCAGGACGGGATGCTGATCATCGAGGCCCGCAAGGAAGAGTTCAAGAATCCGGACTATGACCCCAATGCCGCCGGCCAAGGAAAGGGAGCCGGCCGGCGCGGACGCGAATCCGCCCATTACACCTCCGCCAGTCTGACCACGCGCGGCAAAGCGAGCTGGACATCCGGGCGCGTGGAAGTGCGGGCCAAACTACCCAAGGGCCGAGGCACCTGGCCGGCCATCTGGATGCTCGGCACAAACCGCGCCGCAGGCTGGCCCGCCTGCGGCGAAATCGACATCATGGAGGAGGTCGGCTATGAGCCGGGCATCGTCCAGGCCCACATCCACACCGGGAAATACAACCACGTCAAGAACACGAGCAAAGGGGACCGCATCACCATCGCCGACGCCTCCGATGCCTTCCACGTCTATGCCGTCCAGTGGGACAAAGACCAGATGGACTTCTATGTGGACGATCAGAAGTACTTCACCTACCGGAACGAGGGCACCGGTTCGGATGCCTGGCCTTTCGACAAAGACCAATACCTCATTCTTAACCTCGCCATCGGCGGCGCCTGGGGCGGAGCCAAGGGCATTGACGATTCCATCTTCCCGCAACGCTTCTACATTGACTACGTGAGAGTTTACCAGGCGGCGCCGTAAGGTCGTTCAGGCATCGGCGTCCCGTTGCAAGGCGGATCGGCGATCAGTGAAAAGGCATTTATGAACTTCATGGCATCAGCATTGAACAGGAGAGAACGGACGGAACTGAGAAGACAACAGGGATGTGGGAGGTTTCCCGGTTCGCCTCTGTGTCCTCCTTTGTCTCCAGTGAGGTCACTGAAATTGTCATGGCTGGTTGGCGCGCTGGCCGCCGGCTTGGCGCTGAGTTCCGGAGCACCCACGACGCTGGCCGCGGCGCCTTCGAGCGGACCGCAAAATGCGGCCCGACTCGAGTGGTGGCGCCAGGCGCGTTTCGGCATGTTCATCCATTGGGGACCCGTGAGTCTGAAGGGCACCGAGATCGGTTGGTCGCGAGGCGCGGAGATCCCCGTTGCGGAGTACGACAACCTCTACAAGCAGTTCAATCCCACTAACTTCGATGCCGATGCTTGGGTCAAGATCGCCAGCGATGCCGGCATGAAGTACATCGTCTTCACCACGAAACACCACGACGGCTTCTGTATGTGGGACACGGGGCAGACCGACCACAACATCATGCACTCCCCCTTCGGGCGGGACGTGGTGAAAGAACTTGCGGGCGCCTGCCGCCGGCAGGGCGTGGCCTTCGGCACCTATTACTCCGTCTGCGACTGGCATCATCCCGATTTCCCACGCACCAGCCCGGGCGGTTCCGTCCTGCGCCCAACCTCGAACCTTGACCGCTACGAGCAATACCTCCGTGCCGAGGTCTCCGAGCTGATCACCCGCTACGGCCCGCTCCTGCTCATGTGGTTCGACGTGCCCCAGGAATTCAACGCCCAACGCGGCCAGGGCCTCCTCGATTTCACACGCTCCCTCCAGCCCGACATCATCATCAACGACCGCAGCGGCGCCCCGGGCGACTACGACACGCCCGAACAGCGCGTTGGCAAATTCCAGGACCAACGGCCCTGGGAGACCTGCATGACCATCTGTCGCCAATGGGCCTGGAAGCCGGACGATGAGATGAAGTCGCTCCGCGAATGCATCCAGACCCTCGTGCTCTGCGCGGGAGGCGACGGCAACCTGCTCTTCAACGTGGGGCCAATGCCCGATGGCCGCATCGAGCCGCGCCAAGTCCAGCGCCTTCAGGAAATGGGTGCCTGGCTCAAACGCTACGGCCAGTCCATTTACGGAACACGAGGCGGACCCTGGAAGCCCACCCGCGCCCTCGCCGCCACCCGCAATGGGAACAGCATCTTCGTCCACCTCCTTCGCCCGCAAGGCGCCACGCTCGCCTTGCCGGACATCCCCGCCAGAATCCTCCGTGCGGAGCTTCTGACCGGCGGTTCCGCCAAGGTCGCCCAGGAAAACGGCCAACTCACCATCTCCATCTCCCCTGCCCCAAGCCCCTCCGACATCGACTCCATCATCCGCCTGGAACTTGACGGCTCTGCCATGGACCTCAAGCCGGCCTCCCTCTCGCCGAGCGTGAAGGCCACTGCCTCCAACGTTTTTCAAAACATGGAGGAATACAGCCCGGACAAGGCCTTCGACGCCGACCCGGACACCCGTTGGGCGACAGATGCCGGGACGCGCCAGGCCTGGATCGCGGTTGATCTCGGCGCCCCAAAACAAGTCTCCGGCGTGCGCATCCGCGAGGAGTACGCCGGCCGTGTGCGGCGGTTCGAGTTCCAGCGCAAAGAAGGCTCCGAGTGGAAGACCATCTTCTCCGGCACCACTCTCGGCCGGGACTTTTCGCGCCGGTTCCCGCCGACCATTGCCCGCGAACTGCGCCTGAACATCCTCGATGCAACCGAGGGCCCCACCCTGAGCGAAATCGAACTCGTCGGCGAGTAATCAGGCCCGCTCGGAACGCCGCACTCACGCGGGACCCTCAATTACCTAGACCAATTCTCAGTTTTCATTTCCCGATAATCCGCACCGCTTCGCGAGGTGTGCCCATCCGGAAAGAGCCCGCGATGCCACGCAGCCTTTAGGGCGCCGCCGAAAAGCCCTTGCCAATCGCGGCCCGCTAACCTAACTTACGATGAACCCGTTGCAACACCCTCCGTGTTATGAATTGGGCGGACGAACCAGCTACGGAGACACAGCTCGATCACCTGGGGCATCTCGGCCACAGGCCGGATTTTTTGCTGACAAAGGGAGAGGCGTCGCACCTGATCGCGTGGTTCGAGAGACAGCACCCCAGCCCAACCACGCCCGATGCGGGCACACCCCGCGAACACGGCGCGCCGGAGGCTTACCTGCTCCGGTTGGCGGTGGCGAGCTTTAAACGCGTCGCGGCCTTGCCCGAGCCGGACAAAGCCGAACCTGCCCTCCAGGAGCTTGAAGAGGCCGTCGCCCGGCGGCAGGGATTCTGGGTGGACACCTGCCGCGAAGTCACACAGATGCACTCGCCCTCAGCCGAGGTCCTTGAACTCTATCAGCAGCATGGCTGCCGGTTTTTCACCCCCAAGCCCGCCGAGGCCCAGCAGATCCTTGACGCGCTCGACTCCGCGATGCCCTGCTGGGACATAGATCACCCGGCGTTGTTCTATCAGACCCTCGAGTTGAACTTCCCCGAACTTGTGCGGCATCGTTGAGAAATAAATCTTGCGGAACGGTCAAGCCGGCCCTAACCTTGAGTGTGGTGAGATTGAATTGCAAAGTCTTACGGCTGGCGGCACTCATCCCGGCCTTAGTGCTCGTGGGTGCCGGTTGCGGCGGCGTGGCAGCTTCACCAAGCGTTTCACCCGCCACTTTTTTCCTCCCGGGCTTGCTGAAGTCCGACCCGCCCCCCGCGCATCCGGACTTGGTGCTGCCGGGCAACGAGTGTTCGGAAGACGTAGCGCAGCTCTAATCTCCACTATGCGATTCCCTCTCGCGTTGACGGTCAAGTTTGTCCGTCACATCGTGAAGCATAAGCTCCTGCGCACCCCGCGCTTTGCGATTGTGCTCCAACTCGAACCCCTCCACACCTGCAATCTGACTTGCACCGGCTGTGGGCGCATCCGGGAGTACTCCACCAGCCTCAAGGACATGATGAGCCTCGAGGACTGCCTGGCCGCGGCCCAGGAATGCGATGCCCCCATGGTCTCCATCTGCGGGGGCGAGCCGCTCATTTATCCGAAAATCGAAGAATTGGTCGCCGGCCTGCGCGACCAGGGGCGCATCGTCTATATCTGCACCAACGCGATGTTCATGCGGAAAAAGCTCAGGGAATACCTCGCCGCCACCTACTCCCCCGCCCTTGAGCCTACCCTGGTCCGCCTGCTGGCGGAAAAGCTGATCTCCGCCAAAGACGCCGAGACCATCCGCAAGGGCAGGACCGAGAACCGGCCCGTTATCGCCCCGAGCAAATGGCTGTATTGGAACGTCCATGTCGACGGCCTGGAATACACCCACGACTTGATAGTCGAGCGCGAAGGGGTCTTCAAGGAATGTGTCGAGGCGGTCCGGATGGCCAAACTCCTGGGCTTCCAGGTGGCCACAAACACGACGGTTTACAAGGAGACGGACGTGCGGGAGCTCGAGCAGATGTTCGAGTTCTTCTCCGCGCTCGAGGTGGACGGACACACCATTTCGCCCGGTTACGATTACGACGCCGCCAAGAAAGACATGGCCAAACGCCTGGGCAAGAACCCGGAGGACTTCTTCCTCACCAGGGCCATGACCCGGCAGAAGTTCGCAAAAATCGAGGAATGGGGGAATCGCTTCACCCTTTTAGGCACGACGGTTTACCAGGAATTCCTGGCCGGCAAACGCGACCTGACCTGCACCGCCTGGGCCATCCCAACGCGCAACGTCCGCGGCTGGAAAGCTCCCTGCTACCTCATCACCGACGGCCACTACGAGCATTACCAGGAGATGCTCGACCGGGTGGACTGGAACCGGTACGGCGTGGTCAACGGCGTGGCTCGGGACCCGCGCTGCGAGAACTGCATGGTGCATTGCGGCTACGACCCCAGCGGCGCCCTGGGCACCAATTACCAGCGCGGCGATAATTGGAAAATGCTCAAGTATAATTTCGGGCCGCGGCCCGCGCCCTATCACGCCGGCCGCAAAGTCAACGTCTTCAACGGCTACTCCATCGGCAAAGGCCACCTCGCCGAAGCCAAGGCCGCCATCAACACCGGAGCCAAGACTGCCCTCCCCGATGCGGGCCGCCCCGGCCCTTGCGGCAACGGCCAGAACCCGCCCGCCCAAGCCCCCCCGGCCACGAGCCGGCCGGCAAAAGCGGATTGACAGGGAGAGGGCGGAACAGCAATGAGCGGAACACTGTTTCTAAGTCCTCCGTCGTTCGACGGCTTCGATGGCGGGGCCGGATCGCGCTACCAGGCCCGCCGCGAGGTGACCAGCTTCTGGTACCCAACATGGCTGGCGCAGCCTGCGGCCCTGGTGCCGAAAAGCAAGTTGCTCGATTGCCCGCCCCACGATATAGGCATCCAGCAGTGCCTCCGAGAGGCCGCCAACTACGACCATGTCATCATTCATACCTCCACTCCGTCCCTCAAGAATGACTGCAAAGTAGCCGAGGCGATCAAGCAGCACCGGCCCGAGACCATCATCGGCTTTGTCGGCGCCCACGCGGCGGTCCTCCCGACCGAGACCCTGAAAGCCTCGCCCGCCATCGATTGGGTCGGGCGCAAGGAATTCGATTTCACCTGCAAGGAAGTCGCCGAAGGCCGGCCCCTCGATAAGATTGCCGGCCTGAGCTATCGCGGACCGGGCGGCCGGGTCATGCATAACCCGGAGCGGGAGTTGATCCAGGACATGGACTCCCTCCCATGGGTGGCGGATGTCTATAAGCGCGACCTCCAAATCGAGCGATACTTCATCGGCTACCTCCTGCATCCTTACGTAAGCCTTTACACGGGCCGCGGCTGCCCCGCCCAATGCACCTTCTGTCTCTGGCCGCAGACCATCGGCGGACACAAGTACCGCGTCCGCTCCGCCCAGAACGTGGCCGATGAAATGGCCTACTTGAAAAAGCTCTTCCCGCAGGTCAGGGAGTTCTTCTTCGACGACGACACCTTCACGGCCAACCTGCCGCGCGCGCGGGAGATCGCCAAGAAACTCGCCCCACTAGGGCTGGCCTGGAGCTGCAACAGCCGCGCCAACCTTGACTACGACACCATCAAGTTCTTCAAAGACTGCGGGCTGCGCCTGTTCCTGGTCGGCTACGAAAGCGGCAACGACGACATCCTCACCCGCATCAAGAAGGGCGTGACCCTCGACGAGATGCGCCGCTTTACCCGGGCCTGCCACAAGGCCGGCGTGGTGATTCATGGGACCTTCGTCCTGGGCCTCCCCATCGAAACGCCCCAGAGCATCCAGAATACCATCCAGTTTGCCAAGGAACTCGACCTCTTCAGCCTCCAGGTCTCCCTGGCCGCCCCGTACCCCGGGACCGAGCTCTTCGAGATGGCCCGCCAGAACAGTTGGTTCGTAAAAAAGGACAAGACCGACCTCGTCGAAACCGACGGCTTCCAGCAAAGCGCCCTCGAATACCCCGGCCTCAGCAAAGAGGATATCTTCGAGGCCGTGGATCGTTTCTACCGCGCCTATTACCTGCGCCCCAGGCCGATACTGCGCATCATTAAAACGATGCTCGAAGACAAAGACGTCTTCGTCCGCCGCTGCCGCGAAGGATACGAGTTCTTCAAGAGCCTGCGCCAGCGCAAGGAGGACCTCGCCGCCGCCCGGGCCAAACCTGCCTAACGCCAAGGTCCTCAGGAACCGCGGCTATCCTCCAGCGCATCTCCAGATGCGCTCTTTTTTTTACTTATGACCCTTATAAAAGGAGGCTTCATGCCCTCTTAAGGTGGGCTGGATTACGCTGGGGACATTATGAAACTAATAACACTGTCCGGAACTCAACTGACCAGGTCCGGGGCGCTGAGCACCGCTATTTGCCTCCTGCTCGGCACTGCCACCATTCACGCCCAGCAACGCACTCCGGAAGGAGACCAAAGCGAATCCAGCCTGCGGCAAATCCGCCAACGCATGATGGACCGCAGGCACGAAGACTATCCTGAGCAGGACGATTCCGCGCGCGGCCTGGCTCCCGGCCGCGACGGCCCTCGCATGAAAGCCGCCGAAGAACAAGACGGCCCCGGACGCGGCCCCAGCTTCGACCGGTTCCAGGAAGGCCCGGGCAGCCCTGCCCACTTCATGCGTCACGGCAACCGTGGCGAGGAGTTTGGTTATCCCGGCTCCCGTGACATGGACCGGGGTCCTCGCCATTCAAGCCGTTTCGAGGATGACCCTCCCACCCGGCGCGGCCCAGCCCACTTCATGCGTCACGGCGACCGTCACGAAGAGTTTGGCTACCGCGGCTCCCCTGACATGGACCGGGGTCCTCGCCATTCAAGCCGTTTCGAGGATGACCCTCCCACCCGGCGCGGCCCAGCCCACTTCATGCGTCACGGCGACCGTCACGAAGAGTTTGGCTACCGCGGCTCCCCTGACATGGACCGGGGTCCTCGCCATTCAAGCCGTTTCGAGAATGACCCTCCCACCCGGCGCGGCCCCGCCCACTTCATGCGTGGCGGCGACCGTCGCGAGGAGTTTGGCTATCGCGGCTCTCCTGACATGGACCGTGGTGCCCGCCACTCAAGCCGCTTCGAGAATGACCCTCCCGCACGGCGCCGCCCGGCCCACTTCATGCGTGACGGCGACCGTCGCGAGGAGTTTGGCTACCGCGGCTCCCCTGACATGGACCGATGTCCCCGCCATTCAAGCCGTTTCGAGGATGACCCTCCCGCCCCGCGCGGCCCAGCCCCTTTCATGCGCGATGGGGCCCGTCACGATGGGTTTGGCCATCCTGACTTTGATGAGGATGAATGAACTCAGCGATTCGCGGCTCTTCTCACGCATCGAAAGCCGTAAATGTCATATCCGAAGCAGACATCCGCGTATCCCGGATTCTCATTATACCGATAACCTGAGCGGCAACTCTCATCACTGAATCTCCAGGCCCCACCGCGCAGCACCTTGTTGTCCCCCTCTTTCGGTCCTTTGGGGTCTTGCGGTGGGGCCTCGCTGTAATAATCCACCTTGTAAAAGTCGTTGCACCATTCCCACACGTTGCCGCAGATGTCGAAAAGTCCCCACCGGTTTGGCTGCTTCTGGCCGACCGGCCGGGGATGGCCGCCTGAGTTCTTGTCATACCAGGCGTAATCGCCGAGCTTGGAGGGGTTGTCCCCGAAAAAATAAGCGCTGGTGCTCCCGGCTCGGCAGGCATACTCCCACTCGGCTTCCGTGGGCAGCCTATAGCCGTTTGCGTCGAAGTTGCACGTCCAGGCGCGCAGGTCATAGCACGGTTGGAGTCCTTCCGATTGGGACCGTTTGTTGCAGTATTTCACCGCATCGGACCATCGCACCTGCTCGACGGGATTGGCGGCCGCTTTCCAACGGGATGGGTTGCCCCCCATGGCCGCTTGGTATCTATCCTGGGTCACCAGGTGCTTGTCCATGTAGAACGCGCTCACCGTCACCTCGTGAGGCCGGGCGTCGGCTTGGTCCTTGTCCCCCATTACGAACCGGCCTCCCGGGATCTGAACCATTTCCGCTTTCGAGTCCGTCGCGCTCTGCCCCGGGGCGGCGACCCCGGGCGCGCGAGCATTGTCGCCGCCGCCCGAAGGCGGGGTTCCGGGAGCCGGAGGGGGTGCGGAAGCTGTGGCGCTTCTGCCGGCATCGTCGGACGCCTTGCGCTCACAGCCTGCCGGCAAAAACGCCAGCGCCCCCAACACCGCCAGCGCAGCCAGCCTTGCGAATGCGTGGTGTTCTTTGTTCATCGGCGGTTGTTCGTGGGTCCGGGTCAGTTGTAATCGGCCCATATCTCATATCCATCGGCATTTCTGAGGCACTGCCGGCACCGGCTTCTGATCTCCCGGGCCAGGCCCTCCGCCTTGGGCTGCGTCACAGAGTCATAACCGGCCTTTTGGCACAATTGCCGCGTAAGGGTGTGACACCGGGCCAGAACGTAATCCTGAGCCCCGCCCATGCCTCGCCAGGCGCTAAGAAGCTCCATATAGGCAGCCAGGTTGTTGGTGCCCTTCCTGGCCGCCAGGGCCAGAGTCTGCTGTGTCAGTTCATCTGCGTATGCGAGCGATTTCATGTTCTCCTTTTGCACGGCATACTCCTCGGGTATCTGGCGGGCGGCTTGTTCGAGGCCCTCTAAAAAGGGCTTTAATTCGGGCGACTCGCTCTCCTTAGCCTGCAGGAACCTGACCGTCTCTTCCGCAAACCGCGTGTATTGGTCGATTCTCTCCACGTGACGGCGGACAAAATAGACCATGTCGCCCAGAGCGCCCTCGATGTAGTCCTTCCGGGCCGCCTCCTGGCCGGCCTCGAAGACACCCTGGATGGCCTCGGTGCAGCCGCAGGTGCAGGCGCGACGCACCCCATCGGCGCCTCTCCGATGATGAGTGCGCAACTTGCGGCCCGCGATGTCCAGGATGGATTCGCAGACCTCCCGGCCCAATGTTCCCTCCATGATGTCCACCGGCGTCGAGACCTCCGGCGGCGTATCCTGTCCTTCCAGATAATAGATGATCGAGTCGCCTTGGGGAGGCACCTTCTTGCTCAGATGATACACGGCGTCATCCCCGTTGAACCACACCGGGTAACTGTACGACCCGGCCACGCCGCGCCAAACCTGGGCCTTGTTCTCCTTGAAGGCGAACGTTGTCTTGACACCCGCTTCCCAAAGCTGGGTCTTCCACCTCGCGTGAAATGGCCGCTTCCATCGAATCGGGGCATCCTTCTCCAGGTAGGCGGGCGGCAAAGTTTCCTTGTGCCAGATGCCCGGGGCGCCCTGGACCGCGAGGTAGAGACTCTGTCCGGCGTTGTCGAAATCGATGGACTGGACCATGCGCTTCGTTTGTTGCCCGCCACCCAACCGAAGCGCCAGATGCTGCGCGCCCTTGGGCCATGTCATCACCAACTGGCTCTGCTCACCCTCCACCAAGCCGAGCAACACATTCTCCGCGGGCACCCGCAACGTCTCCGCCGATGGGTATTGAGCCGCGCTCAAAATCAGGTCGTCGCCGATGAAGCCGGGCGCTATGACATGCTCGATAGCGCACCCGATGCTGATGCCCTTCATATTCGCAGCCGGCCTGATCTCGACAATTTCCGTCTTGCCAAAGACGAAGATGCCCGTGGCATCCGGGCGGCCCGAGGCGGAAAAGGTGACCTCCAACGCCGTCTCATCTCCGCTGTTGCGCACGATCTCCAACCGGCTCAGCGCCGCCCCCCGGGCCTTGGTTTCGAGCGGCGCCAACTCCACGATCTTTCGGCCAAGCTGCGGCCTCGATCCCGCGGCGCCAGCCACGGGAGGCGCCGATTCCTTCAAATAGACCTCCAAACATCCCCTGGTTGACCGGAAAACCGCGGCCAGTTTCGCGTTCTCCACTACCGCATCCCCTTTGAACAAGTACTCGCGCCCGTAGTACCCCGGGTCCGAACTGGCCTGGGGCGGGTCCGCCTCCAACGAAAGCAGATCTCGGGGCACGACCTTCCACGCGGTTCGGTCTTCGGCGCCGCCGCCGTCCGACAAGGGCCGCACGGTGTCCCACAGGGCAATGTTGGAGGCGGCTTGAGTCCCTTGGATAGACGCCAAGGCGATCCCGGCGGCCAACAGGGCGCGCAGCAGGGCCTTTTGAAAACCTGGGGTACACCTCGTCACATCTTGATATGGCTTCATAGTGTGCATAGCGAAAGCAACCGCGGCGGACTATACCAGGTACTCCCGCGCAATCAAGAGTTGGACAAACCCCGAATCCTCGGAGGCGGGAGGTTCTTCGAAACGCGCGCGCGATGACAAAAAAAAGCCGCCCCGGGAATCCCAGGGCGGCTCTGAATCAGAACAAGGGCCTCTTCAGGCGCGGCCAGCGCTCTTGGCAGGCTTCTTGGCGGCTTCAACTTTCTTGGCGCTTTCCTCTTCTTCGAGGGCGGCCTGGGCCGCGGCCAATCGGGCAACGGGCACGCGGAAGGGCGAGCAACTCACGTAGGTCAGGCCGAGGCGATGGCAGAACTTCACGCTGTCCGGGTCGCCGCCGTGTTCGCCGCAGATGCCGAGCTTGATGTCGGGCCTGGTGCTCCGGCCCTTCTCGACTGCGATCTTCATCAACTGGCCAACACCGGCCTGATCGATGGAGGCAAACGGGTTCTTCTTGATGATCTCCGCCTCCTGGTAAGGCGCCAGGAACGAACCGGAGTCGTCCCGGCTCATGCCCAGGCAGGTCTGCGTCAGGTCGTTGGTGCCGAAACTGAAGAACTGGGCGGTCTGGGCAATCTCGTCGGCAGTCAGCGCGCCGCGCGGGATTTCGATCATGGTGCCGACCATGTAGGTGAGCTTGACCCCCTGTTCGGTCATGACTTCCTTGGCCACGCGATGAACCAGTTCAACCTGCAGGTCCAACTCGCGCTTGAAGCCGACCAGCGGGATCATGATTTCCGGTTTGACCTTGATGCCCTGCTTCTGCACTTCGGCGGCGGCCTCGAAGACCGCGCGAGACTGCATCTCGGAGATTTCCGGATAGACGATGCCCAGGCGGCAACCGCGCATGCCAAGCATGGGGTTGAACTCATGGAGTTCGTTGACCCGCTGTTTGATCCTCTCGACCGGCACGCCCATCTTCGCGGCGAGGTCTTTCTGCGCCTCGTCCTCGTGCGGGAGGAATTCGTGCAGCGGCGGGTCCAGGAACCGGATGGTGGCGGGCAGGCCGTTGAGGGCCTTGAAGATGCCCACAAAGTCGCCGCGCTGCATCGGGAGGAGCTTGGCCAGCGCCCCCTCGAACTGGGCGATTTCAGAGGCGTATTTCTTCTTGAGGGCATCGATTTCCGACGTTTCGGCCTTGGAATCCTGGAGCTTCTTCAGCTCGGTCTTGTAGGCGGCGAACTGGCCTGCGCACAGGATCATCTGGCGCATCGAGTCGATGCGGTTGCCCTCGAAGAACATGTGCTCGGTGCGGGTCAGGCCGATGCCCGTGGCGCCAAAGGCGACGGCATTGGCGGCCTGGTCCGGCAGGTCGGCGTTGGTGCGGACCTGGAGCCGCGTGGCCTTCGAGCACCAATCCATCAGCTTCTTGAACATCTGGTAGGTCGCGCTCTGTTGGCCGTCCAGGGATTTCTCGACCAGCACTTGCACGATTTCAGACGCCGCGGTCGGGATTTCGCCGGGATAAACCTCGCCGGCCGTGCCGTTGATGGAGATGAAGTCCCCTTCCTTATAGACCGCCCCATCCACCGTGACGGTTTTGGCGCTGTAATCAATCTGCAAGGCGCTGGCGCCGCAGACGCATACCTTGCCCATCTGCCGGGCGACCAAGGCCGCGTGCGAGCTGACGCCGCCCTTGGCGGTGAGGATGCCCTCGGCGGCGATCATGCCGCGCAGGTCTTCCGGCGAAGTCTCGTTGCGGACCAGCAGCACCTTTTCGCCCTTGGCGGCGGCTTCAACCGCGCGCTCGGCATTCAGATACATTTTGCCGGAGGCGGCGCCCGGACCGGCGGGCAGGCCCCTGGCGATGCACTTGGCCGCCTTGACGGCCTGGCGATCGAAGATCGGGGCCAGGACCTGGTCCAGTTGGTCGGCCGGCACGCGCCGGATGGCCGTCTTCCAGTCAATCAGCTTCTCCTTCTCCATCTCGATGGCGAAGCGAACGGCCGCCAGACCGGTCCGCTTGCCGTTGCGGGTCTGCAGCATGAACACTTTCCCATCCTGGATCGTGAACTCGAAGTCCTGGACATCTTTGAAGTGGCTCTCCAGTGTCTTGCGGATGTTCTCCAGTTCATCGAAGGCAGCGGGCAAATGGTTCTTGAGCTGGACCACCGGTTCAGGAGTGCGGATGCCGGCCACCACGTCTTCGCCCTGGGCGTTGATGAGGAATTCACCGTAAAACATCTTCTCGCCCGTGGCCGGGTTGCGCGTAAAGGCCACCCCGGAGCCGGAATGGTCTCCCGTGTTGCCATACACCATGGCCTGGACACTGACGGCTGTTCCCCATTCCGACGGGATATTGTACTTCCGGCGATAAACAATCGCGCGATCGTTGTTCCAGGAGCCAAAGACGGCGCCAATCGCGCCCCAAAGCTGCTTCCACTGGTCCTGCGGAAATTCCGCACCGGTCCGCTCCTTGATCAGGGCCTTGAAACGCGTCACCAGCTCCTTGAGGTCGTCCACGTTGAACTTGGTGTCCTCGATTTCCTGATGATACCGCTCTTCCTTCAGGCTGTGGATGACGACCTCGAAGGGCTCGTGGTCCTCGTTCCCGCGCTTCTGGACCCCCATCACAACGTCGCCGTACATTTGAATGAAACGCCGATAGCAGTCCCATGCGAATCGCTCGTTCTTGGTCGCCTCGACCAGGGCCAGGACGCTCTTATCGTTCAAGCCGAGGTTCAGGATGGTGTCCATCATGCCGGGCATGGAATCGCGCGCGCCAGACCGGACGGAGACCAGCAGCGGCATCGCGGCAGTGTCGCCAAACCGGGTGCCCATGATCTTCTCGACGAAGGCAACGCCGGCCTTGACGGCGGGTTCGAGGTCTTTGGGATAACTCTTCTTGTTCTGGTAGTAATAGGTGCAAACCTCTGTGGTGATCGTGAACCCGGGCGGCACCGGCAGGCCGATCCGGCTCATCTCAGCCAGGTTGGCCCCTTTGCCGCCCAAAAGAGGTTTCATGCTCCCGTTGCCGTCGGCCTTTTTATTGCCAAACAGATAAACGTATTTCGTAGCTTTTGCGTTCGTTGCCATAACAATCTTTCAATCAATATCAGGTTTCGCTGGATATCAGGTCCTCAGAAACAGTCCGCCGACTCTAACAAAGGCAGCGGGCGTGTCAACGCGGGAGTGAGATAATCTCCGCCCGCGCGCCGGACGGCGAAACGGAAAAGGCTCGCTTTGGGCGCGGCGGGGCGGACATACTGGGGTACGGCAAATGCAGCTTTTTTTCAGGAGAATTTGGACTTTTGTGCGGCCCTATCGAGGGCGGCTGTTTCTAGGGCTGGCCTGCGGGGTGCTCAGCGCCGCGGCCAACGGGGCGCTGGCCATAGCTATCAAGCAGGTGATTAATCTGCAGTTTGCCGGGAGCGCGACCGCTTCATCCGCGCAAGCCCTCGCCAAGGCGCCCGTGTCGCACTCAATGCTTGACGGTCTTGGCCATTGGCTGCCGCAGTTGCCCGCCCCGTCCTCGCCGCTGGGTCTGATGCTGATTATCGCCACGATTCCCGGGGCGATGCTGTTTCGGAATTTTTTCGGCTATTTGAACATCTACCTCATGAACTGGGCGGCGGTGCGGGCGATAGCGGATTTGAGGACGCAGCTCTTCGATCACCTGCAGAACCTCTCGCAGGACTTTTTCAGCAAGGCCCGCACGGGGGATTTGATTGCGCGCATCACGAGCGATACGCAGGTGCTTTACGGGATTATCAGCGGGTCGCTCAGTTCCATGTTCAAAGACCCGGTTACCGTCCTGGTGCTGCTGGGGGTGATGCTGGCGCAAGAGAAGCAGCGGACGCTGGCGCTGGTTTCGCTGGTGGTGCTGCCGGTGTGCCTGGTGCCGATCACGATTTACGGGCGCAAGGCCCGCAAGTCGGCGCGGCTGATGCAAGGCCATGTCTCGGAGTTGACCAGCCTGATGCACGAGTCGTTCACGGGCAACCGGATTATCAAGGCATATAATCTGGAGGGGACGGTGTTGAAGCAGTTCCAGGAAACCACCCGGAAATACATCGGCCACATGATGCGCCTGGTGCGGGCCAACGAGATACCCGGCCAGTTCACAGAGTTCCTGGGGGTGCTGGGGGCGGCGCTGGTCCTGCTTTACGTAGCGAAGGACAATACCGAGACCCCGGGCGACCTGTTCGCGTTCATCATCAGCATCGTGGTGATCTACCAGCCCATCAAAGCCCTGGCCCGGCTGCACAATCAACTGAACCAGGCGGCGGCGGCCAGCCAGAAGGTTTTCGAGATGCTCCAGATGACCAGCACCGTCGTGGACCCGCCCCGGCCGGTCCCGCTGGACGCCCGCGGGGCGGACATCTGCTTCGAGAACATCGACTTCGACTATGGCGACAAACCGGTCTTTTGCGGGATCAATCTCCGCGTGAAGGCGGGGCAGATGGTCGCGCTGGTGGGCAGCAGCGGTTCCGGCAAGACCACGCTGGCCAACCTCTTGCTCCGCTTCTACGACCCGAAGCGCGGCGCGGTTCGCATCGGCGGGACCGATATCCGGGATGTCTCGATCAAGGACCTGCGCCGCCAGATAGCTTTGGTGGCCCAGGAAACAATCCTCTTCAACGATACGATACGCAACAACATCGCCTTGGGCCGGCCTGGGGCCTCGGATGCCGAAATCGAGGCGGCTGCCAGGCATGCCTACGCCCATGAGTTCATTCTCCAGAAGCCCCAAGGGTACGGCACCGTGGTGGGAGAGAAGGGGGCGGCTTTATCGGTAGGGCAACGCCAGAGGATTACGATCGCACGAGCGATTCTCAGGGATGCGCCCATCCTGGTGTTGGACGAGGCGACCAGCGCGCTGGACACCGAATCGGAGCGGGCGGTCCAGGCGGCCTTGGAGCGACTGATGCAGGGCCGCACGACGATCTGCATCGCTCATCGGCTTTCCACCATTCAAAACGCCGACGTCATCGTCGTCCTCGACAAAGGGCGCATTGTTGAAAGCGGCGCGCACGCCCAGTTGATTCAGGCGCGCGGGCTGTATTGCCGGCTTTATGAACTGCAGTTCGAGCGGGCTTGAACGGGACGTGGAGCCTATAGAGCCTGAGAGCGGGAGAGGTGTGATGCTGCCCTCACGCTTCGACGATCTAGCCGCGCAATGTCTGAACCACGCCTTGGACCGCCGCGGCGTCGGTCGTCTTCCACGAGAACTCAGGGGGCCGCAGCGTTCCCCCCATAAAGACGCGCGGGTTGCGGTATGTCATGCCGCTCTCGACAGAGTGGCGGGCGCTGAGATGGACTTCTGTGACGCCGGTTGCGGCGACGATGCGTTGGACGTTGGCCGGCGTAACACCGCCGCCGGGCATGATCACAATGCGGCCGGCGGCCAGTTTCTGAAGGGCGGCTATCAGGTCGAGGCCCTCCAGGCATGAAGCCTCCTGGCCGGAGGTCAAGACACGCTCGACCCCCAGGCCGATAAGCACCTCCAGGGCCTGGCGTGGATCGCGGCACATGTCAAAGGCGCGGTGGAACGTGACATTGAGCGGGCGGGCCAATGCGATGAGCTCCCCGGTGCGCGCGCCGTCGATGTCTCCCTCGGCGGTCAAACAGCCGATGACCACGCCGTCGGCGCCCAGTTCCCTGGCCGTGACAACGTCCTCACGCATGACCTGCATCTCCTCCTCGCTATAGAGGAAGTCGCCGCCCCGGGGCCGGACGATGACCTGAAGTCCGATCTTCAGGCCGCGCCGTGTGACCTTGATGCACCCGGCGCTGGGGGTCGTGCCGCCCTCCAGCAGGTTGTCACACAGCTCCACGCGATCAGCCCCGCCTCGCTCCGCGGCGAAGGCGCCCACGGCGGAATCGACGCAGATTTCAACGCGCATGGCGCTCCGAGGTTATTGCGCTGTCCGCGGGAACGGCCTCCGAGGGCGGGGCGGACCAGAGCTTGTTGATGACATAGATGAGGACCAAGCCGCCGAGGATGAAGAGGCCCAGCAGCAACAAGGCCATATCCATGCGGCCATAAAGGAAGTTGCCCACGGCGAAGAGGCCCGACCAGATGACCGTGCAGCCGGCCACCCAGCCGAGCAGTGCCAGGGGAATGTTCTCGCGTGTGGCGCCGGCCTCGGACCGGCTTATGCCGGCGGCCAGGCGGATGCGCCGCCAACCGGGGCCGAAGGGCCTGACCTTCTTGTAGAACGCGATGAGGGTCTGCGGATCGGTTTGAGGACCGAAATAGGCGATAAAGACCCAGCAAAGAGTGGTGATGGCCACGGTCAGCGGCAGGTCGAGGCTCACAGTGCCGCCGTGAAAGTGGGCGTTCAGGAAGATGTGGTTCTTGTGCAGGATGAGCAGGAGCAGCGAAACGGCAAAGGAACTGACCATGGCGGCCACTTCGGACCAGGCGTTGATGCGCCACCAGAACCAGCGCAAGAGATAGAGCAAGCCGGTGCCGGCCCCGATCTGGAGGATGAGATCGAAGGCGTCCTTGGCCGTGTCCAGGACGAACGTCAGGGCGCCGGCGCAGGTGAAGAGCCCGACGGTGACCCAACGGCCGGCCCAGACGTAGTGTCTCTCGCTGGCGCTGGGGTTGATGAAGCGCCGGTAGCAATCATGCACCAGGTAGGAGGCGCCCCAGTTAAGATGGGTCAGGATGGTGGAAGAGTTGGCGGCAATGAGGCCCCCGACCATGAGGCCCATGAAGCCGATCGGCAAGAACTTGAGCATGGCCGGATAGGCGATGTCGTGTCCCAACAAGCTCGGATCCAGACGCGGGAAGGCTGCCTGGATGTCCGACAACTGGGGATAAACCAGCAACGAGCAAAGGCCCACGAGTATCCAGGGCCAGGGCCGCAGGACATAGTGGGCGATGTTGAAAAAGAGGACGGCGCCCAGGGAGTCCTTTTCCGATTTCGAGGCGAGCATGCGTTGAGCGATGTAACTGCCGCCACCCGGTTCAGCGCCGGGATACCACACCGCCCACCATTGGACGGCGATGGGCATGACGAACACCGTCACCGCGGTGTCCCAGTTGCTGCCTTTGAAGTCGGGCAGCATGTTCAAGTAGTTGATTCCGTTGGGGCCGCTTTTGGCGGAAAGCGCAGAGACCATGGCGTGCAGGCCGCCGACATGTTCAACAGCAAACCATGCGGCGGCGATGACGGCGGTCATCTTGATGAAAAACTGGATCATATCGATGACCAGGACGCCCCAGAGACCGGAATAGGCGGCAAAGACGACATTGAGCACGCCGCAGAACAGGAGGGTCTGCCAGCGCTGGAGGCCGAAGAGGATGGCGGCGATCTTGCACGCGGCCAGCGTCACGGTGGCCATGATAAAGCAGTTGAAAAACAGGCCCAGATACACCGAGCGAAACCCGCGCACAAACCCGGCGGCTTTGCCGGAATAACGGATTTCGTAGAACTCGAGGTCGGTCATGACTCCCGAGCGGCGCCAGAGGCGGGCATAGAAAAAAACCGTCGCGACGCCCGTGAGGGTGAAGGCCCACCAGCACCAGTTGCCCGCCACGCCCTGGCGACGAACAATGTCGGTCACCAGGTTCGGAGTGTCGCTGCTGAAGGTGGTGGCGACCATGGACAGCCCGGCGAGCCACCACGGCACGGACCGGCCGGAAACGAAAAACTCCGAGGTGTTCTTGCCGGCGCGCTTGCCGAAAAACAGGGCGGGGACAAAGCAGATGCAGAGCGTGGTTAATACAATGATCCAGTCCAGAGGATGCAAGTGCATACCGGTGGTCTTATGTCAGAGGACACCCGCCAAGGCCGCGTTGGGGCGCATCGCCTACCGGGATAGCTTGTTGGTGACCGCGCCCTCCTGCGGCGCAGTCTCGTCGAGAAAATTATCCAGAACCGCCATATAGCCGTCCAGCAACCCGCCCAGATCACCGTTGAGCTCGCTTCGCTGACCTCGAACCTGATCGGCGGCGGCCTTGGCTTGGGCCCGCAGGTCGTTGACGGTCATCTTTCCGCTGGTGAGATCTTTCAACATCTGGTTGAACTTCAGGTTGGCTTCCGGTCCGGCCTGGCCGAGGACTTGCTCCTGGACCTGGCGGAGGGAATTCGTGTCGCCGGCCAACTGGCGAAGCAGGGCCGCCAACTCGGAATTGGTTCTGGAGCCAGACCCGCGGAGCAGGCGCGAGATTTCATTGGTGGAGGAGGCTCGCGACCGCGCGGCGTTGGCGCGGGCGGCGGCGGGACCCAGGGTGATGAGCGCCACTTGAGTCCGCGGCAAGCTCACCTCGCCGAGAACGTCGCTTCGGAGGACCACGCTGCTCGAGTCAACCGAGAGCACCGTCCCGGCATAACGGTCGCCGTTTTGCATCTCCACCTGGTCGGCGCATAGCCGGCCCGCGGGCGCGAACAGCGCCAGGGCGGCGCACGCCATCGCCGCCAGCGCGCGCAGGGTGTGCCTGGATGAGTGGATTCGCAGGCCGGGGAGAGGTGTTGAAATCGAAAGGGCCTCGTGCTTCATAAGGCTAATACTACCCCCTTTGCCGGCGCCGCGCAAGATTTCTTATCCGGACTACGTCACGGGCGGCGCGACGTAGAGGTCCTCCTTTTCGAGGTGCCGGAGGATCATCTCCACGGTGCGATTGATGGCGCCGAGGTTTTCGCGCACGACCTTCAGTGCATTGCGGCCCAGGGCCTGGCGGCGGGCCGGGTCGGCGAGCAATTCTGCGAGCGCCTTCTCCAGGGCGGCGGCGTCGCGCACTTGTATCGCCCCCTGCTGCGCCAGGAGGCTGCGGACCACTTCGGCGAAATTCTGCATGTTGGGTCCGAAGACCATGGCCTTGGCCAGGGCGCCTGGCTCGATTGGATTTTGCCCTCCGGCGGCGGTCAGGCTCTTGCCGACGAACACCACCGTGGCGTACTCGTAAAAGTACCTCAGCTCGCCGGTCGTGTTGACCAGCAGACAATCGATCTCACCGGGCTGAAACTGCGTTTGAGCCGTGATGCCGTTGCGATACGTGAACTTGACGCCGCGCGTCTCCAATTCCCGGCCCACCTCGCGGCATCGCTCGAAGTGGCGTGGCACCAGCACCAGGAACAGGTCCGGAAAGCGCGTCCGGAGGCGGAGAAACTGCTCCGCCAGGATGGCCTCTTCGCCGGCATGAGTGCTGCCCCCCAAGAGGATCGGCGCGCCGGGTGGCACACCCAGTTGGTGCAACATGCCCGGCACATCCACCAGCCGGCGTTCATCCAGCTTGGCCGCATCGTACTTCAAGCTGCCCACAACCTGGACCGCCTCCGGCCGGCAGCCCAGCATCCGGAGACGCGCCGCATCAGCTTCGGTTTGGGCGCCGACCCCAACGAGCGACGCAAAAAGCGGGCGGAATAGCAGGCCAAACCGTTTGTAGCCGCGATAGGAGCGATCTGAGAGCCGCGCATTGACCAGAAAAACCGGGATTCCCATCTCCCTGGCTCGCCAGAGGAAATTCGGCCAAATCTCCGCCTCGACCAGCACGATGGCCAAGGGCCGAATCGTGCTCAGGGCGCGGACCACGTAGCTTCGGCGATCAATCGGGTAATAGATTCGGCTGATGTGCGTGGGCAGTTTGCGGTGCAACTCGTCCATGCCGGTCGTCGTCGTCGTCGAGACGACGATCTTCAGATTCGGCAGCCGCGGCTCGATCCCTTGGATAATCTGGGTGCAGACATTGACCTCGCCGACGCTGACCGCATGCATCCACACCCGGTCCCGGTTGGTGAGCGCCTGCTTGAGCTTGGTGTCGTAAATGCCGAACCGCTGCGAAAAGCCGCTTCGCCAATTGCCCCGCCGCCGCATCCGCCAAAAATAATATGGCGAGGCGAGAACAAAAAATAGACTGAACAAAATGTTGTAAAGAGCTCGCACCTGTTCCTTCAGTGATAAGCTGCCGGAACCAAGTGTGGTGATTTTTTCCCAGGGCGCAATTCAATTTTTGGCGGTCGCGCATTTGGCCAGACTGCGACGACACTTCTCACACTCGTCCTCATCTCAACCTAAACCCTTGCTCAGATTGGGATTGGGATTCAGATCACCAGCAAGATCAGGAGCCGGAAACGGCAGCGCCGGGTTTTCCAGTCGCGGGCCTCTCCAGCGGGGGCGGCAGCGAGCGCACCGCGGCTTCATAGACCTGCTTCAAGGGCACCTTGGCTTGCTCGGAGACTTTTTTGCAGGATTCAAATTCGGGGGCGGCCTGGACGATGCGGCCATCGAGCCGCCCAAGCTTCACCTCGATCTGGCCGTGGGGGGTTGAGACGGTGATCCATTCACGGGCCAGCTTGCGCCGCTCGACGGAGTAGCGGCGGACGCCAAAGGCGGTGGTCTCGATCAGCATGAGCTCCGTAAACTTGTCCGCATCCGCGCCCGAACACAGGACGCTGAGGAGCACGCCGGGGCGGTTTTTCTTCATCTGTATGGGCGTGTGGAACACGTCCAGGGCGCCCGCCGCCAGGGCCGTCTCGACGAAGTGCCCGAGGAACTCCGCGTTGATATCGTCCAGGTTCGTCTCCAAAACGGTAATGGTGTCCGTCTGCCAACGGTGAGTGGGCTCGGACGCCGGGGCCGCCGCGGGGGCGGGCTGAGCGGCGGTTTCGCCCAGGATGGCCCGGAGCGCATTAGGCCGGGTCTGCGTGTCCCGAGCGCCCAGCCCAAAGCCGGTCTTCTCCGCGATGAGGTTGCGCATGGGGCCGAACGTCTCAACGAACTCGGCAAGCAGGGCCGCCCCGGTGGGAGTGACCAGTTCGTGAGGCTCCTCGCATTGGGAGAGAGGGATTGCTCGCGCGCCCAGGATGGCCAATGTGGCGGGGGCCGGTATCGTAAAGCGCCCATGGGCGCACTCGATCCAACCCGTGCCATCGACGACCGGGCTGGCCTCCATGCGAGGCCTGCCCAGCAACTCAAGAGCGATGCACGCGCCAACGATGTCCACGATGGAATCCAACGCCCCCACTTCATGGAAGCGAACCTGCTCGGGGGGCGCGCCGTGAATCCGGCCTTCCGCCAGGGCGAGGCGCTGGAAGATGGCGACAGCCTTGCCCTTGGTCCAAGTCGAGAGGGGGCTGGCCTCGATGAGTTGGCGGATGTCGGCGAAGGTCCGGCCATGGGCGGGAGGCGTCGAGTCAGGCAGAGGGTCCTGGGGATGGACGTGAGGAACGGAATGCGAATGGCCATGCTCGTGCTCGTGACCGTGGGCGTGGGCGTGTGGAGTGCCGTGAGGGCCGGCCTCCAGATGGACGTCGAATTTCACCCCGGCGATGCCGGCCTTCTGGGCGCGCGTGATGTGGAGGTGGTAGCCTTCGAGACCCAGGCTCCGGAGTTTCAACTCCAGTTCGCGCGCGTCGGCCCCCAAGTCAAGCAGCGCCCCGATCAGCATGTCGCCGCTGATGCCGCTGGACAGGTCAAGATAGAGGGTCTTCATTTGGAGTCGTGCGCCAGCGCGTTGATCTGGCTGGCCGCGTAACCGGCCCCGAAGCCGTTATCAATGTTGACCACGCTCACGCCGCTGCCGCAACTGTTGAGCATCCCTAGCAGCGGGGCCAACCCGGCGAAATGCGCGCCGTAGCCCACGCTGGTCGGCACGGCGATGACCGGCCTGGACACCAGGCCCGCCACGACGCTGGGCAGCGCGCCTTCCATCCCGGCGACGACGATGAGGACATTGGCCCGTTGGAGGCTGGACAATCGACTGAAGAGCCTGTGAACGCCGGAAACCCCAACGTCAGCGATGCGCTCGACGGTGTTGCCCATGATCTCCGCAGTCAGGGCGGCTTCCTCGGCAACGGGCAAATCGCTCGTCCCGGCACAGATGACGGCGATGGTGCCGGGCCGCTTGGGCAGCGGGCGCGTCTCGATGGTCAGGCAGCGGGCCGTCTCATGATAAACCGCCTTCCTCAGCTTCCGCCGCACGAGGCGCGCATGTTCGGGAGTAATGCGGGTCACGAGCACCTGGTGCTCCTGTTCAAGCAGTTTGCAGGCAATCTTCAGCACTTGCTCCGGCGTCTTGCCCGCGCCGAAAATAACCTCGGGAAACCCCCGCCTCAACGCCCGGTGAGTGTCCACCTGGGCGAAGCCCAAATCGGCCACCGGCGCTGCCTGAAACGCCCGCAAGACCTCGTCGCGGCTGACGCCTCCGGCGCGGAATTTCTCGAGAAGTTGCGTTGCTTCGATCGTAGTCACGCCCGGACGATGCCATGAAAGCGCCGGGGGGTCACGTGTGAAGTGAAAACTTATCGACTCGGGCCGGGAGTCGTGCATTCTAAGGTCCCGTGACTCAGGCATGAGAATCCCGTTATGAGCGATACAGCAAACGAGGAACTGGCTTTCATTTTCGGCCGGCGCAGCATCCGCATCTACGCCCCCGGCCCAATCGGCGATGACACGGTCACCCTGCTCTTGCGGGCGGCGATGGCCGCCCCTTCGGCGATGACCAAGGACCCCTGGCGCTTCGTGGTGGCGCGCGAGCCGGAGGTCCTGGCGAGGATGGCCGAGGCCTTGCCGGGCGGCAAGATGCTGGCCACCGCCACGCTGGCGATCCTGGCGTGCGGGGACCTGGACGCCGCGTTCGAGCGGCATCCGAGCTATCTGCTCCAGGACTGCTCCGCCGCAATCGAGAACCTCCTCCTGGCCGCTCACAACCTCGGCCTTGGGGCGTGCTGGGTCGGCATTCACCCGAGCGAAGACTCCATCGGCCGCATGAGGAAGATGTTTTCCCTGCCGGCGCCCGTCATTCCCATCGCCGCGATTGCGCTGGGCCTTCCCGGAGAGGCGCTCCAGGCGCGGACTCGGTACAATCCCGATTTCGTCCGCTATGGAAAATGGGAGACATGAAACTCGCGATGCTGAAGCTGCTCGCGGCATCGGCCGCCGGCCTCCTTCTCTGCGGCGTTGTGAACGCAGGCAGTGCCGGGGATTACGTCCCCTTCAGGCCGGATTTGCCGGTCGGGACAAAATGCCTGGTTGACCCGGCGGCGCTGCACCCCACGCAAGCGGGCGTTGGCATGCGCGAGGTGGAGATGCGCATTCACAAGATGAAAAGGTGGCCGGCCACGAGGGTCCAGCGTTTCATGATCGAGAAAACAGCGCCGATTGTCATCGGGCCGGGCAACGAGGTCTATCTCCTGGACCATCACCACCTCGCGCGCCTGCTCCTCCAGTCCAAGCTCATGCCCGCAATGTATGCGGAGATAAAAGGAAACTACGCCACCCTTTCGGCTCCGGACTTTTGGGTCATGATGAAAGAGCGCAAATGGGTCTATCTGTTCGACGAAGCCGGCCGCCCCTTGCAGGACCCCTCGCAGTTGCCGAAGCGGGTCATGGATATGCGGGACGACCCATACCGGAGCCTTTCGTGGCTCGTGCGCGAGCAGCGCGGCTATAGGGAAGTTGACACGCCTTATTTGGAGTTCCTGTGGGCGAATTTTCTCCGCTCCCGGATAACCATTGGACCGGGCAAGAGGGGTTGTGAGCGCGCGGTTCCTGCCGCGTTGCGTCTATGCCATTCGCCCGAGGCCAAGGACTTGCCGGGATACGTTCCCCGATGACAACACCGGCGAACAGTTACTTTGGCCCGGCCCCGAGGGGTCCGATGGCCTCAAATTCGAAATAGGCGAAGTTGTTCCCCTTGTTGTAATGCAAGGTCAACAACTGCGGCCCCGCTTCGGCGAACGTAATCGTTCCCACCTCCGCCTTGTTCCATTTGTGCATACTGCCGGTGTGAACCGGGAATTTGCATTCGCAGGCCGGTTTGTCATTGATAGAGAACTTGAACGTATTCGGCTCGTTGGCGTATAGCGCGATGATCCTGTAGGCGCCCGCCTTCTTCACGTCCACCGTGTAGTTGCACCATTCCCCATTCTCAGCCCAGCCGATGTAGAACTGGTTGGTCGGGGGATTCACCATGTTCTGATGGTGGACAAAGTCCGCAAAGTCCTTTGTGTAGGAAATATCGACGCCTTCGTCGGCGCGGAAATTCCAATGGTACGGCGTGGCATGGGGCCGTTGATGGTTCTTCTGGCGGTTCAGGACGCCGTTGCCATTGTTCGCCGCGTCTGTGTCGTGATAGGCCACCCCTTCTCCGCCGAGGTCGTAATAGGCGCACTCGACTTTGCCGGGGATGACCTGGGGGCCTCCTTTATAGACCGAGTCCTCGAACGGCTTGCCCTTGTAATCCGGCGGCAGGGCCGCGTTGCCGGCCAGGGTGAACGCCAGCCCGGTGATTCCGATTATTAGGTTCAGTGTTTTCATACTTTTGATTGCGCAACGGTGATGTTTCAGGCACCGACGAAAAAGAGATGCTGCTGGGGCCAGTCGTTGCGGGACTTGAAACGCAAGACGCCGCCCGAGCATTCGCAAGGAATCCTCTCTCCAAAGGCATCGATCCTGGCTCCCTGGAAGTAGAGCGCGCCGCCGTCGGGGGCTCCGGGCATCGGGAGCGTTATGTCGGCCTCGCCATGGGTCCAGACTTCGAGGATGGCTCCGCCGGGAACTCGTCGTTGGCGGAGCACCGGGGCCCAGGCCGCGAGCGAAAGAGGCTTGCTGGCAAACACGAACTCTCGCCCGTCGATGGTGATGCTCCGGCAGTTGCTTCCGGCAAACGCAACCAGCGAACCGCGGTCATCGAGCCGAAAGGCCATCGCCAACTCGCCATCGAAGGTGACGCGATGTCCGTTGACCTGAAAATCACGGAGTGCCAGGGCAGCCGGAGGCAGGGGATTTCTCGATAGGATTTCCTGATCCTGCGCCGCGTCGCGATGGAATCCGCCCGGCCAGCTCTCCTCATGGGCGCGGTAATGCGCGGCAAGAGTTGTGGCGCCGTTGGGAACCCGGCAGGCCACCCAAGGGCTGGTCCGGGAGACCACGCTTGGGTTGTCGCCGGCGGCGGCGCCGGGTCCGCTGCCGGGGTAAGCGCCCAACGCGAGGAGAATCTCAAACCAGGACCGCGCCTCTTGGCCCAGGGAAGCGGATTGGTCGTCGCGAGGACGAAAACCAAGGAAGGTCGCGCTCCCATTTCGGGTCAACGGCCGGTGAACCCCGACAATCTTCTTGCCGACCCGGGCAACGGGTTCAGTTCCCGCCTCCGGCTCGACCGGGTAGATAAGGTCAACCAGGAAGTCCGTGAGAATGGTCTGCGGCGGCACTTGGCCGAGCCTGCCGGAATAGTTAACGCTCCAGCCGTCGGCGATTTGACCTTCCAGGCCAAACTGGAGGGTCTTGACGCCAAAGAGCTTCTGCCAGCGAGCCAGGACGGGCTGGGCCGACAGGTCGAATCGCGGCGGAGGCCCCGACCAAATCAGCTTCCCGCCGTTTCGGGCAAATTCCTCGAGAAAGTCCAACAACCCGGCGGGAGGCAAGGGCTCAAAGAGGACAGCCAGCGTCCCGAACTTGCGCCCCGCCATTTCGATTTGGCCGTCGGCTCCGACGCGGGCGTTTTGGAGAAGTTTTTCCGGCGTGACGTAATTGGCGTAGCCGTACTGGACCATCCACGAACCGAACCGCTCTTCGCAGGCGACCAGAGAGAGCGGGTAGAGCATGAGGACATCCGTGTCACGATGCTGCGCGTCCTGCACGGCCTGGAACCAGGGATCGGCCGAGGCTCCGTAGGCGTTGCAAACGGCCTGGTGCCGGAGCAGGGCTTCCTGCGGCATCCCCCACGCGGCGGCGTAAGCGTAGGGGGTGCGATTCAGGATGCCGGTGGAACAGGCCAGCGCGATTCCGTAATAATCCCGGTCCGACCAGCCGCCCTCCGCATGGTCGTTGCCGCCGCCGGTCAGAAAATCGTTCCAGGCGAAATAATCATCGCACGCGGAGGCGGCCTGGTGGACCGTGTTGGACCAGAGGAAATCGGGGGTGTATTCGTACTTGCGCGGCGGTTCTGGCAAGCCCCGGGTTTGCCAGAAGTCGCACGTTGGACTTTCCGCCCAGGTCGCGTGGGCGCGCGCCTCAAGTTCGTGCCCGTATGTCTTCTCGGCGAACTCCTTGGCGCGGGCGAACAGGTCCACTACGGTCCGATCCAGCAACTCGAAGTAGCGCCGCCGGAGCAGGAAGGTCTTTTGGACCGCATCAGCGCCGTCCCCGAGGACGTGTTGGGCCGGCACACGCGCCTCTAGCGTCGGCAAGAACCCGTGCTGCCCATAAGCGAAATAGACCAGGTACTTCTCGAACTCCCCGAACTCCTGCCCGTAAAGCTCGGCAAACCGGGCCGCCATCTGGCCGGTGAGGTAGCGGAAGGCAAGCTGCCCCTCGTCATGGTGGCTTGCGTAACCCCAGTCCTGCTGGATATGCATCTCGTCGGCGTAAAGGCCGTTGAGCGGCACGCCGGCCGCGTGGTACTGCTCGACCAGCCCCTCGAGGAACGGGCGTGTCAGAGGGCTGAAATAATCCATCTCCGGAGTCGCGTAACTCACCACGACGAGAACGCGGTCCAATCCGCCCACAGACGTTTCGCCTTGTCCCCGCACCGTAAGCCGGCGGGCGCGCGTGCTGGCCTGGGCCGACTCATCGACATCGATTTGAGGGCTGGACTTCAGTTCGTGAATCCCCGTCGGGTCAACCCGGTAGAAGTTCGATCCGCCCAGACGCCGCTCGCCAAACGCGAACACCCGGACACCCGTCCGCTCAAGGTCGATGGTCCCTTTATTGTTCGTCCAACTTCGTTGCTCCCAAAGCGAGACGGTATAACATCCCGTCGCCGGGTCGCGATAGCCTTCCCGATACTGCACCCAACGGCCCGTCTGACCTGTTTTTTGCCGGTAACCTCGGCCGATCTCCAAAGGGCTGAGCAAGCTCAGTTCCAGCCCCAGACCATACTGTTTGAGCGTCCGGCTGATGTTTGCGAGGCGTTGGATGTAGCCCTCGGTGTCGGGCAATAACCGCCGCGGCCTCCCTCCCTGCCCTTTGCGGTATTGAGACCAGAATTCGTCGAACGCGAGAATCACCGTGCGCACGCCCTGGGCCTTGGCCGCCTCGCAGAGCTTGCGCAACGTGGTAACGTTCGGAACGCTGCTCACGCTCAAATCCACCTCCTTATCCGGCTCCTGCAAGTCCTCCAACTGCTCATCGCTGACCAGGATGATCGCGCTCTTGGGCACCATGAATTGCCAGGGACCCGCAAATGTCAACGCCGCCGCCGGAAGCTGGCCTGCCTCTGCCCCGAACAGCCCTTGGCCCGGGGGCAGAACGGACAAGGTGACGCCAATGCTCGCAAGCCGCTGGACAAACTCCCGGCGAGAGTGGGAAGCCAGGCAAATTGAATTCGTCGTCTTAGGCATAGTTTTCGCAAAGTTCCAGTTGTTCGCGGTCTGAACGCGGTTCATTCGGATTTATATTAACACTTGTCCCCGCCCTTCGTTCCGGCTAATTACCTTCCGGCATAACCGGCTATGAAGATCGCCATTCTCATTCGCCGCTACATCACCACCGGCGGAGCAGAGCGTTACGCCGTGGAGGTGGCGCGGCGTCTGGCCAGGACCCACCAGGTGCATCTCTTTGCGCAGCAATGGGACCACGAACCCGAAGGCATGGTCCTCCACCGGGTCTCCCGCCCCCTGCGCAAGCCCAACTACCTCAACGCATGGTGGTTCTCCTGGCGCGCATCCCGGCTCGCGCGGGGCTTCGACGTCGTGTATTCGCACGAGCGCGTCAGCCGGTTCGATGTCATGAACATTCACTGCGGCACGTTTGTCGGCGGGCTTTGGGGCGCCGAGCGCGGGCAGCCCAACAGGCCCTTCCGCACCTGGCTCAAGGTCCTCACCGGCCCGAGTATCTGGGCTCACTGGCTCTTGGAGAGAAGCAACACGCGCCTGGCCCCCGGCCGCCTCTGGGTTGCCGACTCCGAGATGGTCAAACTCGAAGTCCAGCAATACTACCCCATCCCCGACGACCGCTTTTTCATCGCCCATTCCGGCGTGGACGCCCCGGCCCCGGACGCCGACCAAAGACGGGGCCGCTGGCGGGCCAAGCTCGGCCTCGACACCCAGGACGTGGCCGCCCTGTTCGTTGGGTCCGAATTCCGGAGGAAGGGCCTCGACGCCCTCATCGAGGCGCTCGGAATCCTGCGCGAGCGCGGACCGCGCCTGGTCGTCGTGGGCGGACAGGACCGCACACCCTATGAACGGCGCGCCGCCGAGTTGGGCATCGCCCAGCGCATCACCTGGGCCGGACGCGTCGATAATATCCAGGACTACTACGCCCTCGCTGACATCTTCGTCCTGCCGACCCTGTCCGACCCTTCCCCCCTCGCCCCTTTGGAAGCCATGGCTTATGGATGCGCTGCCATCGTGAGCTGCGGACGCTACAGCGGCGCCGCCGAGTTGGCCGCCAATGGCGAAGCCCTTTTGCTCCAGGACCCCAAGGACCCTTCTGAACTGGCCAAAGCCCTCGAATCGCTCATGGACCCTGCCGCACGAAAAGCCCTCTCCGAGCGCGGGCGCCTTTCCACGCGCCACTGCTCCTGGGACCGCACCGCCGCCGCGGTGCTCGCCGCCCTCGAAGAATCCGCCCGCCAACGCGGCCGGCTCTCGGAGCCGGACGCCAAAACCGTCTGCGCCTGAATTGCGCGACCTTGTTGCAGCCCCGGATGGCGGAGGCAGCCTACAACGAAGCCCCCACCCTGCCCCGATAGGTCTCAAGATCGGTGTCGGTGACATCTTTGGGTGCAACGAGCTTGTAATGTTTTTCGGAGGAGATGGCGACGCCGTTCTCGCCAGATTCAAACTCGAATAGCGCAATGGTTCCCTCCTCCAAAAACTGGGCTGCGATCGGTCTGCAAACCAGCAGCGGAAACTTCGCTGCACAAACAGCCAGATCTTGCTCGATTTGTACGACGTTAAGTTTGTCTTTGCCGCCCTTAGCTTGTACTGGAAACACATAGTGGGCGCCCTTCTTGTCCACACCGATGTAAAGCTCATCAGTCTCCACTTGACCCATTTCCGGGACCGCGGTGCGAAGATGGTTTTGGAGCGAATAGCAAGCGACGCCCGTGAATATGTCAACCAACCTGTTGTACCTTACTTTGGCCAGGAGCGCCTGCTCGTCGTTGAGTGCGTACTTGGCGACAATCCCTGGCGTAGCGTCAGGGACCTTCGTGACGGCCATAAGTGGATTCGGGAGAATCTGGGCATTCTTGACGAGAGCAAAGGTGTATTTGCCTCGCCCAGCCGGCCGGATGATCCAGATTTCCTGCTCGCCAGCAAGGGACGTAATTGTCTCCGGCAGCAGCGCCCGGTATCGAAAGCTGTAAATGAGATCGCCGAGGTTCTTGGGCAGCTTTACCTTCAGCTTGAGGGCGACCCTTTCAATCTCGTCCCTCTCGAAGGGCACCGCGCGCATGCCTTTTTGATACCTGGAGAAGAAGATCTTCTCTATGATGACAGAGTATCGGTTAGCTGCCTTGGAGGGCCTCTGAGAAGACTTTTCTCCCGTGCTTCTAATGGGTTGTTCCTCATTCATAGTCATCGCGCTCCAACTGGGTTCCTGGGACCAGCCGTTAATCTTCCCGGGGCCTGGCCAGCGGAGGATCAGAACCTCCTCGCGCAGTTGTTCCTTCGTGGCCGTCGCCAAACGGGTTCGGAATAAATCAATGCCGACAATTTCATATCCGGCAGACTTCGCCAGGTCAGCCAGGAGCCGCCCCGTTCGTATCATTACGCGCAGGTACGAAGCCTGGTCTCCTACGACATACGCCAGTTGCGCCCCAGGACGGAGCATTGGTCGGAGGTCCAGAAGGTGGCGCAGCATCCCGCCGAAGTACAACTTCGTGACACGCGCGTATAGCCGTTCGAATCCGGAGGTTTTGCCGAGGTCGATCCGGCGGCGCTCGATCGAGTCCGCGATCCTCTGGATCTCTTCGTGGCTTTCGACCAGACGGTCGTCGGTGTCGCTTTTGTAAACGCTGCGAGTGTTTGAGCGAACCAGCGTTTGTTTAAGCCGGCGCAGGTCGTCCTTATTCTTGATGAAACCGAGCACCACAGACTCCAGGCGCGTTGTTCGCGTGTAGTCCTTCTCGTTCGGGTAGGGCGGTGATGTGATGACGGCGTCGACCGAGCCGGGCCGGAGCAGCGATGCCAAATCCCTGGCGTCGGCTTGATAGACGGCTGCCGGAGTCGCCGCCTTTTGGCGGAGGCAGCCCAGATCGGCGGCAATGTGCTTGACCCCGCGGACCCATGGCCCTATGACGGCAGCGTCAGGCTTGATTGAGCCAACCCCAATTTCCGGACCAAAGTGCAGGTTGCTTATTTCGCTCACCAGGCTCTTAGCCAGGGCGAGGCGCTCGTGAGAAACCAGCCGCGGGTCCTTGTTCTCCTCGATTGTCTCCAAGAGAAGCAGGGTCTTGTGCAGAGGAAGCGGGCTGATGGAGCCGGCCAGGAGCAGCTTTAGGGCCTCGGGTGTGAGCGCCTTAAGCTGGAATGACGTTCTTTGCCTCGGCTCGAAAAGGGGCAGGTCCCCTTCGTCCTCGATCCCCTGCCCTGCGAGCTTCTCTGAGGCGAGGCTGGCGATCCGAGTCGCGTGCCGAATCAGGTCCTCCGGGTCGAGGTCCCAGTCGAGCTTCGTGCGGCTGGCGAACGAAGCCATCGGATTGGGCTCGATTCCGCAGCTTGGGATTCCAAGCTTCTTGCATTCCACCAACGTCGTTCCAGTGCCGCAAAAGGGGTCCAGGACCCTCTGGCTCGGCCCCAACCCAAAGCGGTCGATGTAGGTTCTGACCAAATGGGCCGGAAAGGACAAAACGAACCGGTACCAGTCATGGGCGGCACGATCCTCGATGCGAAGTTTGTTGTCTTCGCGAGGGACTTCCAGGACGTCGCGAGGATCCTCGCGAACCACCAGTTCGGCCGGGTTCATCATTGCCGATGAAACCATAGGAGGAACCGCCCGTTTCTGCCAGCCAATTGATCCTCGTCTGATCTTTGTCGCGTCAGCCTGGCTTCCGGGAAAGGCTCCTTCTAGCGGCTCGAGGCGTGCGCGCCGAGCATCCACTCGAAACTGACCTTGACCTCGTCACCGGTCTTGACGCCGAGGCCGTGGATTGCCTCCTCCACAGAGGCGGACGATTCTCCGACGATTCATAATCCAGGTCTCCGGTGGTTGTTGTTCAACCCATTGGACGCCGGGACGAGCACAGCCATTCGAGCAAGTTGCTTTTCAGCGCCTCAACCGTTTATTCAGGTTGAGCCGATCATTGCGCGACCTGATCTGTCGCATCGCTGATAATCCCACGATGCGAGTGGGCCAGCTTGAACGTGGAATAAACAGTCAGGCTCATGGGCGGCAGAGTGTCTGTGAAAGGCTCGCCGGCCTTCGGCACGATGACCCTGCGGAGCGGGTCGATTTCCAGCCCCGGTTGATCGCGTTGCGCGGCCGTGACGCGGTACTGATAGAGCGTCCGCGGAGGCGAGCCCTTCATCCCCAGGCGCGCGCCCCATGCCCGTGGCGCGTCGTTGACGATGATCCAGGTGAGGGCCCCGTTGGGGCTGCGCAACGCCGCGGCGAACACGCGGTTGGTCCCATCGACCTGCCCGCCGGTGCGTTCGCAGGCCAGCACGGTGGAATGCTTGGCAGTCAGGCGCGATATGAGGCCATAGACAAAATAGGCGTTCGGCTTGGGCATGAAGTCCCGGAGCAGTTTCCGCTGTCCTGCGTCCCAGGTCTGGATCATCTCCCAATGGCCGTCGAGATCGCCCCGGTTGATGAAGCTCCACCGGTTAAAGCCATCCACTCCGAGGTTCAGCCCGCGGACCACCAGCTCGGCGTCTTTGATCGCCGCCTCGAAAGTGGCGGGGCCGGGGTCGGCTCCGTTCCAGCCAAAAACCATGCTCCCCAATTCGGAGAGAAACAGAGGTTTGCCCCGGTCATGCGCCCACTTGGCCCATGCCGTCAGGCGCCTCTCGGCGGCGGCTAGGGGGTACCCGTTGCCGGCCTGCCAATCGAACCGGGCGAAGTAGGAGTGCAGATCGTAGGCCCCAATGAAAGGGTCGAAATCAATCTCGCGAGCCTCGAACTCGGGCAGGTCCGTCCGGTCCGGACCGCTCAAGGGCACCGAGAGCCCCTTGCCGTCGAGCGCCCGCCGCACCGCCGCCAGTCCGTCCCGCAGCGGCATCAGCTCATTGGGTGGCCGCTGCCACCACGACCAATCGTAGCCCGGCTCGTTGTTGATGCACAGCCAACGAATGCAGGTGTAGTGCCGGTCCTTGACCAAGTGCTCGACAAGTCCCGCCAGCCCGTCCGCGAAGTCCTCCATCGAGCACGGCCCGCTATGCACGCGTTTGACGGCATCGCCCCGGAACTCGGGCCAGGCGTTCCAATCCACATTGCCCCACATCTGTTGGAGGAACACATCCGCCCGGCGCCGCTCACACCAGTCCAGGATACGGTAGAGGATGCGCATCTCGGGGCTATCCCAGGTGAATTGGCCCCGCTCCGGCTCGTAAATCCGCTGCTCGAGTTCGACCCGGCAGAAGTCCAGACCGAGCCAGTCGGCATGGCGGTAAATCTGGCGCCAGGCTCGGCTGTCCTCGGCGGGCGGATACCCGCCCCACCCGCTGCCCCCGTGTGAGCGGCCGTCCACTACCGGGATAGGCGTCTCGATGGCGTGCCACGACGCGCCGATGCCTCCGCGCATCACGTGCCTCGCCTGGCCGCAGTCAACGGAAACCTCCACCTGAGCCTCGCCGGGCGAGGCCGCGGCAGCCGACGCCAGCGCCACAGACCAAAGGACCATGACCCGCCAGCAAGAAATAATTCCAGGTTCCGTTCTCATTTCCATGAAAGTGTGCGGCTCTCAGAAGGTCGGCCCCAGTTGCCACGGGGCGAATTCCTCGTCGCCCAGGCCGGCCAGTTCGCTCTTGGTCCTTTCGCCCCCTGCGACAGCGACGATCTTCTCGAAGAGGCGCATTCCCAGTTGTTCCACAGTCTCGGTCCCGTCGAGGATCGTGCCGGCGTTCAGGTCCATATCGTCCTCCATCGAGTTGTAGAGCGGAGTATGGGTGGCCACCTTGATGCACGGCGTCGGTTTGCAACCGTAAACGCTCCCGCGGCCGGTGGTGAACACGCCAATGTTACAACCGCCCGCAACCAGCCCCGTCATGCTCACCGGATCGAATCCCGGCGTGTCCATGAAGCAGAGGCCGGCGGAGACAATCCTCTCGGCGTACTGATAAACGGCGGTGAGCGGCGATAGTCCGCCCTTGGCCACCGCGCCGAGGCTCTTTTCCCAGATGTTCGTCAAGCCGCCCACCTTGTTCCCGTAAGAAGGATTGTTGTCGAGCGAACAATGGTGATCGAGCGCGTGCCGTTCCCACCACCGGACCCGTTCGAGCAGCCTCTCGGCCACCTCGCGCGACACCGCCCGCCGGGTCAGCAGGTGCTCCGCACCGTAAATCTCCGGCGTCTCTGCCAGCACGGAAGTCCCTCCATAGCGGACCAACTCATCGGACGCGACGCCCAGCGCCGGGTTGGCCGTGATGCCGCTGTTGGCATCCGACCCGCCGCAGTTCTCCGCGAGCACCAGTTTGCTGATCGGTTGCGGCGTACGGCGCTGGGCGTTGGCCGCCGGAAGCAACCGGCCTACCGCGGCGACGCCGGCCTCGACAGTCTTGCGGACGCCACCGGCCGATTGAATGTTCAGGAACACCGGCGGCGTCTCGCCGGGTCGAAGCGTCTCCAGTCCGGCGGCCCGGCGCATCGCTTCGAGGTGGTTGGTCTCGCAGCCCAGGCCAATGAGCACGCAGCCCGAGACGTTCACGTGCCGGGCGAAGCCGGCCAGCACTCGTTGCAGGACCCGCAGACCCTCGCCGGGATCGGCGGCGCACCCTGCCTTGTGCGTGAAGGCCACTACCCCGTCCACGTTCGGAAAATCGCGCTTGAATGCCTCCCCGCCGAAACTGTCTCGCACGTAACGCGAAACCGAGGCGGAACAGTTCACGCTCGAAATGACCGCGATGTAATTGCGCGTCCCTGCGCCCCCGCCGGAACGGGCGTAGCCCTGAAAATACCTCATTCGCTCCGGCGGATAATAGCGGACCGGACGCGCCTCGGCGCAGAATTGATAGTCGCGCCAAAACTCTCTCATGACCAGATTGTGCGTGTGGACGTGCTGGCCCGGGGCGATGCGGTCCAACGCAAAACCGATGACTTGGCCGTATTTTGTCACCGGGGCGTCGGCGGCAATTTCCCTGACCGCGATCTTGTGCCCAGGCCCGATGTCCTGCACGGCCCGCAGCGAGAACGAGCCGTTGACCAGTTCATCTCCGGCCTTCACCCGCTCCTTGAGCACAGCGACGCTGTCGCTCGGGTGGAGCAGGATGGCGATGTGATCGAATTTCAATCCCGGACAGTGGACAAGGTTTCGGTCCGACTGTCAATTTCACTGTCGGGCTTCCAGGAAAGCCTTCAAGTCGGCGGCCGCTCTGCCGCCGAGGCCGGGGACTTCCGCAATCTGCTCGATTGTCGCCATGCGGAGGCGCTGGACGGAACCGAATTTCTTGAGCAAGGCAGCCTTCCGGCGCTGGCCGATGTTGGGGAACTCATCGAGGATGCTCTCCGAAATCTTCCGCAAGCGGAGCTGGGCATTGTAGGTGTTGGCCAGGCGATGCGACTCGTCCCGCACGCGCTGGAGCAGCTTCAGGGCGCCGCTTTCCCGGGACAGCCGCAATGGCTCCTTCTCGCCGGGGCGATGAATCTCCTCGAATTCCTTGGCCAGCCCGATGATGGGGATGTGAAGCAGCCCCAGCTTCTCCAATTCGGCGCAGGCGGAGCCAAGCTGCCCCTGGCCGCCGTCAATCAGGATCAGGTCCGGCATGGGAAGAGGTGGGGAAGGAGGGGTGGATGCCGAGGGGAGAGGATCGGACGTGGAGGGTAGAGACTCGACGCCAGGGGCGGTGGCCTGTGGACCGCGGGCTGTGGACTCTCTCAGCAGCCTGGAGTACCGGCGCCTCACAACCTCGGCCATCGAGGCGAAGTCGTCCTGGCCTTCGACGGTCTTGATCTTGAACTTGCGATAGTTGGCGCGGTCGGGCCGGCCGTTGCGGAAGCTAACCAGGGAGGCCACTTTGAACGTGCCGCTGATGTTCGAGATGTCGAAGCCCTCGATGCGGCTTGGGGGCGCAGGAAGGCCAAGCACCTGCGCCAACTCGGCGAGGTCTCTCTCCGGGTCGATGGCCAGGGGCAGGCTATAGGGCAGCCGCTCAAAACGGTTCACCTTCTCCGTAGTGCGTCTCAGGTCGGCAAGCAGGTCGCGCAGTTCAGCGGCGCGCTCATATTCCTGGGCTGCGGCCGCCTTTTTCATCTCGTCGGTCAGTTGGGTCTGCATTTCCTGACAGTGCCCGCCCAGGAAATCGCAGGCGGCCTTGACCTGGTCGAGGTATTGCCCGGCAGTGACGTTCGCGATGCACGGCGCGGTGCAATACTTCAAGTGGGCATACAGGCAGTGCTTGTAGTCGCGCTCGTTGGGGGTGAGCGCGCGGCAACCGCGCAGGTGGAATTGGTGGCGGACCATGGCCAGGGTGCTCCGCAGGGCGCTGGAGTTTGGAAACGGGCCGAAGTAACGGGCGCCGTCGTCCTGTTTGAGCCGCGTGAGCGTAAAGCGCGGGATTGGGTCGTTCAGGTTGACCTTGAGCATGAGGAACCGCTTGTCATCCCGGAAGCTCACGTTGTAGCGGGGGTGAAACTCCTTGATGAGCTTGCCTTCCAGCAGGAGGGCCTCCGGCTCGCTGCGAACCACGTGAAAGTCGAAGTCGTGAATGGCCTCGGTGAGGGCCTGGAATTTCAAATCCCAGCCCATCCGCCGGGAGGGCTGGAAGTATTGGCTGACCCGCTTGCGTAAATCTCGCGCCTTCCCAACATAAATCACCGTGCTGAACCGGTCGCGCATCAGGTAAATGCCGGGCTTATGAGGCAGCGTGGCCAGCTTCTTGCGAATCGTATCCGGCACTAACATAACGGGTGTAAGCTTAACCGCCGATGCAGCGGGGGAAAACACGAAATCCGAAATCCGAAATCCGAAATCCGAAGGAAATCCGAAAACCGAAATCCGAAATCCGAAGAGCGGCTCATATCCTTGAGGCTACGCTATGGCCGTCTGCCATGCAATGCCCTGCGGCCTCAGTTCCGGGTGCCAACCCGCTGCCAGAAGCTCTTGCGATCTCGGCGTTCGGATTTCGGTTTTCGGATTTCCTTCGGTTTTCGGATTTCGGATTTCGGATTTCAACTCCCTGCCGGCATCGCCCCTAACCCCCACGCTAATGCCACCTCCTGATTTCCTCCCAAAGTGGTTCGAGATCCTCTTCTCCGAGGGCCATTTGCTTGATGTCGTTCTTCTCGCCGGCTTGGACGGCGCGCGCAAGCCAGGAGCGGGCCTCCTCCAGCCGGCGCATCTGGCAGGAGTAACAGGCGAGGTTAAAGGGGATTACCGGCTGATGTGGGAAGAGGTCAAGAGCCGGGCGCAAGGCATCCCAAGCTTGCTGGAGACCGCCGTTGTGGACGCGGCGCAGGGCGTAGGCCTGGAGAATCCGACCCGCGGGGCGTTCGGGCGCCTCTTTGATCAGGGCGCGGGCGGCCTCCAAAGCCGCGTCCCAGTTCTTTTCGTCCGAATAAACGGCCCATCGGGCTTCCAGCACGTCGGGATGATGCTGCCGGGAGGGTGAAATTGAGGCGAGCTCCGCCTTGGCTTCGGTTTGGTTCCCCAGTCCAAGCCAGCCAAGCGCGGCGGACAGGTAATGCGTGTCCGGGGGCTCCAGCGGTTGCATTGGCTAGAGGCTCAGCATCTCCTCCGGCGTCAGCAGCCGCAGGCCCTGCTGTTCGAGCACGGCGCGGGCCTTGGCCAAGTCGGGGGTTTCGATGATGAGGATGGCGCGATGGTTGGCAACGAAGCCGGAACAGTTGGCGAGGTTGATGCCGTGCTGCGCCAAGCAGTCCGCGACGGCCTGAAGAGAGCCGGGCTGGTTGGGCGCCTCGATGGCCAGCACCTCGAGCCGGGACACCATGAGGCCCTTTTCCTGCAGGCTCAGAACGGCCTGATCGGGGTTGTTCACGAGAAACTTCATGACGCCGAAACTGCCGCTGTGGGCGATCGTGACCCAGCAGATGTTCACGTGGGCGTCGGCGAGGACCTTGGTGATGCGGGCGGTTTGGCCGGGCTTGTTTTCGACAAAGACGGCAACCAGGTTCATTGGGCTCATCTTGAATGCGAATTTGAGTTAGAGAGAACGTCTATCGATCACCCGCTTGGCCTTGCCTTCGGTTACGGGCAGAGACCCGGCGGGCACCAACTCCACCTTGGGCCGGACGTAGAGTTCAGTCTTGAATTTCTCGGCAAGCTGGTGCCGCAGCCCGGACAAATGCTCGACTTGACCGTCGAAACCGGCGGACGCCAACTCGACCTGGATCGCCATGTCGTCCAGCCCCTCGAGGACAATCAAATAGTTTGGGCCAACCTGCGGCGTGGACATGAGGATACGCTCGATCTGCTGGGGGAAAATGTTGACCCCGCGCACGATGAGCATGTCGTCCGCCCGGCCGACAATGCGGTTGAGGCGACGATGGGTGCGGCCGCAGGCACAGGGCTCCGGAATGATGGAGGTAATGTCGTGTGTCCGATACCGGAGCAGCGGCATAGCCTCGCGTCTCAGCGTGGTCAGGACCAACTCGCCCCGTTCGCCTTCGGGCAAAGGCTGGCCGCTGACGGGGTCGACGATCTCGATGAGGAAATGGTCCTCCCAGAGATGGAGTCCGGCTTTGTGCTCGCACTCGAAGCCGATGCCGGGGCCGTTCATCTCGGTCAGGCCGTAAGAGTTATAGACATCGATGCCGTAGGCCTCCTCGATTCTCCGCCGCGTTTCCTCCGTGTGGGGTTCCGCGCCGACGAATGCCTTGCGCAACTTCAGGTCCTTGCGCGGGTTGACGCCGCGCTGCTCCAGGAACCGGGCGAAGTAGAGCGCGTAGCTGGGCAGGATATGGACGGCGGTGGTGTGAAAGTCCTGCATCAGCATCAGTTGGCGCTCGGAAGTCCCCGGCCCGGCGGGGATCACCAGGCATCCGACTCTTTCGGCGCCATAGTGCATGACGAGGCCGCCCGTGAAGAGCCCGTAGCTCATCATGTTCTGCAGCACGTCCTTGTGGGTTACGCCCGTCATCACCAGGGAGCGCGCCATAAGTTCGGCCGAGTTATTGATGTCGTTGCGCGAGAAGAAAACCGCCTTGGGTTTGCCGGTGGTGCCGCTCGACGTGTGGAGGCGCACCGGCTCATCGGCCGCGACCGCCAGGAGGCCGTCGGGGTAAGCGGCGAATAGGTCCGCGCTTGCGGTGAAAGGCAGGCGCCGCGCGTCCTCAAGCGACTTGATATCTTCCGGTTTGATGCCCAGTTCGGCAAATTTCCGCTGGTAAAAGGGCACGCGCTGCGCTACGCGCCGGACGGTCTCCTGCAATTGTCCCAGTTGGAACCGTTCGAGTGCGGGGCGTGCCAGGGTTTCAGATTCTCGATCCCAAAACATAGATAGTTTCAAAACACTGCTCAACAAGCGGGCCAGCCCGGACGGGCCGGCCGTTTAAGCCATTGGTTAAGTTCCGGATAATTGGCGACCTTCATGTTGGGGCCGTCCCATTGTATCTTGCGCCCGGCGCCGGCGTACTGGGCGAGGTTGCCCAGGAGGACGAATTCGGTAAGCTGCGCGCCGTACTCGAAGCTCGCGGCGGTTTCCTTCCTGCCTTCGCGGCAAGCGTCGAGAAAGTCGGTCATGATGTTCTTGGGGCGCGGCAGCAGCTTGGGGACCTGGGAAAACTCGTTCATTCTCTCACGTGGCAGGATGTGCATGCTGCCGTAAGTGCCCGTGTAGAGAATCCCTTTCTCGCCGACATAGAAAGTGCCGCCGCCGCGGTCGAAGTCCTGCTCATCCGGATATTTCTTGAGCAGTTCGGCGAAGAGGGGCGGGAGGTTCTGGTCGTTGCCTTGGGCGGATTGGAGGCTGCCCTTGGGAGACGTCTTGGCGTCCATTTTGAGGCCCTCGTACCAGTAGGCTTTGCAGGGGGGCATGTCGGCGCGCGCCGGGATGTCGTAGCGCAGCCGGCAGCCGGTGGGATATGCCTCGCTGCTGCCGGGGCGGATTTCTTCGGCCTCGATGCTCACGGGGTGCTCGACCTTGAGCGCCCAGAAGACGCCGTCCAGGACATGACAGCCCATGTTGCCCAGGGAGCCGTTTCCAAAATCGTACCAGCCATGCCAGTCGTGGGGATGAAGGCCGGCGTGGAATTCGCGGAACGGAGCGGGGCCGAGCCATTCATCCCAATGCAGGCCGGCGGGAATCGGGATCGACGGCGGACGCGGTCCGGCGGCGCCGTTGGCGCGGTCGGTCCAGCTATGGGTTTCAGTGATGTTGCCGACGACGCCGCTCCAGACGAATTCGCAAAGCCTGCGGTAGCCGCTTTCGCAATGGCCCTGGTTGCCCATTTGTGTGGGGGCCTTCGATTCGCGGGCCAATTGCCGGAGCTTGCGGGCTTGGCCGATGTCGTGGCAAAGAGGTTTTTCGCAATAGACCGCCTTGCCCAATTGCATCGCCAGCAGGGCGGGAGGCGCATGGTGATGGTTGGGGGTGGCAATGAAAACGGCGTCAATGCTGTCGGCGAGCTTGTCGAACATGACGCGGTAGTCGGTGAAGGTCTGGACCTTCGACGGGTCCACGTCATTGCGCTGCAAGAACCGCTTCACTTCGGCATGGCGTTTCTCATCCGCGTCCACGATGGCCACGACATTGTCTTTGCTGTGCTTGACAAGCCAGTCGAGGTGGGAGGAGAGCCCGCGCCCCCCGCAGCCGATTTGAACGCAGTTGAGCTTGCGGCCCTGCTCCTCGACGGCAAGGAGGTTGGGGCCGGGAAGCAAAGGGGTGGCGGACAAAGCGGCAGTCCCGAGGGCGGCGCGCTTGAGGAATAAACGACGGTTTAACGCGGTTTTCATGTCGGACGCAAGGGAATGCTAAACACCTGGGCGGCCTTTGGCGAGCAAAGTTATTCCAATTCGCCTGCCGGGATCACTTTGGAGCGGGCTCTTCGATGAATTCGAGGCCGACCAGGCAGACATCGTCCACGAAGCCGGTTCCCGCCGAGAAGCCTTTGATCTGCTCGAGCAACTTGTTGAACAACCGGGGAGCGGGGAGCTGCGCGTGCTGCCGGGCGCTGGCGAGGAGCTGGTCCTGGCTGTAGAGCTGGCTGTCCCGGTTCTCGACCTCATAGAGGCCGTCTGTGAAGAGCATGATCATGTCTCCCGGGCAGAGCGCCGCCTCGGAGGTCTGGTACGACGCGGTATCGAAGAGGCCCAAGGCGGGCTGACTCTTCCCGGAGGTGTTGGCCATCGGTTCGACCACCCCGGCGGCGCGGCGGAAGTGGAAGGGCTTGGGATGACCGGCATTCGCGTAGCGGGCGGTGCGGGCGCGGCAGTCCGCCACCAGGTAGAACGCGGTCGTCAACATGGGCGTTCCCGTGTGTTTGAGGATCGCGCACAGGTCGCTGTTCAGTTTGGTCATGAACTGGCCGGGATCGGTGGCCACCGGCTTGAGTTCCTCGACCAGCGCCCGGATCATGGCCGTCACCAGGGCGGCCTGCACGCCATGCCCCGCAACGTCGCAGATGAACACCCCGGCCGCGGTTTCGGAGAGGGAAGAAACGGTGAAAAAATCTCCGCCTACGCTCCCGGTGGGCAGATACCGGTGAGTGAACTGGAACACGCTCCCGGAGTTCTGGCCCGAGGGCGAGAAGGCCGGGTATTGCTGCGGCAGCATGGTCAATTGGATTTCCTGCGCCATCTTGAGTTCGTCCTGCATCTGGGCGTTCTTGGCGCGCAGTTCGTTTCGGCTCTGCGCCAGCAAGGCGTTGACGCGGCGGATTTTTTCGTCCGCCAGCCGTTGCTGGGTGATGTCCCAGAAGATGCCTTGCAGGCCGATGGTCGCGCCGTCAGCGCCGTGGAGGGGGGTCTTGACGACCTGGACGTACATTTTTTGGCCCCCCGGAGGTTGATGTTCCTCGACCTTTTCGCAGCTCCTCCCCGACTCGATGACACGGCGGTCGTCTTGCTGGTACTGGGCGGCCAGTTCGGGGGGGAAAAAGTCATAATCGGTCTTGCCGACAATTTCAGCCAGGCTCTTCCCCAAGCTGCGGCAGAACTGCTGGTTGCCAAAGGTAAAGCGTCCCTGGAGGTCCTTGCGAAAAATGTGCTGCGGCAGCGTCTCGACCAGCGAATGGTAAAGCGCCTCGGAAGTACGCAGCTCCTCCTCGACCCGCTTGCGCAGGGTAATGTCCTCGACGATTCCTTCGTAGTAAAGCAGCCGGCCTTCCGGGTCCCGGATCGCGCGGCAATGCTCCGATATCCAGATGACCGTGCCATCCCTGCAAAAAACCTGAGATTCGAAATCAGTAATGATGTCGTGCTGCTGCATCAGGCGGATGAACTCGTCCCTGCGGCCCGGCACCACATACAGGCTGCGCCCGATGTCGGTCAGAGTCTGTATGAGTTCCTCGGGGGAGGAATAGCCGTATATCCTGGCCAGGGCGGCGTTCGCCATCTGGTACTGTCCTTCGGGGGTGGTCTGGAAGACTCCCTCCACCAGGCGGTCGAACAGGCTGTGGTATTTCTCCTCGGCTGCCAACAGGGCCATGTCCATCCGGTGCCGCTCGATCGCGTAGCGGATCGAACGCTCCAGTCCGCTGGGAGTGAGTTGGCTCTTGACCAGGTAGTCCTGGGCCCCCTCATGCACGGTCTCCACGGCCAGGACCTCGTCGTCCGCCTCACTCGTCATGATGATGGGCAACCCCGGAGCAAGCGCGCGAATCAGCCAGATGTTGGCCAGGCCCGCGCCGTCCGGCACGCAGAGATCGAGGATAACGGCATCGAAAGCGGCCGCACAGAGCGCCTCCAGGCCCGAGTGCAACTGGCCCGTGAATTCAAGGTCCACCGACAAATCCCGGGCCTGATCGAGCATATCCCCCACATACCGCGCGAAGGCGGGGTCGCTCTCGATCAACAGAATTCTCAGTACTTCGCGGGTCATAGATCTCTCTTCTCCACCCGGCGGGTTTGGCCGGAGAGAACGCAAACGCGCACAGGCGAAACAATGACAGGGTTTGGGGCGCGCCGCAAGGCGTTTGAGGCGGCCAGAATCCCCGGCTAAGGTTCGTTGTGGACCCGCAAAATACGGTCTGCGGCCGGGCTACGGGGTTGTCCCCTGAACCGGCGCCCTCATTTTGCGGGGATGCCCGGCAAGGGCCTTGACGATTTCAATGTACCGCTGCAAGGCCCGCGAATCGTTGCTCCGGTTCCAGGCGACGAAATAATCGCTCGCGACCGGGGAGGCCAGGGGGCGGAAGGCCACGCCGGGGTGGGGCAGTTTCTTCAGGTGCTCGCGCGCCAGTGTGACGCCCAGACCCTCGGCAACGAAGGTCATCAGGGCGGGCTCCAATTCGGCGTCTTGCAGGACCCGTGGCGTGAAGCCCGCCTGCTGGCACGTCCGGTTGAGCCAGTCGCGAAAGCCGGGATGCGTCTTCTCGGACATACCCACGAAAAACATCGTTTCCAGCTCGCGGAGGTTTACCTGGCGCTTGGAGGCCAGCGGATGTCTTGCCGGCAGGACGACGACGATCCTGTGCCGCGCGATGCTTTCCCATTCCACGCCGGCGGACGTTGCCGGCGGACGCAGCCCCACAAAGCCCAGGTCGATCTTGCGCGCTTCCAGGGCGCGAAGTTGTTCGGCCGGAGTCATGTCGAAGAGATTGAGAGCTATGTGGGGGAGAGCGTGCTGGAAAGCCCTGAGCGTCTCCGGGAGCAACTCGAAATCAGAATTTGACAAATAAGCGATGTTCAACTGGCCCGTTTCCCCCCGGCTCAACCGCTGCACCGCCGCGATGCTTTCCGTCGCGAGCGCCAAAATACGCCGGGAATCGGCCAGAAAAGAGCGGCCTTCCTCCGTCATGACCACCTGGTTCTTGGAACGGTTGAGGAGGCTCACGCCGAGTTCCTCCTCCAAACTACGAATCTGCCTCGTGAGGGAGGGTTGGGCTAGATGCAGTTTGGCGGCGGCCTTGGTGAAATTCAATTCTTCCGCCACCGCCACGAAATACCGCAGGTGACGCAATTCCATAACTTGGGCGGCAGTCTAGCCGGGACCAATCCGTTTGGCAACGGGAACAATCAACAGCCGGGAGCTGATGTCCGCCCGATACCTTTAAGGTATCGGCAGGGCGCTATCTAAGTATTGGCGACGGAGGCGCGACGGGTCCAAGGTAAGGCCGTGATAAAGCCATACACTCGGCAAGCCTCGGTCCTTTGGCTGGGAACGCGTCAGCGCGGCAGAGGGGCCGTGAGCATCCCGAACGCCTCCCTTAAGACGGCTCTTCACGCCCCCGGAAACAGTCTCAAGCGGCGGGGCACCAATCCGCCCGAGCTGATCGCGGCCGCTCACGCCGGCAGCTTCGCGCTCAGCCTCGCCAATGAACTGGCGGAGGCCGGCTACAGCCCGCGTCAAATCGATACGACCGCGACAGTCACGATGGAAAACATCGCCGCCGGCTGGACCCTCACCCAGGTCCACCTGGAAGTGGTCGCCGCGGTCCCCAGGGTGGCCGAGTGCGACTTTGTGGACGCGGCGCTCCGGGCCAAGGCGAACTGCCCTGTCTCGCGCGCCCTCAACGCCAATATCTCGATGCGCGCCCACTTGACCCGCCATGAAGCGGACAAGGCGTTAAAGCCGCGCCAAGGCCCGGTTGCGCGCCCGGCCGACGTTGGCCGAAAGAACGGCGCCAGGGGAAATGGCGCCAAAGCTTAAGATTGAGATTGAGATTAAGGAGGCCGCCCGGGCAAGGGCGCTTCCTCTAAATTGGATTTAAAAAAAACCTATGAATGCCACCCTGGTCAAGAAAGCCCTGGAAAAAGTCGTCAACGCGAACGTCCTGGTCAACATGGTTTCACGGCGCGTCCGCCAGTTGAACTCCGGGGGCGGAGGCACGGCCAGGCCGCTCGTGGCGGATGTCGGCAATTTCGGCGCGGCGGACATCGCCTTGCGTGAAATCATCGAAGACAAGATGGGCTTTGAGATGCCCGAAATTGTCCCCCTGACTCGCCCGACGGGAAAGAACCGCAAGCGGCCCCAGCACTGGGCAAGGGATTAGCCCTGTCCGAACCCTCTGCGGCGCCAGCGATCTTCGCGTCCTGACGAAAGAGAGCCGTGACCGTGGCGTCTGCCCGCGGCGCCGCCTTTGAACGGTCCGGCCGCCGCCTTCTGGCGGCCCTGGGCCGGAAGGGGGCGCGAGTGCATCCGGTCGCCGGCGGGCTTTCCCACCGCGAGCGCCCCGTAGTTGAAGCCTTCGCAGCGCTTGCGCACGATGCTGCGGCCGATAAAGCGTTCCAGCGAACAGAGGGCGCTATGGTCTTCGGGCGTTACGAAGCTGATGGCGTCGCCGGCCGCGTGGGCGCGCCCCGTCCGGCCGATGCGGTGGACGTAGTCTTCTGGACGCATCGGAAAATCATAGTTCACCACGTGCGAGATGCCGTCCACGTCGATCCCCCGCGCGGCGATGTCCGTTGCGACGAGCACCCGCACGGCGCCGCGCTTGAAATCCTTCAAGGCGCGCAGGCGCTGGCTCTGCGACCGGTTCGAATGGAGGGTTGCGGTGCGGATGCCATTGGCTTCGAGGCTGTGCGCGATGCGGTCGGCCCCATGTTTCATGCGCGAGAAGACCAACACCAGGTTGAGGGTCGGCTCCCGCAGCAAGTGTGCGAGGAGCGCCGGCTTGAGGTGCTTTGGAACCTCATACACCCACTGCGCCACCGTGTCGGCGGGGTTGGCCCGCCGGCCGATCTGCACCGTCTTCGGCGCCCGGAGAAACTCATGGGTGATGGCCTCGATTTCTCGCGACAGTGTGGCCGAGAAGAGAAGCGTCTGCCGCTTTTGGGGCAGGGCCTTGATGATCCGCCGGATGTCCGGCAGAAATCCCATGTCCAGCATGCGCTCGGCTTCGTCGAGCACCAGGAAGTTGAGCTTCGAAAAGTCGCAGAGACGCCGGCCCATGAGGTCGAGCAACCGGCCGGGCGTTGCCACCAGGAGATCCACCCCGGAACGGAGCGCCTCGATCTGGGGGCGCTCGCTTACCCCGCCATAGACGCTGGCGACGCGCAGGGACAGATGCCTCCCGTAGGCGCGAACGTTCTCCTCAATCTGCGTCACCAACTCGCGCGTCGGGACCACCATCAGCGCGCGGATGCTCCGCGCGCCGCCGTTGGCGCTCATCGGCGCCAACTTCGCCAGGATCGGCAACACAAACGCGGCCGTCTTGCCCGTACCTGTCTGGGCGATGCCGATCAGGTCGCGCCCGGCGAGAATCATCGGAATGGCAACTGTCTGGATAGGGGTGGGTTCGGTGTACCCAGCCTCCTGGACGGCTTTGAGGATACCCTCCTCGAGACCAAAGGAATTAAATGGCATAGATATTCTATAAAACTACAGATCAGCGAAGGCGCCACGTGATGCGGCCCTTGTTCAAGTCGTAGGGCGACATCTCCATCTTGACACGGTCCCCGACCGTGATGCGCACCCAGCGCTTGCGCATCTTGCCGCAAATCGTGGCCAGCACGAGGTGCTTGTTGTCCAACTCGACGCGGAACATGGTTCCCGCAAGCACGGTGGCGATGACGCCTTCGACTTCAATGGGTCCTTCTTTCATCAATGGTTTCTCTCAAATCAGACGGCGTAAAGGGGACGCGGCGGAGGGTGGGGTCCAAACAGGCGCCCCGGCCCGAAGGCCGCGTGCGCTTGGAGGAATCTCCAGGCAACGGCTCCGGCGCACGACTGAACACGTCCCAATGCGCCGGATCATCCCCGCCACGGGGGAATGGCTTGCCTCAAGAGTGCGAACGGCCCGCGCCTCGGGCGCCGCCGCCGGCCGGACGCTCTTCGCGGGGACGGGCTTCGTTGACGGTCAACGCGCGGCCTTTCCAATCTTTGCCGTTCAAGGCCAGAATCGCGGCATTGGCCGCTTCCTGAGTGCTCATCGTGGCGAACGCGAAGCCCCGCGCCCGACCAGTAAATTTATCCATGACAACCGCGATCTCGTTGACCGGCCCATGCTCGGACAGCATGGTCCTTAGGTCCTCTTCGGTAATATCAAAGGGGAGATTGCCGACATATAGTTTTGTACCCATAGTGAATGCTTAGCTTAGTCGACTGCTTTTCCAGGGTGTTCCCGACGATCGGGTTTCAAATCATCACTGAAGAGAATTCACTGAGGATTTTCCTGCCTTGAAATTGGCAAGTTGGCTAATTGCGCAGCTACTTTAGCGGAAGCGGGGGGGAAAAGCAACTGTTGTTCGCATTTATTATGCTGCCCGCCGGCGGCGGATTCCGCGGGCCAATCGGTGCCCGATCTTGGCGAGCAATTCGGGGCCGGAGAGCGGGAATATGCGCCTGAGCTCGAACCTGGGCGTCTTCACGTTGTTGACCCCAAACACGAGTGTGCTGGCGGTGCGGTAGCCCGCCTCGCCCGCCAGGTCGCGAACCGCCTCGTTCCAGGAGCCGTAAGGATAACAGAAATGGGCCACCGGCACGCCAAACCGGTCTTCGAGGGCCTTTTTGCTTCCGGCGATTTCCTCCCGCGCCTGGGCGGCGCCGAGGTGGCGCAAGTTTCGATGGGTCATCGAATGGGAGCCGATTTCATGTCCCGCCCCCAGCCAATCGCGGACCTGAGCCTCGTCCATGAGCTTCTCCGGGACATCCCCTTTGGCAATGTCCCATTCGTTAAGGCGGCCAAGAAAGCCCGCGACCAGGAACTCAATGGCGCGGAACTCGTGGCGGGCCATCGGTTCGAGGGCGTGTTCGAACACATTGGCCATCCCGTCATCGAAAGTAAGCACGACCTTGCGGGCCGTGTTATCATTGGCCGTGAGCGTGTCCGCCAAGGAGGCCGAGCGCCACCCGGCTTGATTCAATTCAGCCACTTGCCTCTCAAAGCGGCCCGGGCTGACGTAGAGGAAGGGGTCGGCGGTGCCGCGCGGCGCGAGGGCGATCTTATGATACGCGAAAACCGGCACGCCCCGTGTGCCGAGGCGGCGCTGCATCCGCCCCAGAAATACCATTGGCGAACACCAGCCGATCACTCCTTTTCCTTGCCGCCGCTGACGTCGCCGACGCGGTTCATGAGGTCGATCAAGGGCATGAACATGGCGATGACAATGCTCCCCACGATGACGGCCAGACAGACGATCATAATGGGTTCGAGGAGGGAGGTCATGGCGGCCACGGCGTTATCCACCTCTTCGTCGTACGTGTCGGCGATCTTGAGAAGCATTTCGGGCAGGGCGCCGGTTTGTTCGCCGACGTCCACCATGCTAATGACCATGGGCGGAAAGACGTTCGAGGCCTCCAGAGGGGCGGTGATGGTCTCTCCCTCTTTCACGCTCTCGTGGACGGCGTTGACGGCGTTGCTGATAATCACGTTGCCCGAGGTCTCTTTGACGATGGTCAGCGCCTGAAGGATGGGGACGCCGCTGCTGACCAGGGTGCCCAGGGTGCGGGTGAACCGGGAGATGGAGACTTTGCTGATGACGGGACCCACGACGGGCATCTTGAGCTTGAACTTATCCCACACAAGGCGTCCGAACTTCGTGCTCTTGAAGAGCATGAAGAGCACCACCGCGATAACGACGCAAATCGCGGTGTAGAATATGTGGTTCTTCACGATATCGCTGCACGCCATGACAAACCGGGTGAAGGCGGGCAACTGGGCGCCCTCGGCCAGGCCTTGGAACACCTCTTTGAACTTGGGAATGACCAAGGTCATCAGGACGAACATAATGGCCGTGGCGACCACCAGGACCGCCACGGGGTAAAACATGGCGGAGATGACTTTGCCCTTGATTTTTTGGGCCTTCTCCATGAACTCGGAGAGGCGCTGGAGGACGACTTCAAGGACGCCGCCCAGTTCGCCGGCCTTGACCATGTTGACGAAAAGGCGATTGAAGACTTTGGGGTGCTGCGCCAGCCCCTCGGAGAAGGTGCTTCCACCCTCGATGGCCAGGGCCAACTCGCCAAGGATGCCCTTGAGGGTCACGTTGCGCTCCTGCTTCTCCAAAACGCGCAGCCCGCGCAGCAGAGGCAGACCGGCGTCCACCAGCGTGGCCAACTGGCGCGTGAAGGTGCAGAGCACCTTGGATTTGACCTTGCCGCTCAGACCCGGGATCTTGATCTGGATGTTCATGGCGCCGCCCTTCTTCTTGGCGGCGCCTTTTGCGGCGGCGGGTTTGGCCTTCTTGTCGCCCTTGTCCTTGTCTTTGGCCTTGTCCACCTCAACAATCTTGGTGGGGAAGAGGCTCATCTCCTTGACCCGGGCAATAGCCTCGTTCTGGCTGGCGACCTCCAAGGTGCCTTTCGTCTCCTTGCCATGGGCATCCATCGCCACGTAACTGTATTTTGGCATACTCTCTCCTGCTGCGCGTGTTTTCGGGTTAGGTGTATTTGACGACCTCTTCAATGGAGGTGTCGCCGTCAAAAATGCTGCGCAAGCCGTCTTCGCGCAGAGGAATCATGCCCATCTCGATCGCCTTCTGCCTCAGAACGACGGTCGGCGCGCGCTCATTAATCAAGGCGCGAATCGCATCGTTGATAATCAGGAGCTCGAATATCCCTTTGCGCCCACGGTATCCCGTGTCGTTGCACGTCGAGCAGCCGCGGCCGTAATAAAAGACCTTGTCGCCGAGATCGTGCGGAGACAGATTCAGCAGAGCCAGTTGGCTTTCCGTTGGCTCGAAGGGAGTGCGGCAGTTCTTGCAAATGGTGCGGACCAGCCGTTGGCCCACGACCGCAACCATCGTGGAGGAAATCAGGAACGGCTCGACTCCCATATCGATGAGCCGAGTCACCGCTCCGGGCGCGTCGTTGGTGTGGAGCGTGGTCAGGACCAAGTGCCCGGTCAGCGATGCCTGGATGGAAATCTGCGCGGTCTCCAGGTCGCGCATTTCTCCCACCATGATAATGTCCGGGTCCTGGCGCAAAAACGAACGGAGGGCGCGGCTGAAGGTCAATCCGACCGACTCGTTGATGGCCACCTGCATGATGCCTTCGATGTCGAATTCCACCGGGTCCTCGGCCGTGAGGAGCTTCGCGTCGATGGTGTTCACCCGGCGCAGGCAGGAATAAAGGGTGGTCGTCTTGCCGCAGCCGGTTGGGCCGGTGACCACCACGATGCCATTGGGCCGCTGCACCGCTTCGGCGACGTAATCGTACAGGTACTTGGGGAAGCCCAGCGATTCCAGCTCCAGGCTCACAGCATTCCGGTCCAGCACGCGCAACACCACCGATTCGCCAAACTGGGTCGGCAGAGTCGAGACGCGCAGGTCAACCGACCGGTTCCCCAGGGAGTAGTTGATGCGGCCGTCCTGGGGCATGCGGGTCTCGGAAATGTTCAGGTTGGCCATGACCTTGATGCGCGAGATGACGGGCAAGGCCAACTGCTTGGGCGGGGGCGACATCTCGTAAAGGGCGCCATCCACGCGGTAACGGATGCGAAAATCGGTCTCGAACGGCTCGAAGTGAATGTCGCTGGCCCGATCCTGCACCGCCTGGTAGAGGACGAGATTGACAAAACGCACGATGGGCGCCTGGTTTGCCAGGTCTTCCATCAGCGACTTGTCGTCGGTCGCCACGGCGGTGGTAACCACCTCGGCTATCTCTTTGTCGGCGCCCAATTCCTTGAGCAACTCCGAAACGCTCTCGGTCGTCCCATCGCCGCCGCCCTCGGCGCCCGCCTGCGGATAGAACTTCTCGATGGCCTTCTCGACCTTGGCCGGATCGGCTACAACGACCTGGATGTCCTTCTTGACGACGAAGTTCAACTCATCGATGCGACCGACGTTGAACGGGTCGGCCAAGGCGACTTGCAGCGTGCCATCTTTGATGCCCACGGGCAGACATTGGTACATCCGGGCCGTCTTGGCAGGGATGGTCTGGAGCAAATCGGGGGTCAGGTCACTTTCGCGGATGGTGACGACCTGGGTGGCGAAGTGGTCGGCAACCACCTGGAGGATCGTGTCCAGGTCCAGGATGCCGAAATCCTGGAGGATTTGGAGGACGGCCTTGCCGGTGCGCTTGAACTCGCCGGCGACCTCTTCGTATTGGAGGTCGTCGATCAGGCCCTGAGTCTTGATCAGCGAAAGGAGCGGACTGGAGGTTTCCTCGGGCATATCGGGTGTATATCGGAATCAGGTCTTGCCTTCGATCAGGGCGCCGGTGTCGGCCCCCACGGCTTGGGCAAGCTCCAGTTCCTGGAGTTTGGCCTGGACGGTCACCGGGTCTTGAGCTTTGGTCACCACTTCCTCCCGCGCGATCATCCCGGCCAGGTACTTCTCGATCAGGAAGCTGTCGAGCGTGACCATGCCGTACTTGGCCCCGGTCTGGATGTCCGACTGGATGCGGAAGGTCTTGTTGTCCCGGATAAGCGCCGCGATGGACGGGGTGTTGACCATGATCTCGAAGACGGCCACCCGTCCCGGCTTGTCCACGCGCGGGATAAGCAACTGCGAGATGACCGCCTGCATCACGGTGGAAAGCTGGATTCGAATCTGCTCCTGCTGGTTGGTCGGAAAGGCGTTGACGACGCGGTCAATCGTCTTGGCCGCGCCCGTGGTATGCAGCGTGCCGAAAACCAAGTGGCCCGTCTCTGCCGCCGTGATGGCGGCGTCGATCGTCTCCAGGTCGCGCATCTCACCGACCAGAATGACATCCGGGTCCTGGCGCAGAACGCGGCGCAATGCCTCGGCGAAGTTGGGAACATCCACCCCGATCTCACGCTGCGTCACCAGCGCCTTCTTGTGGGTGTGGTAATACTCGATGGGGTCTTCGATGGTAACGATATGGGCCTCATCGCGCTCCTGGTTGATGATATCGATCATCGAGGCCAGGGTCGTCGTCTTGCCCGAACCGGTGGGGCCGGTGACCAGGACCAGGCCGCGCGGTTTATACAAAAGTTCCTTGGCCGAAGGCGGGATGCCGATCTGCTCCATGGTCAGGAGTTTGCTCGGAATCTGCCTCAGCACGAGCGCGAAGTTGCCCTTTTCCTTGAACACGCTTACGCGAAACCGCGCCATGTCGCCAAAAGCGAACCCGAAATCCGCCCCGCCCCGCTCCCGAGTGTGCTGGATATGCTCTTCGGAGGTGATGCTGCGCATCAGTTCCTCGGTGTCTTCCGGCTTCAAAATCGGCCCTTCGACACGGTGGAGGATGCCATGGACGCGGATGGTGGGCGACGTGTTCACCCGGATGTGCAGGTCGGAGGCCCCTTCGGAAACCACCAACTGTAACAAATCAGACATTGAGTACGACATGCTTAATTCCCTTCTGTCAGCCAGCGATCATAACAATGGAATTGGACAAAAGTGAAGCACATTCATCACGATGGGGTTGCCGGGAAAAACTCTCACATAATGCCATGCGACGGGCCTCGATCAATCCGCATCTCCTACCGTGGCCCGGATGACCTCCTCCGGCGTGGTCAGGCCGGCGAGCACCTTGCGCACGCCGTCCTCGCGCAAAGTGCGCATGCCCATCTCTCGCGCGCGGGCGCGCAGGACCGAGGAGGGGACCTTTTCGTAAATGAGCTTCCGGGCCTCGTCATCAATGATGAATATCTCGAAGATGCCGAACCGGCCCCGGAAGCCGGTGTTGTTGCAGTTGGGGCAACCTTTGCCCTTGACGAAATTGGCGCCCTGAGTGGTGGCGGCCTCCAGGCCCAGGTTGCGCATTTCCGCTTCCGTGGGCAGGGTCGGTGTCGCGCACTGTTTGCACACGCGCCGGACCAAGCGCTGGGCCATGAGGCCGCGCGTCGAAGAGGCGACCAGGAACGGTTTGACGCCGATGTCGATCAGGCGCGTGACGGCGCTGGGGGCATCGTTCGTGTGCAAGGTGGAGAAGACCAAGTGGCCCGTGAGGGAGGCATTGACGGCGATCGTGGCGGTCTCGAGGTCGCGAATTTCCCCGATCATGATCACGTTGGGCGCCTGGCGGAGTATCGAGCGAAGGGCGGTGGCAAAGGACAGGCCGACGGCCTCGTTGACCTGCACCTGGTTGATGCCGGCCAGGATGTACTCGACCGGGTCTTCGACCGTGATGATCTTCCGGTCGGGCCGGTTGATGAAATGCAGGCAGGAGTACAGGGTCGTGGTCTTGCCGGAGCCGGTGGGACCCGTCACCAGCAGAATGCCATCCGGAAGACCGATAAGGCGCTCGAAGGTCTGTTGGTCGTCCGTGAAAAACCCCAACTCCGGAAGCCCCAGGCGGAGTCCTTCCTTGTCCAGAATACGCATGACGATGCTCTCGCCATGGTTGGTGGGCAGGCAGGAGACGCGCAAATCGATCAATTTGTTGCCGACGTTGGTCTGGATGCGGCCGTCCTGGGGCACGCGGTGCTCCGAGATGGACATGTTGGACTGTATCTTCAGGCGGCTGATGATGGCAGCCTGGAGCCGTTTGGGCGGGGGCTTTATCTCGTGCAACACGCCGTCAATCCGGTAGCGGACGCGAAAGGTCTTGGGCAGCGGCTCCAGGTGAATATCCGAGGCGCGCATCCGGAATGCCTCGGTGATCATGGAGTTGACCAGCCTGATCAACGGCGCGTCGGCATCCACCACGGAACCGTCGGTCGCGGCGGCGCCTGTGACCTGGACGTGCTCTTCGGTCAGTTCCTTGATGGTCTGCTGGAGCTTCGGGTCGGTCGCTATCGACCTCGAAGCCCCGCGCTCGCCGCCGTAGTACTTGCCCAGAGCGGCCTCGATGTCCTGCTCCGAGGCAACGCGAAGGTCCACTTCCGCGTTCAAGAGCAGCCGCAGGCTGTCGAGTGTGTCCAGGTCGGACGGGTCGGCCAGGGCGACCGTGATGTTGTTGTCGTGCTTGAAAACAGGCACGACCCGGTACTTGCGAGCGATATGGCGGGGAATGGCCGCGATGACGTCGTCGTCGATCTTAATCTCACTCAGGTTGACGACTTCGGCCCCAAAGTGGGCGGCCTTGGCTTGGGTGACGTCGGCCGGACGGATCACCTTGTTCGCCACCATCAGGTCCACCACCCCTACCCCGGCAGCCTGGGCCTCGGTGCGCTGGGCTGCCACCTGCTCCGGTGTAACGAACCCAAGGTCCACCAAAATATCTACCAGATAATCGTCTTTCTCAGCCACAGCTCGTTTTCAAACTACTCGCGGTTCTTCGTGAGAAGCTCTGCCACAGAGTAGTGGTTTCTCGTGCTTCATGTCAACCCTCTGAAATCGGCTAACTCCCATAAAAATCGAGAAGCGGGCTGGGAACGCCCGAAAAAGCGAACTCCGGGTCCTGTTTTCGCCTCAGTCGTCCCCGCTCTTTGTTGAAGAGGAGCCAATCCGACTATGCTTGCTTTCCGGCGACCCTTGGGTATCGTCCAGGTAATTCAGGAAAACATGAAAGCCGCATTTATAAACCAGACCGGCGGACCCGAGGTGGTTGTTTATGGCGATCTGCCCGACCCCAAGCCCGCGCGCAGACAATGCCTCGTCAAAGTCGCCGCCGTGGATGTCAACCCCATCGATACTTACATACGCAGCGGTCTCGTGCCGGCGAAATTGTCCTTCCCCTTTATTCTGGGCCGAGACCTGGCCGGGACGGTCGTGGCGATCGGCACGGCAGTCAAAGGCTTCAAGCCCGGTGACCGGGTTTGGGCCACCAGCCAGGGAACCGAGGGCCGCCAGGGGACCTTCGCCGAGCTGGCCGCCGTCGACGAGCGCTGGCTGAACCCGACCCCGCCGGGGGTGAGCGATGAGGACATGACCGCGCTTTCGCTCGTGGCCGTGACCGCCCACATTGGCCTTGTTCATTACGCGAACGTCAAGGCGGGTGAGACCCTGTTTGTCCATGGCGGGACCGGAGGAGTCGGCTCATGCGTGGTGCAGATGGGGAAAATCCTCGGCGCCCGGGTCATCACGACGGGTGGCACGGACCAGAAGGTCGAGGCCTGCCGCCAGGCGGGGGCCGACCTCGCCTTGAACTATAAGACCCAGGACGTGGACGCCGCCATCAAGGCCTTCGCTCCGGGCGGTGTCAATGTGTGGTGGGAGACGCTCCAGGAGCCGAACTTCGAGCGGACCATCCCCTTGCTGGCGTTGCGGGGCCGGATGATTCTCATGGCCGGACGCCAGGCTCGGCCTACCTTCCCGGTCGGACCCTTTTACGTCAAGGAGTGCGCCATCCACGGCTTTGCCATGTTCAACGCCAGCGCCCGGGAACAGCGCTCGGCGGCGAATGCCATCAATCGCTGGATAACCGAGGGCAAGCTCAAAGCCCGCGTGGACCGCGTCCTCCCGCTCTCGCAGGCCGCCGAGGCGCATCGCCTGCAGGAAGAGAGCACCACCGTCAAGACCGGCGTGCTGGCGGGCAAAATCGTCCTCAAGCCCTGACCCCCTCTGTGCGTCGGAACGCACAGGGGTGTGCCCTCAAACGCACAGTTGCCAGAGCGCGCATCCGTAGTAAAAGCTAGGGCAGAGGCCGCACAAGCTGGTTGTGAGTGGCCTTCAATCGGGGCTGAGGGCGGAAATTACACGCCTGGCAACTGGGAATTGAACTGGCACCCTCAGCCCCGTGACTTCTTCCCTTTGACCCCAGCCGAGCCAAATTCGGGTTGCCGTCAGGCGGCATCGGAGGTTATGATCCGCTTTGATGCGTCCAGACCAACCCATGCGCAAATGACCGAGCTTGAGCAGGCAAAGCTGAGCCTGTACGCCATGAACCCTTCGCGGCGCCTGAAATTCCTGTTTGTCCAGGGTCTCACCTTGGTGCGAATGCCGCTCATCTTCCTTTTCCTGGCCGTGAGCGTTTTCTGCGGCCACCCCGTGCCCAAGCCCTGGTTCATTGTGGCCTTCAGCGCAATGATCCTCTCCGCCGTGACCGACCTGTTTGACGGCTACTTTGCGCGGCGCTTTGATGTCACCTCGCGCCTGGGGAGCTACGCCGACCCGATGATGGACAAGATTTTTTACCTGACGACTTTCCCCACGGTGGTCTATCTGGCCGACCGCATGGGCCAGCACTTGCACGCGCGGGTCTTGTTGGTGCTCGCGATTCTTTTCCTGCTTCGCGACCAATGGGTCTCCTTCCTCCGCTCGCTGGGCGCCCTGCACAATCTCAGCGCCAAGGCCAACTGGTCGGGCAAAGCCCGCACCGTGATCTCTTTCCCCACCCTCTGCGTCATCTACTATTATCTCCAGGCCCCGCCCGCATGGCCGCTCCAGTTCCCGGCCACGCTGGTCTATTCGTTCGAGGTTTTGAGCGTGGCCATCAACGTCATCTCGATCGGAGTCTATACCGCCTTCTTCTGGCCCGCGCTCCGCGCCGAACTGGAGTTGCCCGACAAGGACAACGACTCCAAAGACTGACGCCTCCCTATTTCTGGCCGCCGGCCAGGACCGTCTCGAAGTGGGGCGGTTGCTCTTCGCGCGCAACGATGCTGATTTCCGTCTTCTTGAAACCCGCCTCCTGGAGCCACCGCTCCAGGTCGCTTTCGGCAAAACCGAGCCAGCGGTCGCCGTAAAGCTCATGCGCTCTCTCGAACTTGTGCCGGGCCAGGTCCAGGATCATGATCTGGCCGCCGGCCTTCAAGATGGTGTGGGCGCCAGCCACGGCGCGCGCGGGTTCCTCGGCGTGATGCAGCGCATGGCTCAAGATCACCAGGTCCACGCTCTCGGCCTCCACCGGCGGGTCCTGCAGGTCCCCGAGCCTGAACTCGAGGTTCTTGAGATTGTTCTTCTTCGCCTTGGCGGCGCCAAAGGCCACAATCTTCTCCGAGTTGTCCACGGCAATGACCTTCTTGCAGCGGCGCGCCAGCAACTCGCTAAGCAGGCCCTCCCCTGAGCCAAGGTCCGCCACGACGAGCGGCGGCAAAACCCGCAGCAGCAGATGCCCGAAGGCCTGCCAGGAGCGCCCGGGACCATAAACGCGGTCAAACCTGCCCGCCACCTGGTTGAAATAAACCTGCGCCTGCTCATGCCGCCGGTTCAATATCCGCTTCAGGTTGATTTGATCGCCCCCGCACTCGGGCAACTCCCCTGCCCCGCGGATCGCCAGTTGGATGAACTCCCCCGCCGCACCGTTGGACTGCGGGCTGAGCTTGTAAAAGGTGCGTTTCCCCTCGCGCCGCGACTGCACCAGGCCCGAATCCAGCAACAACCCAAGGTGCGTCGAAATCCGCGACTGGCCCATGCGCGTGATCTCCTGCAACTCATTGACCGAAAGCTCGTCCCTCTCCAGCAGCGCCACGATGCGCAGACGCGTCGGGTCCGACAAGGCCCGGAGATATTTCAGAGTGGCGGACATGCAGGTGGTGGAGATTAATCGCGAGGACGGCCAATCTTCAAGCACGTTCCATGCTATTTCGTTTTCATCGTAAGATTCTTGCTTCCTGTTTTCTTACATGTCGACGTCTCCTTCCCGCCTTCATGCCTCTTTCCCGCTCGCCAGCCCGCGAACCGCCTCCTCCCCACGCCACTTCTCTGCTCTACCACCCCCAGGCCGCCTGCCCAGACGCCGCTTCAGCAAATGCGTTGCATCTTTTCAACGGTGGTCTGGTCCAGGTTGTAGAGACAGTCAAACAGCCCGGCCTTGAACGATGCGGGGCCGCTCGAGTTTTTCGCCGCCAGTTCCGCCGCAATCTCGTAGCAGGCCAGCCCACACGCCGCCGCCTTCCGATAATCCGGCTCGACGGCGGCAAAGGCGCCAATCACGGAAGCCGCCATGCAGCCGGTGCCTACGACGCGGCTCATCAGGACGTCGCCGTTCTTGACGCGGTAAATCCCACGGGGATCGGCCACAATATCCACCGCTCCCGTGATCACCACCGTTGCCTGGCGGCGAACGGCGAGGGTTTGCGCCAGCGTTTCCAGATCGGCCGCGACTTCGGTGGCGTCCACGCCCTTGGTGTGGATGTCGGCCCCGCTGACGCGGGCGACCTCCGAGGCGTTTCCCTTGATGACATTGATTTTAACCTCATCCAGCAACTCGGACACGCTACGGTCGCGCAATTCCGTGGCCCCGGCGCCGCAGACATCCAGAATGACCGGAATGCCCTTCTGATTCGCGCTGGCCGCAGCCAGCTTCATGGCTTTCACAAACTCCACGGTCAGCGTTCCGATATTGAGCACCAGGGCGGAGCCAATCCGCGTCATGTCGCCCACTTCCTCCGGCGCGTGGGCCATCACGGGCGACGCGCCCAGGGTTTTGACAATCTGGGCACAATCATAAATCGTCACCCAGTTCGTCAGGTGATGCACCACCGGGCTCTCACGGCGCACCCGGTGCAGCAAATCGTAGGCTTTCAATCCCGTGTCCATGGTCCGTTCTAGCGCGCGACTTTGGGGTATGCCTCCGGCAGATTATTCAATCCTTCGTGATCGATCGCGAAGGTGACGGAAGGACCTGCCGCGGAGTGGATGATCCGCACGACGAAGATGCTGTCATAGTCGGTTCCCGGCCAGGCGGGAACCCGGGCCGGATTCTCCCCGTTTGCCTTCAGCAGGTCCTTTACGAATTCGTCGAGCAGACCGTGCTCCCACGCGACAAAAACCGTGGCGCTCTCGTACTGCTGCTTCTGCAGTTCACCCTCAAGCCCTTTGATTTCCTTATAGCCGAATTGTGTGTTGACAGGCAGCCCGCAGCGAATCGCGGTTGGCTCGATGGTCGCCAGCGGCCGAACATAGTAGTAGCTCCCATTGCCATCCACTTTCTGGGTTGGATTGGGCGCGAAAACGAATGTCGGGGGGCCGAACTTGGCCAGCAACACATCGGGCAGCGCCAGGGCGCGATTCAGCCCCCGGCAGGTCAGTTGCCCAAGCCCGCCGGCTGGCTTCTCGCCATGCCGGATGCAAACGATTGTCTCGACCGTGGGTCCGGAGGTGACGGGCGAAGGAACCGGACCGGGCTGTGCGTCAACGCCGCCCGCCAATGCCAACCCAACAAAAAGCGCCGTGAGTAGAGTCTTCATCCTGCTGACTCTATTTTCCGGCGGCCGCTTTGTAAAGGGCCTCAACAGACGCCCGCGCCGTTTGCGGGCCTCCGCGAATCCCCTTGCCGTTTGCCTCGATTCGCCCATAGTGGTTGCCGTTGCTGAGGCACTGCGGCAGGGGCGGCGCCATGGGAAGCGAGCGCCATTATACGATGGTCCAACCATCCCCGTATGTGTCTGTACGTCAGCAGGCTGCCGGTGTGGCGAAATGGCAGACGCACAGGACTTAAAATCCTGGGGCCTTAAAAAGCCGTGTGGGTTCAAGTCCCACCACCGGCACCAATGCCGATTCAGGCCCGTCAATCGTGATTGTCCGAGCAATTCGGATTCCAGAGCCTTGTCGCGTCCCGGGTAGATCAGCGCGGTGCGGTGGGCAGCGGCAACGTGTCGCCCGCGGTATTGGAAGCGGAGTGGTAGATGCCCGGCGTCAGGCCGGTGAGCGGCTCGGAGGCCGCGTAATGGCGCCGAACCGCATGGGCGGCGAACAGACCGGCCACCACCACCAGCACGCCCACAACCGCCAGGCCCCGGCGCCAATCCAGCTTCGAGAGCTGGAGCATGAACGTGTCGAGCAGGCCGTGCGTGCCGCCGGAGAGGGAGGGCGGTTCGGCGAATTTCGTGGTTTGGCGAAGTTCCTGGTCCAGGTCGGCCATGACTTGCGGCACCTCCAGCTTCAGCAAGGTGGAGTAAATCCTCACGAACCCGCGGATATAGACCGGCGCGGAGAAGACGTCGAAATTGCCTTCTTCGAGGGCGCGCAGGTGATCGGTGCGGATTTTCGTAATATCCGCCGCTTGCTGCACGGTGAGGTGCCTGGCCTCGCGGGCCTGGTGAAGTTGCTCGGCAACTGTGGACATGACCCTTCTTATTTAACGGCATCGCCCGGCCGTTGGCAATCAACTTGTCATCATCGGGTCCACTTCAACAGGCGCGGCGGCCCGGGCGGTGAGAAAATAGAGCCACGCGGCGGAGACGGGGCGGCGATAGATTCGCGACAAGGCCCGCGCGTAGAGCTTGACTTGGGGCGCATAGAGCCTGGCTCGCCCGGCCAGCGCGCCGGCTTCAAGGGCGTCCGTCTTGAAATCCACGAGCCATATCTCCGTCGGCAGCAGGACGGCCAGGTCTGCCGCGCCCTGGACCACGATCCACTCCCCATCGAGCGCCGGCTCGAAGGGCTCCCCGGTGATGCCGGCCAGTTCCTTGGGGGAAAAGCGGGCGGTGAAGGCGAGTTCGCGATGGACGAACTGCGCCTGGGCGCGGATTCTGCGTCCGAGGTCCGATTGCCAGAATGCGTCGAGAATCCCGAAATCGAGGAGGTCAACGTCTTCCTGGGCGAGGAGTCCTTGCTCCTGCAAGCTCCTCGCCGCCTGCTGGAGTTCCAGCCGGCTGCCGGCGGATTCGAGCGGAACCAGTTGCAGGAATGCGTGATGGGCGTTGCCTGCCTGGAGCGCGCCGCCGCCGCTCCCGCCAACCCGCGGGCGGGATTTCCCTCCCGAGCCTGGCGCCGGAGGCTCCTTGGCCTGCGCGAGCGGTTCTTCGAGGGCGAATCGCGGAATCTGCGTTCCAAACAAGGACACCGCTTCCTCGTCTCTCTCCTGGGCCGCGCGGCGCAAGGCAGTCACGGAGGTCTTCGCCGGTTTGCGAGTGGCGGCCAGGAAAGGATAAGCCCATAGGAGCCGCCGCTGGAGCTCCTCCCACTCCCGCGCGTCCGCGGCGGCCGGGACCGGGGCCGCATCCGGCCCGATGCCGGCCTGCTCGAGCAAGCTGGTGTCGTCATGAATCTGCCAGCGCACGAGGGCGTTTTCCCCCCGAACGGACTCCGGGCCGGCCGCACCATGGTTCCGGGCAAACCACCAGCCAAGCCAGTCGGCATAACAGCGGGCCGAGGAAAGCCTGGCCGGGTCGAGCGGAGCGTCGGGCTGCCAAAGCTGGTTGGATTTGGTTTCAGAGATGCTGCCGCTGAGGATGAGGGTATCGCGCGCGCGGGTCATGGCGACATAGAGCAGGCGCAATTCCTCGCCCAGCATTTCGGCGCGCTGCCGCCGGCGGGCCAGCCAGTAAGGCAGGCTGGGGTATCGCTTGCCCGTGTGCGGAGGCTTGATCTGCGGGCTCAAGCCGTAGGCCTCGTCCAGGATCAGCTCCGCCCGCAGGTCGGAGACGTTGAAGGGCTTGCCTAGGTCGGCGACCACGACGACGGGAAACTCCAGGCCCTTGGCCTGGTGAATGCTCATCAGGCGGACGGAGTTCTCCTCGGTGACGGCAGGGACCTCCGGCTCGGTCTCCGCAAGCTGCTGGGCCTGGATAAAGCGCAGAAAGCGAAAGAGGCCCTGGCGCTGGAACTGGTCAAATTCGAGGGCCAGGCCCAGGAGGCGCTGGACATTGGCATGGCGCTGCTCTCCGCGCGGCTGTGTGAGGAGCCACTCGGCATAATGAGTCTCGGCGAGCACGGCCTCCAAGCAGCGGGCGAGCGAGACCTGCCGCGCCAGCCGCCGCCAGTGGGCGTAGAGCTCGAGGAAGCGTGACACCTTGCGAACCGTCTCCTCGCCCAGGGCCAACTCGGCCTGGATAAACGACGAAGCCCGAGCCTCCGCCCCCCGTCCTCCGTCCTCCGCCCTCCGTCCCCCGTCCTCCGTCCTCCGTCCCCCGCCCTCCGTCCTCCGTCCTCCGTCCTCCGCCCTCCGTCCCCCGTCCTCCGTCC
>CAZZFF010000020.1:0-67313 GCA_964653485.1 uncultured Verrucomicrobiota bacterium | reverse complement strand
TGATGCTGTCCAAACGCCAGATGCACCCCCCCCACTCACGGGGCGCAGTTGCACCAAACCTGTTGACGCAACTTGCGGAAGCACTATCCCACTTGACCTGATTGGGGCCGCAAGACCCCCGAATGCGGTCAAGACGGTTCTGCTATCAAGAATTGTCACCGACAGGCACAGACGCTTGGTTTGGTCAGGATCATTCACAGCCTGCCGGTGAAGGCGCTGACGTGGCTGGAGGTCAATACGGTAACAGTTTCCACCGGCGAGGTCATGGCATCCGCCCCCGTTCGAGGACCGCAGTCCAACCGAACGTGGCCGGGACCACCGGCAACGCGCTCGTGGTGGGCGTCGGCGGCGGCGAAGGACTCAAGGCTGACGCCTACTACATGAAGCCCATTGACTCACGGTCAAAACGGGGACCATTGGCTGGCGGCATGGGCAGATGACGGGCGTCTCCCAACACGTCCGGCGCTGTGCCGGTCTTCTGGTAGGTCTGGGGCTGCCGCCAGGGACCTGGTCGGGCGCGGGGTGACGACCCACGAGTTGACGGGTCTGGTTGCCAGCGAGGACCGTCAAGATGAACCGATTAGCGGGCCTCGGTTCAGGAGCCGCCGCCGTCTGCTGGTGCGACCGGTCTGGCCCACGGGTCGGACACGCAAATGACCTTGACGACGCGGTTTCTATCTCCCGGACCTCGTTCAGGCGATGGCCAGCCCACGGTCAAACCGCACGATTACACTCGGCGGGTCTTGGGCGAGATGGAAGCGCGGGTTTTTCTCTTGTAGAGGCCGACTGCCGCACCGACATATCCTCTTGACCTGCAACCCTGGTCCACATGACCGGGTGCAAGCGGCGTCGGCAAAAGTCGGTGTCAGTCCCGCTCACCAACGGCCTTTCGGTCAGGGCGACGGGGACTCGGCTGGGAGGTCAATAGATAATGACTTCCACATGCGAGGCCAGCACATCCCGCCGTCATTCATCGGCGCGGTCGCCGAGAACGCGGCTGAGACCACCAGCAACGCGCTCGTGGTGCGCAGGAGCGCCGTGGCGCGGCACTTGGGATGGTCATTACGGGTGACCTCAAAATCGGATAGCTCCGCCAAAGGGTCCATGGCGAGGAGGGATTGGCTCCAATCAGATCTTCGCGCTGCTGGCGGCTGGCGCGGAAGACCCAGCGCCGGTGCTGCTCGCTGCTGCGGAATCCGCTGGCGGCACGATGCTAAAGTAGCCGACCGCGTCCGCCTTGCTGACCAACCGCCAGTAATTGTCCCTGATCTTCCGCTCGCTCGTGCCCGCATGGTAGGCCGTCTCCGAGATCGAGTCCTTGAACGCAATATAGTTCGCGATGAAGGCTTGCCGCAGCCCATTGCTCCGCCAGCGGAATCCCTCCAGCTTACGTTCCACCCTTCGCGCCAACCGACCCCGCGCCTTCGAGTAGCCGCCCAGCGTAAATACGGCCCCTTGCCGATCCTGGTGCGGGACCTGCTCAAGCCAGAGGCGCAAACAGGATGGGATCTCAATGGTGCGGGCCTGCTTGGTCTTGGTGATGTTCGCCGTCGCCCGGATGATACCGGTGCCCAGGTTGATCTGGTCCCAGGGCAGTCGGCACGCCTCGGCGGCGCGGAAGCCAGCGAACGCCTGCAACGCTATTACGGCCACCATCCTGAAATTCGTCTTCGTAGGGTCGAATTTGTTGGCCATGGCCTCGTCCAACAGCGCGACGATTTCCGGGCGCATAAAGGGTGCGATTTTCTCGTTGTCCTTTTTGCGAGACCCCGTCACCGACATGGCGGCAAAGTCCTTGAGCACGCCGTCCGGGGCCTTCCTTCGATTCGTTGCCCAACGCAAAACCGCGCCCAAGTGATCGCGAACGTTGCTGATCGTGCGTGCGGACAATTTGATCGTCTTGTAGGCTTTGTCCATGCGCTCGACGGTCAGCTCGCACATCTTGAGCTTTCCCAGAAGATCTTTCACGTCGGGAATGCGGCTTTTTACCTCCCGGTAGCTTTCCGGGCGGATTTCTCCACGGTCGAGCTTTCCTTTCTGGGCCTCAAGGTATTCGTCGCAGACTTGGTTGAGCGTCAGGTCAAACTTCTGGACGGCAGCCGGATCGACGCCCAACAGCCGGGCTGCTGCGACCAGTTGTTCCGGCGTGAGCGGCGGCATCTTGTTGGTCCCCGCTGCGGGCGCAACGTTCTCCTTCCGGGTATCGGGGCAGCAGTCCTCGGCTGCCTGCTTGGCCTCCTCCAAAGACCGGCAACACTTGAAGTGGCGCTTGCCCTGTGGATCACGCCACGGGAAGCGAAACTCGACCCGGCTGCCGAGTTGGTAGCGCCTAATTTCGATTGTATGACCGTTGAGACCGACCGTCTCGATTATATTATTTTCCGGCTGCACTTCGCCTTTCCGCCCGCTGGGGAAAAGGCGATTGTTTACAAATTCTACTCGTTCCTCGTTCTTCATTCCGGGAAGAACGGGATCGGCGTGCTAACAAGGACCTAACAAAAACTAACACCGCTAACTGCTAACAAATCGGCGTAAGTCGTTGATTAGCAATGGTCCAAAAAGCCAGGTCGGGTTCGATTCCCATCACCCGCTCCAGCCCTCTAAAACACCAATGAAATCAATGGATTCCCGCGAGAATGGAGAGGTTGCTGCCCTGACTCCATAGGGTATCGTGTCGCGCGCCCTGGCGTCGCAGATCTGGGGCGTCCAAACTCTGATCGCTGCAGACCGCGAAATCTGCGGCTGAACGACTTCAGCGGAGGGGCAGGGGACCGGCCTACCTGCAGGCCAGGGACAGTGCCTTAGGGCTTTGCAGGGATTTCCTGGCCACACTGTCTTGCGGGCCGGCCTTTCTGCCTTGAGCCGCCTTGGCCTGCGCTCCTTTGCCCTTCGCGCAACAGGACGCCTGGGCGCTTGCCGGCTCGCCCTTGCAGCAACCCATGCCGGAGACGTTCGGATCGCCCGCCTGCGCCCCAACCGCAAATCCCAATAATGCAACCAACAAGAGAACTCGTTTCATCTTGGCTTTCAATTCTCAATAGTTTAGCTGTTTGTCAACGCCTCACTTGGCTATAAAGGGCTGCGCATGTTCAAAGCTCTGATTGACTGGTATATGGATCGGTTGGCGCAGGGGGGCTATCTGCTCATCGGCCTGCTGATGGCCATGGAGAGTTCGATTGTTCCGCTGCCGAGCGAAGTCGTCATCCCCCCGGCGGCCTATTTGGCGCACACTGGCAAGCTCTCGATCGGGGTGCCCGGCATCATCCTGGCTGGAACGCTCGGCTCCTGGGTCGGCGCGACACTGATGTATTGGGCGGCCCGTCTGGCCGGGCGGCCGCTTGTAATGCGATACGGCCGTTACTTCCTCGTCTCGGGCCAGAAGGTCCAGGGCGCGGAACGGTGGGCCGCGCATTACGGGGCGATGGGCATCTTCATTTCCCGGTTTCTGCCCGTTGTGCGGCACTTGATCGGCATCCCGGCCGGGGTCGTGCGGATGGACTACAAGGTCTTTTCGCTCTTCACATTGCTCGGCTCGGCCATTTGGTGCGCCGTGCTTTGTTACGTCGGCATCAAGATGGGGCAGGACGAGCAACTCATGCGAGGCGAGATGCACCGTGTCTCGCTCTGGCTCGGCGGCGCCATGCTCGTGCTGGGAACGATGTATTACTTCTTTGTGCATCGGCAGATGAAGACGCCCGACCGGTGAAAAACAGCGTGCGGCCGCGCATTTTTTGAGGTATTCGTTGGGGATGACCAGCGAACGTGTTATCCGGAATCTGGCTCTTATCGGTTTCATGGGCGCCGGCAAGTCCAGCGCGGGCAGGGTGGCGGCCGATATCCTGCGTTTCACCTTTCTGGACACGGATCGCGTGATCCAGGCGCGGGCGGGCACGACGATCTCGGACATCTTCGCCCGGCAGGGGGAGCCCGCGTTTCGCGACTGGGAACGGCGCATCGTCGAGGAACTCACGCGCCGCAGCAAGACGGTCATCGCCACCGGCGGCGGCTTGCCGGTCGCCCAAGACAACCTCGCGAGCCTCAAGGGCCATGCCCTCGTGGTCTGTCTTTGGGCGTCACCGGACACGATTTTCGAGCGTGTCCATCATCACGACCATCGCCCGCTGCTGAACCAACCTGAGCCGCTGGAGAAAATCCGCGCCCTGCTTGCCGTTCGCGAGCCATTTTATCGCCAAGCCGATGTGCTCATAAACACCGAGCAGCGGTCCGTCAAGGAAGTCGCCGCTCAGATCGTCCATCAATTTCATCTCGCCCAGGCCGCCCATTCATGAGAGAGGCCATCCGCCGCCATGCCCTGGAATTGGGCTTTGACGATTGCCGGTTTGCCACCGCCGCCCCGCCGCACTCCGCCTCGCAATTCCGGGAATGGCTTGCGCTCCGGCGCCACGGTCAAATGGCTTACCTGGAGCGCAACGCCCTCAAGCGCGAGGACCCGCGGAGAGTCCTGCCCGGCGTCCAGACGGTCATCACCCTGGCGGCCAGCTATTATGCTGAGGAAGGACAGCCGACTCCCGGCGCCCACCGCGGTCTGGTGGCTCGCTACGCCCGTTATGCGGACTATCATGACATCCTCGGCCGGCGGCTGAAGGACTTGGCCTGGTTCGTCGATCAACTCGGCGGCCAAGGCACCCGCTCTCTGGGATACGTGGACACCGGGCCGGTGTTGGAGCGCGACCTGGCGCAGCGCGCCGGAGTGGGGTTCATCGGCAAGCACACCAACGTCATCAGCCGCCAGTTTGGCAATTGGATTTTTCTTTCCGAGGTCTTCACGACCCTCGAACTGGAGCCTGACCCGCCGGAGCGCAACCGTTGCGGCTCCTGCGCGCGCTGCATCGCGGCCTGTCCGACCGGCGCCATCCAAGCCCCGTTCCAGCTCGACGCGCGCCTTTGTATTTCCTACCTGACCATTGAGCTCAAGGGTCCGATTCCCATCGAGCTTCGGCCTGCCATCGGCAACCGCATATTCGGTTGCGACGACTGTCTGGCGGCTTGTCCGTGGAACCGTTTTGCGCGGGAGGGGCAACTCATGCGGCCCCATCGGCGGTCTGACCTGGCCACGCCGGCCTTGCTCGGCTTGCTCGCGCTGGACGAGCCTGGCTTCCGGCGTCTGTTCGCCGGCACTCCGATGCTGCGGTCCCGGCGCGAGGGCCTCCTGCGCAACGTCTGCGTTGCCCTGGGCAATACCGCCGACACATCGGCCCTGGCGGCCCTGGAAAAAGCCGCCGCCGACCCGAACCCCATAATCGCCGAGCACGCCCGCTGGGCCTGCGGCCGCATCCGAGCCAGGAGCTTGCCAGGCGGCTCAATTCCTGGAAGTCTGACGCCGGCATGAGCGACAGATGGCCCCAAAACCGATGAGAATGAAGAAGTTAATCGTTCCGGCAATCGTGGCGCTGACCTTGGCCGGCCTGGCGTGCTGGTTTCTCATGGCGCGCGCGCCAGGAGAGGAGCCGGGAACCCTGACTTTGCAGGGGAACGTGGACATCCGCGAGGTCAACCTGGGGTTCCGCGTCTCCGGCAGAATCGCCGAGGTTGCCCGCGACGAGGGCGATCCCGTCAGGGCAGGGGATGTCATCGCGCGCCTGGACCCGGAACCGTATCGCCGGGAGGCGGAGGAGGCGAGGGGGCAGACCGCGTCTTTGCGGGCACGGGTCCAATGGCTCGAAGCCGGCAACCGCCCGCAGGAGATCGCCCAGGCCAGGGCCTTGGTCCGGGAACGCGAAGTGACCACCGACAACGCCCAGCGCCTCTTCAAGCGCCAGGAGGAACTCCTTGCCAGCAAGACCGTTTCCATCCAGGACTGGGACGACGCCCAGGCGCGCTATCGCGAAGCGGACGCCCGGCTCAAGTCGGCCCGGGAACAACTGGCCCTCCTGGAAGCCGGCTTTCGCGCCGAGGAGATTGCCCAGGCGCGGGCTGACCTCACCCGGGCCGAAGCGGCCCTTGCAAGCGCCGAGTTGCGCCTGGCAGATACCGTCCTCGTGGCCCCTTCCGACGGCGTCATCATCACTCGAGCCCAGGAACCCGGAGCCATTGTCCAGCCCGGCGCCACCGTCCTCACCGTCTCGCTCACCCGCGAGGTGTGGGTTCGCGCTTACATCGCCGAGCCTGCTCTCGGACACATCCATCCAGGTTTGAAGGTGCGGGTCTATACCGATTCCCGCCCCGATAAACCGTACTTTGGACAGATCGGCTACATCTCACCCCGCGCCGAGTTCACCCCGAAAAGCGTCGAAACACCCGAATTACGGACATCCCTGGTGTATCGCCTCCGCGTGGTCGTCACTAACTCCGACGAGGGGTTGCGACAGGGGATGCCGGTGACGGTTAAGGCGTTGGTGGAGGAAGGGCCAAGCGGGAAATCCGAAATCCGAAAACCGAAATCCGAAGGAAATCCGAAATCCGAAATCCGAACACTGAGACCGGCGAGGGTTCGGGCGGTGGTTATGGACTCGGTGTCAGCTAGCCCGTCATGCCAGAGATCATCGTTCATCTGAAGAACGTGGGGAAGCTGTTTCCGGGTGCGCGCTGGCCGGCGCTGACGGATATTTCCGCGCCGGTGAGGGAGCGTATGGTTACCGGCCTGGTCGGGCCTGATGGGGCCGGCAAGACCACCCTTATGCGGTTGATGGCGGGGCTGCTGGCCGCATCGACGGGCAGCATCCAAGTCAACGGGTTTGACCCTGTTGGCAACACTGCCCAATCGCGCGAGCTGATTGGCTACATGCCCCAGAAATTCGGCCTTTACGAGGACCTCTCGGTCCAGGAGAACCTGGAACTGCACGCCGACTTGCGCGGCGTTTTGGGCTCCGAACGCCAGGCTGCTTTCAAACGCCTCCTGGCCTTCGCCGACCTCGACCCGTTCGCCGGACGCCTGGCGGGCAAACTTTCGGGCGGAATGAAACAGAAGCTCGGCCTCGCTTGCGCCTTGCTCGGCGAGCCGCGGCTCCTTCTCCTGGACGAGCCTGGAGTTGGAGTCGACCCGATCTCGCGCCGGGAATTGTGGAAAATGGTCCATGAGCTCGTAGGGCAGGGGATGACCGTCGTGTGGAGCACCGCCTACCTCGATGAGGCCGAATTGTGCCAGGAGGTGCTGCTGCTCAATGACGGCCGCCTCCTCTTCGCGGGCAGACCCGGCGACTTGACCGACCGCATGCGCGGGCGTTGTTTCCAGGTGCGCGGGTTCCAAGGCAGCCGCCGCCACTTCCTGGCCCGCGCCCTGCGCCGCCCGGAAGTGCTGGACGGGGTCATCCAGGGCCATAGCGTCCGTCTCGTCCTCCGCCTCAACAGCCCGGCCCCGGCCCCACGCGAGGTCGAGTCCCCCGAAGCCACGCCGCCCGGAGCGCCGCCTCCAGGGGGCAGCGCGTGCCTGGACCTCAGCCAACTCGACGCCGGCGCCGCCGCCAAAATGGTCCCCGTCCAGCCTCGTTTCGAGGACGCTTTCATCGATGTTCTTGGCGGCGGGCCCGGTGGCGATTCAGCCCTGGCCGAGCGCATGCATCCCATCTCCGGGGATGATCAGCCGGTTGTCGAGGCCATCGAGCTGACCCGGCGATTCGGCAATTTCACCGCCGCGGACCGAGTCAGCTTCTCCGTGCGGCGGGGCGAAATCTTCGGCCTCCTCGGCCCGAACGGGGCCGGCAAATCCACCATCTTTCGCATGATGTGCGGCCTGCTGACGCCCACGTCCGGCACGGCCCGCATGACCGGCATCGATCTCAAACGGAGCCCCGGGAGGGCACGCCAGCGTCTAGGCTACATGGCCCAGAAATTCTCCCTCTACGCGAGCCTGAGCGTGGCGCAGAACTTGAACTGCTTTTCCGGCATCTACGGCTTGCGCGGCGCGCGCCAACGGCAGGCGACGGCCGCCATGACGGAGGGTTTCAAGCTCCAGCCCTTCCTTGAGGCCACGCCCGACACCCTCTCGCTCGGATTCAAGCAACGCCTGGCCCTGGCGTGCGCCCTCATGCATGAGCCGGACATCCTGTTCCTCGACGAGCCAACCTCCGGCGTTGACCCCGTCACCCGCCGCGAGTTTTGGACGCATATCAACGGCCTCGTCGAAAAGGGCGTCACCATTATCGTGACGACGCACTTCATGGACGAGGCGGAGTACTGCGACCGGATCGCCCTGGTGTTTCGAGGGCAAATCATCGCCGCCGGCACGCCGGATCAACTCAAGGAAATGGCCGTTGCCCCCGACATTCCCGACCCCTCCATGGAAGACGCCTTCATCGCCCTTGTCAGGAGACACGCCCTATGAGCATTCCAGCCCCCCTCCGCCGGCTCAAGGCCCTCTGCAAGAAGGAGACTCTCCAGATCCTCCGGGATCCCAGCAGCAACATCATCGCTTTCATCCTGCCGGTGGTGATGCTCTTCATTTTCGGCTATGGCATCAGCCTCGACACTCCGGGCCTGCGCGTTGGCCTGGTCCTCGAAGACAGCAGCCCGGAGGCACGCCTCTTTGCGGCCAGCCTCTTCGGCTCGCCCTACCTGCGCGTGCAGACCGCCCGCACCCGCGCCGAGCTGGCCCAGGCCCTCGTCCGGGGCCGCGTGCGCGGCTTTGTCATTGTGCCGGAGGATTTTTCCCAAAAACTCAGCCAGCCGAGCGACACGGTACCACTGCTGATTGTCACGGACGGCGCCGAACCGAACACGGCCAACTTCGTGGAGAACTATATCCGCATGGCCTGGGAGGGCTGGCTGCAACAGCGCGCCGCCGAGCGCGGCCTGCCGACTGATAGCGGCGACTCGGAGGCGGGCGGCCGGCTTCAGGCGGCGGAAGGTCCGGCCCCCTCCGTGACCCTCGAACCGCGCTTCTGGTTCAATCCCTCAGCCGACAGCAGGAACTACCTCATCCCCGGCTCGATTACCGTCATCATGACCGTGATTGGCGCCTTGTTGACCTCGTTAGTGGTCGCGCGCGAATGGGAGCGCGGGACCATGGAGGCGCTGCTGGCTTCGCCGGCTACGCGGCTCGAACTGCTGCTGAGCAAGCTGCTGCCTTACTATGCCTTGGGGATCATTTCGCTGTTTATATGCGTCGGCGTGTCGGTCTTTCTCCTGGGGGTGCCTTTTCGCGGGTCCGCCCTGGTGTTATGGCTGGTGGGCTCTCTCTTTCTGGGCAGCGCCCTTGGCCTGGGACTGCTCCTCTCGACGGTTACCCGCAACCAGTTCAACGCCGCCCAGGCCGCCCTCAATGCCGCTTTTCTGCCCGCCGTCATTCTCTCCGGCTTCATTTATGAAATCCGAGGCATGCCCCCCCTTATTCGGGCCGTGACCTACGCGGTTCCAGCCCGGTATTTCGTCACCGCGATGCAGACTTTGTTCCAGGCGGGTGACGTCTGGGTCGTGTTGCTCAAGAGCATGCTCTTCCTGGCGGCGGCCTCGGCTTTTTTCATCGGCATGACGGCCGTCAAAACCAGGAAACGACTCGAATGAACCGGTAATGCCCCACCGCGTCGCCACACTGATCCTCAAAGAACTGCAAACCCTCCTGCGCGACCGCCAGGGGCGGATGCTCTTGATCGTCCCGGTGCTGCTGCAGTTGGCGATCTTCCCCTTCGCCGCGACCCTCGAAGTCAAGGATAACACGCTCGCCGTCTTGAACGACGATGCGGGCGCGGAATCCTTTGAGCTTGTCCAGCGTCTCTCCCAGGCCCAGGCATTCACCCGGCTCCTCACGCTCCGCAGCCAAGCCGAACTGCGCCGCGCCATCGACGCGCAGCAGGCCCTTCTGGTGCTCCGCTTTCCGGCGGACTTTTCACGGAAGGTGACCGCCGGCAAGCCCGTGGCGATCCAGGCCGTCCTGGACGGGCGGCGCTCGAACAGCGCGCAGATTGCCCTGGGTTACGTTCAGCAAATCCTTCAAGGCTACCTGGACGATCGCCTCGGCGCCCGGGGCCGCGTCTCCACATCAAGAATCCTCGTCCGCCACTGGTTCAATCCCAATCTGGACTACATCCGCCACATCATTCCGTGCCTCGTGGCGATCATCACCACCATCGGCACGATGATTGTCAGTTCACTCTCCGTCGCACGGGAGAAGGAACAGGGGACATTCGATCAACTTCTCGTCTCTCCTTTGACTCCCGGCGTCATCATGATCGGCAAAGCTGTCCCCGCTCTGCTGGTGGCCATGTTCCAGGCGACCCTGGTTCTCTCGGCCGGTGTGTTCGTCTATGGAATCCCCTTCCAAGGCTCGCTCCTCCTGCTCTATGGCAGCATGGTTTTCTACATCCTGGCCCTCGTCGGTTTCGGCCTCTTCATCTCTTCCATCTCCTCGACGCAGCAGCAGGCGTTTCTGGGGGTCTTCACCTTCATGATGCCCGCCATCCTGTTGTCCGGCTTCCCCTCCCCGGTCGAGAACATGCCGACCTGGCTCCAGTACCTTGATTGGTTCAATCCGCTCCGTCATTTTATTGTCATCGTCAAAGGCGTCTTCATCAAGGACATCGGCCCCGCCATCCTGTGGCAGAGCCTCTGGCCCCTGCTCGTCATCGCCTTCCTCACGCTGACCGCCGCGGACTGGATGTTCCGAAAACGCCTGGAGTAGGATTAGCCACGCCGAGGCGGCAAGCGGTCCGGTTACCTGCTCCTCGACGCGGGCTTGTTGTCGGAAAACCCCGCCTATTTCCAATTCGTACAACGGAGCAACCCCGGGTTGAAGTCGGCCTTGCCGCCCGCGAATCACCCCTCGGATGTTACAAATCCGGTCGTTCTCGTTAACCTGGTGCTGAATCTGGCCCAAACGCGCGAACTCTACAGTCTGGCTCCTCTCCGTGGGTACTTGGCCGAGGCGCTTCATGCCTTGCCACACGGGTTGCTCTACAAGCTCAAGCCTTATTAGCCTGCCTGGGGGGGACTTCCCTGCGTTCTTAACGCCGCCGCGCTCAATCCGGCGGCGGTTCAAGGAGTCGTCGTGGCAAGTCCCGTGCGCCGTGCATCACTCGCTCGAGCGTGGACTTGCTGTACGGCCGACGCGGGCTGCGCGCCCCATCCAGCAATGCCGCTTCCAGCGCGGCCCATTCGCCGTCATCGCGCCATTCAAGGGCGCGCAGCGCATCCCGCATCACATCGCTCTCGTCTGCGTAACGTCCGCTTCGGACCTTGTTCTTGACGAGGGCTTCCAACGCCTCTGGCAGCGTGATCTTCACGACCTCAAATTACCACAGCCTCCCGGTCGGTAAAGCCTGGGGTTGTCCTCGATGTGCTGCGCTGGTTGACAATGAAGTTCGTCCCGCCTCTAACATCAAGGACCAGACGGTGGGCCTCGTGTGGCTCGGACGGCCTATTTTGGCTTTGCCTTTTGCCGCGCCGTCAGCCAATGTCCCGGCTACGCCGGTCGCGCTGCCCGGCGGTGCCTGACTCATGCTGAATCAACTGACTGTTGCCGAACTGGTGGCCAAGCTGGCCCGGCGCGAGGTGTCCTCGCCCGAGGCCATGCGGGCCTGCCTCGATAGAATTGAAGGCGTGGACGGGCGCATCGGGGCCTTCATCAGCTACGATGCCGCCGATGCCCTTGCCCAGGCCGAATCGGCGGACGCGGCCCTGGCCGGCGGACAGACCCACGCGGAGCGCCCCTTGCTTGGCGTGCCAATCGCCACCAAAGACGTCATCGCCGTAAAAGACCAACCGCTCAATTGCGGCTCGAAAATCCTCGGCAAGTTCATTTCGCCCTTCGACGCGACGGTCATCGAAAAGCTCAAGGCGGCCGGCGCCATCGTTTTCGGGCGCCTGAACATGGACGAGTTTGCCATGGGCAGTTCGACGGAGAACTCGGCCTTTCAGGTCACGCGCAATCCGTGGGACCCGGCCCGGGTGGCGGGCGGTTCTTCCGGCGGTTCGGCGGCCGCCGTTTCGGCTGATGAGTGCTTCGCGGCGCTGGGTTCGGACACGGGCGGTTCGATCCGCCAACCCGCCTCGTTTTGCGGTTGTGTGGGTCTGAAGCCCTCCTACGGCCGAGTGTCCCGTTACGGCTTGGTGGCCTATGCGTCCTCGCTGGACCAGATTGGCTGCCTGGCCAAACGAGTGGGCGACGCGGCGATGCTTTTGGAGGTCATCGCCGGTCTTGACCCTCGAGACTCGACCAGCGCCCCCCTTCCCGTCCCCTCATTTACCACCGGCCTGAGCGGCGGCGTCAAAGGACTCAGACTCGGCCTGGCCCGGGAGTATATGGTTGGCGGCCTGGACCCCGAGGTCAAACAAGCCATCGACGGCGCCGTGAGCCAACTGGCCAAACTGGGGGCGGAGGTTGTCGAAATCTCGCTGCCTCACACCGAGTATGCCGTTGCGACCTACTATATCGTCGCCACCGCCGAGGCCAGCGCCAACCTCGCCCGGTTTGACGGAATCCGCTACGGCGCCCGGGTGGACGGGGCGGACCCCATCGAGCTGTACGGCAAGACGCGCGGCGCCGGTTTCGGGGCGGAAGTCAAGCGGCGCATCATCCTTGGCACGTATGTCCTTAGCAGCGGGTATTACGATGCCTATTACTTGCGCGCCCAAAAGGTCCGCACGTTAATCCGCGCCGACTTTCTCAACGCATTCAAGACCGTGGACGCCGTCCTCACTCCCGTGTGCCCCACGCCTGCCTTCAAGGTCGGCGAGAAGTCCGACGACCCGCTGCAGATGTATCTTTCGGATATTTTCACGATTTCCTGCAACCTGGCCGGTCTCTGTGGCATCAGCCTGCCGTGCGGCTTCACAGCGCCTCGGTCCTCGGGACCCGAAGCACGTCCCCCGCTGCCCATCGGCCTGCAACTGCTGGGCAAACCGTTCGGGGAGCAGACGCTCTTGCGGATTGCCCATGCCTTCGAGCAGAGCACCCCGTGGCACGCGGAAAAGCCGGGAGTGTGATGAAGTCGAATCTGGCCAACGTTTCCTGGGAAAGGATGATTGGAGCCGTGGAAAAAGTTCGTGAACGGTTGCGGCGCGCTGTGGCCGCTTTAAGCATGGCGGATGTGCCCTACGCGGTCGTGGGCGGAAATGCGGTCGCCGCTTGGGTTTCCCGTGTGGATGAGGCCGCGGTGCGCAACACTCAAGACGTTGATATTCTCCTGCGCCGCTCGGATCTGCCAGCCGCCGCCGCGGCCTTGGCCCAAGCCGGTTTTGTCCATCGCCACGCCAAGGGCCTTGACATGTTCCTGGACGGCCCCACGGCCAAGGCCCGCGACGCCGTCCACATCGTTTTTGCGTCGGAAAGAGTCCGGCCGGATTCGCCCGCGCCCGCCCCCGATGTGGCCGACTCCGAGGAGACCGAGACTTTCCGCCTCGCGACATTGGACGCCTTGGTCCGCATGAAGCTTACTGCCTTCCGCGACAAAGACCGCACTCATTTGCGCGACCTCATCGAGGTCGGTCTGGTGGACTCCACTTGGCCAGGGCGTCTGCCAGCCGAATTGGCAGCCCGCCTCCAAAGCATCTTGGATACGCCCGAGGGTTGAACAAATATAGTCGGCTTCGGAAGGATACGATTGAGCAGGGCCGGTCTGAAAGTTCACCTCCGACGTCCCGATTTAGATTGCCACCGTTCCGCCCCCGGTCGTATAAGTGCCGATATGGGCAATCTCAGAACCACTCTCCTTATCCTGATTCCCGGTTTTCTCTGCGCTCTCCAGGCATTGGGCGCGCAGAGCGCGATCATCGCTCCCGGTGAGAAGTTGCAAACGCTGGCGGGCGGTTTTGAATTTACCGAGGGACCCGCCTGCGACGCGCAGGGGAACGTGTTCTTTACGGACCAGCCCAACGATTGCATCCTCGAATGGAGCGTCGAGGGCAAGCTCAGCACGTTCATGAAACCGTGCGGGCGTTCCAACGGGCTTTGCTTCGACGGGGAGGGCAACCTGTGGGCGTGCGCGGACGAGAAGAACCAGATGTGGCGCATCGACCCCGCGGGCAACGTGACCGTGGTCATCAAGGATTACCAGGGCAAACTGCTCAACGGGCCTAACGACGTGTGGGTCCGGCCCCAGGGCGGCGTCTATCTGACCGACCCTTATTACAGCCGTTCCTATTGGAAGCGCGGTCCCAAAGAGATGGGCGAGCACGTTTATTTCCTGGCCCCGGACAACAAGACGCTCACGCGCGTCGCCGATGACCTCCGCCAGCCCAACGGCATCATCGGCACCCCCGACGGCAAGCTGCTCTACGTGGCGGACATCGGCGCGGACAAGACCTACCGCTACCACATCCAGGCTGACGGCTCGCTCACGGACAAAACGCTGTTCTGCCGCAAGGGGTCGGACGGAATGACCATCGATGACCAGGGCAATGTCTATTTGACCGGCCATGGGGTGTTCGTCTTCGATTCCACCGGGAAACAAATCGAGCACATCGATGTGGCCGAGCCGTGGACCGGCAATATCTGCTTCGGCGGGAAAGACCGGCATACGCTCTTCATCACCGCCAGCAAGCATCTCTACGCGCTCCGAATGCAGGTCAAGGGTGTGGGGAGCCAATAGACGCCCGCAGGGCGAAATGACGCCCAGAGGGCGAAATCCGAAATCCGAAATCCGAAATCCGAAATCCGAAGGCCCGGAAGCCCCTTTCGGATTTCGGGCCTTCGGATTTCGGTTTTCGCGCTTGTTCCTTCGATGATCTAAGAAATCTCGCCTTCCAGTGTCTTATCAGGTGAGACACGATGTTTTGTGGAGACCCAGAATGCCGGATGGCTCGATGATCGACGCAAATCAGCGGGGTTCGCCGAGCAGGGCCACAATGCGACCTGACCAAGCCAGCACAGAGCCGACCGGATGTGAAGGGATTGCAGAGCTGTTCGCGGCTCTGGAGTCGCCGCTTTTAGGCTATGCGCAGCGTCTGCTTGGGCAGGGGGCCGCAGCCGAGGACATCGTGCAGGAAGCGTTCATGAGACTGCACGCCCAGTTTGATACAGTGCGGGAGCCGCGACGATGGCTCTACCGGACGGTTCATAACCTGGCCCTCAACCATCGGCGCCAGGCCGATAAGACGGTCTCGCTCGGCTTGCACTCGGAAGAGGCGTGGCTCGCCGTTCCCGAACCACCCGACCCGCAGCCGCTGCCCGATGAACAAATTGCCCGTTGGGAAGGCGTCGGCTTGGTCCGCCTGAGCCTGGAAACCCTCGACCCACGGAGCCGGGAATTGGTCCGGCTGAAGTTCAACGACGGATTGTCCTACAAGGAAATCAGCGTCCGGACAGGGCTGAGCACCGGCAACGTCGGCTACCTTCTGCACCACGCGCTTAAAGCGGTCGCCGCCGAGTTGGCCAAGAATGGCATCGTTCCATGAATCCCGATCTTCCTCAAGACTCCCGCGAAGAACTGGAAGCCGCTGTGACGGCCCTGTTGCTCGGGGAACTGCCGCCCGAGCAGGCCGCCGCGCTCCGCCTTGCCATCGAGCGAGACGGCGCCCTGGCCGCCCTCCACCGGCGCCTCAAGCTCACGATTGAACTCGTCCGGGAGACCGCCGCCCAACCGGCGGACCCAGCCGCTGCCCAGCCCACGCCGCTCAAGCTGAGTGATCGACGCCGGGAAGAGTTGCTTGCCCATTTCAAGACCGTCGCGCCCAAGGAGTTCGCCCGCCCGCGCAGGCGAGAATGGAGGTCGCCTGTGCTGGTGGCCGCCGCGGCGGTGCTTGTCGGGCTGCTTGCTTTGGCCGTGTTCCTGCCGGTCCTGTCGCAGGGCAAGCGCAGGTCGTTGGCCATGGCGCCGGTGAAATACCAGTTCGCGCTGCCGGACGGGGCCGCGAGCCGTCCCTTGGAGGATGGGTCGACTATCACCCAGTACTCCGGCGGCGCTTACGGAGGGTATTCCGCGCTGCAGACAAATATAGTCCCCTACGGTTCGCCGAATTGGGCGCGGGCGAAGGCCGAGCAAGATAGGGTCGCTGCGATGCTGGCCCAGGCGAACCGGACGACGATCGTGTTGCCTGGAAACACGGGCGCGGTGGTGGCGGGTGGTGGCGGTGGTGGCGGCGGGATGGAAGGGAAAGGAGGCACACCACTCACACAGGCGCAGCCAACGGCGGAGCCCACAGGCACGGACTTGTCCGCCGGCTCGATTCTCAGCGTGGCCCCAATCAGGCCGCCGTCAACGGCGCCCCAGGGCGGCATGGGCGGGGGTGGCGTCCCTGTTCACGATGCTATCTTTACGATTCAGCCCACCCTCGCTCTGGCGGCAGTCGCACCTGCTGCCGGCAAACCGGGAGCGGCGCCGGCACCCGGCAGCCCTGCTCCCGCGGTGGCAGCCCCAAGCCCCAGGCCACCCCAGACCCTGGCGTACGCGCAACGCCGGCTTCAGCGGGCGGCACCGGTCCAAGGCGCAACCGCCGGCTCCATCGAGACCCAGGCGCAGGCGCCGATCCTTGGCGACGTGCCGGCCACAGGAGCGATGTTCCGCAACGAGGTCGCACAATCCGCCGCTCAGGAAACCGAGCTGAATAAGCTGGACGCCTCTCGTCGCTTAGACTCACTGGACTTGAAGGTGAAGAGATCGCCAGATCAGACTCAGGCCGCCAACGGCGCGGCAGCGACGGCGCAGACAAAGACTGACCACACCGGCATACGGGAGCGTGATCTCGTTGCTCGGGACAAACTGGGCGCCGACATCGAGAGAAAATGGGCCATCTCACTGGATCGCGTGAATTCCAACCAGCAGGTCGCGACAAGCGTCGGGAAGGCTGCCGTAGCGGCCCCTTTGGTCGCGCGCTCCGCGTACACCGTGCCTTCCGCTGCCAACGCTGAAGGCAAGCGCGAGGAACTCAAAGAGAGCGCGAAGCCGCCTGGCAGTGAGATGGAATCGGTGCAGGGCGTGCGGGGGGGCGTGGAGAAAGGGCTCGCCCAGGCCCAGGCGGGCGTGGATCGGTCCGACCAGCCCGCCAGAAGGCAGCGTGCGACCTCCGCGCCGGTTCCCCAGCCCGAAGTGCGGACGCGCGAGAATGCGTTTTCGACCTTCTCGCTCAACGTGAGCGATGTTTCCTTCAAGCTCGCGGCGGCGAGCCTGGAGAAGGGCATGATGCCCGAGCCGGCCACGGTGCGGAGCGAGGAATTCATCAATGCGTTCGATTACCGGGATCCGGAGGCCCCGGCGGGCGTGCCGGTTGCCTTTGCGTGCGAGCGGGCGCGCTATCCGTTCGCGCAGAACCGGGACTTGCTCCGCTTCTCTTTGAAGACAGCGGCGCAGGGCAGGGAGGCGGGCCGGCCGTTGAACCTGGTGCTGCTGCTGGACAATTCAGGCTCGATGGAGAGGGCCGATCGCGTGCGCATTATTCACGAGGCGCTGCGCGTGCTGGCGGCCCAACTGCAGGCGCAGGACAAGCTCAGCGTGGTCACTTTTGCGCGGACGGCCCGGCTCCGGGTGGACGGCGTGCCCGGCAGTCAGGCGGGCCACGTGGCCGAAGAGGTCGGCGGGCTTACGCCCCAGGGCGGGACCAATCTGGAAGAGGCGCTGAACCTGGCTTACGAGACCGCCTTGCGGCATTACCTGGCCAACGGGATTAACCGGGTCGTGCTGCTCACCGACGGCGCCGCCAACCTGGGCAACGTCGAGCCGGAGGCGCTCAAGCAAAAGGTCGAGGCCCACCGCAAGCAGGGTATCGCGCTCGATTGTTTTGGCATCGGTTGGGAGGGCTACAACGATGATTTGCTCGAGGTCCTTTCGCGCAACGGCGATGGGCGTTACGGGTTTCTGAACACGCCGGAGGAGGCCGCCGCCGGGTTCGCCGGGCAGTTGGCCGGGGCGCTGCGGGTGGCGGCATCCGACGTAAAGGTCCAGGTGCAGTTCAATCCCGCGCGCGTGACGGCTTATCGCCAGGTGGGCTATGCCAGGCATCAGCTTGCCAAGGAGCAGTTTCGGGATAACACCGTGAGCGCCGCGCAGATCGGCGCCGCCGAGTCGGGTAACGCGCTCTATGTCATCGAGATTGACCCGCGCGGCGACGGCCCGCTGGGAGTTGTCCGTGTTCGTTACAAGGTCCCGGCCACCGGCGAGTACCGGGAGCAGGAGTGGACCGTGGCTTACACGGGCAGCGCAGCGCCGCTCGAAAAGGCCGGTCCGGCGCTCCGTCTGGCGGCGGTGGCCGGCGCATTCTCCGAGTGGCTGGCGTCCAGCCCGTTTGCGGCAGAGGTGACGCCTGAGCGGCTCCTGGGTTACCTGGGCGGCGTGCCGGATGCCTATGGCCCTGACGCGCGCCCCAGGAAACTCGAATGGATGATCCGCCAGGCGCAGAGTTTGGGGGGGAAGTAGCCGTGGTGAGATCGTTGGGCATTCGCATCAATCTTATGAGCCAAACCGATTCTAACCTCTCATGGTTGCCGGCCCTCACTCTGCTGCTTGTGCTGGGGTCCGTGTCACGGGCCGGCGAGCCGGCGGTCAATCCGCCCCCTCCGGTGGTTGTTCTTGAGGATTTCATGCTTACGGGGGACCTGGGGAGCAATCGGGCGGCGTTCACGCTCACGGCGACCGCGCGTGTCGAGAATCAACAGGGCGGCATGCTGGACCTGCTGAGGGGCGGCGTGGCGCTCACTGAAATCGGTCCCCATCCCAAGTGGCGGATCAAGGCGGGGCAGGACTGCTTTACGGTCGCCTTCGACCATGCCGGGCGGTATCCGATCCGCCTCAAGTTTGACGCCGCGGTGCGGCAGACCAAGGGTTGGAATACGGTCGAGTTTCGGGTGGCGCCCAGCGCGCTGCAGCCGATTGTGCTTCACGGGTTGGCGGGGGACACCCAATTCGAGTTCGCGGGCGCCGCGCGGCCCGAACGGACGGGCAACGACTTTGTCAGCTACCTGCCTTCGGAGGGCGCGGTGAAGCTGGCGTGGAACGAAACCCGGCCGGAAGCCGAGGGCAAGCTCTTTTACGCCGCCGAGATGCTCTCACAGATCAGCCTCAGCCCGGGGCTGATGCGCCAGTCAGGCTTGCTCAGTTTTAAGGTCATGCAGGGCGAACTCAGACGCGTGGCGATTGTGCTCCGGGGAGCGGGCGAGGTCACCCGCGTCCAGGGCGACCCGGTGCTGGCGTGGAACGTGGAGCCGGCCTCCGGCCAGGGCGAGCGCCGGCTCATCGTCCAGCTCAACCAACCTCAGAGGGATGCCTTCGCGCTTCAGGTGCAGGTGCAAACGCCCCTGGGCGCGTTCCCACAGACGGCCGACGCCGTCCAACTGCGGCCCGATGGGGCGACGCGCTTTGCCGGGTACTACCGCATCGTCAACGAAGGCGCGGTCCGCCTGGAGGTCGCCCAGGCCAGCGGGCTCTCGCAGGTTTCCCCGGAGCAATTTCCGGAGACAGACATCACGCGCGCGTTCCTGCGCCCGGCGGGCAACCAGCGTTTTGTTTATCGTTTTTCCGGGGCCGATTTCGGCCTCCGCATCCAGGCGGACCAGATTCTGCCGGACTTGGCCGTGTCCGAAGTCCTGGCCTATCATCTCGGTGAAAACGAGTTGGCCATCGATGCCGAAATCGAGTTGGACATCCGGGAAGCCCCGCTGCGCGAGTTGGTCCTGCGCCTGCCCAAAGGCTACGCCCTCGCCCAGCTTGCGGCCCCCGGTCTGAGCGATTATTTCCTGCGAGAGCCCGCCGACCAAGCCGAGGCCGAGCTGTGCCTGGTGTATGGGCAGCCGGTGTCGGGCCGCCAGATTGTGCAGCTCCGGCTGGAACGAAACAAGGCGCTCGGAGGCGGCGAATGGCCGTTGCCCCGTCTCGAAGTGGCCAAAGCCAAGTCTGTGCGCGGCCATATCGCGGTGGCGGCGGACCCCGGTTTCCGGCTCACGCCGGAGCGGACGGAGGCCCTGACGGAGATTGCCACGGCGTTCTTTCCGCGCGAGGCGCCGGGCATCCAGGCGGCCTTCCGCTTGAGCGACGCCGCCTGGCAGGCAACGGTGCGGGTCGAACGGCTGCCCCAGACCGTGCAGGTGGAGGCGTTGCATCTGTTCTCGATTGGCGAAGGGATTGCCTATGGCAGCAGTCTCATGAATTATGTCGTGTCCGGAGCGCCCGTGGGCGCTTTCAAAGTCGAACTCTCGGACGAGTACTTCAACGTCGAGTTTACCGGCAAGGACATTCGCAACTGGCGGAAGACGGCCGGGGGCTACCTGGTGCAGTTGCACACGCCCGTTGCGGGGGCTTACACCTTATTGGCGACCTACGAACGACCCTTTAAATCCCAGGGTGAGACGCTCGCCTTTAGCGGCGCGCGTCCGCTCGACGCCCAGTCGGAGGAAGGCTACACCCTCATCATCAGCGCCTACCAGTTTGCAGTGAAGCCGGAGGCGGTTTCACGCGGATTGCTGCGCCTGGACACGAGGGAGGTCCCGGCTGAATACCGGCTCTTTTTCGACGCCCCCATCCTCGAGGCCTTCCGCTACACATCTCGTCCGTTCGACCTCAAGCTCGCCTTAAGCCCGCTGGCCCAGGGTGACTCCCTGAGCCTGGTCGTGGATCGTGCCTGGATCACCAATCGCATCTCCAAGGAGGGCCAGGTCCTTACCGACGCTCGTTACTTCGTGAAGAACCGGGGAAACCCCTGCTTGAAAGTGGCGTTGCCGCCGGGAACGCAGTTGTGGTCCGCGGCCGTCGGCGGCGCGCCCGTCGTTCCTGTCCTCGATGCCGAGGCCGACCTGATTCCACTGCCGCCGCACGCCAACCCCGACGCGCCGGTGGTCATCGACCTCAAACTTGCCTCCAAGGCCAAAGTGCCCGAGCGGGTCCGAGTGTGCGCGCCTGTGATCGGCGCCCCAGTCCTCCTGGCCGAGTGGCGAGTCGAGCCGGACACCGGCCAACGCCTGGTCTATCGCGGCGGTTCCCTCAGCCCGGCGGGCGGGGTGGCCGACGGCTCCGGCTTCAGCGCTTTGGCGCGGCTTTTCACCAGGGACGGCTCCAGTTCGGCGGGGCTGCTCGCCGCCGTGCTCGGTCTGCTGGCGGCGGCCTTGGCGGCCTGGCGCTGGGCCGGCGCCAGCGGCGTCCTTCGATTCAGCTCGCGCCATATAGGCGGGACGGCCTTCGGCTTGGTGGCGCTGGTTCTGGCCGCGGCCGCATTCTTGAACTTTGCGGACCGCGCCGGCCGGCAGGAAGTGTCCGTTCCGCGGGAGCTTTCATTCCTCGCGCCGGTGCAGCAGGCGGAGGGTGCCTTGAGCCTCGAAGTGGGCAATGTGGCGGATCGGATTTCCGCGTTCGATGTTCTCGGATATGCCTGGCCGGCGTTGCCGGCAGCCGTCCTTTGGATTTACGTATGGCTTGCGCCGAGGCCTCGCCGCAGGGCCGCGGCTCGAATTGGCGGCTGGCTGCTGCTGGCGTGGGCCGCCTTGCGCTGGCCCAACGGCGCGGCAGCGTTTCTGGCGGTCCTTGCCGCGTTCGTGGTTCTGCGCGCCGTGGTTCCGGCGGGATGGCGGCTTTTCCGATTGCCGCCACCGCCGCGACCGGCCCCCGAAGCCGCGGCGAGCGGCGGCGTCGCGCCCGCGGCCGCCGCCTTGCTCGCCGGCGGCCTCTTATGGTTCGGATGGATTTGCAACGCCCAAGCCGTCCCGGCGCCCGCCCTCCAATCGTCCGTTCCGGAATCGGTCACTCAGGAAATCCGGGTCGAGGACCAGTTCGCGTCGGGAGTGGCCCGCATCCACTGGCGGGCGGAACAAGGCGACCTGCTGCCGCTGCTCTTCGAGCCGGCGGTGTTGATACACCTGAAATATCCGACGAACGCCCTCAGTTTGGAGCAAGGGCCGCCGGGGTCGAAGATGAGCCGCCGGTTGGCGGCCCGGAAGGGCGGCACCTTCGATGTTGAGATGCGATACCAGTTGCAGACGGCCCGACGCGACAAGGAGAACGGGGTGGTACTGCCCGTCCAGTACGGCCTGGCCAACCGCCTGAAGCTGACGCTGGTCAATCTCGATGTCGATGTGTTTTCCGCGCGGGCGGTGGAGATACAGCGGGAGGCGGGCGGCAGCAACACCGTAGCGGCGCTGGTGCTCGTCCCGGCCAGCGAGACCTGGGTTGGGTGGCAACCGCACAGCCGGGACGTGAAGATGGAGAAGCCTGTGTTTTATGCCGAACTGACTCATTTGTATACCCCCATGGCAGGGGTCATCGAGGGCGCCCATTATGTCTCGATTCGTCCCGCCCAAGGGGAGCTGAGCGAGTTGATGCTGGATGTCCCTCCGGGCGCCACCGTGACCGACGTGCTCGACCCGGGGCCAGCGGAGGGCAAGGGCTCCGCGGGGGGCGGTTCCGTGGTGTCCCTGTGGCGATTTGACCCGGACGCGCATAAGCTGCGCGTATCGCTGAACCCCGCCCAATCGCGGCCTTTTGCCATCCTGGTCCGCTCGCAAATTGCCGTCGGCCCGCTGCCCTTCGAGCGTTCTTTCGGTTTGCTCGGCGTCGAGAATGCCGGCGAACAGATCGGCCTGCTTGGCGTGGCGACGGGCAATGAAGTGCAACTGGACGACGTTAATGCCAAAGGCTGTTCGCCCATCAATCTCGAAGATTTTCCTCCGGAGCCGGCCGCGGCCTTCAAGGGGCAAATCCCGGACCTGACCGTACGCCGGGCTTTCAGGTACGCAGGGCAGGGGGCCCGTCGAGCATCCGAGGAGAGGCGCGGCGCAGACCCGGAACGCCGCCTTCAAGCGACCGCGGGCCAAACCCCGGAGGCTCTGGCCGGCCCGGAGCGCGGGGCGCCGCAGGTTCAGTTGAGAGCGTCGGCGGTTGAACCCGACATTCGTGTCGAGACCCAAGAGACGCTGTCCATGGGGGAAGACCGGACGGTCCTGGCGGACGACGCCGTTATAGACATCACGCGCGCGGGCATCTTCCGGCTCAGTTTCCTCATGCCCCCCGGCTTCGACGTCGAGTCAATCAGTGGTCCGGCCCTGAGTCATTGGACCGAAGCGAAGACCGAGACAGGCCGGGTCATCACGCTGCACCTGGCGGGGAAGACCGAAGGCCGGCAGCAGTTGGCCATCAGCCTGGCCGGGCCGGGCATCAAGGCGACCAACGCCTGGGAGGTCCCGCGATTGGTCGTGCGCGAGGCCGGCAAGCAGCGGGGCACGCTGCTGGTTGTGCCGGAGCAGGGATTCCGTCTGCAGGCGGCGGCTTCCGAAGGGGTGACCCAGTTGGACCCACAGCGGTCCGGCATCAGCCAAAAGGGGGTGCTGGCGTTTCGGGTGTTGCAGACGCCCTGGAGCCTGGCCCTGGAGATCGAACCGGTCGAGGCGTCCGTCCAAGTGACCAGCCTCCAGCATGCGACCGTCAGCGATGCCCAGGTCAAAGTCGTCGCCAATTTGCAGTACCAAATTGAGAATACCGGCCTGAAAGCGCTTCGCGTTTTCCTTCCCGCCGAAGCGCAGGGCGTGCGCTTTCAGGGCGACCAGGTAGCCGACTTCACGCGGGGGACCGCCACGCTCACCAACGGGCTGCAGGCTTGGGGTATCAAACTGCATCGGCGCGTTATCGGGTCGTACCTGTTGCGGGCCAGTTACCAGACCTTGATGGCGGAACAGGCCCTCGAGACGGTTCTGCGCGGCGTTCAGGCGGGCGAGGTCAACCTGCAGCGCGGTTTTGTCACCGTCCAGTCCGTCGGGCGATTGCAAGCGCGCGTCCAGACCCTCCCGGCGGCGCTTCAGCCCGCGGAATGGCAGAGCATCCCTCGCATCCTGCAGCAGGACCTCCCAGCCGCCGCCGCCAATTTCACCTACCGGCTGGTCGAACCCGGCTTCGAGCTGCCCCTGAAGATCGAGAGGCGCGAGGCGGCCAAACTCCTCGATGCCCATGTCAACAGCGCCACTTTTACCTCCATCATTTCAGATGAGGGTGTGATGCTGACCCAGGCGCGGTTGGAACTGCGGCCCGGCGACAAGCGCCTCCTCAACGTCATCCTTCCCAAGGACGCCCATTTTTGGTTTGCCTTCGTGAACCAGGCCGGGGTCTGGCCGTGGCGCGGGCCCCAGGGCCTGCTCATTCCGCTCGATCCCCTGTCGCGCGACGACAAATCGGTCCCGGTCGAACTGTTCTACAGTTCGCGGGTGGGCGCCGCCGGGTCTCGCGCTCTGGAGCTGGAATTGCTGGCGCCCAAGTTTGACCTCCCTCTCGAGAACATTGTCTGGCGCGTCTCGCTTGGGGAAAAGTGGCGCCTCGCGCATTGGTCCGGCTCCCTCCAGCTCCAGCAGGAACAAGTCGCCGGCCGGACCGATGGCGTCGACCTCCAGGGTTACTTGCGGGAAGAGGCGATGGGCCAAATCGAGCGGACCCACCGTGCCGAGGACCTGCTGGCAGCCGGTGGCACTGCGCTGGACCAAGGCGACCCGCAGCAGGCCCGGCGCGCCTTCCAGGCCGCCTTCGGCCTTTCTTCGCATGACGCCGCATTCAACGAAGACGCACGCGTCCAGCTCCACAATATCAAGCTCCAGCAGGCCCTTGTCGGCTTGAACGTCCGCCAGGCCGCCATCGCCGGCGACACGGCGGCCCTGGGCGGCCGGTTCCGCGATCTGCAGGGTCGCAAGGAGATCGGCTATACTCAACAGGATGCCAAGGCCATTATCGAGCGGAACACCGCGGACGACAACGCCGCATTCATGCGCCTGGCCGAGCGCCTTATCCAGCAACAGGATGCCGCCGTGCTCTCCCCCGCGGCCCTGCGCGCGAGCATCCCGGAACAGGGGCGCCTCCTGACTTTCAAACGCGCCGTCGCCGTGGACCCCGGCGCCGACCTGAACATCGCCCTGAGCGCCGTGCCGTCCCGGCCGGCCTCGAATTGGACCCGCCTCTTAATCCTCGCCGCGACCCTCCTCCTGTTGGCGCTCATTCACACTTCCGCCACCAGCGCCGCGACGAATTCCCGCGCCCGTTCCTTGGGATAGCCCTCGCGCTCTGTGAACCGAGGGCCGCGGGCTGCTGGAACGCGCTCCTACTTCCCCTTCAATGCGCCCAGGTACGTTTGGGCATCGCCGGAGCCGTCCTGGGCCGCTTTGTTCATCCAGAGCAGACCGAGCTTTTCATCTTTGGCAGTCCCGTTTCCGTCCAGGTATGCCTTGGCCAACAGGTACTCCATGAAGGGCGAGGTCTCCGTCGCCCTGGCCTGCAGGTTCTCGAACTCCTGCCTGGCCTTGGACTTGCCGGGCGCCTGGGCGAGAGGAGGGACATTCCTTTGAGATTCGGCCAACGTGAGGGGGACGGCATTCGGTCTTCTCTGAAGCGAGGCCATCTTCCGGTCAAGGCCGGCCGCCTTCCTTTGAAACGCGGCCACCGCCTGGTCGAGCACTGCTGTTTCCGCGGAACTGAGGGCCGCGTCCGTGAATGCCTCGACCCACTCCAACCCATTGGTGTCCGTCCTGTAGGTCATCCTCCCCTCCGGCACGAGCAGAGCATTTGTGTGGTAGGCGTCACTGACGCCGCGCCCAAAGCCCAACACCGAGTAAATCGAGTCGCCGGCCTGGATGAGGGCGTCCCCTCGCGGCAAGAACTTGAGGACCGAGTACCGCTCCACGCTCTGCACCGGCCGTCCAAGGACGGGAGTCAGAGACGTGTTCGTCGCGGTGTAGGGCAGGAGCAGTTTCTTTTGCCAGCCGGCATCGAGGTTGCTCTCGCCGAGCACTTTGGCGACGAATTGATGACGCGTTTCACGGTTCGTGAAGGCCACGTAACGGTCTCGAGCCTCTTTCATCGCCTCGATCTGCTCCCGTTGCCAGTCGGTCCGGGGCAAGAAATAGAGCCGGTTGTCGTAACTGATCCAGAGCTCCGGGCTATAGACAAAAGCCAGGCATTCGAGGAATGCCTTTTGCTCGACGAGCATCTGTCTTTCCAGGCCCGCCGCTCCACCGGCGTCGGCCTCCTGCGCTCGACCCCAGTCCGTGCCCAGCGCGAGGACCACGACAAAGCTCAGAATCGCCTTTTGCATCCGGCCTTAACTTGACCCATTCCCCCGGCCCCTGTCAATTCGGCGAAGACCGAGGTAGCGTCCCAATTTGAATCCACACGCGGTGGCCAACGTTGCGCTAGGTATGCTTGAGCGTGGTTGGGTAGAACACATGCTCCTTATCCAGAAACACAATGTAGAACACGTTTCTTATCATGTGGCCAATAACGCATGGTTCCCCTTTAATGTGCATTGAGGTCCATACGGCGTCCTGTGGGACGTGCGGCGGGTGGCGGAAACGGGAATTCGTAGGAAGCGGACCGTATTGTTTGAACCTCTCGCCGAAGCATTTGGTGAACGGTTCTGTTAGGCAATGCTCCCGAAACCTCTCGCACATCCGGGCCAACAGTTTTTCGTTCTGCCAATCCTCCCAGCACTCGCCTTGCCTGGGGTCGAAATGCTTGAATGAAAAAACGAGGCTCTTCGAGGTTTCCAAATCCGCTATTCGGGCCTGACCCTGGCCAGCAAGAAGGCTTGGCTTGTTCTTAACGAACTTGTTCATGCCCCTTGCCGAGCCGTGCCCGGTAAAACTTCGTCATCGTGGATTTTGAGATCGGTCGACTGCTGGGCTCATCGTAGGCCACGCCCCTTCTCGCCTCGATCCAGGGCTTTTCCGAGTGGGTCAGCCCTTCTAATTCATACGCATTGAGCTTGCCGTACTCGCGAAGAACATCCTCGATCAAGGACAACTGCTCAGGCCGGAGCAGCTTGGAAATCCTTCCCACAACCGCGTTTGCCTCGCCGGAGGAAATCCATAAATCGCTCAAAAGGGGCGAGCTTGCGTTTTTGAAGACGTTCCAAACCCGCGTGGAGACCGGCCCATGAACCCACGCCTTAAAATCGTCTGCGATGATCGATTCGCCAAAGTACGCCAAATGCCACGCCTCAACGTAGTATAGGAGCTTCTGAAGCTTCAGATGCGTCATGTCGCCCAACTTGGCTAGGATGAACTTGGCAAGATCAATCGAGTCTGCTTTGGGGGCTGTGGTACGCATCATTGTCGTTTTGTTTCCCGTGGCAGCATGCCGCGTTCTGCCGCTACTTGGAAACGTGAGCAGTCTTGTTGACAAAGGCAAGAATTTTCTGCATTTCGCAGGCGCGAACACGCAGAGCAGGGCAAGACGTCTAAGCTTGTCAATAGCCACGCCCGTTGGGTAGTGTCCGGGAGTGAATCCGGGCAGCGTGTCTGGCGTGAACGGCCAATGTAGCGTGACAATGACCCCAGGATCGGAGCCAGGAATGGCGAGTGCATGAGTGCTTCCGATCCCGTGCCCCTGTGCGTGGATCTGGACGGCACAGTCCTCAGGACCGATTTGGTCTGGGAATCACTCGTGCGACTGCTCCGGGGCAATCCTCTCTACCTAGCCCTTCTGCCTTTCTGGGCGTTGCGCGGGAGGGCCTGGCTTAAGCGCCAACTCGCCGCGCGCACGCACCTTGACGCCGCCACACTGCCTTACAACCCGTCCTTTCTCGAGTTCCTGCGATGCGAGCGCCGCAAGGGCCGCGCCATCTGCCTAGTCACCGCCTCCGACGGTCAACTGGCCGAGGCTGTGGCGGCGCACTTGGGTTTGTTCAAGGAAGTGATTGCCAGCGATGGCCGCACGAACCTTCGTGGCGGTGTCAAGGCCGCCCGGCTCGTTGAGCGGTTTGGCGAGGGCGGATTCGACTACGCCGGCAATTCGTCGGCCGACTTGCCGGTTTGGGTCCGGGCCCGCCAGGCGTTGGTCGTCAACGCCCGACGCGGGCTGGCCGCCAAGGCTGCGAGGCAGGCCACGGTCAGCCGTGTGTTCGATCCGCCCATCTCCTGGAGCAAAGCGGCGGCGCAGGCCATGCGGCCCCATCAGTGGGTGAAGAACCTGATCCTGTTTGTCCCGTTGATTACCTCGCACGAAGTCGCCCGCCCGGCCTTGGCGCTGAAAGGGCTTGGGGCTTTTGCGGCCTTCTGCCTCTGCGCCTCGGGGGTCTATGTCATGAACGATCTCCTGGATCTCGACGCCGACCGCCGGCATCCGGGCAAGTGCTCGCGCCCGTTTGCTTCGGGCGCATTGCCAATCCCGGCGGGTCTGGCGGCGTTTCCCTTGCTGTTGGCCGCGGGGCTGTTGCTCGCCTGGCGTCTCTCCCCAAGCTTCGCCGCGGTCCTGGGGATATACCTCGTCCTGACCACCAGTTACTCCTGGCGGTTGAAACAGGTTCCCCTTTTGGACGTCTTCTGCCTGGCCGCCCTGTACACGATACGGCTCATTGGCGGGCACGAGTCGACCGGAGTGGAGTACTCGTTTTGGCTGCTGGTCTTTTCGATGTTCATCTTTCTGAGTCTGGCCCTGCTCAAGCGATTCGTAGAGTTGGAGGCGGCCCGCAGGCAGAATCGGCCCGCTCTCGAAGGACGGGGCTACGCCGCCGGCGACGCCGAGCTGGTGGCCATCCTCGGCTCGACCAGCGGCTACCTGGCCGTGCTGGTCCTCGCCCTGTATGTGAACAGCGAGAAGGTCGTCGTCTTGTATCGGCACCCGATGGTCCTGCTGCTCATCTGCCCGCTGCTGCTCTACTGGATCAGCCGGGCCTGGATGATTGCACATCGAGGTGAAATGGACGGAGACCCGATTGTGTTTGCCCTCAAAGACCGCGCGAGCTATGGAGTCGGCCTCGTGACGCTCGTGGTGCTTTGGGCGGCGACAAGCTCCTAGCGGCCATGGATGACGTAGTCTCAGCCCTCGCATATTCGTTCGCGGAGGCCCACGCCGTGGCGGGGCGGGCCGATTTGCAGGCCCCCTACAACGACCTTGCGCGCTTCATTCTGGCCCAGCAGGCCAGCTTGCCGGACTATTTGCGCACCCCCATCCGCGCCGCCACCCTCGGCTTCGACCTCGCCGGCCTCCTTCGCGCGGGCCAGCCTTTTCACGCTCAGCCGCCCGGGAAGCGCCGGCGCCAGATTGAAGCCTGGAAGAACTCCCGGCTGGGTGTTCAGCGCGACTTGATGCGTTACTACGAGAGCCTGGCCATTCTCGCGCTTTACAGCCGCCAGACCGAGGGCACTGCGACCGACTTCCAGCCCGCGCCGGTTCCGGCGGCCCAGGCGGAGGGAGTCATTTCGGCCCCGGCGCGGGAGATTCGATGCGGCATCGCGGTCGTCGGCTCCGGGCCAGGCGGCGCCATCACCGCCTGCCTTCTGGCTGAAGCCGGACGCGATGTGCTTCTCATCGAGGAGGGTCCGTTTTACCCGTTGGACTCCTGCCCGCCTTTCTCGAAAGAGGAGATGGTCCAGAAATACCGCAACGGCGGCCAGACCGTCACCATGGGCGCGAACAAGGTGGCCTACGTCGAGGGCTGTTGCGTCGGAGGCGGCAGCGAGATCAACAGCGGGCTCTATCATCGGACGCCGCCGGGAATCCTGGAGTTGTGGCGGCGGGAATTCAAGGTATCCGCCCTCACCGAGGCGGATTTGCGCCCGCATTTCGAGGCCGGCGAGCGCGACCTGTCGGTCTCGTTCATGCCTGGAGGCGCCCCGGCGGCGTCTCTCAAGCTCCACGAGGGCGCATTGAGCCTGGGCTGGAAGTCGATTGAGGCGCCCCGCTGGTTTCGCTACGGCGCCGGCGGCGGCCGCCAGTCCATGACCCGCACGTTTGTGCCGCGCTTCCTCCGGGCCGGCGGCAAGCTGCTTGCGCGAACCCGCATCCAGCGCCTTCGCCGGCAACCTGGCAAGTGGCTCCTGGAAGGCACCCACGCCGTCGCGGGGACCCTGCGCATCGAGGCGGGGACCGTCTTCGTGTGCGGGGGCGCCGTCCAGACCCCGGCGCTGCTCCGCCGGAGCGGCATTACCCGCAACATCGGCGAGACCCTGCAAGTGCATCCCACGGTCAAGATCGTTGCGCGGTTCCCCGACCCGGTGAACGCCGCGGACATGGGCGTGCCGGTCCATCAGGTGCGGGAATTTGCGCCCCTGCTGAGCTTTGGCTGCTCGATCAGTTCGCCTCCGTACCTGGCCCTGGGCATGATCGATCACCCCTCTTGGGCCTCGGAAGTTCCCCAGGCATGGAGCTGCATGGCCAATTACTACGCGATGCTCGCCGGGCAGGGGCATGGCACGGTGCGGTCCCTCGCCGGGTTCCAAGACCCGCTAGTCCGCTGGCATCTCGGCGAGCCAGACCGCCGCGCCCTGGCCGAGGGGCTTCTAAAACTGGGAGAAATCCTGTTCGCCGCCGGCGCCGTCGCCCTCTATCCGAGCCTTGCCGGCGGCCCACGCCTGCTCGGTCGCGACGACCTGCGCCAGTTGCCCCGGATACTCCCCAACGGCCTGGCCCGCCTCATGACGGTCCATCTGTTCTGCTCCTGCCCCATGGGCGAGGAACAGCACAGGTGCGCCACCGATTCATTCGGGCGGGTTCACGGATTCGACAACCTCTTTATCAACGATGCCAGCCTCTTATGCACCGCTCCCGGCGTCAACCCGCAAGGCTCGATCATGGCCCTGGCCCGGCGGAACGCGATGCATTTCATCGGTTGACCTCGCTGGTTGCTTTACTTTGCGGGCCGGTTCAGCTATTGGTCTTAGCGCGATGCACGCGGTCAGACCAGAGACGCCGGATAGGCCTCTTTATTTCAATTTTGCCAAAGACGTGATCGACTTTTGGGCGCGAGAGCGCCCGAGGGCGATCGGTCTTTGGTGCGTGAACTTGACCACCGGGGTCGAGCAGAAATTCTCCTTTAGCCAACTGTCGGCGTTGAGCTGCCGGGCGGCCAATTTTCTGCGAGCCAACGGGGTTGGGCGGGGGGATCGTGTCCTGTTGATGCTGCCGCGGATGCCGCAATGGTGGGTGGCCATGCTGGGATTGATCCGGCTCGGGGCCGTGCCTGTGCCCGCCACGCTGCTTCTGACCGGGAGAGACGTGGCGTTTCGGTTGGCGACCGCCCGGGTGAGCGCGGTCATCACGAATGAAGACGGCGTGTCCAAGACCGGGGGGTTCGATGGATTGCGGGTGGCCGTGGGCGGAGGGCAACCCGGATGGGTTGATTTCGACGCCGGACTGGAAAGGGCGGAGGACCGATTCAGCGGGGAGCCAACCCGGAGCGACGACCCCGGCATTCTCTATTTTACGAGCGCCACGACGGGCGAACCGAAGATGGTGCTCCACACCCAAGCCAGCTACGGACTTGGCCACCGCCTGACGGGCCGCTACTGGCTCGACCTGCGGCCTAGCGACGTGCATTGGAACATCTCGGACCTGGGTTGGGGCAAAGCGGCCTGGTCGAGCTTCTACGGACCCTGGCAAATGGGCGCGTGTGTGTTTGCGGCGGACTGTCCGGGCAAGTTCGATCCGACGCGCACCCTGGACACGCTGGCCAGCTTTCCGGTGACCTCCTGGTGCGCGCCGCCGACGGCCCTGCGGCTGATCGTGCGCCAGAACCTGGCCAGACAGCGATTTCCGCACTTGCGGCATTGCGTTTCGGCCGGCGAACCTCTCAACCCGGAGGTGCTCAACCTGTGGCGCGACGCGACGGGGTTGACCCTGTATGAGGCCTACGGGCAGACCGAGACGGTGGTGCTGATCGGCAACTTCCGTTCTGTGGGGTGGCCGGTGCAGGCCGGCTCCATGGGCAAGCCCACTCCGGGTTTCACGATCGCTTTGCTGGACGCGGACCTTAACGAGGTGCCCGCCGGGCGCGAAGGGGAGGTGGCGGTGCGAGTAAAGCCGGCGCGGCCACTGGGGCTGTTTCGCGAATACTGGCTCAATCCGGAGGAGATGGCGCGCAAGTTTCGAGGCGACTGGTACTTGACCGGAGACCGCGCGGTGCGCGACGAGGACAACTACTTCTGGTTTCTCGGCCGGAGTGACGATGTCATCAAGAGTTCCGGCTACAGAATCGGGCCATTTGAAGTCGAGAGCGTGTTGCTCGAACACCCGGCGGTGCTGGATGCGGGAGTCATCGGCAAACCCGACTCGCTGCGCGGCCAGATTGTCAAGGCCTGCGTCGTTCTCCGGCCCGGCGTCATGGGAAATGACGAGCTCAAGACGGACCTGCAAAGCCATTGCAAGCGCCTGATGGCGGCTTACAAGTACCCGCGCGAAGTCGAGTTCGTGTCCGAGTTGCCCAAGACGACCAGCGGCAAGACGCGGCATGTCGAGTTGCGTCAGGCCCATTAATTCGGCAGACTGCCGGGCGTGCCGAAGAACCGTTGGATTATCGCCGCCGGCGGGCTGTGGTTAGGCGTCTGTTGCTGCTGTGTTCGGGCGGCCGACGCCCGCTTCATGGTCGAGCGGTTTGGCGAGGAGCAAGGGCTGCCGCAGAGTTGTGTGGCGGCCATGACACAGACTCGGGACGGCTATCTTTGGGTCGGGACATTGGGCGGTCTGGCCCGCTTTGACGGAAGACGGTTCACTCGATTTGACCAGGACAATACTCCGGGGCTTAAGAGCAACCAGATCGTGAGTTTGTTCGAGGACAGCCAGACCAACCTCTGGATCGGCACCTTGTCCGAGGGCATCGCCATGGTCAGTCCCCAGGGCAAGATCACCCACATCGAGCTGGAGGCTGGCAGATCGCTGGGCCTGCTCAAGGCCATTTGTCAGGACACCAACGGGGCGGTCTGGCTGCACGTTGCCGACGGTCCAGCCGACGAATCGCCCGGCCATTTGGTCCGTTTCCACAACGGCGCAATCCGCGGCTGGGCGGTCGAGCCCAGCCGCCGGCGGGCGCTTATCGCCGAGGATTCCGGCCTGCTGTGGGTCGGCACCGACGATTGGCAGAGGTCCTTGCGTCCGGACCCCGATTGGGCTGCCAGCGGAGAGCTGCCGTTCCTGGACAAACTGCGGGTCTTCAGACTCGATTTCCTGCTGGCCAGCAGGCGCGGCGGTTACTGGCGCCTGGCTAACGGGTATATCTGGAAGTACAAGGCCGACCGACCCGACGCCGGTTTTCCCCGGCATGCGTATCCATGGGACCAGTTGCGCAGCCCCGTCACCGCCGTCTGCGAGGACCTCCAAGGGAACCTGATAGCCGGCACCTACGCGGGGGAAATCTATTGGTTCGATGCGCAGGGCCAATACACGCGAATTGGGAGCGAACAAGGGCTGCCGGGCAGGGCGGTCCTCTCGCTTCATGTGGACCGGGAGGGCTGTCTCTGGGTGGGGACCAACGGGGACGGTCTGATTCGTGTCAAGCGCCCGGCCTTTGATCTCTTGTCGTTCTCGGCGGGGTTGGTGGTCCAATCGGTGTGCGAGGATGGGCAGGGTGGACTTTGGATCGGCTACAACCAGGAGCGGGTTGACCACTGGACGGGCCAGACAACCATTGTGTTCACCAATATCGTTCAGCAGCAAAACAACGTCCAGAAATCGGTCTATTTGCGCAGCGTGTTGGTGGACCGCGACGGGAGGGTCTGGGTCGGCACCCAGGGGCACGGACTGTTCCAGTTCCGGGACGGCAGTTTCACCCCTGCTCCCGGGGCCGATGCCATCGACCCTCATATCTTCGCCCTCTACCAAGACCGCCAGGGAGTATTGTGGGCCGGCACGGCAGGCGGGTTGGCGCGGTGGGATGGACGCGACTGGAGAACCAATACCACTGTAAACGGCCCTTCGGCCAACTCGGTCCAAGCCATCACCGATGATGCGGAAGGAAACCTATGGGTGGGCACGGCCGGGGGCGGAATAGGTCGTCTGCGCCAGGGCCGCCTCACCTGGTTCGTCCGAACCAACGGCCTGCCTGGAGACGATGTGGCGTCTCTGCTCGTCGACAAGGAGGGGGTCTTGTGGGCGGGGACTTCCGGCGGCCTGGCTCGTTTCCATGACGGCCGATGGTTCTCTTTCACCAGCAAGGACGGGCTTCCCTTTGGCAAGCTGGGCTACCTGGCGGAAGACAGGCAGGGATACCTGTGGATCGGCTCCTACGGGGGTCTTATCCGGGTCCCCAAGAGCAAGCTCAACCAACTCGCGAACGGGTCGACGGAGAAGAAGACGCCCCCAAATCCCGCCGACGGGCTGATGGATTCGATCTCGCCGCGTGATTATGGGAGGGCGGATGGGCTGCCGGCGAGCGAATGCACTTTTGGCTCGCAGCCAGCGGCTTGCCAAACCCGGGATGGCACGCTGTGGTTTCCCACGACCGGCGGCCTGGTCTCGGTGGACCCAGCCCAACTCCATCCCAATACCAACCAGCCGCCCGTGGTTATCGAGTCGGTCTGGATACAAGGCGAGCAAGGGTCCAATAGCTTCCGGGCCGCCCCGCCCCAGGATGTCGTCATCCCTCCCGGCAAGGAGGGGTTGGACATTCAGTACACGAGCCTGAATCTGGGCGCCGCGGATCGCGCCCGGTTTCGCTACTGGATGGAGCACTACCAACGAGAGTGGAGTCCGGCCCTGGATGAGCGCCACGCCTACTATGGCAAGCTTCCTCCCGGGCGATACCGTTTCCACGTCGCGGCTTGCAACGAAGATGGCGTCTGGAACAACCAGGGCAGCACCTTGGCGGTTACCGTCCTGCCCCCCTTTTGGGAGACTTGGTGGTTTCTGACCGCCTCGGCAGTCACGCTGCTGGCCGGGATCATTGGCTCCGTTCATTATGTGTCCACCCAGAAGCTTCAGCGGCAATTGGCCGTGCTGCGCCAGCATGAGGCGCTGGAAAGGGAACGGGCCCGCATCGCCCGCGACCTCCACGACCAACTTGGGGCCAACCTCACGCAGGTCGCCCTTCTCGGAGAGTTGGCTGAGACCGACAAGGCCCTGCCGGACGAGGTGGCTGCTCATGCCCGCCAAATTTCGCAGACTGCGACCGATACCACCCGCGCGTTGGATGAGATCGTCTGGACGGTCAACCCTGCGAACGACACTTTGGACGGGTTGGTCAACTACATTTGCAAATATGCCGAGGAGTATCTGGCCCTGGCCGGGCTGCGCTACCGCCTCGATGCCCCGGCCCAACTGCCCGCCATCCCCATCTCGCCGGAACTGCGCCACAATGTCTTTCTGGTGGCCAAGGAAGCGGTCAACAACATCGTCAAGCACGCCCACGCGTCCTCGGTCTGGCTGCGCTTGCGCCTCGAGCCGGGACGTTTTATGCTCGATATCGAAGATGATGGCCGGGGGCTTCCCGCCGGAGCCGGGAACAAGGGAAGGAACGGCCTGCGCAACATGCGCAAGCGGATGGAGGACGTCGGCGGCGATTTTGTCATCGGCCCCGGCCCCGCTCGCGGCACCGTGGCGCGCATCTCGGCGCTGCTTGGAAATCAGACCTAGACCATGCCCATCACCGTTTCTATAGTCGAAGACAACGAGCAATTGCGCGGCACCTTGGCCAGGGTCATCGACCGCGCGGAGGGATTCCGTTGTGTGAGCCATTACCCCACCGCCGAGGCCGCTCTCCAGGGCTTGCCCAAGGACCGCCCCGAGGTTGTCCTGATGGACATCAACCTCCCGGGCATGAACGGCGTGGAATGCGTTCGGCACTTGAAGCCGCGTCTGCCCGGAACCCAGGTGCTCATGCTCACGGTCTATGAGGACACGGACACCATCTTCAACGCCCTTGCCGCGGGGGCGTCCGGCTACCTCCTGAAGCGCACCAAGAGCGCCGAATTGCTCGAGGCCATCCGCGAGGTCAATCGCGGCGGTTCTCCCATGACCACTCACATCGCCCGCAAGGTCATCCAGTCCTTCCAAAAGACAGGCCCTTCCACTCAGCCGACCGAAAACCTCTCCGAGCGCGAACAGGAAGTCCTCGATTGTCTGAGCAAGGGCTTCCTCTACAAGGAAATCGCCGAAAAGCTCGGCATCAGCTACGAGACCGTCCACACCTACATCCGCCGCATCTATGAGAAGCTCCAGGTGCGCACCCGGACCGAGGCGGTTGCCAAGTTCCTCCGGGGCTGATTCACGTCTTGCCACTGTCGTTCGGCTATGCCAGCATCCCGTGCCATGGATGTTTCACTGGTTAAACAGGGTCAGGATAGCCTTATCGGATGGGCCTCGGCCGGTCTCCTGCTGGCGGCAGTTGCCGGCGCGGAGGCCGGAGGGCTCAGCTTGGAGTCGTCGGGCGCCCGCTTCGGCGCCGGGGCCAGCAGCTCCAACCAGGACTTTCACCAGGCCGAGGCCTTTGTGGATTGGAACCTGCCCTGGGGCTGGGACTTGGGGAAGAAATGGAACCTTCAGAGCCGCCTCGACGTATCGGCCGGTTGGATGGGGAATAACCACTCCGGCGGCGCCGTTGGGACGCCTGCGGCCATTCTCGCCCTCGGACACGAGGGAATCCCGATTTCAATCGAGGGCGGCTCCGGCCCGACGTTCATCTCCCGCTGGGAATTCGACACCAAGGACTTTGGCGACCCGGTCCAATTCACCAGCCATATTGGATTGTATTGGGACCTCGCGAAGCACTGGCGCTTGGGCTACCGCTTCCAGCACATGTCCAACGCGAGCATCAGCGAGAGCAATCCCGGCCTTAACCTGCACGTCGTGGCGTTCGGCTACCGGTTTTAGTGGCCGGTGCAAGACGGCTTGGAGAGTCTGACGTTAGCGGTTGCCGATCTTGGCGCGAGCCGCCTCCAGGATGCGCCGTTCGCGTTCGGTCAGGCTCTGGATGCCGTGGGCGGAGATTTTGTCGAGAATCGGATCGACCTCCCTGCTGACGAACTCCTCGGGAGGCACGTCCTCGTCGGGGGGGAGCTTGGAGCGCGACCAGAAGCCGGGCTTCTCGAAGTGGACTTTGACGAGGCGGCGGGAGGAGAGCTTGCGCAGGCGGCCAAAGCTCGGCCACTGCCAATGGACCGCGTAGCGGATGAACACCAAACCCGTGAGCATGCCGCCCAGGTGCGCCGCGTGGGCCGTGCCGTCAAAGGGGGAGATCAAGCCATAGAGCGCCAGGGCCCCGCTCAGGGCGAGGAGCCACTTGGCGCGTATCGGCAGGACAAAAAAGAGGAGCAATACCCGGTTGGGAAAGAGCACCGCAAAGGCCGCGGCCAGTCCGAACGCCGCCGCCGAGGCCCCCACGACGGGCCCGCGAAAGTAAACGGGCGACGCCAACTCGGCCAAGGTCTGCGCCGCGCCCCCGATGATGCCGCTGGAAAAGTAGAGCGTCAAAAAGGAGTTGCGGCCCAGCGCCATCTCCACGTCGTGGCCAAACACATAGATCGCCCAGCAATTGAACAACAAGTGCAGGAGTCCCACGTGCATGAACTGGTAGGTCAGCAACTGCCAGACGTACCCGTGCTGCAGGCCCCGCAGGCTCAACGCGAAGTATTCGTTGAACCGAACGCTGGGGAGCAGGTCCACAAATTTCTGCAAGAGGAAAGCCGCCACGAGGGCGATCAGCAACATGACTGTCGCGGATCGGCGCGTGTCGAAGGGCGTCTCACGCATATAGGAACGGTCCTCTAGCATACCAAAGTGAACGTAGCCGCGATGTGGTTGTTTTTCAACGGGCTTTTGAGCTTTCGATCGCGATGCCGATGGTTTCCACGCGGAATTGGCCCTCCTCGCCGGCTGCCACCATCGTTTTCATGCCGGCTCGCAGCCCGGCTATCTTTTTTTGTCCTTCCATGCCCAGCACCAGCAGGGCAGTGGAGAGCGCGTCGGTTTCGGTGGCCGAGGGCAGGACAACGGCCGCCAGGACCGCTCCGGACACGGGCATGCCTGTGCGCGGGTCCAGGACATGGCCATAAGTCTTTCCCTCAGCAAGAAAGGACCTGCCCCAAATCGCCGAAACCGACATCGCCTGGTCGCGCAAAGGCACCGTCGCGAAGGTTTCCCCCGGGGTCCGCTTGCCCTCGGTTGGCGCGAGGACTCCCGAACGGGCGCCCTGCAACGCTCGGCGCGGGTTTTCCACCGCTACCTTCCAGAACTCCGCATCGGGCGGATGGCCGAGGCCAAAGACCGTGCTTGTTCCGCCGTGGACCAAGGCGCTGGTGAGGCCGGCCTCGCGGAGGATGTCCACCGCGCGGCCAATGGCGTAGCCTTTGCCGATCGCCCCAAGGTCGAGCATCACACCCGGGGAGGCAAACCGGACCGTCAAGCCCTCCGGGTCCAGCTCCACCTGGCCCATGCCGACCTTGGCGCGGGCGGACGCGAGGGTGGCCGCGTCCGGCAAACGCCCCCCGCCGCCCATGAAACCCCAGCAGCGAACCAAGGGAGCGATAGTGACGTCGAAGGCGCCGCCGCTCTCGCGGTGCAACCGTTGCGCCTGCGTCAATAAAGAAAAAAGGCCGGGCGTGACACGCACCGGCCCTTGGGCCGCACGGGCATTGAGGCGGGCAATTTCGCTGGTGTCGCGATAAAGGCTGAGCTGGGCTTCGAGCCTCTCGATCTCAGCCAGTGCTTCCTCGCCGGCGGCGCGGAGCGCCACCGGGTTCTGTCCATGCAACACCATCTCGAAGCGCGTCGCCATCGCGTGCAGGGCCAGCGAGATGGTGGTCATGTCTCTTCACGAGATGGGCAGCGTGCCGTAGGTGATCGGGGCGATTTCCTTGCCGGAGCCGTCTGTTATCTTGCGGGTCTTTTCGTCGAACAAGCAGGTTATCTTGAGGCGATCGGACATTTCGGCCAGGGAGATGACCGTCTGCACGCGGATGGCCAGCTCGATGTCCGCGTTGGGCGCCTTATTGGCGCGAATGGAATCAAACCAATTCTTCTCATGCACCCGGATGTCCTCGGGCTGGAGGCCGGCCAGGCTCTCCGGATCGATGTCATCCCCGGTTTCGCGTTGGGGCGTGAGCCTGACTTTGCTCGCGGTGGCATCGATATCGAGGTTGGCCAAGTGTCCGAAAAGGCTCATGCCCGGGGTCGAGGAGTTAGTCGTGCAGCAGGTCACCATGATCTCGTAGCCGCTGGGAAACTCGGCCAACAGTTGCTGGTGCTCCGGCACCTCGCGCTCGGGAGTTCCACCGGCCTTGTCGGGGTGGACGGCCTTCGTGCCGATCGAGCAGACCCGGACGGGGAACTCCGGGTTGCCGGTGGCCAGCATCACCGGGTGCAGCTTGTGCGGCGCCAGGTCGCCCATGGGGCCGGCGCAGAACTGAAAATACTTCCGCCAGCGATGGAAATACTCGGGGCTGAAGTCCCCGTGTTTTTTGACCGCGCCCAGCCATTTCTCCCAATCCACGTTCTGCGGCTTGCATTGCTCTTCAATCGGATAATTCCACTCGCCGCCCTTGCTGTTTCGGGAATACCAGGCCTGCGCCCAGACTAACTCGCCTATCTTGCCCGCCTTAATTAACTCGGCGCACTTGTGATAGCCGCCCGCCGAGCAGCCTTGGGAGCCGACCTGGAATACCTTGCCGCTCTGTTTGACCGTGTCATAGACCTTGAAAGCTTCGTCGAGGTAGCGCGTCAGTGGCTTCTCGCAATAAACGTGCTTGCCGGCCTGCACCGCAGCCATGGTTATGGGGCCGTGCATGACGTCATGGGTGGCAATCAGGACGGCATCGATGTCCTTGCGCTCCAGTAACTTCCGGTAATCCACGTACACATCCGCCTCCTTGAGGGGAGTGGTCTTGTACGAACTCTCGGAGGAGCCGATGGCTTTGCCCTTGTTGGCATTCGGATAGGGCAGTTCCGTCTCGCCCCGCATCCAGGCCCGCCGCCGTGAAAAGACGTCGCAGCCGGCCGCCAGGACGACGTTGTTGTCTCCGCTCTTGTCCTGGATGCCCACAAAATGGTCGCAACCGATGCCGAAACCCACCCCGATGATGCCCACGACGATGCGATCGTTGGCGCCGATGACGCGCCCGGTAGAGGGCGCCTGGTTCTGGCCATAAACCGGCGTCTTGAACAGCGGCGCCGCCGCAACCGCCGCCGCCACTGTGGCTGTTTTCTTGATAAACTCCCGGCGCGGAAGGCCGGACGATGGGGAATTAGTGTTCTGTTCCATAAAACATTTCGATTTCGATTGCGTTGTCACTGCAACAATTGACGAAGACTAGCGGAAAGAAATTCGGGGTCAATCCCCCATTATCTGGCCGTCCACCAGTTCGATGGACCTTGGGGCGCGGGCCGCGAGCTTGGGGTCATGGGTGGCCATGATCAAGGCCGTGAGCTTTGCATCGGGCAGGGCGCAGAGGAGTTGCATGATTTGCTCGCCGGTGTGGGAATCGAGGTTGCCGGTGGGTTCATCGGCCAGGATGAGGGCCGGCTCGTTAATGAGGGCGCGGGCGATGGCGACGCGCTGTTGCTCGCCGCCGGAGAGTTCGTAAGGTTTGTGTTCGAGGCGCTCAGCCAGGCCCACCCGACCGAGCAACTCCCTCGCGCGCGCCTCGGTGGCCGCGACAGGTCTTCGCGCCATGCGGGCCGGGAGGCAGACATTCTCCAGGGCGTCGAGCTCCGGGAGCAGGTAGTAGGCCTGGAAGATGAACCCGACATCCTGGTTGCGCGCCCGCGCCAGCTCGCGCCGGGAGAGATCGGCCAGGTTCCTGCCCTTGAGCCAGACCTCGCCTCGGGTCGGGGAGTCCAGGCCGCCGAGCAAGTGGAGCAGCGTGCTTTTGCCGGACCCGGAGGCGCCGCGCAGGGTGAGGAAATCCCCGCGCCGCAACTCGATGTCCACCCCGCGCAGCACGTCGAGCGAGCGTCTGCCCAGCAGGTAGGTCTTGCAGAGGCCCTTGGCCGAAAGCAACGGTTCATTCATAGCGCAGGGCATCCACCGGCTTCAGACGCCCCGCCAGCCAGGCGGGTATCGCCCCACCCAACGTGCAGACGAGGAGGGCGCTGCCGCAGACCAACAGAATGTCCCGAGGGACTATGAGCGCGGGCAGTTCGGTGAAGTTGTAGATGGAAGGGGGGAAAAGCTCGAAGCCGGTGAAGTAGTTCATGACGTGGAGGAACTCGTTGCGGTAGGCCAGGGCCAGCCGTCCCAGCCCGTAGCCTGCCAGAACGCCGATGAGTCCGACCAGCGCCCCCTGGCTCAGGAAGAGCAGGCTGACCTGGAGGTCCGCCGCTCCCAGCGCCTTGAGCATCCCGATCTCGCGCGTCTTCTGGACCACGAAGGTGATGAGCGCGCTCAGGATGCACAGCGCCGCGACAATCATGATAAAAAAGAGCAAGTAAAACATCACGTTCTTCTCCACCACCAGCGCCCCCAGCAGGTTGGCGTTCTCCTCCATCCAGGTCGTCACGTGGTAGTTCGGTCCGAGCGCCCGCTCCAGCTCGGCTTGCACGAGCGGCGCCTGGTAAGCATCCTGCAGCATCACCATCACCCCATGCACGGTGTTGCCCAGGCCATACAAATCCCGGGCGTCGCGGAGTGAAGTGACGACAAAGGACAGGTTGTACTCGTAGTACCCCACGTCGAAAATGCCGCGCACATCGTACTCCGGCACGACCGGCAGGCGTGTTTCCGGCGGGAGCACTCCGCCGTTGGTGCGGGCAAGCTCGAACAACCCCTCGAACACATTGGGCGCATAGACCTCCACCCGGTCTCCGACGGCCAGGTTCAGGGTTGAGGCGAATTGGGTGCCAACCAGCAGGCCGCGATCATTCACGTCGAACTTCCCGTCGATGACGCTCTTGGGCAGGATGCTCATGTTCGTTTCCAACTGGGGCACGATGCCGCGCAAGACGGGCGCCCACACCTGCCTCTGGCCGTGTTGCGGCTCCGTGACCACCAGGACCTGTTCGAGCACGAACGGGGCGGCGGCCTTGACCGACCGATTCGCCAAAGCGGTCTTGACCACCTGGGAGTAGTCTCTCATGGTGTGCTTGACTTCGGTGATCTTCAGATGCGGATTGAAGCCGAGGATCTTCTCCTTTGATTGCTGGTCGAACCCGCTCATCACGCTCAAGACGACGATCAGCACCGCCACGCCCAGAGTAACTCCGAGCGCGGAAATCAGTGTGATCACCGAGACGAACGTCCTCTTGGGCCGCAGATACCGCAATGCCAGCAGCAACTCGAACGGCAGTCCAGACATGCGCGGCAAGCTAACGGTCCCCGACCGGCGTGTCGAGAGAAACCGATGGGCAAGCCGAAGGGAAGCCGAGGCGGAAAATCCGAAATCCGAAATCCGAAATCCGAAGGAAATCCGAAAACCGAAATCCGAAGCGAAGGCCATCGGGCTATGGCTCGCGCTTAACGCTCAGGTCACAGGAGCTTCGGTGATACGTCCCAAGAGGGGATTGGCTGTGCGAATCCGGGACTTTGGATTTCGGATTTCCTTCGGATTTCGGATTTCGGATTTCGGATTTCGGATTTCGGATTTTCTTCCCCCTCCTCGGCTTTCCCTCTCCTTCGCTTACCACAGGAAGGACGTGCTTTCTCCAAGGAGGGTTTGGCCTTCCCATAAGGTGGCCCGCCATGCGGTCACTTCTCCAAATTGCTTGTACTGCTCGCCGCTCAAGATCAGGCCGGTCCAGTGGCCGAACCAGCCGCCGCCGTCCTGGACGGCTTTCTCGATGACGACCTCCTTGGGGAGGTTGCCCTGGGCAATGCCGCGCAATTCGATTTGGAGGCGGAGCGGCGCGGTGGCCGCGCCCTTGGTCTTCCAATGCACGTCATACATCAGCCCGGAACGCTTCTCCGGATTCTGGAGCAAATAGGCCTGGTAAACGTCCCGATCAAAGAGGCTGGGGGAACGGCTGTGACGCCCTTGAAGATCGAGATAGAAAGGCAGCACTTTGATCACCCGCCCGCTGGCCGCCCCGCACGGCAGCGTCAGCGCGAGCAAAACGAGCAATGATATATAGGCAATAAGCCGGCGCATGGAAGAGAGATAGCTGCCCCAGGAGTTGAATTCAACATCGATCTCTCATGGGGCCGTCGGCGTTCCGCTGTTGTCCATCGAAGGGGGCGGTTGGGCGGCGGCGGCTTCAAGCAGGTCATCCCCCTTTTACCGCAACGACCACGGAGTTCATGGCTTCGTCCTGGCGCAGAACGGCGGCCTGGACGAAGCCGGCGGCGGCAAGGTCTTCGCGCAGCTCCGCGAACGTGAAGGTGCCGCCGTCCGTGGTGGCCACGAGCATGTTGACGGCGAAGAGGGCGCCTGCCACCGGGCGAGTGCGGCTTTCTTCCATCAGGATGTCGCGCAGGGCGATGCGCCCGCCGGGCGCCAGGGCCGCAAACACTTTGGCGAACAGGGCGCGGTTTTGCTCGCGGGAGTTCTGGTGGACGATGGCGCTGACCCAGGCCAGGTCGGCCCCTGGAGGCAAGGCATCTGTGTAAAAATCGCCCGGCACGAGCCGGACCCGTTCAGCCATGCCCGCGGCGGCCAAACGCCGCTGGGCCATGGGGATGACGTGGGGCAGATCGAAGAGCGTGGCCCGAGCCGCGGGCCGGGCGCGGAGAAAGGCGACGGTCCAGGTGCCGGATGCTCCCCCGATGTCGAGCAGGTGTTTGAACTCAACGCCTTCGAGGGCCTGGACGACCTGGCCGGCCACGGGGGCGGAGATGTTGTGCATGCCAAGGATGAATGCCTCCTGGTCGCCGGTCTCGCCCCGCACGCTCGCGATTGGCTGGGCCGGCCGGCCGGTCTTGACGACGCTCGCCAACTGCGCCCAGTTTCGCAGGCAGCGCGCCTGGTGCTGGGTCATGGCCAGAACGCTCTGCGCGCCTCCGGGGGTCAGCAGGGCCGCCAGCCCGCTCGGAAGCCCGTAGCGGTCGCCCGACTTTTCCAAAAGACGCAGCGCCGCCAGGGCATCCAGGAGAATGACAAGCCCGCGCTCGCTGCATTGGAGGACGCGGGCAAGTTCGACGGCGCTGAGAGGGGCCGAGGCCAGCGGGCTGAAGAGGTCCAAATCGGCGGCGGCGGCGAGGACCGCCGCGGCTTGGTAATCGCGGCCCAAAGCGAGCAAGCCGTCGGCCGTCCAGTGCGGGGACAATTTTGGGTTCATGATGTGTCGAATAGAGAACTATTCCGGGTTCCGAGTTCGTGTCAAGGAACGATGACGCGGAGGCAAGAGCGTTGGATGGAGAAGGAGGCGGGGAGGCGGCCCAGGAGCTCGCCGTCCACTTCGATTGGCGTCGGGTTCGGGCTGCTGAGCTCGATTGATTCGGCTTGGAAGACCCGCACGGCAGCCTTTGGCAGCGTGGCGCCCAGCAGCATGGGCAGACCGCACCACGCGAGCGTCAGCCAGCCGAACCGGGGGAATACACACACGTCGAGCAGTCCGTCGCGCACGTCCGCCTTGGGGAAAACCCTGTAAGGGCCGCCGTAGAGGCGGCCGTTGCCGATCAGCGCCAACTCGCCGGTCAACGAATTCCCGCCCCCCGCCACATTGATCTTCGCCGGCGGCTGGCTCAGGGCGCGCAGCCCTGCCAGGACGTAGGCCAACGGGCCGATCTTCTTCTTTAGCTTCCATTCGACCAATTCGACGGCGCGTGCGTCCAGGCCGGCGCCCGCCAGTTGCGCGAAGTAGCGCGGCTTCCGGTTGGGGCCGTAGCGGGCGCAAGGCAGGTCGATGAGTGTTTCGCGGCCACGGCAGATGGTCGTCCAGGCCGGAGCCAGCCGCCGGGGGATGGCCATCTCGCGGGCGAACACATTGACCGTCCCCAGCGGCAGCACGCCCAGGCGCGCGCGCGCGAAGCCTTCCGGGGCGTCGCCAAGGCCGTTGAGCACCTCGTTGAGCGTGCCGTCGCCGCCGGCGGCCACGATGTCCTCATAGCCCTCGCGCACGGCCTCGGCCGCGAGGCGGCGCGCATCGCCGGGGGCGGTGGTGAGTTTGAGGGCGCACTGGCTCCCGATTTCATCCAGGTGCCGCCGGAAGCGCCTGGCTTTCTCGCCTTTGGCGGTAGGATTGAAGATGACGCAGGCGCGCACTCCTAGACCTTGCCCATCTTCCTAAGCGCCTCATAGCTGCGCCGGACGGCATCCAGCGGGTTGGTTCCGGACTCGTGCTCGACCACGTACCACTGGGTCTTGCCCTGCGTTTCGCAAAAGGCAAATATCTCGGGCCAGTTCACTTTGTCCTCGCCGATGACGGCATCGGGTCCGCCGCCGTGGGCCTTGATGTGGATGCTCCGCGCGCGGCCGGGATACCGCTTGAGCACCGCCACCGGGTCGGCGCCCGCGTCGCAGCAATTGCCGGTGTCCAACTGCATGATGACCTCGGGTTTGGTATTGCCGAAAAAGAGGTCCCACCCGGTGGCTCCGTCGAACTTCTGGAAATCCTGCGCATGGGCGTGATAGCCCACCCATAAGCCCTCCGGCTTCACTTTATCGGCGATTTCGTTAAACAGCCGGGCTTTGTCCAGCCATTCCGCTTTGGACTTGGCTTCCATCGACGGCACGATGAGGAATTTGTTGCCCAGGATGTGGTTGAACTCGACGGTCTCCTTGAGCTTGTCCCCCAAGACGGTCTCGTAGCCCGTGTGGGTCCCGCACGCGATCAGGCCGTTGTCATCGAGCATCTTCCGCAATTCGGTCGCGTTCCGCCCGTGATACCCCGCAAATTCGACGCCCTTGTAGCCTATCTTCGAGACCGCCGCCAAGGTCCCCGGCAGGTCCGTCTTGCACTGTTCGCGCACGGAATAAAGCTCCAAGCCGACCGGTATTCTCCGCGCCTGGCTCTGTTTGCCTGAGCAGCAGCAGCAGCCCGCCAGGCCAAGACTCAGGCTCGCCGCGCCGAAGGCGCCGGCGCGCAGGAAGTCACGACGAGTGGTTTCGGAGGACAAAACATGCTTCATAAGTGTAATTGGATCCTTCTCTGTCAGTTAGGTTGATGTGTCTGAACGGACAAACGACATGCCGGCCAGCCTACAATGCTTTCCATCAGGCCGTCCAGACCGATTCCCCCGCCGAGGGTCGCTGGGCGAGGATTTCGGAAAAACGGTTCCCTCTTGCGCCCGGGAAGGGACTCGTCTATCTTCGCCCTCACGGTTCGACAAACGGTTGGCTGGGTAGCTCAGTCGGTAGAGCAGAGGACTGAAAATCCTTGTGTCGGCGGTTCAATTCCGCCCCCAGCCACCACTTCAAGATTCCTGATACAATCCCGGTTTTCTCCAGGTGTGTAATTGCTTGTCCTTGAGAGCGGGCGGCGCATATAATGCCGGGCATGAAACACCCTCCGGCTCATTTCCTGTCCCTCCTCGCCGGCGCGGCACTGCTCCAGGCCCTCCCGTTGTCCGCGGCTGAAGTCGCACCGGTATTGTTGCGCTACACCATTGGCCCCGGACAAACCAACGCCTATGGCCTGCAGATCGAAGCCCAGGGCGAGGCCGGGCGCGAGGCCATTGCGGGGACGTTCGTCGTCAGTTCGCGCGCGGTGGCGACCAATCTCATCGGCCTCTCGTTCCGAGGCCAACTGCGGCCCAAGCCCACCGGGGGCATGCCGCCAATGATGGGGTATCGCCCCGGATACCCAATGCCGCTGTCCGCCCTCGCTTACGCCCCCCAAAACGAATCCCGGGAGTTGGTCATTGATGACCGAGGTGAGATTGTCTCGCAGGCGGGCGACCTGCCGCTCCCGGTGCCCCTGGGCGAACTGATGGCCTCGCTGGTCCAGCTGCTGCCGGCGGAGGCCGCCAGCGCCTGGGAAACCGAGCGCGACGTCTTCGTGCTGGACGAGCCGTTGCTGCAAGGGCCGGCGGCGGTGTTCATCAATCCCCAGGGCCGGTTTGGCTTTGGCGGCTACTATCCCGGGCGGCCGCCGCAGGCCGCGCTGGCCGCGCGGCAAAGGATACAAACCAAAGTGTTGGAGGCGACTCAGGCGGCCTGCACCTTGCACCAGGTTCTGAGCCTCCGGAGCCGGATGGCAACCGGCCTCGAACCCCGCGTGAGCGCCACGGGCGAAAGCCGGATCGTGCTCGATCGCGCCATCGGCTTGCCCCGGCAGGTTGAGTTGGAGTGCAAAACCCTCGTTGCAACCGAGGACCTCAGCCGGCGCTCCGTCCTGACCCTGCGCTGGCACTTGCTGGAGGGAGCGGAGCGCGAGCAGGCTCTTGCGCCGCCGCCGCCGCCGGCGCCTGAAACCGCTTTTACCCCGGAGGAGGTGGCGAAGCTCGAGGAGAAGCTGAAGTCGGACGACTTGGTTGTCCGGCAGGCCGCCGCGCGCGACCTGAGCGGCAACCGGGTGTCGGCTCCCACCGCTGAACTGCTCTCCCTGATGGCCTCCCTTGCCAATGACCAGGACGACACAGTGCGCCGGGCGGCGTTAGTCGTGCTGGCCAACCACGGCGGCAAAGAACATGCGCCGCTGCTGATCAAAGCCCTCAATGACTCGGACTCCAGCGTGCGGGCCGCCGCGGCCAAAGGCTTGGGCCGCCTCAAAGACCCTCGCGCCATCGAGGCCCTGGTGAATCTCCTGGCCACCGGCCAAACCGAACAGCCAGGCTATCGCGGGCCCCGCGAAAGCGCCGCCGCCGAGGCCCTGGCCCGCTTCGGTGCGGCCGCCGAACCGGCGGTGCTGGCGTCGCTCAAGGAAAGGAACATCGAGACCCGATGCCAGGTCTGCAACCTCCTCAAGCGCATCGGCACCAGGAAGAGCCTTGGCCCGCTCAGGGAACTGATGCTCAGCTCCAGCAAAGAGTTAAGCGATGCCGCCGCGGATGCGTGCCGCTCCATCCAGGCCAGAGACGCAAATTAGGAAACATCGGGGCTACGGTCCGGTGTTCCCCCACTCGAGCCCCCGGTGACGGGCCGCAAAGCCTCGTGCCTGCGCAAACTGGTTTCGGGCGCTCTCCGTGCCTGCGGCCCAATCCCCCAGCGGATACATTAGCTCGGGGTAGATGAGGTAACTCATATCCACCGTCCGGACTGGCCGGTGGTCCTTCACATCATCGACCTGATCCAGGTAGCGGCGCCCGTTGGCCTCAAGGACCCGGGGAAACCAACTCCGATACCAAACCGCCACCGTCTCATGGTATGCCTGGTTTCGCCGCAACCAAATGCGGCGGGCCGCATCGAGCGCTTCGTCCACGTGTGCCAGTGCCTTCGCCGGGGCGCTCCCCGCGAGGTCTTGAGCGGCCTTCAACTCGCCGTCGATGCGCCCCAAATCCAAAAGCATCTCCAGGTGTTGCCCGCACAATCGGGCGATGGAAAGGAACACATCGAGGTTGTAGCGGTTGAACCGAACGCGCGACCGATTCTCCTCCAGCAGGGTGAGCAATTCCCGGTTCTCCGCAAGGAACTGGCGCGCCAATTCGAGCCGCCGGTGGTTGGCTCCCGACCAGTCTTTGTCCAGTTTCAGATCGTCGGGCGAGGGGACGGGCAGGGGCGGCAGGGTGGCATCCTCCGCCGGGTGTGGGGGATTGAATATCCCGTGGGAATAGCCGAAGATCGGCGTCCTGGCCTGGGAGGGCGCTCTTTCCCAGCTATCCTCCCAAGACCGTGCCTGCCGGCTCATCAACTCGTACAGCCGGGGCATGCCTCGCTGGCCAGGCCCATAAAACAGGGAATAGAACGTGTCCATCAATTCATCCGGCCCGGACGAGTCGGGATGCCAGGCCGCCGCCGGCCCCGTCGCGTATCCCAGCCAGAACGTCTCCGGGTGCAGACCCGCGTCGGCCCACCCGGCGACAAACGCGCCCGTCAAATCCGCCCGTTGGCGCGCCTCCGCCGAGGAGACCGCTCCGAAAATCTCGGCGACACGCCCGGGCTCCACAGCCCCGGAACCGGCATGAAGCCGCTCCGCCATTGGCAAGGGATGATAGTCCGGAAACAACGGCTCCTCACCTTGCGTGGAAGTGAAGATCAACTGGCGGATGCCGCGCGCCTTGAACACCGGGTCGAACTCGGGTCCGGCCGTCTCGGCGCTGACGAGGTAGCTCGGCAATGCCCCGATGTCCTGCGGCTTGAGAGGGTATTCGCCCCAGAATAACACCGTGCGCCCTCGCTCGTGGAGGTAACCCGCCGAACGAGTGATGAACTCCGCCAGGAGCCGGCTTGGGCCGCCCAATTCCCGTGCTCGCCCCGCCTCGTCGCAATCCGGACCCTGGGCCAGACCGACGTAGTAAGGCTCGTCGGTGGAGAGGACAAAGTACTTCCCGCCGCGGTTGGCATCGATAAGGTCCTGGAACATCCCGAACAACACGTCGTACGTCCCCGGATTCACCACGCAGAACTCGTAGTTGCACTTCGCGAAAGCCCGCAGCGGCGCATACACCGGGTGCTTGAGGATGAACGAGTCATGCGCCGGGGCGTCCACGTACGGGATAAGCTGGATGTGGCGGCGCAGGGCATAGTCCGTCAACTCCTGCAGCTCGGCCGGAGTCATCGCATAAGGCTCGACAATGGCCGGAGCGCTCCGGAACTGGAAGTGCCCCTCGAGCTTAATGGCAAACCCGTTGATCTTGAAAAAAGCCGCCTGCCGCAACGCCGCTTTGAGAACGTCCAGGTGCTCCAGATGATGGGCATCGTCCCAGTAGATGATCCGCAACCCCAGATCGGGCCAATCCTGGATCTCTCCTTCCGGGAACCGGAGACCGCCGTCCCGCCGTGAGAGCAATTGGAGGAAGGTCTGCACGCCGTAGAACAGCCCTTGAGGCGCATTGCCGATGATGCGCACGCGATTGGGCGTCAACACAAGCTTGTAGGCCTGCTCCGCCAGCGCCGCCCTGTCGCGGTCGGCCGCCGGGCCAATCACAATCGAACCCGGTTCAACGGAAAGGGAAACGACCCGAGCGGCGCCCCGCTCTTCGCCGGCAGGCTTTATCCTCAGATGAAAACGCTCCGCCAGTCCTTCCTTCAAACTGGCCGCCGCCGCGTCATCGGGCGCCACACCCCCATCCAGCCTCATCCGCCAAGCCCGCGTGAACTCGACCTCTTTTTGGCCGAGCGACACTCTCTGCGGCGCCGGCAACACGGCGTACCCGCGATCAAAAAGCGGAGACCCGGCGGCCACCGCCATCCCCAAGGCGGCGCAAGCCAGCATCAGCCCGCATCGCGCCAGCCTGCTGTTCTGGTTGTTGAGGAAGATTCGATTTTGCGTCCGGTTCATTTCAGCGTGGTTTCTTGACTCTAGTTTGGTGTCTTACAAATGCCAACCTATTTGCTGTTGAGGTCCAAGAACCAGCTTATATCCTGCGTAGCAGGACGGCGTCGCATGGGGGGAAGTACTCCGAAACGTCGGGACCGACGCAAGCCCCTCTGCTTCAATCCCTTTCTCAAGCGTAATAGTTTAAACCGCTTCCACGACTGCAACGGGCGCAGTAGTCTTGAAGATTGCGCCCGATGAAACTCGAAGCCAAGATCCGCTCCGACCTTCGCAACAAGAAACTCGTGCGGCCCCCCGCACAGCTTCAAACCGTCACCAAGGCCCGGATCCGGGGGGTGCTCCGTGCCTTGGCTCGTGAGACCGAGGACCAGATCGACGTCGTGTTCGCCCTTCTGGATGATAAGACCCCCAACTGGTTCGGTGAGGCCGCCGCTAAGGGCATGAAGTTCTCGACCGGCGCATCCACTGCCCACATCGCATGTCATGTTGGCCTTCTCCAGCGCACTTCCGGCAAGCTCGACCGCGAGGGGCGTGACTACTGGCTCAAACCCCTTTGGGAAATCGGAGCCCTTGAGAAAATTTACTTCGATCCGGAAAGGGCCGAGTTTCTTTCCGGCCACCCAGTTTCCAAATCCCCCAATAGCTCTTATCGCATCGCGCAGTCGTTCCTCGAAATCCTCAAAGCCCCGGATGCTGACCGCCCGGCCATGCTTACCGCGTGGATGGGCGAAGACGCCACCCGGGCGAGGCTTAAAGTCCAGGCCGACCTGGCCGCGGCCGCTGCCGCTGGAGTCGAGAATCCCCACAAGAACCTCATCGCGGCGGCCATGGAGGTTTACGCCCCCAAGTTCCTACCTGCTTTCGAAGTTCTCTATGTTGACGCTGGTGACGGCGACCGCATTACGGACCGGGACAAAGGGGCCCTTGCCAGAGCCGGGCTCGCCATCCAGCTCGGCGATTCCATGCCTGACGTCCTGCTCTGGAATAAGACCACCGATGTTCTCTGGGTCATCGAGGCAGTCACGAGCGACGGCGAAGTAGATCTGCATAAGCTGGATAGCCTTACCGCATTCGCGCTGCGCCATGGCAAGAAGAGCATCGGCTTTACCACAGCCTACGCCACATGGAAGGAGGCGGCTGCCCGCCAGGGAAAACACAAAAACATCGCCCCCGGGACGCAAATCTGGATTCAGGAGGACGGAGCCAAACAGTTCACGGTCGAGACTTTCGAATCATCGCGTCAACGGCGGCGTCAATAGCCGCCTGGCTACGGCCGGGACCAATGCTCTCTGCCAACAGGCAGAGTTGTGTTCTTGACGGGTACTTCAAGCTCCGTAGGTCCGTCGCATTAACCTGAGTGTGGCCGCTAAACTGTCGGAAGTACGAATCCACCACCGTCGAGTTCAGGTAAACTGCTAGTCCCTCCGCCAGGTTTCCATCCAGCGCTCGTCCCTTTCCGTGGAAGTAGTTCAGATGGTTCTCGAACCCCACTGATGCGAAGCCCGCCAAGTTGCGCTCCGGCCGAAACACTGCCGCTACTATACGCCTGCGCTCTTCCTTTGCGCTGAATCTCTTGACCAACACGTACACGCCGTTGGGCACCAGCAACTCCTGTGTTCCTGGCACTGCCAAAACCGCGTTCGGCTTCCGCGAACCAGAGCAGGGCCAATGCACACCCCCTCCGTTAAAGTGCGAGGGATAAATAAGCGGCACCGTTTGCTCGCCCGGATTCTCGCGTAAAAAGCCCCGTGCCCTAAAATCGACCACTCGCCCGGTTGACACCTCGATGCCAAGATCACCCGTCGATGCCGGCATGCCCATCACAGCGGCCCGAACATCGTCGTCCGCCACTTCCAGCGCCAGATGGACGACCCGGCTTAAATCCGTCGGATCGATCACGCGCGGGTAAGGCACCCTGCGCGAGCGCGTTGCCCCGCCTGGTGGACCGTCGCTGCTGCTCAGGATAACCGACGCCCGCCGCTTCCCGCTTCGGCGCGCGCACATGATCAGGTTTTCCTGCAGCACATCATCCTCGGCGAATAGCGTGTCCCGCCGCTCGAACACGTGCAACCGATCCAGTGCCATGCACTCAAAGAAACGTTGCCGGAACGCCAGGAAGTACGGTCCGTTGCAGAAACTCCTAGGCGTGATCGCCACCATCTGCCCCTCCGGCACAAGCAGCCTCGCTGCCAGCCAGAGGAACCCCGTGTAAAGGTTCGAAGTCTCTAACCCCGTTCGTCGCAGTACACGCCTTGCCTCCGAATTCGCGTTAATTTTCCGGTATGGCGGGTTCATTATGGCGTGAGTAAATCCATGGCTGTGGCGAACTCCCCGGAAAAGATCATCCTCATCCACAAGCGCCGCCCCCTCCTTCAGCGCATCCCCGCATTTGATTTCATAGGCGGTCGGCACGCCAGCAGCACGGGCTGCCTCAGCGCACCGCTCCAGGACTTGCCCCAAGCGTCCCACAAACTCCCTTTCCAATTCCCAAGCAGTGAGGTGGAGCGAGCGCGGTCTCGGCTCTCTCTGAAGAACCTCCTCCACGAAGGCAGCCGCTAGCGTTCCCACGCCAGCACCCAAGTCCAGTAATCGCACATCCCCCTCTGCCGGTTCAAACATCCGGGCCAGCAAAGTCGCTACTTTCGGCGGCGTTAGAAACTGTCCCATGCTGCTGCGGTAATCTGCCGCCAATGCGGCGCAGCCCTCTTCCCCGAGGCGCGATGCCAGATCCAACGGGGATTCCGCCGCCAAGCAAACACTGTCTTGCGCCTGTTTCATGCCGCCAAACTGCCATAACACTATCGCACACGCAATAGTTTTCTCAACCACCATCCCGTCGTGGCCTGCCACCCTTTGGTCCACTCCGGCGCCCATGCCGCTTAAACCGCTCGACTTCCCGATCCTCAAGAAGGTGGTCCCGTCCACGCTTCTCTGCAACCAAGCGCCCGTCCCTAATCAACTGCCGCACCCGCACCGGGGTCACACCGAGAATCTGAGCGGCCTCTTTCGTCGTAACGAGGCCCATCGCGTGAAATGTTGTAAACCGCCAACGCCTGACCAATCAACTCGAATCCGCTCCTGCCGTCGTTGCTCCAGTCCCAAGCGACAACGTTCGGGGCGGCGCTCCCAGCAGCCGTGACAAGGAGCGCCAGGCCAACAAGAAGCGGTTTCACTTGATTCCGCAACGGAACATCAGCCAAGCCGTGCGGCGGGGGAACACGTCGTTCCAAAAGGCGCAGAGCTTTCCGCTCGCCCAGGCAACACAGGGCGTATTGTCAGCACCCATCACCGGGGATGGAGACGGGGGTTGTTTGAAGAAATGCTTTCGTAGTAGGAAATTGTTTTGACCAGGTTATTCTCCAAAGTATCGAGAGGGACGTCGGTGGTCCACCCATATCTCTCCTTCGCCAGCGATATATCCAGCACTTTTCTTTTGATCCCAACAAACTTATTGGTGTTGTAGATGATGTTCCCTTTGTAATGCGACAACGCCTTGAGTGTCTCGGCCAGCTCGCGCACTGACATCGCGATTCCGGTTCCTATGTTTATGATACTGCCTTCGTAATCAAGGACCGCAAGCAGGCCTTTGATCTGGTCCTCGACATAGATCAGTTCTCGGGTTTGGGTGCCGTCGCCCCATACTTCAACGGTGGGTTCGTTTGCGTGCCTGGCATCCACGAATTTCTTCACCAGGGCTGACACCACGTGCGATTTTTCGGGGTCAAAATGATCATGCGGACCATATAACGTGGCAAAGATGACGGTGGTTCCCTTCAGGCCGTATTGGGATTTGTACGCTTCGATGCCAACGCTAACGGCCTTTTTTGTAAAGCCATAGATATCGACCGAATCGTGCATCGGGCCGTCCCAGTATTCCGATTCTTTCAACACTTCCTTGGTTGCGGGGTACGAGCAGGAGCTGCCTATGCCAATCATCTTGGCTTGCGGTTGATACCGTTGCCACATCGCGAACGTATTGGTGTGAATCTGGAGATTCAAATCATATTGTTCGGCTTTATGCTTCAAGGGCCAATCCCCGGCGGCTTGGACGGCGGCTGCGTGAATGATATAATCGTATCTCTTGTTAAATGTCTTGAAAGCCCGTTCCGCGCCACTTCGTGTCGCCAGATCGAACTTTGAACCGATGACGGTGACGTCGGCCCCGAGATTCGTCAGGAACGGAGCCATGTTCTTGCCCAGAAATCCCGTGCCGCCTGTAACAAAAAACGACTTTCCGCGTATGTCGTTCTTTGGTTTTTTGGGTGATTCAACCACGTTCATAGATTGGCGATGGTAGTGCCGTCTCATCTGCGGACTCAAGGCAAAATTGGATCTGGGCGCGTCCCGGCTTTGTCGAGGAGGGCAAATGTGGGGGCGGGGAAAACCGTTAAAACGGTTGGGCTTCGCTGGTTAGCGGCGTAACACCCTGCTTGAAGCAGGGTGTTAATGAGAGCTGGGGGGCGGAGCCCGACAAAGCTTGGGGCGTGCGCCCCGGGGGACCGCGGCGTCTATTGGCCGCTTTCGATCAGGTCAAACCGGCGGCTGAACTCGGCCAGCGACAGGCCGCTGTCCTCGATGCTGCCCCATCCGTCATAGCCGAATTCGTCCAGGGCTTGGCGCACGGCGGGCCAATGGATGCTGCCGTCGCGCGGGTGAACGAATTGTCCGCCGTGGCCGTCGGGGTTGAGTTTGAAATCTTTGATGTGGAGCTTGACGATGAGCGGGCCAAGGGTCTTGACCCAGTCTTGGGGAGGGTCGTATTTGACGTGGTTGCCAACGTCGAAGTATGCCTTGACCCACGGGTTGGCGAAAGAGGCCACGAAGTTGCGGAAGAGGTCGGGTTTGACCCAGAGATTATTCCAGACGTTTTCGAGGCCGATGACGACCTTGAGTTCCTGGGCCAGGGGAATGAGTTTCTCGACGGCCGCCCGCGACGTGTCCGTGGCGCGGTTATGAGCTTGGATGTATGCTTGGAAGCGGGAGTTGTCGCCGGCGGCCACCCGGGTGATGTGGCCGGTGCCCGGGTCGAAGGCGATATCGAACTCCCAAGGTTCGGGCATGGGCATGCCGCCGATGCGGCAGGGCACCAACAGGATGTCATCGGCGCCGTAGGCATTGGCGGCGCGCAGGGCCAGCCGGGTCTTGTCCAAAGATTCGTCGACCTTCCTGGGGTCGGCGCTGTTGAACTCCATCCAGCCGCGGAGCACGGAATGGACTCGGAGGCCGAGCTTTTCGGCAACGGCGCGGCCTTGGGCGGCCTCGTCTTCGGGACAGATATGAGTGGTTTGAACGCCGTTGAAGCCGGCTTCCTTGAGAGGTTGCAGGGCGGTCTCGGTCACTTGGTCGATGATCATCGCTTTGCGGATTCGGCCCCGGAACGGCGCTGCGCGCATCGAGGGGGCGCCGGCCAGGGCGATGGCGGCGGCCCCGGCGGTGCGGGTGAGGAATTGACGACGGGTCAGTGGATATGTCATGGGGGGGTGATGACGGGTTTCGAGGCGGCTGTCAAGGTTCAAGCTTGCCGGGGGACAACAAAAATCGGACAATAATTTCCGAACACGGGGTTGCGGATTTGGCCGGAGCAAAATAGTGTGTCTTAATCTTGTCTTAAGGTTGGTTGGTCGAGGTTGGGGACAAAGAGAACGTCAGAGCATGTGATCAAGAAGACTATGATAAAAATGCCCGCCTTAATTGTGTTTGGCCTGGTGAGCGCCGGATTGACGGTGAGCGCCGCCGAGAAGATGGACTTCAGCAAACTGGACCTGAGCAAGCTCCCGCCTCCGGCGCAGAAAAAGGGGCTGACTTACAGCAACGACATTCAGCCGTTGCTGGAGGCCTCGTGCGTGCGGTGCCACGGCCAGAACCGGCCGAAGGCGCGCCTGCAGTTGAACAGCCTGGACGGGGCCCTCAAGGGCGGGGAAGACGGCAAAGTCATCGTGCCCGGGGACAGCAAGAAGAGCCTCTTGGTGATCGCTGCGGCGCAAATCGACGATGAAACCGCGATGCCGCCCAAGCGTGGCCCTGGCCGCGGCGGGCCTCGTGGTCCGGGGGGGCCTCCTCCTGGAGATGGCGGCGGACCGGGCGGACCGGGTGGACCGGGCAGCCCCGGCGGGCCAGGTGGATTTGGGCCGCCGCCAAAGCCGCTGACAGCGGAGCAGGTTGGAATGTTACGGGCTTGGGTCGATCAAGGGGCCAAATAGGGGCGGTTCCGTTTGCCGGGAAGGGCCGGGCAAACTATGTTGGTTTATGAGAGTCAACGAGAGGCATTTGGGGTGGTGGTTGCTAATGGCGGCCATGGGCGCGGCGTTCGTGTCAGGCATGCCGGCGCGAGGCGCGGACAATCCGACCGCGCTTCAACTGATCAAAGAAGGCGACCGTTACGTCGGGGAGCAATGCAAGGACAAGGTTGTTCGGATTCGTTCCGAGAGGTCGGTGGGCAGCGTTGTCCCGAATATATGGTATGTCGAGTATTACGACCCGACGGCGACGCTCAAGGCCACGGAAGTCAAGTTTGGCGCCGGCAAGATGATGGAGGTGAAGCGGCCGCTGCACCTGTTGGAACCGGTAACGGGGGGTGAGTCGCCGCTGGAGTTGGAAAAGCTCAAAATTGACTCGGACCAAGCACTCAACACGGCACTCAAGGAACCACTGCTGGAGAACATCAAAGTGACCGCAACGAGGCTCAGGCTTGAGAGGGTGGGCGAGGGCGTGCTGGGACACGGCGCCGGGATCGAAACGGCTTGGAAAGTGACGCTTTGGGCGGCGAAGATGCGCGACGGCAACCGCAGCGTGGATATTGGGGACATCTGGGTTTCGGCAACGGATGCCAAGGTGCTGAAGATCGATTTGCACCCCGGCCGGTTGAGTTGAACCGAAGGCATTCGCGGCTTGCCGGCGGACGCGTTGGAAACGAATGCGGCGCAACAAATGTATGGCCATTTCGGGGATACCACACTAGCTTTCGCGTCCTTATGGAAAGAGTTGTCATCATAGGTTCGGGTTGCGCGGGGTTGACCGCGGCGCTTTACACGGCGAGGGCGGACTTGAAGCCGTTGGTGATTGCGGGCAGCCAGCCCGGCGGCTTGCTCACCACGACGACCACGGTTGAGAATTTCCCCGGTTTTCCGGAAGGCATCGACGGGTATGAACTGGCCGTGCGGATGCAGAAGCAGGCCGAGCGGTTCGGGGCGAGGGTCCAGTTCGGCGTTGTCGAGGCTTTGGATTTGTCAGGGCAGCCCTTGGTGTTGACCATCGACGGCGACCGCGTAGAGACGGAGACGGTCATCGTGGCCAGCGGGGCTCGGCACCGGCACCTCGGGCTGGAGAGCGAGTCGAAGCTGGAGAAGAAGGGAGTCACCTATTGCGCCACGTGCGACGGGGCTTTGCCGCTCTTTCGGAATCAGCCCCTGGTCGTGGTGGGCGGGGGGGATTCCGCCTGTGAAGAGGCGATGTATTTGGCGCGGTTTGGCTCGATCGTCTATCTGGCGCACCGCCGGGACAAGCTGCGCGCCTCGAAGATCATGGCTGATCGCGCCCTTTCGAACCCGAAGGTCCGGCCCATTTGGGATTCGGTGGTAGTGGACGTTCTGGATGCCGCCCAAGGCAAGGTGACCGGGGTGCGGCTGAAGAATGTCAAGACCGGGGCGGAGAGCGTCGTCGCGTGCGCCGGGGTTTTTGTCGCTATCGGCCATCTGCCCAACACCGAGCTGTTCAGAGGCAGCCTCGACATGGACGAACGCGGCTACCTGGTTCCCAAGAGCGGCACGGCGACCAACGTCCCGGGTGTGTTTGTGGCCGGGGACTGCGCGGACCGGGTCTATCGGCAGGCGATTACCGCGGCCGGTTCGGGCTGCGCGGCGGCGATTGAGGCGGAGCGCTACCTGGCCGCCCGCCAGGGCTGACGGAGCGATGTCTGCCGCTGGCATTTCAATGTTGATAGGCCCATGCCGCCTGCTATCTTGCGCGCGTGACAGAAGTGAAGCCAAAAAACTCCATTCGGTGGATGGCCCGGGGCTGCCTTGCCCTGATGGGCCTGTGGTTGCTGTGCGCAGCACCCGCGAACGCTGCGGAGCCGTTGCGGCTCCACCCTGAGAACTCGCATTACTTCCTGTTCCGCGGGCAGCCGACGCTCATCGTTACCTCGGGCGAGCACTACGGGGCGGTGCTGAACCTGGATTTCGACTACACGCGGTATCTGACGACGCTGAGCCACGAGGGCCTGAATGGCACGAGGACCTGGGTGGGGGCTTATTGCGAGCCGTATGGCGCTTTCGGGATCATGCGGAACACGCTGGCGCCCAGGCCAAACCGTTTTATATGCCCATGGCTCCGCAGCGGGAAGCCCGGTTACCAAAACGGCGGGAACAGGTTCGATTTGAGCAAATGGGACGGCGCCTATTTCAAGCGGCTTAAAGATTTTGTCGCACAGGCCGACAAGCGGGGCATCATCGTGGAGGTCAACCTGTTCTGTCCCTTTTACGAGGAGAGCATGTGGCAGTTCAGCCCGATGAACCCGCTGAACAACGTCAATCGGTTCGGCGCCATCGAGCGAACCAATGTCTATACGCTGGACAAGAGCAACAATCTGATCGATGTCGAGGATGCCCTCACGCGCAAGGTCGTGACCGAGCTCAACCGGTTCGACAATCTGTACTACGAAATCTGCAATGAGCCGTACTTCGGCGGTGTCACGCTTGAATGGCAGCGGCACATTGGCGACATCATCGTGCGAACCGAGAATGGCCTTGGGAGGCGGCACCTGATTTCCAGGAACATCGCCAACGAGGAGGCGAAAGTGGAAGACCCCGAGCCCACCCTCTCGATTCTGAACTTCCACTATGCCAGCCCGCCTGATGCCGTTGCCCTGAACTACGGCCTCAACCGGGTCATAGGCGACAACGAGACCGGATTCCGCGGCGCCAGCGATGCCCCTTACCGGATGGAGGCCTGGGATTTCATCGTGGCTGGGGGCGGCCTGTTCAACAACCTTGATTATTCGTTCACCGTCGGGCACGAGGACGGCACCTTCGTGCCGCCGGCTTCCCAGCCCGGCGGGGGCGGGCCGGTCCTCCGGCGTCAACTGCGATTTCTCGGCGAATTCATGCGCCGCTTCAATTTGGTTCACCTGCAGCCCCAGCCGGCGCTGGTTGTGGGGGGCGTGCCGGCCGGAATGACCGCTCGCACCCTGGGCCAGCCCGGACAGGACTACATCATCTATCTGCGGACCGCGCCGCAAAAGGGCGGCAGCGGCCACTCCGCGGCGGGGACATTTGCCGATGGCCAGGTTGTGCTTGAGACGGCCTTGCCCGAGGGCGAGTTCAACGCGCAATGGTTCAATCCCAAGGACGGCTCGCTCCTGCGCTCCGAACACCTCATCGCCGCCGGCAGCCCCAGCAAACTTTCCATGCCGGCATTCGAGGACGACCTTGTTCTGGCCATTCGGCAGGGCGGGGTCGCCCCGGTTGCCAAAGCCCCCGCGCCAGCCCGTGTTGCGGCCGCGCCGCCACCGAAAATAGAGCCGGTCCCCGCCGCGCCGACGACACGGACACAGCCGGTCCCAGCGCCAGAAGCGGCCCCGGCCGCGCCCGCCGTCCCTGCGGCGAAATTGGAGCAGCCCATTGCGCCGGAAGTCCAGGAACCTTCGCCCTCGGCGCAAACGGTCGTTCACCGGCCTGAGTCTCTCCCGCTGCCCAGTCAGGAGGCGAGCGACGCGGCTTACCGGATGCGGGCCTGGGAGACGATCCTCACGAGCGCTCCGGGGAGCAGGAAGGTCAGCTACGCCACCGTGCCTGAGGGGGCCAGTCACGCCCTTCGTCAGCAGATTCATTTCCTGAACGAGTTTTTGCGCCGCCATGACCCCAGCAAGATGGAGCCGGCAACCGACGCGGTTTCAGGCGGCCTGCCCGCGGACATCACACCGCGCGTCCTCAGGAGTCCGGGACAGGACTATGTGATCTATCTCCGCCGAACCCCCCAAGCCGCGGGAGAGCCGGGGACTTCCAAGGCAAGTCCCGCATCCGGGCAACTCACCCTTGAAGTGGCCTTGCCACCCGGCGAGTTCAATGCCCGGTGGTTTGATACCAAGGAAGGACTGACGTTGATTTCCGCGCATTTTGTGAAGGGCGAGGAGGCGTATAAGCTCCTGGTTCCGAGCTTCCCGGAGGATATTGTGGTCGCCATTCATCCGACCGCCCTGGCGAGAGCGAAGAAGGAATTGACGGCCGCCGAAACCAACCAGGTTCGAGTTGCCAAACCCAACTGGTTGCGACGGGTGTTCGGGGCCGGGACCTCCAGTCCAGCCTCCCAACCCAAGCCGGAGTTGGCTCGGGCGGAGGAATCGTCCACTCCATCGCCGACGGCTCCCAGCGGCGCGAACGATGCGACGAATCCCGTTGCGGTGCCGCCTGCGCAAATCGCGACGCCCGAGCCGATGCCGGCCACGCCGCCGCCCGCAGCAACCGAGACGGCCAAGGCGGCACCGGCCACGCCGCCACCTGCGAAGCCGGAGACGGCCAAGGCGACGCCAGTCGCGCCGCCGCCCGCGAAGACCGAGACGGCCAAGGTGGCGCCGGCCACGCCGCCGCCCGCGAAAGCGGAGACGGCGAAGGCGACGCCGGTCACGCCGCCGCCTGCGAAAGCGGAGACGGCCAAGGCCAAGAGCACCGCTCCGCCGCAGGTGTGGATTGACCCGGCTTACCCGCCGCCCAGCGTCGTCCCCTCGCTCGGCCGGACTCCGATTCCCAGTTCCAGGGCCGCCACGCCACCGCCCGCGAAGCCGGAGACGGTGAAGGCGACGCCGGTCACGCCGCCGCCCGCGAAAGCGGAGACGGCGAAGGCGGCGCCGGCCACGCCGCCGCCTGCGAAAGCGGAGACGGCCAAGCCCAAGAGCACCGCTCCGCCGCAGGTGTGGATTGACCCTGCTTACCCGCCGCCCAGCGTCGTCCCCTCGCTCGGCCGGACTCCGATTCCCAGCACCAGGGCCGCCACGCCACCGCAAGCGCGGACAGAGGCTGTTAAGATGAAACCCGCCGCTTCGCCGCCCTCGCGGACCGAACCTGCAGAGGCCAAGAGCGCCGGTGTGCCGAGGGTGTGGATCGATCCCAATCAGCCTGCGCCGGGCGTTCTCGTCTTGCCCGCGCGGAACGAGTTGCCCAGGCCAAAGGCCGCAACGCCGCCGCAGGGCGGGAGCGAGCCTGCCAAGCGGGGGAGCGTCACGCCGCCGCCTGCGGGGTCCCAAACCGCCAGGCGCAGCAGCGCCGTTCCGCCACGGGTGTGGGTCGATCCTGCCTTTGCGCCCCAGGCCAAGCCCCCCGTGGCCGCGCCTTCGGCCCCGCCGCAAAACACGAGCCGGCCGACCAAGCCTCCTCGCTCCGGTGCTCCAAAGGCCGCTGCCTCACCGGAGCAAACTCGAGTTTCCCCTGCCGCCCGCCCGGCAGTCTCGAGCGCCGGCGGTCCCGGGCTTGAGCGGCGGGGGGCCTCCGGCACGGCTCAACCGTGGCAGGGGAGTGGGGAAAGCCCCGCCGCGATCCGAATGGATGCATGGGACCTCGTCTTGGCCGGCGGCGGTGTGCCGCCCAAGAACCTGGTTGAGTCAATCGCCGGCGGTCCCGCCGCAGCCGGGGTGTCCGCCGGAAGCGCGGTGGCGCTGCGGACACAACTCCGTTTCCTGAGCGACTTTGCCAAGCGCTTTGACCTCGCAAGGATGAAGCAGGATAAGACGTTCATCACCGGCCCCCTGCCGGCAGGAATGACTGCCCGTGTCCTAGCCGAACCGGGCCGGGAATACATCGTCTATATAAGGCCAATTGGGACGCAAGTTCGTGGCGGCGGCCGGTCTGGCGTGGCTGCCCATGATCGGCTAACGGTCCTGGACCTCAATCTGCCGGCCGGCCGTTACACCTATGAATGGCTGGACCCGAACAGGGCGTTGCCGGTCGGGTACCAGCAACTCACGCATCCGGGCGGCGTGGCGCGGTTGGCCGCTCCGGCGTTTCGGGCGGACGCAGTGCTGGCGTTGAGGAGACAATGAGTCTCAGGCACGGCGGGCGGGTTGCCGCCGCCCATCATGAGCATCCGGGGATCGGCTACTATTTGCCCGGGGCGGCAGCCATGAGTTGGGCCAGTGCCGAAGGCGGCCGGTCTTCCGGCCCGGCGCCCCATCGCTTGTTGGGTTGCGACCCAAGGTTGAACACGAGTTCACCGCCCTTCAGGACAGCCTGGTGGCTGAAATAGGTTTTGTCGAGCGCCTCACCGTCCAGGGTGGCGCTGCGGATGTAATACTCCTGCCAGCCGTTGCCTTTGGCGGTGATGGTGAACGTCTTGCCATTGCCCAATTTGAGCGTCGCGCAGTCAAAGAGGGGGCTTCCGATGACATAATTGGGATCGCCGGGGCAGACGGGGTAGAAGCCCAGCGCGCTGAACACGTACCATGAAGACATCTGGCCCGTGTCCTCATCTCCGCAATAGCCGTCGGGGGTGGGGGAGTAGAGCAAGGCCATGACCTGGCGCAACCTGGCTTGGGCCTTCCAGGGCTGGCCGGCGTAGTCGTAAAGATAAATCATGTGATGGACCGGTTCGTTGCCGTGAGCGTACTGGCCGAGGTTGGCCGCGGTCATTTCGGTCATTTCGTGGATTGGGCGGCCATAGGTTCCCGCCCTGAAATCGCTGGAGGCGGTGAACACCTCGTCCAGTTTGTTGGCGAAGGCCTCGTCGCCGCCCATGAGTTTGACCAGGCCCGGCACGTCATGAAAAACACACCAAGTCCAGTGCCATGAGCAGCCTTCCGTGAAGCCGCCTCCCCACTGTTCCGGATAGAACGGCTCATTCCACGAGCCGTTCGCCTTGCGTTCGCGCATGAAGCCCAGTTTCGCGTCGAATAGATTGGAGTAGTTCATGGCGTGTTTCGCAAATGCGTCCGCTTCCGCCGTTTTGCCGATGGCTTTGGCCAATTGTGCCGCGCAGAAATCGTCGTAAGCGTATTCGAGCGTTTTGGCCGTGGCCTCGGTGATGCGCGGTTCGCCGCGCGTGCTGGAATAGGGCAGGTAGCCGAGGTCGTTGTAGAACGCGGCCCCGTCGCGGCCCACGGCGTCGACCGGCCCCTTGCCGGTGACATCATGGACCATGGCTTCGAGGGCTTTGTCCGCGTCGAAGCCGCGAACGCCCTTGACCCAGGCATCGGCGAGGAGGGAGAAGGAATTCTGGCCGATCATGATGGGGCGGTGGCCGGGACCGGGCCACTCGGGTAACCAGTTGCTTTCAAGATAAGTGTTCACCAAGCTCTGCTGAATCTCGGCGCTGACTTCGGGGTAGAGCAGGTTATAGAGGGGGTGGGCCGCCCGGAAGGTGTCCCAAAACCCGCTGTCGGTGTAGAGGAAGCCGTCGTGCAGCTTGCCGTCGTAAGGGCTGTAGTGGGCGGGCTTGCCCAGCGCGTTGATTTCGTAAAACTTCTCAGGGAAGAGCAAGGCGCGGTAAAGGCAGCTATAGAACGTGCGGCGCTGGTCTTCCGAGCCGCCATCCACTTTGGCGCGGCCCAGCGCCTCGTTCCAACGCGCTTCGGCCCGGTGCCGGATTGTGTCGAAATCCGCGCTGCCGATTTCGTTCTGGAGATTGAGGAGGGCCTGTTCGGGGCTGATGTAAGAGGAGGCGACCTTGCAGCCGACCACCTTGTTGTCGGCGGTGTCAAACTTCACATAGGCCCCGACGTGGGAGCCTGTGAGTTTGGTCCGGCCTTCCTGGATGCCTTCCTGGGGTTCCTGCCCGCCGCCACGGTTGCCCCGGCCCTCGTCGGGACCGGACCAAACTCCGCAGGCGGCGAACGGGCGGTCGAACACAACCACGAAGTAATTGGCGAAGCTGTTGTCGCTGGGAACGCCGCCGGCATTGTTGCGGCTAATGCCCACGATTTTGTTCTCCGAGGGGATGATTTCGACCGCACAGTTCCGGGCGGCGGCAACGTCCAGCACGATGAATCCGTCGCCGGCCTCTTCGTAGGTGAAGCGGAACCGCGCGCCGCGCTCTGTGGGCGTCAATTCGGCCGTCGTTTTCCAGGTGTCCAGACGCACCTTGTAATAGGAGGGTTGGGCCGTCTCGGCGGTGTGCAGGAACTCCGATGCCCGCTCGCTGTCGGCGACGACCAGGGAGCCGAAGACCGGCATGAGCGCGATGTTCGCGAAATCGCCCATGCGCGAGGTGTGCAGGTGCCGCTGCCGAAACCCGGTTATCTTCGTCTGGCGATAATCATAGCCCAAACCGCCGGTAGAGGGGGTCCACGCATTCATGGGAAAGGGCAGGGCGACGGCGGGGATGGTGATGCCTTTGGAGAGCCCGTTCGGGTTGTCGGTCCCCATGAGCGGGTTGACCAGGGTCACGGGCGCGGTGTCGGTGGCCTGGGGTGCGGCGGGCCTGGGCAACGCCGGGCTGCCGGTGCCGGTGTTGGCGGCGCCGGCGGGGGCGCGGTTGCCGGCGCCGGAGAGCGATGCAACGTACTCTGTCCAGAGTTCCTGCGCCGTCAACCCGGTGCATTCTTTCCAGATGTCAGCGGTGTAGCGGCCCTGGCGCATGGCGGCATTCAGTTTAATCGCCAGTTCGTGGTCGTGGTTGACCACCACATACTCCAGGAAGCCGGCAGTGGTTTTGTAGCTGTCCGAATACTTGGCCCGCGCCGGGTTCCGCAGTTTGGGCCGGTGTGCCGTCGGCTCGAAATGGAACCACCGCAAGTAGTCGGCGAGTCCCTCGACGAGCCAGCCCGGATTGCCGCGGGTTCTGTATTGCTGGATGACATGGGCCAGCTCGTGAATGACCGAGCCGACGGCCTCATTCCACTCCGGGTGCTTCAACTGGGAGCGGACCCATTCCGCGCCGACTTCCACCGAGGTGCCGCTGGTGTCGGCCACGCCGTTCATGGGCTTGATGGTGACACTGAACTTTTTGGGCGCGGTGAAACCGTCGCTGGCGAGGCAGACCCGCAAGATGGGATACCACTTGTCCATCTCCGGACGCAATTTGGATTCAGCCCATTCCTTGAGGTCGGGCGCTTGCGACACGTCGAGCGTGTAATCGAAGTCCTTCGCGGGCGCCGCCTTGGCCCCGACCGCGAGTTCCGGCTCCGCCGGTTCCATCGCCCGCACATCGATCTCGCTAAAGAACGTGTTGCCGAATTCGTCCCTGGTTTCGGTGGGGAAGACATCAAAGAGAAAATACCGGTATTTGCCGAGCGCGCCGGCGGTATCGGCGATGCTCACGCCATATTGGCCGCCCGGCTCGCCTTTGGCGGGGCGGGTATCGACGCTGGCGAGCAGTTTCCAGCCGCACGCCGCGGGGTCAGTGCTTCTCTTTGGGGCGGCATTAAAGCCCTGGGCGGCGCCGTCCGCGCCGTACAGTTTATAGACCTGCGGGGCGCGGTCGCTCGGATGCCACGAATACGAGTTGACCTGCTTCACCTCGATGACGCCGCCCAGGTCCAGCAACAGCCGGCCCCCTTCGGTCCCGGCCTGGAAAAAGAAGTTCGCGCCCGGCTCGTCCTCTTCTTGTGGGAGCCGGCCGTTGTTGAGGGCCTGCAGACCGCTGCCGTTGGAGTCGTTCTCCCCGTCCACGATCGTGAACTTTCCTTTGGCGGCGGCATCGTTTTGGAGAGGGCCGGGGACATTCCTGAACTTGAATTCGGGCGTGCCTTCGGGGTTGCGGTCAAAGGTGACCTTGACTTCGGCCCTGGCGGCCAGGCCTGCCAGTAGAATCAACGCCGCACCGGTTATCAGGCTGCATTTTCTCATAAGGACCTTCGCTCTTTTCTGCATTGTTCGCCCGCCGATAAAGGCGGAGTGTTCCGGGCGTATAACAGAACCAACCCGGAGGAGCAAGGCAAACGGGTGCGGTTTCTTGCTTGCAGTGCTCCTGAATGTCCACCGCCCTGTGATGAGAATTCATCCGGCCTGGATTTTGATTGCTTTTGCCGGCGGTTTGTTTCCAAGCTCAGAATGAGTATGAAGAGAACTTACACGGGCTGGGGAGCCGCATCGGCCAAGGGCGGATGGCGGTCATGGGCAGGGGAGTGGCTGTTGTTGCTGGCGGTCATGGCGGGGGTTTCCGGATGTCTGACCGCCAAGGATTCCACGCCGGTGCGCACCGCTACCGAGGAGCTTCTCCTGAGCACCGCCATGGACAGTGCGCTTGAGAATGCGCGCTTTCCATGGCTGGACGGGAAGAGGGTTTTCGTGGAAGAGAAGTACTTTGACGGCTATGACAAGGGCTACGCGCTGGGGTTGCTCCGGCAGCGGATTTCCGCAAGCGGCGCATTGCTGGTCAAGACCGACGACAAGGCCGATGTGGTCGTGGAGGTTCGCAGCGGGGCGCTCAGCATGGACACCTCGCAAACGCTCGTCGGGCTTCCCGCTATGACGCTGCCCGTGCCGCTCACGGGGATGGTGCCAACACCGCAGCTTGGCATTTATGTCAAAGATTCCTTCGACTCAGTCGCCAAGTTTGCGTTGTTCGCGTACGAGCAGCCCTCCGGCCGCTACCTGCAATCAGCCGGGCCGATGGAGGCAAAGGCATATTTGCACCGTTACCGGTTTCTGTTTGTGACATGGCGGAGGTCGGACGTGCCGGAGTTGGCAGACCACCCCAAACCAAAATTCTCGGAGGTCGAGCCACCGTCCGCCCAAAGCCCCTGACTCAGAGGCTCCCTTCCATCGCGGCGCTGGATTCGCCACGGCGTGCGGCCCGGTTGCACTTGGCTCGATGACAGGGGACCGCGTCCCCCAGGGCTGCGCCAAGCGCCCCGAAATCGCCAATGCAGGCTGCGCGTTGACGCCCTTTCTTGTTGGTCCCAAAACGGAGGATTGCGGTCCCGTGCCGTGCCGATTCCCTTGCTCTTGCTGGTATTCCGCGACTCCACCCAAGACGGCGAGCGAGAACAAAGCCCTGCCCCAACCAATGCTGGCAACGGGTTTCCGAGCTTGATGCAGCCCTGCGCGGTCTGGCAACTGGATGAAGGCGCGGTTGCGCCGCGGCTGATTAGCGCGTATCCTCTGGAGGCAACAGTATGATTAAAGAACACGATTGCGTGGTGCTGACGAAAAATCTGCCAGATGAATCTCTTGAAGCGGGTGACGTCGGCACGGTGGTGCATCTCCACAAGGGCGGCGCGGGATACGAAGTGGAATTCATGACCCTGACCGGCGAGACTGTCGCCATCGTCACCCTACTCGCGGATCAGGTGCGTCCGCTCAATCGTCGCGACCTTGCTCACACGCGTGAGTTGCAGGCCGCGTAATCTGGCTGCTTCTTCCAAATCGCTCAGGCCGCAAGGTGGTCTTGCCCAGTTGAAACCCGCGCCTGTGAGACGTAATCATACTCCCCATTTCCAATTCCGAATCTCCGGCAGGTCTTCACCGTTTTTGTTGATGTATTGTTTGTGCTCGATGAGCTTGTCTTGAAGCCGCTGCTTGAGATAGATGCCCTTGTCGCCGGTCTGCGGCAGGCGGTCGATGGTGTCCATCACGAGATGAAAACGGTCCAAATCGTTGAGCACCGTCATGTCGAAGGGCGTGGTGATGGTGCCCTCCTCCTTGTAGCCGCGGACGTGGATGTTGT
>CAZZFF010000019.1:0-67900 GCA_964653485.1 uncultured Verrucomicrobiota bacterium | reverse complement strand
GGACGCGCGAGCCCACCGTGTTAGTTCAATTCCGCTCCGTGGAAATCCAGGCTAGTGACGCGGGACATCGACCTGATCAAGGAACTGGCCGCCTACCACGCGGTCCTGGTGATGCTCTCGATTAACTCGCTGGACGCCGGCCTGGCCCGCAAGCTGGAGCCGCGGGCGGCCTCACCGAAGCTGCGCCTGGCGGCAGTCGAGGCCCTAGCGAAAGCTGGCGTGCCCGTGGGCGTCATGGTCGCTCCGGTGATCCCAGGTCTCACCGATCACGAAATCCCAAGTGTGCTGGCCGCCGCCAGTGGCGCCGGGGCGAGCTTTGCTGGGACGGAAATCGTGCGGTTGCCGTTGACTGTCGCGCCCATTTTTCAGGAGTGGCTGGAGCAGCACGTGCCGGGGAAGAGAGACAAAATCGTGAGCCGAATCCGAGACATCCGCGGCGGCCGACTCAACGACTCGCGGTTCGGCCATCGCATGGGCGGCGAAGGCAACTTCGCCCAGCAGATTTTTCAGATATTCCGCGTGAGCCGCCGCAAAGCCGGCCTGGGCGAGGAGGGGCCGGCGTTATCAGCGGCGTCGTTCCGCCGGCCCGCGGGGGCCCAGATGGCGCTTGGGCTTTGACGTTTGAGCGACTACAGGACGGATGTGCCCTCGTCAACCCCATCGACAACAAGCGCCGGGAGCAATAGCCGGCGCGAGTCGTTTGTCGTATGCAGGACCGAATCTCTCTCGCGGGGAATTGCACATTACGACTGACTGGAACCTGTTGCGCTCGCCAGCCAATTCTCAGTGCGAAGTTGAACGGGGAACGAGCCATCGCGGTAAATCTTTTCCGCCGCCTCCTTCACGCGGCTCATGCCGGCGTTCGTGTCATTGGTCACCAGCACGAGGTTCTGAGCCATCGCCACACTGGCAATGATGACGTCCGGCTCATCGATCCCGAGTTCCTTGCCCGTAGTTTTTTCACAAAGCTGTTCCGGGTGCCGTTCGTCATAGACGAGCCGCTTCCCGCGCTGCCGCGTTGTCCCGTGGATGCGCCATAATTCCGCGCGGACAATCGAGTATGGCTTGACGCAGTTCCCGTCAAAGGGCAACTGCTCGAATTGGCCGATAAACCGGCGCAGTTCGGCCCGCTTCTCAGGTCTGACATTCGCGGCTCGCGCCATGCCGAACTCCATCTCGGCAACGGCCATGGTCGGCAGCAGGACGAATTGCGGGTCCACCTGCTGGAAGCGCCGGCGCACCGGCGCATGACCTGAGTGGTTCGCGTCGGCCAGAGCGCAAATCACGTTCGTATCCAGCAGGTAAGCTTCGTTCATCTGGAATCAAGCGAACTCCTCAAGGGCCGCGCTCAATTCCTCGTCCTGAAATTCGGGCAGATGGGGAATGATGTTTCGCGGGCGGCTTGCCTGGAAAGAAGGCGAGATGTAACGCCACAAGGGAATGTTCGGTCCAAAGTCAGCGGGGAAATAGTCGCCAAAGTCGAACGGTACCGGCCTTCGTTCACCCCGGAAGAAATCGAGGAGCTTGCGCTCCAGCCAGGGGGGCAAGCTGTAGCTCTTCAAAATGAGCGCGTCCATCTGAAGCAGTATCCGTTTCGCTCTTTCTTCCCATGAACCGCCACCCCAGAGCGGCAGCCGGGCTTCTGGTCGCTCGTTCATCGCCGCAGTATACTCGCTAACTAGCGCTTCGAGCATCACCACATCACTCACTGTTAGTACAGGAAGCGGCAGTTGCAGGAGAGTCGATCTTCGGACATCCCGGTTTCCCTCGTGGCTGGCGATAAAAGCGGAGCAAACCGGTGCGTTCAGAATGGCCGCTAAAGTTTTCACGCTCCGTTGCTTCTTTGGCCAAAGGCAGTGGTACCTTTGCGTGCAGACTAATCCTGAATCGTCCGGGGCGGCCGCCAAGCGCCAACTGCCACGAGCTTTTCGCGCGGCATTGGCGATCACCTTCGGTTCGTCCCACGGTAGATCCCAAGCGTTGCGCCGCCGAAACTTAGGATGGGGGTTCAACCAGCACGGTTTAGGCGGAGAAAAGGCTTCAAAACCTTCCTCCACGTTCCTCAACCCACGAACCCAGCCGGGCTTCTCCTTTTCGGACAGGTATTTCGCCCCGTCGAAGGGCGCCTGCCACTCCACACCCCGGTGGATTTCCGCAACAGATCCGAGCTTTGGGAGGTGCGCAAGGTGCTCCCACACTTCTTGCAAGACCGGCACATGAAAGCCCCGCGACTCCGCATCCGCGGAGGTGAAGGCCTCGGTGTCCGCTCGGCTCACGGTTCCAGTGGCAAGAAATCCCGCCAATTGGGATTTAAGCACCTCGGAAAAATGGACTTGCGTGCGCTCATGTTCGATCGGCGAATGAGCCAGGAGCAGGACAGTCTCCACTTCGGCGTGGCGGAAGACCTTGTCCGGCAGCGCCACCAGGTCCACCGCGGCAAAGCGTTCAGCGATTTGCCGCCGAACGGCACGGTAGCTCTGACCGTCCAGGAATGCGCGGGGCAGGACAAAGCCGAGCATCGAGTCGCGGTGGCTGCGCTGGAGCACGCATCTAAGGACTTCCAAGGGCTTCGACGTGCCGACCAAAGCCCCATAGTGCTTCCGTTCCTGGCTCTTGAATTCCTCGAAGGGAGGATTGCACAGGATTATTCGGGCATCACCCAACGACTCGGCAAGCTTGCGAGAGTTGAAAACATCGGCTTTTTCCAGGTTCCAACCGTTGGGATTCGGGAAGTCAGCCAAGGTCAGGCACAGTTTACTGACTTCCCGGGCGAACGCGTCCTGCTCGAAACCGAACAGGCGCTTCACAAAGTAACGATGCCGCTCCTGGCCGCTCCAGCCCGGGCCGAGCAGATCGCGCAACCGCTTCAGGGCGGCGACCAGAAACACGGCATGCCCGGCGCAAGGCTCAACCACAACCCGCTGCTCCTGAGGAATCTGCTCCAGCGGCAAGCGCTCGACCATATAACGCGCGATCCTCCTGGGAGTACTGTGAATGCCGTATAGCTTGCGCAGATCTTCATCCACCAGGGTGTTTTCGGCGATGAGCGCGAGAACATCGACTGACAGGTTCTGAAAACCAAACCCGGTCCACAGGGCCGTGGCGACTGCGCGCTGCGTATCCACGTCGAGAATGTGGTTCTGAGGCTCCTTGTAGTAATCGCAGACTTTTCGGAGTGCCTCGCCCGGATCGGAGAGAGCGTCCAATTGAACAAACCCGGGGACGCGCCGATCCTTGAACACTTTCGCCGCCAATAATCGGAACACCAGACGGAACAGCGCTTCGTCGTCGGTTTGCTGGGCCGAGCTACGCCGCTGGGCGCCTCGGCCATCCTGCAGGGCGCGCCGAACCATGCGATCGAGCTTTGTGCTGACTTCAGCCTCCAGGGCGGGGATGAGCCCCGTATCCACCCAATCCAGTTCGGCGGGACCCACCGGTTTCCCGATGTTCTTGGCTCGCAGCACCGCGCTGGAACTCCACTTTCCCTCCAAGGCGCGGAAGAACTGCTCCATGGCTGCGGCGGGAATCCGCCCGCTCGTCGGTTGCGTCGTCCGCTCATCCCGGCCAATGCGCCAGGGAACAATGCCATCTTCCTGAACCTCGATCACAAAGGGCGCCCCTAGCGAGCGGCACCGGAAGACCTCCTGTGTCGCGCCGCTAAAAAGGACGGCGATGCAGGCCGAATCGTAATCCTCAGGGCTTCTGCCAAAGGCCGCCGCAGGAACGGTTGGCGTCTCCGGATCGCTCGCAAACCAATCCGTGAACGAGTAATTCCTCCGGAGCAATTCGTCGCGATAGCCCAGCCGCCCAAGGCCGCGAAGAACGGCATTGAACACATCGTCTCGTGGCTCGCTGCGAAGAATCTCAGGCATCAAATTTAAAGTATCGCTGCAGCACAGTAACTTGTCCGCAAGGGAAGCGAAAGAGAAACCTGGTGGCGAGACGTATCCGCGTTTTGTTTGGCCGTGCGTTGGGGTTTATGAGCATGCCGCCCGGCAGTCCCCGGCGCACCGATTTCAAGTCCGGCGATCCGGCCCGATTGGTCAAGGGACTCGGGCCTCAGGGAGATGCCATGCGCATCAACAATTTCGTCCGGCTGGTCCGCGGTGGGCCGGGGCTGTGAATCCGGCTGGAGTCTGTCACTAGCAGAACGTACCATTCTACTTGCAGAGTGTGCCATTAGCTCAGGCTTGGGGGATTCCTCCAATTGGATGCATGTTGGAGCTTTAGAGCGTCAGGATCGCGGAGTTGGTTTGTCCGTGGAGCTGTGGCCCGGCGTACTGTTACGCCCGCCCGTTTCATGAGTACCTCGGTTTCTCTGCCGGCCTGGATTTCGAGACGAAGATCATGGTGAAGGAAAACGCGCCCGAGTTGCTCCGCAAGGAGATCTCCTCGCCCAAATGGAAACCGCAGAAGCTGGCCATGAGCGGCGTGACCGACTGCTACCAGCCCATCGAACGGAAGTTGCAATTGACCCGCCGCTGCCTGGCCGTGCCGGCCGAGTTCCGCAACCCGGTCTCCATCGTCACCAAGAAGAGGAATTCTCAATGCGCTGAATTCGTCAGTGGCTTTGACGACGAGGGAAAGCAAGTTGCATCCACATGTGACCCCAAAAAGCTTGCCGGCTATTGGGGGAAGAATGCCGGCGCTGCCGGCTTCCTCAAGCCAGTGTTTTTCCGGCGTGAAATTCTTCAAACGTATTACGCTAGGCCGGAGGTGTACTCTGTTGAGGCAGGCTACATCCGGCGCGGCGGACTGTGGGGGCTGCCTGTAGATGACGAACGCCGAGACCACGTCGTTGTGTTCCTCGGCGACCTTGGAAAGAGCCTGCCACACGAGGAGCAGCTTTATTGGAAGTCGTATAACGTACTGCCCGAGGGAGGCATCAGCCGGGGATGTTGCCAACGAAGTCTCCTACTTGCTTGCCACGCTTCGTATCCCACTCAACGACGAACAAGGGGAGTTCGACGGACAAGTCCTCGCATTGGCGAAGCTCATCATAGATTCATTGAACGAAGACGAAATCGGCAAATGGTTGCCGTCGAAGATCGCGGAGGAGAAGGGTATCGCGAAGTTCGAGCGGTTTCTGGCGATGAACGGAATCGCCGCCGAGCCAGTTGGGACCTACATGCGGCGGCTGTACGGCTTACGGCACGGCGTCGGTCATCGCAAGGGCGATGGCTACGAAAGGGCGGCCGAGTTTTTCGGCGTTGGCAAGCAGCCGCTGAGGGATGTGTTCGTTGAAATCCTGATTGCCGCCACAGAACTGCTGCAACTCCTCGACAGGAAGTTGATTGGGGGGAAAGAGGATTAGGGGTATGGATGCGGATTCCATGCGCCCGATTCGTGCTTGAAACCGCGCCACAACCGCGCCACATTCGTGCCGTGACGACGATTGTGCAGCTTGATGCTTCGAACCGGATTGTCCTGCCCCGTGACCTGCGGCGGGCCGCCGGGGTTCCGCGCGGGCAGAAACTGAAAGCCTCGGCGACGCCGGGGCGGATCGTGCTGGAGATCGTCCCCACGGCTGACGGCAAAGTCATCAGGCGCGGAAAGCTGAAGGTGTGGACTGGTGATGTTCCTTCCACACCCTTGGCGGAAGCCGTTGAAGCCGCCCGGCATTACGAGCGATGACCTTCCTGGACACGGGTGTGCTGGTCGGAGCCCTGCTGGAGCAGCACCCCGAGCATGCCGCCTGCCTCGAGGCGCTTGAGGATTCCGAGAGCCCCTTCACGGACGCTCACGCGCTGGCGGAGACGTTTGCCACACTCACTGGCTTCTACAAGGTGCCGGTGGGCGCCGCTGCGGAGCTGACACTGGGCCTCAAGACCAGTCTGGTGATCGAGGCTTTGCCGCTGGGGGATTACGAGAGGTCAATTGGCGAGGCCCAGCGCCGTGGCATAATGGGGGGCGGCATCTACGATTCGCTCCATGCGAGCTTTGCCCGGCGCAAGGGCGCCAAGCGCATTGTCACGCGCAATCCCTCCCACTTCGCCCACGCCGCGCCCGACCTGGAAATCCTCACGCCTTATTGACGGTCAAGGAAATCGGCGACAGGTGCATTGTCTGGTGGGAACGCAATGAAGAGGGCGGATGGGGGTGGACAGAAGGCGAGGGCCTCATCGACCAACTTGTAGGCGTCCGCGAGGAATTGATGCGCGGCGACTATCGGGCTTTGTTTCTCGGCTGGCTGGCTGGTTTCGACCCGGACGAGTGGCAGGATCCCGAGGACGGCGCGGTTGTCATGCCGCCGATTCCACGGGGACTCGATCAGCTTAGCCCCGCGCTGGAGGCACTCATCAAGCAGTTCCCCGTGGATCGTGACGCGCTCGCTGTAGCCGGTGGACTGTCTCGAGCCAGCGCACCTGACCGCATCCCCATTGCCGCAGTTCTTGAGGGACTTTCCGTGTCCGGAATGCGGGCATTGCTCGCACGGGTGGCCGAGGGGGGTGAATCGGGCGTAATGGCGGAATTGAACCGGATGACGTATCCCCGGGCGCAAATCCCGGCCGGCCAAGCGATGAGATGCGTGGATTTTGCCGCAAAGACCATCGAGACTCGGGAAGCACGGCAGAAGAAGGAGGCCAAAGAGGCCGCGGCCAAGCAAGAGCGCGAGGCAAGGCTGCGTAAGCAGCATCTTGCCTCGATCATGCAGCGCGCAGACACGCTATGGTCGGGGCTGGACCCCCTCATGGATCAGAAGATCGCTTCGGCCTACGACCAGGCGACCGCCCAACTGCAGGAACTGCGCGACGCCTATGCACAGGCCGGTGATATCAGGGCCTTCCAGCAGAAGCTCGCTGGCTTTCGACGTCGGTACTCAAATCGCCCGGCTATGCTGCGGCGCATCGAAGAACTCTGACGATGCAACGGAATCCCATCCCGATCGACCGTGAAAAGCTCCGCGCAGCGGTCCGCAAGCTCGGGAACGAGTACGTTTTCTACATGCTGGACGACGCGATCGAGCTTTTGCCCCCGGCCAAGCTCTACAAGATCGCGAAGAAGTACCTCGATCTGGAGCGGCTGCGCCCGGACGCGGAGAGGCCTGCGAGGCCGAGCTTGCTCACGGACGTGAAGCGGTTTGAAAAGGCCAGTCTCGCCGGCGAGTATTACGAGTCATTCAACGTCAATTCCAAGAACTCTACGCAACAGTCCTCTGGGACGAGCGCGTGGATTGCCGAGTACCGTCGGCTCCTGGATCACTGTGTCGCCAATGCAAAGACGAACAATCCGGCGGAGGTGCGTGAGGCCATGGACATCCTCTTCGGCCTGCTGGACCACATCGATCAATGCCTCGACGATGTCATCTTCTTTGCGGACGAGGGCGGTTCCTGGCAGGTCGGAGTGGACTGGCCCAAGGTGTTGCCGGTTTGGTTTAACGTTCTCTCCGCCACGGCGGAGCCGAAGGAATATGCCGAGCGGGTCACTGCTTTGCTTTCTCGCCACTACCAATACGGCCGCGACAAGATGCTTGTCATCGCTCGCCGAACAGCAACGATGCGGCAACGCCAGGCCCTCGCGGAAGTGGAAGGCGCGTAGTGCCTGGGCTCTCATTGGTGGTTTCCCTGCGTGGTCGCAGGGCTATTTCCAACTTGCCGGGGTCACGCCTCTTCCTTCGTGCTTGAGACCGCGCCATAACCACGCCACATTCTCGCCGTGACGGATTGCTACCAGCCGATCGAGAGGAAACCGCAACTGACCCGGCGATGGCTGGCGGTTCTGGTCGAATTCCGCAACCCAGTGGGCATCGTCACAACGACCCGCGCTTCGGGTTGCGGATGACGGGGAGGAGGATATTTGCCAACCAGCTCTCCCAAATGTTCCACATCGCCCGCCGCAAAGTGGGCCTTGCGGAGCATGGACCCGCGTTGTCGGTTGCGGCCTTCCAGAAGCCGGAAGGGCCGTAGTTGACGTTGGAACTCCAACCGTGAATCGTTGAACCGACTCCGCGAGGAATCGGCGGCGGAAGACCACCATGACCCTGGGAGGCATAGCGCAGGCCCCATCGCCGGGGGACCAAGACGCATCCGTCACATCTGTTGGACTGTCGAGCCGTCACGTCGCCGGAGTGGTTACGGCGGCGCTCCCAATTGGTCTGGAGTTCGGCTTCCGTTGACGATACGCCGCCGCCTGAATTGCGTAGAGCTCAGCATAGGTTCCTCCTTTGGCGACCAACGTTTCATGGTTCCCCACCTCCACCACCCGGGCGCCCTCGATGACAACGATCAGGTCCGCCATGCGCACGGTGCTGAAACGGTGGGAGACCAGCAGGATTATCCGGCCATCGGCGTCATCAAGCGCGCCGTCCCCAACGCGGCCTCCCCGCGCCGCCGCCGCATAACGCTCAAAAAGGGCATGCTCAGTCTCGGCATCGAGCGCCGCGGTCGGTTCGTCCAGGACGAGCAAGAGCGGATGCTCCCGCATGAAACCCCGCGCCAGCGCAAGCTTCTGCCACTGGCCGAAACTGACGTCGACCCCTTCCGGCCAGGTTGCGCCGAGTTGCGTCTCAAGGCCGGCCTTCATTGCGTCGATGGCATCGCCCGCGCCGGCGCGCGAGATCGCCCCCGCCACAGCGGGCTCGTCCTCAAGCCGCGGAATGTCACCCAGCCCCACCGTATGACGCGCCCGAAACTCAAATTTGAAAAAGTCTTGAAAGGCGCCGGCCAACCGGGAGCGCCATTCCTCGGCAGGTATGCGGGCCAGGTCCACCCCGTCGACGAGTATTCGGCCGGAATCGGGCTGGTACATGCGGCACAACAGCTTGACCAGCGTGCTTTTGCCCGCCCCGTTTTCGCCCACCAGGGCCACCACGCTGCCCGCCGGCAGGTCCAGGTTGACATCCTCCAGCGCCCGCCGCTCGCTGCCCGGGTAGGCGAAGCTGACCTGCTCCAGCCGAAGGCCCCGCGTCAGCCGCTTCGGCGCCGGCGCGTCGGCTTGCTCCCCGATCGCCCGCGCATAGTCCTCCAGCCACGCAAGCCGGCGCGATCCTTCCAGCCAGAAGCCCCGCAGGAAGCCAATCTCCCCCACCGTCGCGCCGATGTAGGCCGACAGGCGCGAGCCTGCCGCGAGCACCAGCAGCACCTGCGCCGCGGTGGCATGCAAAACGGCGGAAACAAAAACGACCGCTCCCACGAATCCGCCCGCGAAGAGGGCCCAGGCGGCTACAAGCCAAATCGCGCTCCCCCATCGCGCGCTGGACACCCCTCGGTACCACTCATCCCAAGCCGCCCGCCGCTTCCCCGCCAACCAGGCGCCGATGCGTGCCGTGCGCACATCCTTGCCTGGCGCTGCGGTGGTCGCCATCTCGAACAGGTGGCGGGCCAAACGGCGGGCCGCGGCGCCCCGCTGCTCGGCCGCCCGCTCCACCCCGGGGCGCCAAACCGAGGTCCAAACCGTCGGCAAGGCAATGGCGGCCAGCAGTCCCAGCACCGGATGAATTGAAACCAGCAGGAGCAACGTGACCGCCAGCCTCAGGACCCAGCCACACGTGGAAAACAAGGACATGTACATGTGGTCCAGGACAAAGACGTGGTCACGCAGCATCGCCAACCGGTCGAGGTACTCCGGACTTTCCTGGTGGGCGATGGTCATCACCGAGGCCTGCAAATGGGCCACGTGAGACTCCAGAGCAATCGTCAGACGGTCCCGAAACCGGCGCTGGGCGCGATCACTCACGACCCGCAGGAACCACGTGCCGACGGTGGATGCAGCCAGCCCGAGAGCGGCGCCCATAACCCGCCGGCCATCGCCGCCCAGCACCCCGTCCGCCATCAGCTTGAGCCATAGCGCGATGAGGGCGTCAGGCAGCGCGGCGAGCAGTGACAGGCCGAAGGCCACGGGCAGCAGCCGCGGTTCGGTGTCGAGGCCGCGCTTCAAGGCGCGCCACATCGACGGCATGGCGCGGGGCATGTCGTCAGCCGGCTGCATTGGGAGCCTCCTCTGCCTCATCGGCGCTGCCATTGAAGCGCGAGGCCTGGAGGTCGAACATCCTCCGGTAGCGTCCGCCCAGCGCCATCAACTCCTCGTGGCTCCCCAGTTCCGCCACCCGTCCCTCCTGGATCACGCAAATCCGGTCGGCGTGCCGCACCGTCGAAAACCGGTGCGAGATGAGAATGGTCGTCGTGTGCCGGGTCGCCTTGAGGATGCGATCGAAGATCTCCGCTTCTCCGCGAACGTCCAACTGGGCCGTCGGTTCGTCGAGCAGTACCAGCCCCGCCCCAAGTTTCACCGCGCACATGGCTCGGGCCAGAGCAATCCGCTGCCACTGGCCCCCTGACAAATCCGTTCCGCCCGGATATCCCTTCGACAGCGGCGTGTCCAGGCCCGCCAGATCGGCGGCCCCGGCTTGCGCGAGCGCCTCCCGGATGACCTCCTCTGGCGCGCCTCCAGGCGCCACATTGTCGCGCAACGGCAATTCGAAGCGAGCGAAGTCCTGGTAAACCGCGGCGAGCCGTGCTCGCCATCCTTCCAGCTCGAGCTCCCGCAAATCCACTCCATCGATCTCGATGGCGCCGCTGCCGGGGTCGTACAGCCGGCAAAGCAATTTCGCCAGGGTCGTCTTGCCCGCGCCGTTTCGGCCCACAATGGCCAACGACGTGCCCGCCGGGATGGACAGATCGAACCCATCGAGCACCGGTCGGCTGCTGCGGGGATACGCGAAGCTCAGATCGCGGAACCGCACATGGCGCGCCGGCATACCCGCCGCCCCGCGCTTGCCCAAGGACAGCGATCCGGCCGGCTTCATGGAGTCCTGCAGGCGCAGAACCGCAGTGGCCGGCGCCGCCGCGCCATCGAGCGCCCAGGACAGGCCCCCGAAGGCTACCATGCTGGTGCCCACCGCCGCACCGGCGAACGTTACCAGCCGGGCCAGTTCGAGCCTGCCCGCCGCAGCATCCGTCGCCAGCGCCGCGAATACCAGCAGATTGGCCCCGAGCACCAGCAGCAGACTCCACAGCACCGGCCGCTCGCGCAGTCGCGTGGCTTCCCACTGCAACTCGACCAGCCGCCGCCGCCGGGCCCTGAACCGGTCCACGACCCAGCTCGCGAGTCCGAAAAGTCGTAGCTCCTTGGCGGCTGGCGGGTCCACCGCCAACCGGTAGGCATAGTCGGCGTGCCGTTGCGCCTGGCGCACCTCCTCCGTGTTGCGATCCTTCCAAACCGCGCTCTCCCGCAGGAGCCAGTGCGTTGCCAGCCAGGCCCCCGCCAGCACCAAAGGCGCCCACCAGCGGTAAGCGCCGAGCACCGCCGCTGAGGTCAGACCGCCTACCATTTCCACGAGGCCGGACGCAATGAAACCCATCGAGATGGACAGGGGCGGCCCGCTGATACCCAGGTCGAAATCGCGCCCCATCGTCAGGTCCGTCGCCAGGCTGGGATCCTCCAAATGCCCCAGGCCGGGGGGACACACGCAGGCCGTGGTCAATTCGCTGTAAAGCCAGGCGGCGGCCTGGCTGCCGAGATTGGCCCCGATCACCTGGTGCAACGGCGGGAGCACCTGGAGCAGGACGAATACGACGCCGGCAAATGCAAGCGGGCCCCCCAGGGGAGCGCCTCGGTTCACGGCGCCCACCAGCACACCCATGGAGATGGCGAAAGCCGCCGGCAGTACCCCCCGCGTTACCAGTACACTCCACCACGCCCACGCCAGCGCCCCATCGGCACGCCCCAGCACGACAAAAAACTTCCATCCATTACTCGCCGTCAATCGTCGCCACATGATCCTCTGGTGATCGGCGGCCAATGGTCATGGGCAGCAGGACGATGACATGGCCGCATTGCTGTTCACGGCCGCCGGCGCGGCCCGTTTTGCACAAATACGACTTATCCACAAAAGAGTTTTCTGGACTATAACCCCGCCTCGCCAAAGGGCAAGGGACACCGGCCTGGCCTCTGTTGGTGACCGAACACGAAAACTCCAAAAGCTGGCAATGAGCGGTGCGACCGACTGCTGCCAGCCCATCGAGCAGAAGTTGCAACTGACCCGGTGGTGTTTGGCGGCTCTGGCGGAGTTTCGAAACCCTGTCAGCATCGTCACTAAAAACTCCCTCGTCAGACGAGACCTGGACTTGCTTAGGGAACTGGCGGCGCACCATGCCGCGCTGGTGATATCATCCGGCTTCCCTTGACGGTCGCTCCGATTTTCGTGGAATGGATCGAGCGGAACGTTCCAGGGAAGACGGACAAGGTGTTGAACCGGCTGCGCCGCATACGCGGGGGAAGGCTTAACGATCCGCGCTTCGGCACGCGCATGTCCGGCGAGGGGATTGTCGCCGAACAGATTTTGCGGATGTTCCACGTCGCGCGTCGGAAAGAGGGTTTTCATGAGGGTGGCCCCGAGTTCTCCACCGCGGCCTCCCGAAAGCCGGGGGGAGCGCAGTTGGCGCTGGGCCTTTGATCTTTCATCGGCAGGTTCTTCGATGCTTCGTCCAGGGAGTCTGTTGCGCCCCCTTCGATCCGAGTCGCGTTAATATGGGCATGGCCACAGGCTGCGAGCAGGGCCGGTAGTGGGACTTGACCTGCGGGGTTTATGCGCTTTTCCGCATAATAATACAATATGTTGAAAAGACGATATTGACAATATATTGCGAAAAACACATACTCTAACAAACTATGCAAGAACTGGCTCGCGACCCCAGGCAAATCGGGAATCTGATTCGCAATGCGCGGAAGCGGAAGGCGCTAAGTCAAAAGAAATTGGCGTCCATGGTTGGTTTGCGCCAAGAGAACATCTCGATGATTGAGAATGGCTACGCTTCGACTAAACTTCACACTCTGCTCGCTGTCCTGTCGGCGCTGGGTTTGGAGTTGCAGGTGTCGATACGTTCGACTGGAGACTGGACCATCGAGAGGTAATCGACCATGCCGCGCCACCGCCAAAACACCCCACTGCAAGTTTTCCTGACCAACGACGCCGTCGGCCTTCTGGTGAAGGACCCGTCGGGGGTAATATCTTTTCGTTATGATCCCAATTGGGTAAATCGAGAGAATGCGATTCCGGTCTCCCTTTCCCTTCCGCTGCGAGAAGATGCATTCAAAGGCGCGCCGGTCCAAGCCGTTTTCGAGAACCTCCTGCCGGATTCGGAAAGCCTGCGCCGCATGGTCGCAGAAAAAGTGGGAGCAAGAGGAACAGACGCATACAGCCTTCTGTCCGTAATCGGCCGCGATTGTGTGGGAGCTCTGCAATTTCTGCCGGAAGGAGAGGAACCGCCAAAGGCTGCTCCACCCCTGGATGGAGAAGTCATGGACGAAACAGGAATTGAGTTGCTCTTGAAAAACCTGCCCAAGACCCCGCTGGGATTGGACGGAAGGGCCGAGTTCCGCATTTCCGTGGCTGGCGCGCAGGAAAAGACGGCGCTATCGTGGCATGACAATCATTGGATAAAACCATACGGCACCACTCCCACCACTCATATTCTCAAGACACAGATGGGGACGTTGCCCAACGGCATGGACCTCTCCAATAGCGTGGAGAATGAGTTTTACTGCCTGAAGCTGCTGGGCGCGTTCGGTTTGCCCGTCACGACCGCCGAGATCGCAACATTCGGGCCCCGCACGGTCTTAGTGGTGAGTCGATTCGACCGGAAATGGATGTCCTCCAGGCGATTGGTTCGGTTGCCGCAGGAGGATTGCTGCCAGGCGCTTTCGGTGCCTCCCAGTCAGAAGTATCAGAGCCAGGACGGTCCGGGCGTGGTGGCCATTCTGGATCTGCTTAAGGGCGGAGATATCCCGCGGCAGGACCAACTGACCTTCCTGAAAGCACAGATTCTGTTTTGGTTGATTGGAGCGACAGATGGACACGCCAAGAACTTCAGCCTGTTCCTGGGACCAAGAGGACGTTTCCGCCTGACTCCCTTATACGATGTTCTGTCCGCTCAGCCCAGCTTGGAACATCGCCAAATCGAGCGGAAGCAGATGAAGTTGGCCATGTTCGTGGGGGACAACCGGCATTACCGCCTTGATGAAATTGAAGGGCGACACTTCGTGCAAACGGTGAAACGCGCCCGTCTTCCGGAATCGCTAGCGCTGGATGCACTCAAGGATGTTGCTGACTCCGTGGATAAAGCTATCGCAGCGGCAGAGAAGGAACTCCCGCAGGGTTTTCCGGAAGAAATACCTATGGCCGTGAGCAAAGGATTGAGGGGGCGCCTGGCGAAGCTCTGATACTGCTCGAGATGGCGGTCCAGCGTTTGCAGGATGAGGAGCGGATTAACCACAACGCTTGGGCCAAAATGGTCGCGCGTAACCATCGCGCGTGAGGCCCGGCAGAATGGCGAAGCGCACCCCGTGCGGGAGGGCTTCGGTGCGGACGGGGCGGGCTGTGACCTTGTGATCATTGCCCGTCCCAGTTGTAGTCGTATCCGGTTGGCGGCTCATAACTGCACGGGTCGGAATCCGACACCCCGTTCCAATAGATTCTGGCGAAGCTCGCGTGCCCATCGACAAAGCTCAGGACATCTTTCGCGTCGGGATAGTCCCGATCGATGAACGGATGCCAGGAACCCCCGAAAAACGCGGGCCACTCGCCGGCCAACACTGCCTTGGCCGGACTCTTGATGGCGCTCAGCCGTTGGCCCGTAATGCGCGCAATGGCCCCCGGCCCGACCTCGTAGCCATTGAAGGTGTAACTCGTGAACGCATGACCTATTTGTTTCCAGAGGACCGGGTCGGACGGACAGATGAACACTTTCTCATTGGGCGATGCTGGGCCGGTTAATCCCAGATACCCTTTCACGAGTTGTTTGTAATACGCGCCGACTCCGTTGGGATAGGGGTTGGGGTCCGGCAAGACCGGCAGCGAATCCGCCCAATCTTCCGCGTAGAAGCGTATCGCCAGGTTGACCTGCCGCAGGTTGCTTGCGCAGGAGGTCCGCCTCCCCTTTTCCTTGGCGCGGCTCAGCGCCGGCAGCAGGAGCGCCGCCAGGACCCCGACAATGGCGATGACCACCAGCAACTCGATCAGTGTGAAGCCGCGCTTCGCCTTCATGTTCTTGCTTCCCCGGCTTAATTCGCGTTTCCGGCTTCCTTCCACTCGTTCCCGACTTTCTTCATGACGAGGACGACTTTCCCGCTGTGGAGCGCCTCAGCCGACGGCGTGGCGTGGATGTGCAGATGGACTTCATCGCCCGATATGGCCTCCTTTTCGGTGACTTTATAGCCGACCATCCCGTTCGCCCAGCCGATGAGTCCATGCCGGACCTCGTCGTCGGATTTCCCTTCCATTCTGTCCTTGAACCGCCTCATCTCCTCCGGGGTGACGCCGCCCGAGAGTTTCTCCAAGTCTCCCTTGCTGGCGGCCCAAAGCATCGACTGTATGGAGGTTTCGGGTGTTGCGTAGCCGGCAAAGGTGAAGGGTGACGGATCGGGCGTCGCCTTGGCGGCGCCGGCCGGCGCAATCAGGTGCCGCAGCGTGACGGTTGCGGTGCCCGCGGCTATGATTGCAAGAGCGCCCACGACGACGGCGGTTTTGAGTTTTGTCAGTGCCATAAATTTCAGCGTGGTTTGGATGAGGGTTAAGGTTGAGCTCGTTACGGTCGCGCCTTTGACGGCCGCGGCCGTTGCGGAGGCCGCCAGCCCAATCGGCGCGCCGTGGACTGAATTGGCCGAGACCGCCCCCGCGATCACCGCCGCTGAAAGCGTGAGGCCCCGCGCCGCAAAGAACCTCCTCAGCTTCTCCAACGCCCGATTCACCCGCATCTTCGCCGCGGCTTCGCTCGTCCCCAGGGCCGCGCTGACGTCCTTGAAGCTTCGGCCTTCAAAAAAGCGGAGCACCACGGCGTTGTGGTCCTTTTCGCCGAGTTGCGCCATCGCTGTCTCCAGCAGGGGTTCGATGCGCATCCAGGCATCCGATTCTGCTCCGTCCGATTGGGATTCCATATAGGCTTGCTGTTCGCGGAGCGCTCGGCGGCGTTGCAGGGTTAGAGCTTTGGCGGATACGTAGCGGGCCGTGCGGCAAAGCCAGCCGGACACCACTGTCCCGGCGCCGAACGACGCCGCCTTCCGCGCCAGGATGACGAAGACGGTCTGAGTGACCTCCTCCGCCAGGTGAGCGTCATGAACGTGCCGCAGCGAAACGGAATAAACGAGGTTGACATGCCGGGACACCAGGCTGGCAAACGCCTCCTCGGAGTTGCTTCGCGCGTACTCCCGCACCAAGTCCATGTCATCGATCATCATTCCACCTGTACATCCTCGCCCGCCTCGAAAGGTAACGGTTTTTCTTCCACAAAAAACCCCCGGCTTGACCGGAAGAGCGGCGGGGGCGATGGAGGCGTTGGATAGGAAGGTCCGTTCATCCGTCCTTGGGTCAAGCGCGCAAGGGATCACCAAGTCATACCGGGCGCGCCTTGCCCGATGCCGTCTCCGAGGGCAGGCTCCGGCAAGCGCCCTCTACTTTCCCGTCTCGGACGCAAACCGGGAGGCCCGCTCGATCCCGTAATGTTGCAGCACCCGTGCGGTAGCCTCCCGCTCGGCATCCCCCGCGGCCAGCACGATGCGGCGTAATGAGTCCCCATGGACAAACTCGAGGACGTGGAACCCGTTTACGGGTTTTTGCAGGGCCTCGCGCAGCTCGGACAGGCGGCTGGCCCGTTGTCCGTTGACCTTGTCGAGCACGAGGTACTTCTGGTCCTGATAGCCGATGTTGTAGGCATCCGGCAGCACATGGGAAAGCAGCACCAAGGCCGGGCGTTCCTTGGTCGGCTGCTCGTTGTTATAGTAGTAAAGCCGGAACGGCGCGGCGCGTTTCCAGTCGGCTCCCCAGCTCTGGAGGTAACTGTCCGTCAACGGTTGGAAGATCAGCCCTCCCACAATCAAATATTCCGGTTCCTGGTCGTGGACCGCCCAGGGCACCAGGGCGTTGCCGTATTCGTACTTCGGCAGACGATAGCTCACCTCCATCGGCTTGCCCTCGCGCCAGATTTGCATCTTCATCTCCTCCCCGGCCCACTTGCGCCGGGTCGCCAGGCTCTCCAGGTTCAGGTGGCCGAATTCCGGGTCGGTGTAGTCCCCCTGGATGTCCACGTCGAAGCCGTCGACATTCAGGAGGATGTCCCTGGGCTTGAGCACCTGCTCCCCGTCATCCGGGCGGGCCGGCACGTCGATGACCACGACGCCGCGCGGTTCGCCCGTCAGGCCGAGCATGGCCAGGGTCGCCGGGTTCTTCCCCGGCTGCCAATAGAAATGGAAATAGCCCAGACCGCGGTACGTCCCCTTGCGCCGGGCTTCCAGCACGGCCTGGATGAAGGAGGCCGGCATCGCATAGGCGTTGCGCCCTTCCTGCGCCGTCAGCAGCCCCGCCAGATGTGAATTGACCACCACCGGTTCCCCCCATCCCGCTCCCTGTATGTCGGAACTGACCTCGAGGACCGCCTGATTGATTGGGCTTAGCTGGCCCTCGCGCACTGAAAACTGGGTAAACTCCGCCCGCCGATCTTCGAGGTTTCCCTCGCGCCACCGCAGAATCTGCATCGCCCCTTCGGCGGGCGCCGCGCTGCCGAGGGCCGCCGGCTTCAAGTCACGCCAAAAGTCCGCCTCCGGCGTGGTGACCAGCGCCAGGTTCGCGTGATAATCAACCCACTTCACTTCTCCTATCCACCAGCGCCCACGTCCCCCCTTCTGGAGCCGCACCAGCGTGCGCTCGAACATCTCGTCGGCTGTCGTCAGCACCTCCCGCTCCCCTGCGACCAAACCGGCCTTCTGCAGCCCTCGCGTGCCCTTGCTCCAGGGCTGATAATAGTCGTACTGCTTCCGCGCCACCTCCACCGTCACGATTGAGTGCTCCCATGCCGACCGATACTCCTTCCGCTCCCCCTGCGCCCAGCCGCCAACGGGCGCCGCAACAAACGCCAGCACCATCAGCGCCAGCACGGGCCTCAAGAGTCTGAATCTCTGCCGCATGATGGCCTCGCTATCGCAGTCCATTCGTCTCCCTGTCATGTCGTCCTTCACTTCGCGCCTCACAATCGGCGGTCCTTGGTCACGCCGTAGGTTTGCAGGATGCCGGCGTTGGCCTTGGCGGTAGCGCCGCGGTCCAGGCACTCGATTGAATGGTTGGGTAGAAACTCGATGATCTCGTAAGCGTTGGTGTTCGTCTCGAACGCGCTCACCGCGTCCTCCAGCTTTTCGATGCGCTTGCCGTTGATCCGGTCCACCAGCGCCCGGCTCCGGGTCGAAACGTTGGCATTGACGGCATCCGCGAGCACCGCGGCCAGGACTATCGGCTCGGGCCGCGCCGTCGCGGGGCTCTCGTAGCGCCGGTAGTAGAGTTCGTAGTAAAGCTCGCCGGAGGAGGGATCGGTCGAACTCCGGCCCTGTGTCCTGAGATAATCGAGACTCAACGGGGTAAACACCAGTCCCCCGTACACATAGTAGCGAGGGGGAGATTCGTGCTGGTAGCCCGCGGCGCGATCCCCGCTGTACGGAAAGACCGGCAGCAAGGCCTCTTGCTGCTGGCCGTCCCGCCAGATTTTCAGCGGAACGCTCTCCCCGGCCTGGGCCAACTGAAAACCCAGGGCCGCGGAAACACGATTGCCCTGGTAGAGAATCGTGGCGTCGCTCGCTACCGGGAACGAGCCGATCTGCAAAATCACATCCTCCTCTTTAAGGACCTTCTCGGTGCTGGCGATTGGCAGAAGGCCGTCCACCCGCGCGCCCCGGGCGTCATCCGGCAGTTTAAGCTGGCTGCGATAGGCGGGGTTTTGCAGTTGCGCCAGCCGCACCCCTGCCTGTGGAATGCCGTCGTAATGCGTGTCTTCAACGTCCTTCAGGAAATGCTCAATCACCGGCGGGGGGATAAAAAAGCCGGTGTTCTCCAGCCCCGGCATGCCTTGGAACGCCACGCCGACCACCCGGTCGTCCTGGATGACCGGGCCGCCACTGTTCCCAGGGTTGATCGCCGCGTCGGTCTGCGCGCTCAGCAAATGACGGTTCCCGATATGGGAGTAGGTCTCCAGTTCAACGCGCGAGACCACCCCGCGCGTGTAAGAGATTTCCTCCCCGCCCGCAGGATAGCCGTAGGTGACCACGCTCGAACGCACCTTGGGCAGTTCGCCAAACTCCAGGGGCTCCAGCTTCTCGAAGAAGCGGCCGTCCGCCACCTTCAGCACGGCAAGGTCGCAATCGTGCCCGATGTATTCCACCTCCGCCAGGTAAGGGCGCGGGTCCTGGTAGCGGCGCACGATGATCTGGCGCGCCCAGCTCACCACGTGCGCATTGGTCATGATCCGCTTCCCCTTGATCACAAAGCCCGAACCGCCCAGCCGCCTCACCGCCTCGAACCGCCACGGACTGTCCCATGACGGCTGCTGAGCGAACGTCATGATCTGCACCACCGACCGCTCCGGCTCCGCTCCCAGCCCGGCAACCACCCACCCCGCCATCACCCCAAAGACTAAAACCTTTCTCAACACCCGCGCAAAATGAAAGCAGCCGCGCGGCCGGTCAAGAACAATACCTGCCGCCGTTGAGGGCGTTACACGGTTCCGCGGTGACGCCCCGGACTGTTGCGGCCCCGCGATTCGGTATCCCGCATTCCACGACGCGCGCTTGCAGCGCGGGATCGAGGGCTTCATGCCTCCGCCAAGGCACGATTTACGCGGTGGATCGCTTCATCGATTTCGGCAGCGCTCTTGAACCCGATGACAATCGCGCTCAGCTCGGGACGGGACATGGCAAAGCGGATGGATTTCTCGCGGTCGTCCGGGTTGACGAACTCGCCGTCGCCGATGATCTTCATGCCGATGACGCCGCGGCCTTTGCTGCGCATGGTCTTGAGCTCGGCAAGCACGGGCGAGATGTCGGTGCCGGACTTGTTCCATTCCTGCTCCATGCCATCGATGTGTTTGGCCTGGGGATTGACACGGACCAGATGGACATCGGTCCACAGTGAGGTGGTTGCCGCGCGGAGGGCAGGGAGGCTGTGGCAGGAAACGCCCTTGGCCAGAATCCACTTTTTCTCCTTGGCCTCGTTGAAGCCGTCCATCATGGCTTTCATTTTGTCGGTCCAGCCGTCTTCGACCATGCAGTGAATGAGCATGCTGTCCACGTAATCGGTGTCGAACACCTTGCGGTGATGATCGATGGCCTCGAGCACCTTCTCCGGCCTGCCCGAGACTTTCGACTGGATGAAAATCTTCTCGCGGGGCAGCCCCTTAATCGCCCCGCCAAGCCACTCGAAGGTGCGGTAGCTCTGGGCGCAATCGAAAAAGGTGATGCCCTGGTCGTAGGCGTAGTGGATGAGCTTGTTGAACGACTCCCGGCCCAGGGCGTATTGCACGTTCCCGCTGTTGCTGCCGGCGCCAAAACCCAAGCGGCTCAACTTGAGGCCGGTGTTGCCCAGGGCAACCTGGTCCACCGCTGTCCGCTTGGCGGCCTGGCGAGCGAGGAGGCCCTCGGCGCTCAGCAACAGTCCGCCGGCGGCGGCGGCGGTGCGTTGGAGAAACTGGCGGCGGCTGAAATGAGTCGTGTTCATATTGATGCTCTGTTGAACGGGATTATGGCTATGAATCGGGGATGATTGCAGATGTTCGTGGCTGACGCGTCACAGCCTGGAATCTAGCAGCCGAGCGGGCGCCAGTCAACACGGCGCGCGAACGCGGAGAGCCGAAGGAAGGCCCACCTCACGGCATCCGCGTGTCTGAGGTGGATTCCAGCTTCCCCCGTGGAATTACCTCTGCTATATTCTTGGGCGTCGGATGTTGGGCTAAGTCGCCAGCCCGGGACGGATGAAGAATTGGCGCTTGGCCTGTGAAATGTCCGGGCTGGAAATATGTCCATTTTGAAGATTATCGTAATCGCCCTGGAAGTGCTGCTGCTTTTCAACCTGCTCATCTTTGTGCATGAGTTGGGGCACTTCCTGGCTGCGCGCTGGCGGGGGTTGAAGATCGACCGCTTTGCCATCTGGTTCGGCAAGCCCATTTGGAAGAAGAAGATTGGCGGGGTGGAATATGCCCTCGGGACCATTCCCGCGGGCGGTTATGTTTCTCTGCCCCAAATGGCGACCATGGAGGTCATCGAAGGCAAAGGAGAGGGTTCGGGCGAGGCCGCGAGCTTGCCCAATATTCCTCCGCTCGACAAGATCATCGTGGCGTTTGCCGGCCCGCTCTTCAGCTTTCTGCTCGCGCTGGCCTTTGCGCTCGTGGTGATGATCGTCGGCCGGCCCGTCAGCGAGGCCGAGAGGACCACCACCGTCGGCTATGTGGTCAAAGACGGCCCCGCCGACGAGGCGGGGTTGCGTCCCGGCGACCGTATCCTGTCCGTGGACGGCCGGGCCGTAACCAAGTTTGGCGGGATGGGTGACAGCGTGACGTGGCGGATTGTGCGCAGCGAGGGGGCCACCGTGCCCGTCAGGGTCGAGCGCGAGGGAAAGGCCCTCGAATTCTTTCCCAAGCCTTCCAAGGAGCCGACCAAGCTGTGGGAACGCAAGAGCCTGCGAAAAATTCAAATCGCCCCGGCCCATGATTTGCTCGTCAGCGACATGGCTCCCAACAGCCCCGCCGCCCTGGCCCACCTCCGCGCCGGAGACCAGATACTCGCCGTCAACGGGATAAAGCTATATCATCCCAACGCGCTGGATGACTATGCCGAAAGCCATCCCGACGAGACCCTGCGGCTGAGCTGCCTTCGGCAAGGACAGCCGCTTGAAATCTCGTTAAAGCCCGAAGTGCCCGCCACGGGAGGCAAGGCCAGCCTGGGAATTCTTACCTGGGAGGACAAGTGGACCCTCCGCTACCCGGGCGCGATCGAGCAGGTCACGGCCAGCGTCGCCACCATGTTCGAGACGTTCGGCGCCCTGTTCGCGCGCCATTCGGACATCAAACCGCAGCACCTGGGCGGCGCGGTCAAGATCATGGAGGTCTATTCCCGGCTCTTTAACGCGGAGCAAGGCTGGCGGCTGGCGCTCTGGTTCAGCGTCCTGATGAACGTCAACCTCGCCGTGCTCAATATGCTGCCCATCCCGGTCCTGGATGGCGGCCACATCCTCTTGGCCCTGATCGAGGGCATCCGCCGCAAGCCGATCAGCGCCCGGCTGCTCGGGGCGGTTCAGACCACCTGCGCCGTGCTGCTCATCGGGTTCATGCTCTATATCGCGTTTTATGACGTGCAGGACCTGCCTTGGAAACGCGCCAAGGACAAGCCGGCCGACATCAGGTTCTCTCCGAAGGCATCCGAAAAATGAGCCGTCCGGCGATGTTGGGCCATTCATGATTCACGATTCAGAATCCGCATTTCATATTTCACATTTCATAATTCACTAATGCGCTACTGCGATTCCCCCTTCCTATGGCGGCGCCGCCTCACCCGCGAGGTGGTCGTGGGCGATCCGGCACGGGGCGGTGTCATCATCGGCGGCAATCGTCCCGTGGTCGTCCAGTCCATGCTGACTTGCGACACCATGGACACCGCCGAGTGCGTGAGGCAAACCCTGGAACTGGTCGAAGCGGGCTGCCAGATCGTGCGGATCACCGCGCCCACGGTCAAGGACGCCGCCAATCTCGGGAACATCGTCGCCGAGTTGCGCGCGCGCGGCTCGAACGTGCCGATTGTCGCCGACATCCACTTCAAGCCCGAGGCCGCCCTCGAAGCCGCCAAATGGGTCGAGATGGTCCGCATCAACCCGGGCAATTACGCCGACAGCAAGAAATTCGCCGTCAAGGAGTACACACCCGAGCAATACGCGGCTGAACTGGCGCGCATCGAGGAGAAATTCACGCCGCTGGTCAAGGTGTGCAAGGAATTGGGCCGCGCCCTGCGCATCGGCGTCAACCATGGTTCCTTGAGCGACCGCATCATGAATCGCTTTGGCGATTCGCCTTTGGGGATGGTCGAGAGCGCGCTCGAGTTCGCCCGCATCGCCCGCAAGCACGACTTTCACAACTTCAAGTTCTCGATGAAGTCCAGCAACCCCAAGGTGATGATCGAATGCTACCGGCTGCTGGCCGCGCGCTTGGAACAGGAGGGGGCGGACTGGAACTACCCGATTCACCTGGGCGTCACCGAGGCGGGCGAAGGGGAGGATGGCCGCATCAAGAGCGCCATTGGCATCGGCTCGCTGCTGTGCGACGGCCTGGGTGACACCATTCGCGTCTCCCTCACCGAAGATTCGCCTAGGGAAATCGAGGTTTGCCGCGATTTGCTGGCGCACATCCCGCTGCTGACCTTGCCCGCCTCCTCGGCTTCGCGTTCCGCGCTCGGCATTTCGGACCCGGCCCTCGCCGCAATCGCCCCGTTCGATCCCTTCACCTACTCGCGCCGCTCCACGCCGGAACTCGAATTGCCCGGGGGCGTGAAATGCGGCGGCCAACAAACCGTCCGCGTCGTGGTGACCCGCGCTGTCTGGGACACGGTCGCCCCCAAACTCAGTCCTAAGACCGATGTGAGGCCCGAGGGGGTCTATGAAGACCTTGGCGCGCTGGAGGTTGACCCGACCCGCGATCCGGCGCCACCCGACGACACCCGCCTGCTCACAGTCAAGGACGGCACGCCCCTGCCTGCATTGGCGGCGTTTCGCCTGCTGGCGGCCAAACTCAAACGAGCCGGGCGCAACAATCCAATCCTGCTCAAAGACACGCTCGAGGCCCACCCGGCCTCGCTCCCGCCCAAGCTCGCGCTGATCCGCTCCTCGGTTGTCATCGGCGCCTTGCTGGCCGACGGCATCGGCGACGCCGTCCTGGTCCGAGCCGAGACCGGCCCCGGCCAGTCCCTGCGCCTGGCCTACAACATCCTCCAGGCGGTCGGCTGCCGGTCTTTCAAGACCGACTACGTGGCCTGTCCCTCCTGCGGCCGCACCTTGTTCAACCTTCAGACCGTGACCGCCCGAATCAAGGCCCGCACGGAGCACCTCAAAGGGGTGAAAATCGCCATCATGGGCTGCATCGTCAATGGCCCGGGCGAAATGGCTGACGCCGATTTCGGCTACGTGGGCGGCGCCCCCGGCAAGATCAACCTCTATGTCGGCAAGACCCCGGTTAAATTCAATATCCCCGAAGCTGAGGCCGTCGACCGCCTCGTGGACCTCATCAAAGAGCACGGCAAATGGACCGCCCCGGCGTGAGCTTCCGATTATGACCGACCCTGGGAAAGCCTTGACGCCGGCCCCGAAGCGCATCGGGATTGCCGCCGACCATGGCGGCTTTGGCTTGAAGGAGACGCTCGCCCGGCTCCTGCGCGAGGCAGGGTATGAAGTGACCGATTTCGGCGATCTCAAATGCGAGCCAGGGGATGATTACCCCGATTTCGTGGTGCCCTTGGCCCGAGCGGTTGCAGGGGGGACCGTGGATCGCGGCGTGGCCGTGTGCGGCAGCGGCGTTGGCGCCTCTGTGGCCGCCAACAAGGTGCCGGGGGCGCGGGCCAGCCTCATCCATGACAGCTTTTCAGCGCACCAGGGGGTCGAAGACGACGATCTGAACATGATCTGCCTCGGCGGCCGGGTTATCGGCGACGCCTTGGCCTGGGAACTGGTGAAAACATTTCTTGCGGCGCGATTCACAGGCGCCGAGCGTCACTGCCGCCGCCTTGCCAAAGTAGCCAAACTGGAACGGAACGAGACGCCCTGAAAAAAGCTCCGCCCTCAAGGACAAACTGCGCCAATTGAAAGCCGCGAATTCCGACCTCCGCGTCGTTGTGAAAGCCGACGACGAGACGGATTACCAGAGCGTGGTCCGATAAAGAACGGGGCCTTGTGGGCACGTTTCGGGCGGGCGGATTTGGCTTGCACCCTTGGAAAGAAACTTTGACAATGGTGGATGTTGCAAAAAGAGTCTGTGTGGTTGCCGGGGATAGTGCTGCCCATGCCGGTGAGGCTTGAGACCCGCCGGAGTGGATATTGACATGCCGCTTCTCGACAGAATTAGGACACCTATGAAGACAACTAAGACAGTGCTCGGAATTCTGGCCGTCAAAATGGCTATTGTGGGTCGGGTCTTCGTTTCATGGATTCTACCGCTGCTGTTGATGTTGGCGCTGCCTGCCGTGGTGCGAGCCCAATTCGATTACGCAGTCACCAACGGCACGATTACCATCACGGCATACACCGGTTCTGGTGGGGCGGTGACCATCCCCAGCGTGGTCGCTGGCCTGCCCGTCACCAGCGTCGGGGACGGGGCGTTCTTCAGCTTGAACAACCTCACTAGCGTCACGATTCCCAATGGCGTTACCAACATCGGGGACATGGCCTTCGCCTACTGCCCCAGCCTGGCTGGCGTCACGATCCCCGCCAGCGTCACCAGCATCGGGAACGAGGCGTTCGAAGACTGCCCCAGTCTGGCGGCGATCACGGTGGATACAAACAATCCCGCTTACAGCGGTTTGAATGGGGTGTTGTTCAACAAGAACCAGACCACACTCATTGAAGACCCGGGAAGCGGGGTCGGAAGCTACACGATCCCCAACAGCGTCATAAACATCGGAGACGATGCGTTCTCCGATTGCTTGGGCCTGACTCGCATCACGATACCCGCAAGCGTTACCAACATTGGACCCAGTCCGTTCGTTGGGTGCTCTGGTCTGGTGGCGATCACGGTGGATACAAACAATCCTGCCTATGCCAGTTTGGATGGGGTGTTGTTCAACAAGAACCTGACCACGCTCATTGAATACCCGGCAGGCCAGGCCGGAAGCTACACGATCCCCAACAGCGTCATTAACATCGGAGACGATGCGTTCAGTGAATGCGCCACGCTGACCAGCATCACGCTTCCCAACAGCCTCGGCAGCATCGGAGATGGTGCGTTCTCCGGTTGCTCGGGCCTGGATGGCATCGCCATCCCCGGCAGCGTTACCAACATTGGATCCGGTCCGTTCGCTGGCTGCCCCAGTCTGGCGGCAATCACGGTGGATACAAACAATCCTGCCTATGCCAGTTTGGATGGGGTGTTGTTCAACAAGAACCTGACCACGCTCATTCAATGTTCCGTAGGCAGGGTTGGAAGCTACACGATCCCCAACACCGTGATCGGCATCGGGAACTGGGCGTTTGATGGCTGCGCCGGCCTCACCGGCGTCACGATCCCTGACAGCGTCACCAGCATCGGGAACTGGGCGTTTGATGATTGCGCCGGCCTGACCAGCCTCACGATCCCTGACAGCGTCACCAGCATCGGTGCGGGGGTGTTCGCTGGCTGCGCCGGCCTGACGAATGCCACGCTCGGCAACGGCATTACCAACATCGGGGCCTTTGCGTTCTCGGTATGCGGCCTGGCCAGCGTCACGATCCCCAACAGTGTCGGCAGCATTGGCCCCTGGGCGTTCAATGGCTGCGCCAAACTGGCCAATCTCTCGCTCGGCAGCGGCGTCGCGAACATCGGGGACTATGCGTTTTTCGACTGCGCCAACCTGCCTGTCATCACGATACCCGCAAGCGTTACCAACATTGGACCGGCTGTGTTCCAAGACTGCCCTAGTCTGGCGGCAATCACGGTGGATACAAACAATCCTGCTTACAGCAGTTTGAATGGGGTGCTGTTCAACAAGAACCTGACCACGCTCATTGAATACCCGGGAGGCGAGGTCGGAAGCTACACGATCCCCAACAGCGTCATTCACATCGGAGAAGAGGCGTTCGGTTTCTGCACCAAGCTGCCGGCAGTCTATTTCCAGGGTGGCGCCCCCAGCTTTGGTGAGGATGTGTTCGACGGGGACAGTGATTTGACGCTCTATTACCTGCCTGGGACTACGGGCTGGGACGACGTATCCGCCAGCACCGGAGTTCCGGTCGCGCTGTGGCTCCCCCGGCTGCAGGCCAGCAATGACAGCTTCGGCGTTCGGAGCAATCAATTCGGCTTCACCATCGACTGGGCCAACGGGATGACCGTCGCAGTTGACGCCTGCACGAATCTTGCCAATCCTTTGTGGACTCCGATTGCCACGAACATCATCACGAGCGGCTCTGCTTATTTGAGCGATCCACAGTGGACAAATTATCCGACCCGCTTCTATCGCTTGCGCTGGCCCTAAGGGTTCGTGCATAAACAACTTCCGATTCTAAGGCTGCACACGCACAAGATGCCGAGAACCTGTTCTCGGTGAGGATTGAGGCGGTGCCTTCCGGACACCCGTAGTTCCTGAGCAAATGATGCATTTGCCGATGCATTTGTCCACAGAGGCGCTTTTGGTCGAAAATGTGAATATGACGCTCGACAACCCACGCGAAGGCGTTATGTTCACATTATGAATGTCGTTCACTATCCGGCTGAGAAGCTGGTCGGCCTTTTAAACGACCAAAAAGTCGCCACCATGCCGGAACTCAAAGAGGCCTTGGGCACCTGCGTCACGTATACGGTCTTGCGCAAGCTCTCGCCCTTGGGCTACCGGAGCAGCTATTCCCATGGCGGCACGTATTTCACGCTCGATTCCATCGCGCACTACGATGAGCTGGGGCTGTGGTCCTGCCGCGATGTTCGTTTCTCGCGGCGGGGCACGTTGTTGAACACGGCGGAGGCGCTGGTGACACAGTCTGCCGCCGGCTATCAGGTGCCGGAACTGGAGGCAGTGGTTCACGTCGCGGCCAAGGATGCGCTGCGCCAGTTGGTGGAGGCCGGGCGGCTATTCCGGCGGGAGTGGGAAGGCCGTTATCTGTATTGTGCCCTGGATCGCGCGCGACGACAGGAGCAGTGGGCCCAGCGGCAGGCCCAGCAAGAGGCGGGCGACGACCTGCCGGCGGCCAAAGCGCTGTTCTATAGCTTGCTGGACGAAAAGCAGCGGCGACTTTACGCCGGCTTGGAGAGTTTGCAGTGCGGCTACGGAGGTCAGCAACGAACGGCAGAGCGCTTCGGGCTGGATGTGGACACCATCGCCCGTGCGGAGCGCGAGTTGCTCAGCGGCCAGGTGCTGCGAGGGCGGGTTCGGCAGCCGGGGAGCGGCCGACCGGCTGTGGAAAAAAAACGCCCCAAATCTTGAGCCGGCTCCGAGCCTTGTTGCGGGAGGACACCGCCGGGGATCCGATGGGCAAGCACGGCTTGTGGACTGGCAAACGGTTACGCAGCATCAGTTCCGAACTGGCGCACTTGGGTTTGCGCGTCTGTCCGAACACGGTCCGGCGTTTGTTGGAGGAAATCGACTACGCTCTGCACGCCAACCGCAAAAGCCTTTGCGCCAATGGCAGTCCCTTGCGCGATCAGCAGTTCGGGCTGCTCAATCACCAGCGAGCGGAGTTCCTCCGTAGCGGCTACCCGCGTTATGGACTGTTAGTGCTCGAGCACGTGTTGATCCCATTGCATATATTGAAGGAATCGCAGATGTTAAACATACAATCGTCCAGCGTCATGCACCGGTCGCTGGAAATGCAGGTGTTCGAGTGGCCGCAAGAGTCCGTCCCGCACGTGTCCGTGGTGCAGGAGTTGCCGGCCGTGCCAATGCATGAATCGCTGGACTGACAGGCATCGCTGAAGCACGAGTTTCCGTAGGTGGCGCCAGAGCAGGTATCAACCCCGCAATCATTGATGCCAGCGCAGTTGTTTGATGCCAAGCAACTATCGTCCGCACAGGTATTCGAGATTCCGCAGGAGTTCGTAGAGCACGGGTCGTCCCCGCCGCAGTAGTTGGACGCCTTGCACGTGTCGGTTTGGCACCCGAGTGTGCCGACCTCGCGGCTGACGCAGTAGTTATAGGAGCTGCACAGGTTGTAATTCACACATTCATCGTCACTGGTGCATTTGTTCCAGGACGTGCAGAAGTTGACCGCACCGCACACATCTGTGCCGCAGGTGTTGCTGGCCTCGCAAGTGTCCTGCTCGTAGCACTGGTTCTGGCTGCCCCCGGTGGTGGTGCAAGCGTCGGTGTTGATGCACGTGTTAGTGGAGCAAAGGTCGTAGGAAGTGCATACGTTGCTCGTGCATGTGTCGCTGCCCGAGAGGCCGCCGGGGGCTTGGCAATTGTTGTTGGTCTCGCACGTGTCGACGCCGCAAGCGTTGGTCACTTGGCACGTATTGTTGTACAAGCAGCTATCGGTGACGCTGCATCCGTCCGCGGTGTTGCATTGGTTCGAGCCACAAGCGTTCAGACTCGTGCATGCGTACGTGTTGTTGCAAGTGCTGTCAAGGGTCGTGTCGCAGTGCGTGCAGCCACCACCTGCAAGCGCAGCCGTCGGCAAGCCAACACCGCCGATAAGCAGCCCGCCGCCAAGGACGGACTTCGTGACCTTCTGGAGGAAATCCCGGCGGGTTGAGGGTGGAAATGGCTCGGCACCGGCCGTCTCGTTCGAGGTCTTCATAGTTTGCTTCAAGTTATCTGTTCGCGTGCAATCATACTCGCTCGCGTCTCCCTGCCCTTCGAGGGCAAAGTCGCCGATTGGTTCCCCAAGCATCAGGCCTTCGGAGCCTGGATCCTGAGGCAAGGGTCACTTTTATAGCGCCGCACGGCAGAGGCTTCAAAGGAAGAAATCTTCCCCCAGCCGTTACCGTATGCGGCACGCGAGATGCTTGTGCAGCACTTGCTACAGCCTTGCCCCGCGCCGGCTTGGCGCCGCAGACAGCGACAACAGAGCTAGCGCGGGGCGCTCGGCACCTGTCCGGCTCACCACCACTGACCATGATAGAACCGGCGAGCGCAGGCTGTGGCCGCCGGATCGGTGACCGTGATCACGCCGTTCGTGCTCCAGAGATTTGCGAGCGGAGCCCAGTCAAGGAGATCGCTGGACGCGTCAATCTCCCAGTTGTGCCCGGCGGGGCCGGAGGCGGTGAGGGAAAATCCGTTTGGCCCGGGCACACCCGAAGGCGCAAGTTGCAGAGGCCATGAAGGAGTGGGGGCAGACTGGAGTATGGTGCCACCCTCTCCCACCGCTACGAAGGTGTTGTTGCCGTACGCCAAGCCAGATAGGTCTTGGCCACAACCGGTGTTGTGGAGCACCCAGTCCGTCGCGTTCGTCGAGGCGTAAATGTCCCCCGACCCGCAGACGATGAGAAAGGTCCCGTGGGCGTATTTAAGGTTTCCGGTGTCATACCAGGGGAAGATGCCGGATCCAAGTGTGAACCAATCGCTCCCGTTGGTTGACACCAGAAGGGACTGTCTTCCCACCACGAAGAGCATCCCATCGCCGGAGCCCAGTCCCCAGACCCAATCGGTTGCCCCGCAGTCCCGGATCTGCCAGTCCGCGCCGTTGGTCGAGACGAGGATGGAGCCGTCCTGGCTCTCCCAGAGCGCAACGAAGACGCCGTTCCCGTAAACGACCTGCATCATGCTAACATTGGTTGCCGGATTACGCGAAATCCAGTCGGTGCCGTTGGTCGAGGTGATGACGGTGCCACTCCAGCCGACCCCCACCAAGAGGCCGTTCCCGTAAGCGACGCTCTGGATGGAATTTGCAGTGCCCGAGACGCGTGGGGTCCAGTTCAGCCCGTCCGGCGAGGTGACAACCTGGTCGCCGCCCACCGCTACAAAAAGGCCATCAGCGTAAACCACACTGAGGCACTGCGTGGTCCCAGTGTAGGCGATGCTCCAGTGGGCGCCGTCCGTCGAGGTCATGCTTACGCCCTGGCTGGGATAGTCTGCTGATGAGCCCGTCTGCTGCCCGACCGCCACGAACCGGCCTCGGGCAAAGACGACATCGTACATGCTTACGGGGATCGCGGGCTTGGCCGCCGTCCAGTGGACCCCATCGCTCGACGTGACGGGTGGCGACCGCGAGGAGGCCACGAAAACCCCGTTTCCGTTGGCGACGGAATACAAGGTATTGGATATGCCCGAGTCGTGGCTCGCCCACTGAAGACCGTCCGGCGAAGTCCAGACGGCGCCCGCGCCGCCCGCGGCAACGAACACTCCGTCCCCATAGGCAATGGAACCCGGGTAGAAACCGGCGGTGCCCTGGGCCGCATTGGTCGTCCACGTTTGGAGGTCGGTTGATGCGGCGACCGCCTGGAGCTGCCCTAAACCGCTCCCAAGCACGAAGGTGCCGTTGCCGTAGCCCACCCAGTCAAGCCAGCCCCCAGTTCCGCCCGCGTGCTTCGTCCAAAGCTGCCCATCCTGGGACGTCAACAGGAAGCTCTGGCCGCCGGCGCCGAAGTCACCCGTATAGCCCAGTGCTACGAACAGACCATTGCCGAAGATAAGGCTCGAGATAGCGTGGATGTCTCCGAAGGTCTGGATCGCCCACTGGACACCGTCCGGCGACGTCAGGAAGGCGGGAGTGCTATCCTCCAGCGTGACCGCCACGACGAACAAGCCGTTGCCATAAACGACCGCGTTGCCATCGGGACCGGCCTCGGGAAACCAAAAGCCTGCTGGTCCACCGAAGACAGAGTACCCGGGCGGCCCAGACTGAGCGGTCCAGACGACTCCATCAGGCGAGGTCGTGATAAGGCCTGCCGTCCCGTCAAGCTCGGGGTCGTAACCGTCCTCTCCCACGACCACGTAGGTGCCGTTCCCATACGCGATGCCCAAGGGTACATCCATGGGGACGAAACCGGAGCACGCCCAGTTAGTGCCGTCCTGCGATCCCCAGACAGTACCACAGCCAACGCCCCAAAACTGCCCGTTGAGAAAACCAACGCTGGAAAAGAAGTTGCTCGGCGCAGGATCATACCGCTGCCAATGGTCAAGCGGATCGTTGGTCTGGCCAAGGACCTGGCCCCCAAGGGCCAGGAGCGCCGCGGCGTAGAGAAGGGATTTCATAGTTGAGTGCTTGCTCAGCGCCCGGTGGCTGTTCCCGGATTCCACCAGAGCAGGCCTCGGGCGCTGTTAGTTTGTTCGGCGGCGAACTGGTTGAGGCGGACGAATTGGACGTGGCTGGCTAGGGCGGGAATGCCTCAGCGCCGGCCGTTTCGTTCGAGGTCTTCATAGCTTGTTTCAAGTTATCTGTTCGCGTGCGATCATGTTCACTCGCGTCTGCCTGCCCTCCGAGGGCAAAGCTGCCACTTGGCTCCCGAAGCATCAGGCCTCCCGGACCTGGATACCAAAGCAACGGCCACTTTTGTAGCGCCGCACAGCAGAAGCTGCAAAAGAAGAAATCTTCCCCAAGCCGTTACCGTAAGCGGCACGCGAAATGCTTGTGCAACGGTTGCTCCAGCCTTGCCCTCCGCCGGTCTGGCGCCCGAGAGCGGCAAGAGGGCTGGGTCCCAGCCGTCGCGTGCAGATTCCGGCTCACCACCACTCGCCCCTGTAGAACTGGCGGGCTTGATGCGGGGCCCCGGGATCGGTGAGCGTGATCACGCCGTTCGTGCTCCAGAGATTTGCGAGCGGGGCCCAGCCAAAGAGGTCGCTGGACGCGTCTATTTCCCAGTTGTGATTAGCAGGCCCGGCGACCGTGATCTGAAAGGGACCGGTCCCCCGCCACGGCAGCGGCGCGAGGCGCATGGGCCACGAGGTCATTGTGCCAGATTGCACAACTCTGCCGGACTCCCCCACCCCAACGAGGGTGGCCCCGCCGAATGCCAAGCCGGTGAGCCTGCAGCCGCACCCCGTGTCGTGGAGGACCCAGTCGACGGTGTTGGTCGATGTGAAGAAGCCGCCACCGCTGCAGACGGCGAACATCCCGTGTACATAGGCGGGTCCCACCACCTCGCCCGACCAGGGGGGGCTCGAGCCCGGCGCGGACCAATGAACGCCATCGGTGGAGGTGAGGACGGTCTGGTTGCCGACAGCCAGAAACACGCCCTGTCCGTAGCACAGCCCCAGAAGCTGGTCGGTCGTGCCGGAGCTCTGCAGCGTCCAGGCCACGCCGTCCGGGGAGGCAAGCACCGCCCCACCTGGCGCGTCAAGCAGCGCGACAAAAGCGCCGTTGCCATAGACGACTTGCGCGAGGCCCACGTTGGTTCCTGGATTCCGCTGGAGCCAGTGGACGCCGTCAGTCGAGGTGAGGATGGCCCCGCCGACAGCGACGAACTGGCCCTCCCCGTAGGCAACGCTCTGGATGGAAGCCGCCCCGCCGAGGGCCTGAGGAGCCCAACTGATGCCGTCGGCGGATGTCACGACGTTGCTGCCGCCGGCGGCCACAAAAAGGCTGTTCCCATAGGCGACCGACATCAGCCCCTCCACGACCGGGTGGGCCACGCTCCAGTGCATCCCATCGGCCGAGCCGAAAATGACGCCGACGCCGTTGTAAGGGCTCCACAAGCCCTCGCAGCCAACGGCGACGAACCTGTCCCTAGCATAAACGACCCCGTTGATCCAAAGGTCAGCCACCGGCGCCGGTTGGTCCCACCTCACGCCGTCGGTCGACACCGCCGGCGGTCCGGGGCCGACCGCGACAAACGCGCCCTTGCCATAGCAGACACCCATCACGTCGCTCAACGCCGCGAAGCCGGAATCCGCCCAGGCGATGCCGTTGGCCGATACCGCGACGCCGCCGCCCGAACACGCGGCGACGAACAGCCCGTTTCCATAAGCGACGTCCCAGGGAGAATCACGAAATGGCCAGGAAACCGTGTTGGTCGTCCAGGCGGCGCAGTTTGTGGAGGTCGCGACGGCATCTACAGTTGACCCGCCGCCCAAGACGATGAATGAACCGCCCCCGTAGCCCAAACATGGCACCGGGCCGACTGGAGAAGGGTGCGGCGTCCAGAGCACTCCGTCGGCGGACGTGATGAGACGATAATTGCCACTCGCGTCGCTGGCCAGCGCCGCAAAAATGCCGTTGCCGAACGTAATGTCCTTTACGAGGGCCGTGTCCCCGAACTCGTGAATGGCCCACTGGATGCCGTCGGGCGAGGTCAGGACAGCCACAGTGCCGTCCTCGAGTTCGACCCACACGACAAAGACCCCGTTCCCGAAAGCGATGGGGCTGGCGCCTGGACTAAAGATGGGCAACCAGAGACCCGCCGGACCATTCCCAATGGCGTAGCCCAGGGGGCCCTGCTGGGCGGTCCAGGCGGCACCGTCCGGGGATGTCGCGATGAGCCCGCCCGAGTAGTTCATGCCGGCAACAGTCTGGACGATCCCCACGACCACGTAGGTGCCGTTCCCGTAGGCGATCGCGAAAGGCCCGTCCATCGGGAGGAGGCCGGAGCAAGCCCAGTTAGTGCCGTCCTGGGATGCCCAGACGGTGCCATCGCCAACACCCCAAAACTGCCCGTTGAGAAAAGCAACGCTGCCAAGGAAATTGCTCGGCAGCGGGTCATACGACTGCCATTGGTCAAGCGGATCGTTGGTCTGGGCTAACGCCTGGTACGCGAGGGCCAGGAGGGCTGAGCCATAGAGGAGGGATTTCATGGTTGAGTGTTCGTTCAGCGCCCGCTGGCTGTTCCAGGATTCCACCAGAGCAGCCCCCGGGCGCTGTTAGTTTGTTCGGCGGCGAACTGGTTGAGGTGGACGAACTGGACGTGGCCGGCCAAGGCGAGGATGTCCGCACCGGGGCCGTGACTCCGGGTCAGGGCGGTCATCTGGTCCGGATAAACGCTGCCGTCAGCATAAGCGTAGCCGCCCACCGGCGGCTGGCCCAGGCTCTCATCCGGCTCCCACAACAGCCAGCACATCGGGCTCCAGATGTCGCTCGTCCTCCACGTGGGCGAGGGGGCCCTCTGCAAGTACAGTTGTCCAAAGGCGCAGACCCCTCCGTTCATCAGGTAACCGCACAGCTTGTTGATACGCTGGGCGTAGTACTGGCTCCTCAGGCTCACGGGGCACAGATAAACGCCCGGGGTGCGCAGGTACGGAAACCAAAGCCCCTGCTGCCAGGCGGCAATCGGGTTGGCGCTGTACGGGCTGACCGTCGGGTCGGGCGGGACGCCGGGAGTGTAGAGCCAGCCGCCCATCGGATGGACCGGCGGGCCGCAGGGGTCAGGCTCCGGAGAAACGGCGCCGAGGGTCTGCCAATTTGGCCAGGCCATGAAATCGCGGTTGTCGGCGGCATACATGTTCGCCGCCTGGCCCATCTGCAAGAGGTCGCTCGAGCAAACCGCTCGGTAGGCCTTGGCCTTCCCCCTGGCCAGGGCCGGCAGCAGGAGCGCGGCCAAAATGGCGATGATGGCGATCACCACAAGCAACTCGACAAGCGTAAACGCCGCCCGCCCGCCCTCCGCAGGCGCCCGGCGCCTGGACGGACGGCAAGCGGCGCCGCCGCCGGCGCGGCGGCTCCGGCCCCCTGGCGCGGCCGCGCCAGGAGGCAAACCCCTTCGATCGCCGCGATATGCGCTTCTTCTCAGCGTTGTCAAAGTGCTCCTCCTCCTTCTCCTCCGGCTGCAAGTGCGCCTTGGCTCGCGCGCGGCGAGCTGGACCGCCGCCACTTCTCCACCGCTTCAGTGGCCTTCTGAGCGCCGAGTTTGGTGTACGAGCTATGCACAAGGCGGCACACCTTCGCCCTGCTAAACCCGAGGTCAGCCTCGATTTCCTTGTAGAACCGACCCTGAGCAAGGCAGGCCATCACCCGATCCTCCTCACGCGTCAGCCCGGACGAGGCGAAGGACCGGGTGCATGGCCCTGGATGGCCCAGTGACGTCCCAGGCCTGCGAGCTTGGCATGCCGAAACGAAGAGGAGCGTCTCCACACAGCGGCCCGTGTCGAACGGGTGCGCAAGGCAGTAATCAAAGCCGCTTGCCATGGCATGGCCGGCGAGCGCACATTCCTCCGCTGAGACGATCAGGACGGCCTTGAGGCCGGGTTTGCGGGTGCGCAACTCTCTGCCGCACCTGATGCCGCAGAGGTCCGGGAGAGTCAGCGCGACGAGGGCGATTTCCACTTCCAGGCCCGGCAGGAGCCTGATAGCCTCCGCGCCCGTTGCAAAGAGGGTGCAGCTCTGGAACCCGGGCAACCGTGCGACCGCTTCGAGGACCACCGACCGCACCCTCGCGTTGCCTCCAACGACAGCAACGCCCTCCCCCCCCCCCCCGCGGTACGCGGCCCATCTCGGCCGCCGGATCCGGAGTGCAGACGCGACAACCCCAGCCCTCGCAGAAGCGCTGGATCCCACCCTGCCACACACGCGCGCGGCCCGTGCCCTCGGGCCGTCTCTTCGACTCTGTCGCCGTCGAGTTCATGCTCCAAAAGGACCAAACTGCACTGCCTTTACACAGGGGCGCCAGGGATTCATCAAAGATGAATCCGCAGCGAACCGAGGTAACGGCGAAACACCAGCATTTCCGGTGCCAAACACGAAACCCCGGCAAATCCGCATGTTCCTTATCCTTGCCGCTGTGAGGATGCGTGATTTTCACGCATTCCGCGTGAAAATCACGCATCTTGTGGTCATTGTGTCCATCTCGCCAATCTCCGAAGGGCGGCAGGCTTTTCGCCTGTGCCGCCGTTGGTCTCATGCGCCAAGAGAAGCAAACTGTAATACGCTGCGCAGGCGGGCCGCGGGTCTCAAGCCTCTAATCGGAGCCCCACAGCCTTTCCCGGTCAATGACCAGCACCGGAGGCGCCATCTTCGCGTCGCCTTTAAGGCGGACCCTCACCGTGTGACCGGGGCTTTCGAGCGGAAGGCGGCTGGCATCGGCGGAGACTTGCATGACGCGCGCTCGTATCGCGGGCACGTCCACTTCCGCGCCGCCTTGGCCCGTGGCCCACAAGACCCACACGCGACCGGCGTCCGCATTGGTGCTGTCCAAATGCAGGAAGACGGCCGGGGTTCCGCTCACCACTTTCACTTTGTCGCCGGCCCGCCGCATCGGAAACGGGTCAGGCAGGGCGTCAACATAAGCGCGGACGGCGGCTTGCTCCGGTTTGGAGGCATCCATGACGACCACCTTGGAAATCCCGGCGGCAAAGGCGCGGGTGAAGAACTGAATGCGCCAGGCCGCGCGCCGCTCCCTGGACAGGACCCCGAAAAAATCGAAGTTGCCTTCGGTATGCCAGTATTGCTCTTTCCTTGCGTAATGGAACCTCGGAGACCGGTCTTCATACCGCTCGAAGAGACCCCGGATTTCGCTGAAGACGACTTCCACGGTGCGATCCCCGCCGGAGAAGGCGCTATCCAAGCCCTCGTAAACATGAAAGGAAACCGCGTCCAATACCGGTCCAATCGAGTAAGCCGTCCCTCTGACGCGGTAGGCCGGCGACCCGTTGAGGGCCGCCGCGTCCAAGGCCCCTTCAATCCATCGGCAGGCATTGCGCGAACTCATCGTGCCAGGCCCGAGAATGACCGCGCGCGGGTCCTCGCGGCGAATGGCCGCCGCGACCTTGGTGACAAATTCCGCATAATCGGCCGCCTGGCCCTTCCAGTGTGTCAGGTAGCCATCCGGCTCGTTGTCGAGTTCCCACGCGCGCACGCCGAACTTCGCGCCCCACCCCCGCTCCCTGGCCAACGTCCCGCCCGGGGCATAGCGGGCCGCGAGCTTACCCGCGAACGCCGCGGCCGCCTCCATATTGGCGGGCGCTGACTTGCCCTCCTCACGGCGGCCGGCCCATTTCGGCGGACCTCCGGCATTGCCCCCGACCACCGGGGCTTGCATCAGGATGTTCAGGCGCCGCGCGTGGGCGGCCGCCAGGAACGCGTCCATCTCTTTCCACGCCGCGGGAGTCTCTCTTGCCAGGTCCACCGGGCCGCCAGGCTCCAGCGCCCTCCAGTACGCCGCCATGAAGGTCCAGCGCAGGTGCATCGCCTGGTCCGTGTCCAGGTCGGGGACCTTTGAACCGCCGAATATCGCGCCGCCCTTGCCGTCCCAACTGCCGGTGTGCCCGATGTAAGGGGAGGCAAAGCCTTCCAAATCGGTGTCCGACCCGAAGCCGCGGGCGATTTCTATTGGATGAGCGACCGGCGGGTAGTATTTCGGAACGCGGCTCAGGAGAACCAACAGCAGCGCCGCCAACGCTGCGAAGCCCGCCAAGACCGCCCCGCAACACCAAACGAGAATTCTCAACCAACGCCGGCGCTTTCTTGCAGGTGGACTCATGGACACGATGGGGTTGTGGCGCAAGTCCCCCCCGATTTCAAGGACCAATCCACGGGATTTGTTTTTGCCCTTTGGTTTCAAGGCGGATAGGGTTGCTTCATGAGCTTAGCTAGAGTCAGAGCCTCCGACGCCCGGGTGAGCGTGGAAGAGCGGCGGGCGGTGGCCGCGGAGCCCGCCCGGTTGTTCATCGTCGGCGATGTTCGATGAATGTGTCATCCGGGGCCGGCGTTTCGCCCCGGCGCGCTTTTGCGCCCCGCTGGCGGGTTACACGCATAGCGCCTTCCGGCGGCTGGTAGCGGACTTGGGGGGCTGTGGCGCCCTGTGGACCGAGATGCTGGCGGCCCGGCAAATCCTGTGCGAGAACTTCAAGACCTCACCCTGGCTGCGCCGCCGCCCGCAGGAAGGCTGCCTGGTCTATCAACTCATGGTGAGCGCCGCGGACCCGCTGGAACGGATCGTGGACCGCTTGGGCGAGGCCGGAGCCGATGCCCTGGACTTGAACCTCGCCTGCAACGCCAGATCGATTCGCTCCCACGCGGCAGGCAGCGCCTTATTCGAGAACCTCGACGATTTGCGCGCCGTGCTCCACAAAGTACGGAAACTCTGGCCACACATGCTCACCGCCAAAATCCGGCTTGGGCATCAGCGCCCGGAATGGCAACCAGCCTTTGTGGAACGGTTGCGGCAGATCGAGGACGGCGGAGTGGATGCCGTGATCCTGCACGCGCGGTTCTTCGAAGAAAAACTCAAGCGCCGAGCCCGTCACGAGATATTCCCCTGGGCGGCCTCTTTGACCCGTCTGCCGCTCATCGCTAATGGCGACCTGAGCGGCCCGGACGCGGTGTCAACGCGGGCGGGCGATTTCCAGTCCGTGAGCGCGGTCATGCTTGGACGCATGGCCGTGGTCCGCCCCTGGGTCTTTGCCACCTGGGGCCGGCCTGGATGTGTGGACCTCGCGGCCATCTGGGCCAGGATGTACCAGAATATAACAGAGGATTTCCCGCCCGCCGCGGCCTTGCGGCGGCTGCAAATGTTTACGAAGTACTACGCGGCCAATTTCAAGTTCGGCCACCAATTCAACGTGGACCTGGCACGGGCCTTGTCCCTGGAGGACCTCCGGCGACGCGCGGAAGACTTTTTCCACACCGCCCCCATCACCGTGGCCCGGCCATCCGTCGCGGGATTATGATCGGTCGTTTAAGCTCTGGATCGTGTATGCTGTAGCTCATGGCCTACATCGGCAAACGCAACACTCTGACGGTCCTCCGAGATTCGACCCCGGGTCTTTATCTGGACGGCGGCGAGCTCGGGGAGATTCTCCTGCCCAATCGCTACATTAGACGGGGGCTCGCACCGGGCGACCGGATCGACGTATTCATTTACCGCGATTCGGAGGACCGGTTGGTCGCCACCACCCAAACCCCGCGCGCCACCGTCGGGGAGCTGGCCACCCTCAAGGTCGTCAGCATCAACCGCCAGGTCGGCGCTTTCCTGGACTGGGGACTGCCCAAGGACCTCTTGCTCCCCTTCAGCGAGCAGACTGGTCCGGTGCGAGTAGGCCAAGATGTGGCCGTGCGGGTCTGCTTGGACGAAAAGACCCAGCGAATTGTCGCCTCCATGAAACTGGGCAGAGACTCGGCAATTGAGCCGCCCAACCTCCGGGCCGGGGAGCAGGTGGAGTTCCTCATCACCGAAAAGACACAATTGGGCTACAGAGCCCTGGTGGGAGGCAAGCATCAAGGCTTGCTCTTCCACGATGGCGTTTCTATTCCTGTGGCCGTCGGCCAGAAACTCAAGGGCTTTGTGCGGGCGCTCCGGCCCGACGGCAAAATCGACTTGAGCCTCGACCAGGCTGGTTACCAGCGCGTGGCGCCGCTGGCCCGGCGCATCGTCCTCGAACTCCAGCGCAGCAATGGCCGCCTGGGCTTGGACGACGACAGCCCACCCGAGGCGGTTCGCCGCGCCTTCGGCGTCAGCAAGAACGCTTTTAAACAAGCCCTGGGCACGCTCTACAAAGCCCGGCGCATTCGCTTTTCCAAACCAGGCATCGAACTGCTTGATAACACGAAGCGGTCGCCGAGCGGCCGGCGGCCCATCTGAGCCGTCACGAAATGTCCGCGCACTCGGGCTTCGAGACAGGATGCTCCCCGCCCGCCAATTCGCTGGCTTCCAGGCCCAACATTCGCTCCAACCGAGCACGGTAAAGCGCGTTGGTCCAGGAGAGAATCAGGAACGGAAGCAGCAGCGCGAAGTCGAAGCCCGCCAGGCCAAACACACCGCCAAGTATCGCCGGCGCCGAAGGCTGCGCGCTGTCGACCACAACTGTTGTTGCCATCACGAGCACGACCACGGCCAGCCAGACGATCAATAACCAGGCAAGCAGCCAAAGCGACAGCCGCAACGGGTGGCATCGGCGGCACAGCCTCCCTGCCAGCATCAGTGACACGGCAATCACCAAGGCCTCCAGCCCCGTCAGTTCGGCGCAGGCAGGGATTCCCAGGTCGGTATCCGCGTTCGCGCCGGGGACCAAGAGACCCGCCACTTTGTCCAGATCAAGCTGGCAGGACAGCGGCACCGCCAGGCCGCCCAATACGAATAGGACAGCGAGGAACGTGAGGAACCGGTGCTTCGGGGGCAGGTAATCCCCCAGCAACCACACTGCCGCGACCGCGAAGGCCAAGGCCGGGACGCTTTGGACGAGGATGTCCAGCAGGTCGGAGGGCGGCAACGCCGCGCCACCGGCGGAGAGCCGGACCACCGCGGCCAGTGACGCCGGAACCTGGGCGGGCAGAGAAAGAAGCGTGGCAGGCAAGAACGCGCGCAGGCCAAGACCGCAGAGGACCGGCAGACCGATCCACCAGGCCCGAGGCCGGCGGTTGGCCTTGAGCGCCAGCAGGAGCAGCAACCCCAACCCCGGCACGAGCGGCGGCAGCGAGTCTTCCGACCTCAGCGCAGTGGTTGAGACGGACGGAGCCATCCGTCTCCGCGGCTGATAGTCGACCGGCGGACCGTCTTTGGCCCCCAGGCCGCCCAGGTCCTCGGAAGCGGTGACTTGGAGCACGCCTGTGGCGGTCAGTGGTACTCGCCATGAGTACCGGCAAGTGCTCCCTCAGCCGAACCGGAACCAGCCGGTATCGATGGCCTCGCCCTTCCGATAAACCACCCAGCTCGGGGGGTGCCTCCGGTCCTGGTGCAGCAACTGGTAAAGCGCGCCTTCGGCCCCGACCAGTTGATAGGTCAGCGACAAAGAGCCCTCATCGGGAACGATACGCACGGTGTTGGTGAGCGGCCCGCCGGCGGTGAGAACGGCGGCGTTGCTGGGGCCGACCGGCATCACCGGGCTCGCTTGCTCCAAGCGGCAGGCCTGCGCGCCTCCCGCCTCAAGCTGAATCCGGCATTGGCTATAGCTGCCCACAGGGATTCTGACCGTCGGTTCCGGCCTGTCCAGCACCACGGTGAACGGCCCGGCAGCGGGCGGGTTCGGCGTGCCGGTCAGGACAAGCCGTTGGATGAACCTGCCGGTGAGCCTGAGTTCTCCCAACGCGGCGAAGCACTCTCTCAATTCGAGTTTGAATCCAGGCGCGCCGTCATGCTGGTCGTAGGCCCAATCCACCTGGTATGCCTGGTGGCCGATGAAGAGGTCGCGGCGGAAGTTGAAGCCGTCCAGCGAGCCGTCTTGCAGGTTGAAAGGCTGGTTCCGCGATTCCCAAGGGCGCAGCAGCAGGTAGCCGTCCTCGGCCGAACCCAGCCTGCCAAGGCCGACTTCGATGGTTCCGTTGCGGCGTGGAGTTTGGCCGGCGAGATTCTCCACAAGACCCACCTGCCATTCCTGGCCTTGCAGCAGCACTTTGGCAGCCCAGAAGGAGTGGCAGGCCAGCGTAACCATGAGCCGGTTGCCCCACCGGAGGCCCGTCTGGTAGAGGCTCAAATCGGCCAACAGGCGACGGGTGCCTATGCGCGTCTTGAATTCTATATGGAGGTTCGTAAAGGTCTGATCGCTGCGCGACCTGGCTGAAAACACGCCGTTCGGGTCGTCCGTCAGGTCCCCGTTCCGGTTGAGGTCCAGGTAAAGTTTGGCCTGGCCCGGATCCCACGCGAAAGGAACGGCATCCTCGGGCTCGCTCCCCAGCCGCAGGCTCCCGCGGCACACTCGCCGCCGGCCGAAATCCGGCTCTTTGCTGAACCGCGCGTTTTGGAGCGGAACCAGGAAAACCCAGGAGACGAGGCCGCGGTCGGCCTCCTGGTATTCGAGATAGACGGTATGCACGACCTCCGGCCCGCCGTGGGCTGGCGTGGCTTCTTGCGCGGACAGGCCCGCACGCGCGGCGAAGGCGAGACAGCAGAGGAGCGAATTCGCCGCTTTCATGACGCGAATTTGTTTTCGGGAATGCGCACGCACGGAGATTGGACAGCGCCCACCGCGGAACGTTTTGCGAACCGCTAGCCTTTTCATAGCGCCGACGGCGCGGCCCATGCAAGCCTGGGCCGGCCGCCCAGGTCAGCACCGCCTCAATAAACCCGCCTGCCCTGAATAAATCACGGCTCCGGCTCCGACTAAGCTATGAGCAAAGGGCTCCTTATGAATGATAAGAGACACAATGAAGGGGTCTGGGAATTCAGAAGGCGGCGACCCATGAAAACAGAAATCTGCATCGTATCGAAAACGCCCTCCGCGGGCTCACACTGCCCAAAGGCGGGAGCCAGGCGATTGAGGGCCGCCTGGGGCGCCAGCCTGCTGCTGCTGTCGCTGGCGACGCTGCCTGCGGTGGCTCAAGCCCAATTCAATTACACGACCAACAACGGCGCGATCACGATCACGGGATACACTGGTCCTGGCGGGTCCGTCTCCATCCCAAGCATGCTCAATGGCCTGCCGGTCGCCAGCATCGGTACTAATGCGTTCCGAGACGCCAGTTTGACCAGCGTCACGATCCCCAACAGCGTCACCAACATCGGAAACTCTGCGTTCTTCTTCTGCTACAATCTGGCCGGCGTCAGAATTCCGGACAGCGTCACCAGCCTGGGGGACTTTGCCTTTTCGGCGTGCTCCAGCCTGACCAACGTCACGATAGGCGCCGGCGTCACTAGCATTGGGGACTCGGCGTTCGAGGGCAGCGGGCTAATCAACGTCACGATCCCCAACACCGTCACCAACATCGGAAACTCTGCGTTCGGCTTCTGCCCCAATCTGGCCGGCGTCAGAATTCCGGACAGCGTCACCAGCCTGGGGGACTCTGCGTTTTCCGAGTGCGTCAGTCTGACCAACCTCACGATAGGCGCCGGCGTCACGAGCATTGGGGACTCGGCGTTCGAGGGCAGCGGACTAATCAGCATCACGATCCCCAACGGTGCCACCAACATCGGAAACTCTGCGTTCTCGAGCTGCTCCAGCCTGACCAGCGCCACGATCGGCACCAATGTTACCAGCATTGGAAACTCAGCGTTCCGGGGGGCCGGCTTGAACAGTGTCACGATTCCGGACAGCGTTACCAGCCTTGGGGACTCCGCGTTTTCTGAATGCTCCAGCCTGACCAATGTCACGATGGGTGCCGGCCTCACCAGCATCGGGGATGGGGCGTTCCTGGCCACGGGACTGACCAGCGTCACGATCCCCAACAGCGTCATTACCATCGGAAACTCCGCGTTCTTTCTGTGCGCCAGGCTGACCAGCGCCACGATAGGCGCCGGCGTCACCAGCGTCAGAAACTCTGCGTTCGAGGGGACGGCTTTGACCGGCATCGCGATTCCGAACAGCGTCACCAGCATCGGCAACGCTGCGTTCCAGGGCACGGCTCTGACCAACGTCACGATCCCGAACAGCGTGACCAACATGGGAGGTTCCGTGTTCTTTTCCTGCGCCAGCCTAACCAACGCCTTCATCGGAGACGGCGTCACCAGCATTGGTGACTCGGCATTCGCTGGAACCCTCCTGAGCAGTGTCACGATCGGCGCCGATGTCAGCAGCATTGGGGCCTGGGCATTCGAGGGCACCCGTCTGACCAGCATCGCGATCCCGAACGGCGTCACCAGCATGGGGAACGGTGCGTTCGACGGCACCGGCCTGACCAGCGTCGCCATTCCGAACAGCGTCACGAACATCGGCGAGATGGCGTTCTATTCCTGCACGAGCCTGACCAGCGTCACCATCGGCGACGGCGTCACCAGCATCGGGGATGGGGCGTTCAGATACTGCACCCGCCTTGCCGCGATCACCGTGGATGCGCTCAATCCGGCTTACAGCAGTTTGGGCGGAATCCTGTTCGACAAGAGCCAAAGGACGCTCATTCAATTCCCCGCGGGCGAAGCCGGAAGCTATGCGGTTCCCGACGGCGTCGCCAGCATCGGAGATTGGGCATTCGCATACTCCGCGAGCCTGATTAACCTCACGATTCCGAACAGCGTCACAAACATCGGCGGTTCGGCGTTCTATCTCTGCGCCGGCTTGACCAACGTCGCCATTGGCGGCGGCGTCACCAGCATCGGCTATGCGGCGTTCAGCGACTGCGCCAGCCTTGGCGCGATAACGGTGGACGCCCTCAATCCGGCATACAGCAGTCTGGACGGAGTCCTGTTCGACAAGAGCCAACGGACGCTCATTCAGTTCCCCGCAGGCAGAGCCGGAACCTATACGGTCCCTGCCGGGGTCGCCAGCATCGGAGCTTTGGCGTTCGGATACGGCACGAGCCTGATTAACCTCACGATCCCGAACAGCGTCACAAACATCGGCAACTATGCGCTTTGGCACAGCCTAAGTCTTGAGGGAGTCTATTTCCTGGGTAACGCTCCCGCCATCGGTTTTGAAGCGTTCTCCGGCGACACCGCAACCGTCTATTACCTTCCCGGAACGACAGGATGGAGCACCAACTCCACCGGCCTCCCAACCGTCCTGTGGACTCCCCGGGTGCAAACCGGTGATGCCGCCTTCGGGGTTAAATCCAATCAATTCGGGTTCAACGTCAACTGGGCCAGTGGCATGACCGTCGTTGTGGAGGCGAGCACGAGCCTCACCAGCCCCGTCTGGTCTCCGATGACCACGAATCTCCTCACTGGCGGCCTGTTTTATTTCAGCGATCCCCAGTGGGCAAAGTATCCAAGTCGCTTCTACCGTCTGCGCTGGCCCTGATCGGTTCGCCGCTGTAAAAGAACAGAGTCTCATGAATAAGCTCGAAAGCCTGGACCTGCAAGAGACCGACCGGGCGCTGGCGACGCGTTTCGCCCGCCTGGGCGACCAGGAGGCCTTCGGCGCCATTGTGGACCGCCACGGGGCCATGGTCTATGGGACCTGTCGCCGCATCCTGGGCGATGACGTCGAGGCTGCCGATGCGGCCCAGGAGACGTTCCTCCAATTCTCGAAAAGCGCGGGCCGCATCAACGGCTCGCTGGGCAGTTGGCTTCATCGGGTAGCCACCCGCCGCGCGGTGGACTTGATTCGGCAGAGGGCCTCGCGCAGGCGCCGGGAGGAGACTTACGCCCTCGATGCCCAGAGCGGCGCGCCTCATGCCTGGCCGAGCCTCGAAGCCGCGGTCGATGAAGCCCTCGAAGAACTCCCGCAGGGCCTGCGGGAGCTGGTGGCTATGCACTTTCTGGAGGGCCATAACACGACCGAAATCGCGGCCGCCAAGGCCATGTCACAGCCCACCGTATCGCGCCGCCTGGCGGAGGGCCTGGACGAGTTGCGCCGCAAATTGCGCGCCCGCGGCAAGGTAACCGACGCCGCGGCCCTGCAAGGGCTCCTATTGCTGAGCCGCCCGGCCATTTCCGATGCCGTGCGCGCCAGCCTGGCCAAGATAGCCCTCACCAAGGCGGCCTCGACCTCCGTTCCAGTCGCCGCCGCCGGGGCGAAGCTGGCTTTGGCAGGCCTGGCCGTGGTCCTGGCGGCAAGCACCCTCTGGTTCGCGTCCAACCACAAAGCGAAGCGGCAGGTTCTGGGTCGGTCTCCGGTGAGTATTGCTCCAGTGGCGTCCCAGTTCGCAATGGCGGCGGCCGCTGAGGCCAAAACGCATTTAACCGGCCCCAAAGAAGTCACCGCCGCCACGCCGGCAGATTCGCCTCCCCCGCGGGTCCAAGACGACAATGCCGGCCCCGGTGTGGCGGACGAGTCACCGCGGCAGGGACCTCAAACGAATTGCCTGTCGAGCACAGACCCGGGGCTTGGACTCACTTCGCCAACGCCAGCCGGAGGTGGTCTCCTCCAACTGGGGACACAAACGGGCGTTCCCGCAGGCGGCTTTGGCGGTTCCTTCGCCCTCGGCGGCGCTTCCAGATCGGGCGCGCGCTTTACGGCCAATGGTCCCGGCCCGCACGCGGGTGGAAGCATCATGGTGGGTGGACAGGGGAGCTCTCGGACCAACTCGCAAGCGCGTATGAGCGCAGGTTCGCACAGCAACATCGCGCGCGCGATCCAAAGCTTGGCATACGACGGCTCGACCATCACTTGGCGGCTGGGAAGAGCCAACCCCGAGGAGTCCCGGGTTACTTTCGACTTCTCGACCAACGGCACAGACTGGGTGGGCCTCGGGGAAGGGACCTTCAAGGACGGGGTTTGGCAGCTTGCCGGCGTGACCTTGCCGCCTCAAGCCAGAATCCGCGCCAGAGGCTACGCAACGACGGGGAACCAACACAACGGCTCGACCTGGTCTGCGGAAAGTCAGATCGCGGGCCGAAAGCCCCGAGCGCAGTGATAAACAGGTCCTATCGCGGACTCCGACCGGCTCGAACCAGGACGGCCCACTGACCCTCACCCGGTGTGGACAGCGCGATGGGCCTCTCATCGGGGACCCGCGCCGGTTCCATCCAGGTTCCGCGGTCAATATCGTACCAGCGCAACTCAGCCTGGCCTCCGAGCCCGGGGGTGTCGAGCTGGACCCGGCCCGCCGCGGGGAAATAGACTGCATACTCTCTGCCCGGGTTCGCCAGGCAGTAGGCCTGGTTCGGCGCCCGGTCTGCCAGGAGTTCATTATGCGGCGCGCAATGAAAGAGATCAAAGGCACGGGTCACCTCTCGCGCGCTCCGCACCATCCGTAGGGCCAACTCGCTGTCCCCGAGGTGCTTTTCATGGAAGCGAGCCGAAGCGCAGCCGGCGAAAATGTCTCGCCAGAACCGTTCAGTCGCCTCCCGGCCGGTGCCGAACAACCCGCCCCCGTCGCTCCCGTAGATTTTGACGTTGCTCAGCGGACGGGGCGCCGCGAGGATGCGCTGCCGCAGCCCCTGAATCTTGTCGAAATGGGTCTGGCCCGTTTGGTGGTTGTTTTGTGAAACCTCGATGAAGTCGTAGAGTTGAGGATAATCGGTCACGTTGCGGTAGGAAGCATGCTCCAGGTCGTGCGACTCGAACATCTCGGTGACGCAAACCTTCTCCCCGGCCCTGGCCGCGGCGTCGCGGATGTAGCGGGCCCAATACGCGCCCCAGGCCGGACCGCCGGCGGTTTCATTATCCATGCAGTACAAAACATTCCCGAACCGTAGCGTATAAGACAGGACCTTATCCACAAAGCGCTGTTGATATCGGAGCACCGCCGGCATTTTTCCTTCGTCCGGCACCGTCTCGTAAAACGGATTCTTCGCCAAATAGGCAGGACTATTGACCTCGGCCGGAAGACCGCTCTCCTGGGTCGTATAATTTCGGTTATTGATCGGGTTGAAGGGGTTCTTGGTCCAGGGCAGGCGCGCGTAATCGAACGTGGCCCACACCTCGATGTCGGTAATGACCCCGCGCTTCCGGGTCTCCGTCAGAAAGCTCTCGAAGCAATGCCAGTAGGCCTCGTCCCAGCGATCCAAGTCAAAACGCCCCTCGGCGCTCGAGAAGGGCCACAGCGGCTCGCCGCGCAATCGACCCGATACAAGACACCTCGTATAATTGCCTCCGGCCGAAACGAGTTTGTCCAGACTGCCGGCCACGTCCGGCCACAGGAACATTCCCTCATCGTTCAGCCCGCCCTTTGGGGCCGAAGACCCGCCCAGCAGCAGCACCGGTTTCCCCTGGTATTCCCAGTAGAATGGGTTGTCGGCATACACCCTGATGCCGCCGGTTGGAGCCGGCTCCACCGCCGGCCTTGCGACAAGGGGAATGACAAGAAGGAGGACCGCCAATGCCGTTTGTTTCATATTCGCGCAGCGCGCATGGATGCTCCGGAAAAATGCCTGTCCAGCGACGCTCAATTATCATAAAAGGGGAGACCATGAAAAGCGGAATCCAAGCGGCACCACGGTTTTGCACGCAATGAAGACCATATTTGGCTCCGGCTCTCATTCTTGGCTGGTGGCTCTTGGGCTCCTTGCCGGGTTCGGAAATGGACTTCGCGCCGCCGAATCCCCGCCAAGGCCCCTCTATCTGGACCCAGCCCAATCCGCCGAGGACCGCACTCGAGATTTGATCTCGCGTCTGACGCTGGAGGAGAAGGCGATGCTCCTCAACCACAAGGGGACGACGGTGGAACGGTTTGGCATCAAGTGCGATGGCTGGAACCAGTGCCTCCATGGCGTCTGCTGGGACCGGCAGACAACGATGTTCCCGGTGTCACTGGCGATGGCGGCGACATGGGATTCCAACCTGGTGCATGAGGTTGCCACGGCCATCTCGGACGAAGCGCGCGCGATATATAACGGCTGGCGCCAGGACCCGAACTTTCCGGGGGAGCACAAAGGTCTTATCTATCGCGCGCCTGTCATCAACATCGGACGAAACCCCTACTGGGGGCGCAACGAAGAGGCATACGGCGAGGACCCTTACCTGACCGGCCGGCTCGGTGTGGCGTATGTCAAAGGCCTGCAGGGCGATGACCCGAAGCACCTCAAGCTGGTCTCCACCCTCAAGCACTATGCGGTCAACAACGTCGAGCAGGGGCGCCAGCAACTTTCCGCTACGGTGCCGGAGCGGATGCTCCACGAGTACTGGCTGCCGCACTTTCGCGACTGCATCGTCGAGGGCCAAGCCCAGTCGGTCATGGCCTCTTACAACGCCATCAACGGTGTTCCCAGCAATATCAACCCCCTGCTGCTCACCGACATACTGAAGAAGCAATGGGGCTTCCAGGGTTTTGTGGTGTCGGACCTGGGCGGGGTGAACAGCATGGTCAGCGGGCACATGAAAGGCCAAATGACTTACGAGGATGCCGTGGCCAAATCCCTGATGGCCGGCTGCGACTTCTCCGACAAGGAGTTTGAAACCTATCTTCCCGCCGCTGTTCGGCAGGGGCTTCTACCTGAGGCGCGGCTCAACGACGCTGTGTTCCGCCTCATGCGCGACCGCATCCGCCTGGGCGAGTTCGATCCCCCGGAGTTGGTGCCTTACAGCCGAATCCCCACTAAGGCAATATGCAGCCCGGAGCATCGGGCGCTGGCCTTGGAGGCGGCCCGCGAGTCCATCGTGCTGCTCGTCAATCGAAACCACTTCCTGCCCCTGGACAAGGGCAAACTCACGAGGATCGCCGTCCTCGGTCCTCACGCCGATACGTTTACGGCGGGCGGCTACAGCGGCAAGGCCGACGGGCCGGTCAAGCCGCTCCAGGGCATCCGAAACCGCGCCGTCCCGGGGACCGAGGTGCTTTACGCTCGCGGATGCCGGATCAGCCAAGCCCCCAACGCCCAATCGAGCGAGGGGGCGGCATCCGACAACGAAGCGGACTCAATCGCCCAGGCTGCCGCGGCTGCCCGGAACGCGGACGTGGCGATCCTTTGCATCGGCACGGACAGCCGCATCGAATCGGAAGGACATGATCGCCCCAGCCTCCGGCTGCCGGGCCGCCAGGAGGAGTTGGTCAAGGCAGTGCTGGCGGCTAACCCGAAGACCGTCGTCGTGCTCATGAACGCCGGTCCGTTGGCAGTGCCGTGGCTTAAAGAGAATGTGCCCGCCATGATCGAGGCATGGTGGAATGGTGTCGAGGGCGGCGACGCCATCGCCGACGTGCTCTTTGGCGAGGTCAACCCCGCGGGCCGTCTGCCGCACACTGTCTATGCCTCTGAAAGCCAGGTGCCCGCCCAGGACGAATATGACGTCAGTAAGGGTTTTACCTATATGTATCTGGAGGGACAACCTCTCTTTCCCTTCGGCCACGGCCTAAGCTACACCGCGTTCAAATACTCCGATCTGCAGACCCGGCCCCAGCACATCCCGCCAACCGGCAAGGTCGCGGTGAGTGTGGAGGTCGAGAATATAGGAGACCGGGCAGGCGACGAAGTGGTTCAGGTTTACATACACCAGGTGGCGTCCAGCGTAAGGCGGCCCTTGAAGGAATTACGGGGGTTCGAGCGTGTTGCGTTGCGTCCAGGGGAGAAGAAGGCGGTCACTTTTGCGCTGCCGGCTGAGAAGCTCGCATTCTACGATGTTAAGACTCGCGGATTTGTCGTCGAACCGGGCGCGTTCGAGGTCCTGGTGGGCAGTTCGTCCGAGGACATTCGGGTCAAAGGTCAATTCGAGGTGCGATGAGGGAGTCCTTCACGTCATCATGGCTCCCCTCACGCAAGCAGCCCATTTTCAGCCTCGCACGATGATTCCCCCTCGTTCGGCTCGCCGCTCCGGACCTCCGCTGGCGAGGCGCTAGCGAGACGCATACCCGCACCGGTCTGGAACGAGCGAGCAACGAAGCCAGCGGTCAAACGACCACGCGAAAGTGTTCATGCTATTCTGAATAGCCTCCTTAGCCCTGGCGCTGTCCTTGCGCGGGAGTTATGATTGAGAAAAATAGAACTGTTGTTCACCTCGCAGGAGAACTCGCAAATGCACCGAAGAACATTCCTGGCGACGCTGAGCGGCGTCGCGGCTCTTGACGCTGTCCCCGCACTGGCCTCCGAGGAGGAGGGACAAGTCCGAACCACCTCCGACACCCCTCCCCGAAAGGTCATCGTCGGCACCGTCATGCAGTCCTTTTGGGGGGAGTATCCCGGGCTGTCCAAACGCTCGGAGCAACTCACCGGCATCATAGACCAAATGGCCGCCCAGGCCAAACAAGCCTATGGCCGCGGTCTCGACCTCGCCGTTCTGCCGGAGACGGCGATCACCGGCGAAGCGGGCGACGACGCCGTGGCCCATTCGGTCTCCTTCGAGGGAGAATTCAAGGATTCCTTCGCTCGGAAGGCCCGCGAGCACGCCTGCCATATCGTCGTTCCCACTTACTTGTTGGATTCAAGAGAAAAACGGGTGTGCTCGAATGCGGCGATCCTCCTCGGACGCAAAGGTGACGTGCTGGGAACCTACCGCAAAGTGCATTTGGTGGTCTCGCTCGAACGCCGAACCATGGAGGGCGGCGCCACCCCCGGCGACGCGCTGCCCGTCTTCGACTGCGATTTCGGGAAACTGGGAATTCAAATCTGCTACGACATGAATTTCGGCGGCGGCTGGGCGGAACTGGCCCGCCGCGGAGCGGAGCTCATCGCCTGGCCCACCCAATCGCCGCAGACATCTCAACCCGCGTTCCGAGCCAGGCAGCACCGCTGCTACATTGCCTCCAGCACCTGGAGGCACAACGCGTCCATCTTTGAGCCGACGGGTAAGATCGCCGCGCAGGTCAGGCCGCCGCAAAGCATCCTGGTTCACGAATTGGACCTCAGTTACGCCCTGCTCCCTTGGAGCGCGAAGCTGCGAAACGGCGAAGCCCTCCGGAAAGCCTTTGGCGACAAGGTCGGTTTCCGCTATTACGAAGACGAGGATTGCGGCATCTTCTGGTCCAATGATCCCAAAACGACGATCGGCCAGATGGTGCGGTCAATTGGCGTCCTGGAACTCGAGGAGGAGATGGCCCGCGTACAGCGGTTCTACCGGGCTGCGGGAGTGCGGATATAGCACCCTCCGGCCGGCTATGCTTCGCCGGAGCGCTCCGCCAGTTTCTGGATAGCTCGGCGCAGGCGCCGCTCGATGGCGGTGCGCCGTTCGGGTGAACTGACGCGCGCGCCGTTGGTTTCCCGGACGTAAAAGCTGTCGATCGCCGCGCCTTTCTCGGTGAGAATCTTCGCGTTGGAGATGTCAAGGTTCAACTCCGCCAGCGTCTGCGAGATGATGTAAAGGAGGCCGAGCCGGTCTTCGGTCTCGATCTCGATGATGGTGCGGGTGTCGGAAGCCTCGTCCTCGAAGCGGACCTGGGTCGAGATGTGCTCGCCGGAATAGGCCTGGTAAAGAGGGCGTGTAATCTTCTGGCGGGCGATGAGGGCGGGGAAATCGACGCCGCCTCCGGCGAGGGCCTTCTTGAGGACCTCCTGAAACTTGTCCCGCTGCTCGGGGCCCGCAAGGCTGCCGTTGCGGGCATCGGTAACCAGAAACGCGTCGAGGGCGATGCCATCGGAGCGGGTGAAAACGCGGGAGCTGAGGATGTTGAGGCCGGCGGCGCTGAAAGAGCCTGCTATCTTGCTGAAGAGCCCTTCGCGGTCCCAGGTGCAGACTTTCACCAGGTTGGCGCCCCGATCCGGCTGGTCCTGCCAACTCACGATCGGCCCGAGCACATTCTGGTCTTCCAGGACCTGGAGGCGCAAGAACCGGTTCACCAGGACGAGGTCGGCGATGACCTCGCGCGCGGAATGGAGCTGGTAATAGCGCGGAGGCAGTTTGGTGAAATGGGCCTGCAGTTCGGCAGGGTCGGCGCTGCCCGCCAGCAGGCGGTTGACCTCCTGGCGCAACAATTCGCGGTGCATCTCGTCAGTGCGGACAAACTCCGTCCCGCCGGTCATCAGCGCCATGGTCTTGTTGTGCAGCGCCCAAAGGAGCGAGTCCTTGAAACCGTTCCAGAGCTTGTCGCTTGTGGCCAGGGAATCCGCGAAGGTGTGCAACGTGAGCATCCCGAGGGTCTCGGGGGTTTGGATTTGTTTGGCCACGTGCCGGATGACGGACGGGTCGTCGAGGTCGCGGCGTTGGGAGATGCTGGCCAGCAAGAGATGGTTCTCGATGATCACGCGGAGGGTGTGAGTGGCTGCCCCGTCGAGGTCCAGGCGCTTGGCCACGCGCAGGGCCATCTCCCCGCTCAAGGCCGGATGACCGTGACCCTCGGGCTTGCCCAGGTCGTGGAGAAGCAAGGCCAGGTACAGGATAAAGGGCCGCTCCACCTTGTGTAGCAGCTCGGCATACTCGGTGTAAGGGGGGGCTTTGGCGTTCCAGACGCGATCAAGCTGTTCGAGGCAGACGAGCGTGTGCTCGTCGGCCGCGTATAGGTGGTAGAACTCATGCTGCACAAGGCAGGTCAGCTTGCGGAACTCAGGAATATAGCGGCCCAGGAAGTCGACCTCGTGCATCGTGCGCAGAATGGGGGCGACGTTGCCGCGTTGGTCCAGGATCGTCAGGAAAGTCTCCCGCACGTGCTGGTCCATGAGGAAGGTCCGATCCACCAGCAGCAACTCCTTCCGGATGAGTTGCGCCAGGTCGGGGTGCAGGCGCAGACCGCGTTGCTGGGCGTAAAGAAACACGCGCATCAGCCGGCAGGGCTGCTCGCGAAAAACACGGTCGGATACCGCGTGAATCTCGTGGTCGCAGAACTTGAAACCATCGACCGGCTCGATGACCGGCTTGCGGCCGCCGGGCAGGAAGGAGCGCAGGGACAAACGGCGCGGGACCTCGGGCTGGAGGGCCAAACGCTGTTCCAGCGTGCGGGTGATGAGAAAGACGTTCCTGGAGCGCATATACAGCTCCCGCATGAACCGCTCGATGCGCTCGCTGGGGGACCGCTCCGTAAAGCCCAGGTTGTGGGCCACCGTCGGCTGGAGGTTCTTGGTCAGCACGTCCATGGCCCGGTTCAGGTGATAGTGCATCTCCGTGCGCGCGCGCAGCAGGAAGTCGTAGGCCCCCTCGAGTTGCTTCCGCTCCTTTTCGCTGATCAGGCCCTGCGCCTGCAATTCCGTGAGCGACCGCGTGCGATGCTTGAAAAATGCCATCCACAGCAGGTTCTGAAAGTCCCGCAGCCCGCCGCAGCCGTTCTTCAGATTAGGCTCCTGCATGCAGGCCGAATTGCCGAACTTCTCCCTCCGCGCGGCCTGGTCCGCAACGCGCATCGCGATATATTCCTCGACATGCCCCTCGACGCACTTGTTGACCAGGGCCTTCTGGAACTTCAGGAACAAGTCCTCGTCTCCCACGACGAGCCGGGCCTCGATCAACGAGGTCTTGGATTGCATGTCGGTGTTGGCCACCTTCACGCAATCCTCGATGCTCCGCACCGAATGGCCGACCTTGAGCCCGATGTCCCAGAGCGGGTACAGAATGCCGTCAATGATCTTGGACAAATAGGGCAGCGGCCGGTTTCCGGCAACCTGCCCGCTGTGCAGGAACATGAAGTCGATGTCGCTGTGCGGGTTGAGCTCCCCACGCCCGTAACCCCCGATCGCCACCAGGGCCAGGTGCGGAAACTCCTTCCGCGCCGCCTCGGTCAGATTCGCCTTCGCCGTGCCCCACAGATGGCGCAGCAAGAGGTCCATCATCACCGACCGCGCGTGGCACACCTCCAGACCGCCTCCGCCGGCCCGGTGCAGCATCTTGAGCCGATGGGTCTCGACCTTCAGAAAGGCCTTGTAGCGCGCCAACTCCTGCGCCGGCTCCCGGCCCGGGGGCAGCGACAGCCGCGCGGCGGCGCTGGCCTCGATCTTCTTGAGCAATTCCTGCATTCCACTTCCAAGCTTGGGTGAGAAACGCCCCAAACGCAAGCCGCGTCAAACCTTGTGAGCTTTCCGGTGTTTGATAAGATGCCCTAGCATGTCCGCTGAGCTGGAACCCGATGCCGCCTTGATGTTACGCGTTAAACAGGGCGAGGGCACCGCTTTTGCCGCGCTCGTGGACAAGTATAAGCGGCCGGTCCTGAACCTCGTGTACCGGATGCTCCACGACCCGACCGAAGCCGAAGACGTCGCCCAAAACGTCTTTGTCCAGGTCTTTCGCTCCGCCCATCGCTACGAGGTCTCCGCCAAGTTCTCGACCTGGCTCTTTACTATCGCCCGCAACCTGGCCCTCAACGAACTGCGGCGTCGCTCCCGCCATCCCTCCGAGTCCATGGATGCCACCCGACCCGAGCAGGACGACCAACCCTTGCAGCAATTCGAAGACAAGAAAGCGGTTCCGCCCCCGGAGAACCTCCTCCACGGCGAACTCGAGCAAAAAATCGAACAGGCCCTGGCCGACCTGCCTGAAAACCAGCGCACGGCCATCCTGCTGTGCCGCCAGGATGAAATGAGCTACGAGGAAATTGCCAAGGTCCTCGGCTGCTCCGTCTCCGCCACCAAATCCCTTATCCACCGCGGCCGCGAGACCCTGAAGCACAAACTCAAACCCTACCTGCGCAGCGGGGTGTGGAGCGACGCGCCCTGAACGGCGTCCTCGTGGCGGCCTCTCGGCCGAGGACCTTCGATGAACGCAACTTTCGTCTCCGCGCGGTTATCAAATCTCTAGAACTTCGGCGAGGCTTATGAAAGACAATCTGAGATGCGAGCGTTGGCGGGAATTGAGTTGGCGGCGAGACCTCACGCCGGCTGAGCAGGCGGAGTTGCGCGCATGGCTCGCCGGGCATCCTGAAGCGCTGGCCGAGTGGCGGACCGAAGCCGCCCTGAACCGCGTCCTGGACCAACTGCCCGATGCGGCCGTGCCCAGCAATTTCACGGCGCTGGCCCTGGAGGCTGCCGGCCGGGAAGCGGGCGTCCTCTCGCGGCCGGTGCGATTGCGCTGGCTTGTCTGGCCTGGCCGCCTCCCTTGGTTGCCCAAGGCGGCGTTCGCGGCGATTTTCCTGGGCACCAGCCTGCTCTCTTACCATGAGGTCCTGGCCTTTCAGCGCGCACAGCTCATCAGAAGCGTAGTCGCCATCGCTGATGTCGTGTCCCTGCCCAGCCCCCAGATTCTCACCAACTTCGACGCCATCCAGGTGCTCGACCGCACGCCACCGGCGGACATTGAACTGCTGCACCTGCTGAAATAATATGAACCGTTCCTCCACAAAGGGCCTTTGGCTGGCGGGCGTGATGGCCGTCTCCCTGGTTGCGTGCGTATGGACCGGGAGGGCCTCGCTCAGGCACTCCCTGCTCGCCTCCTGGGCCGCGCCCCAGGAACTTGCCGGAGGGCCGCTCCTGTCTCATACTCTGCCGCCCCCGCCCGCTCCATCCGCAGGCGACACCCCCACCAACGCAATCGCCGCCCGGTCGCCCGTCGAGACGTTCCGCGAGTTGCTTGCCATGAATCCCGCGGAACGGAAGCAATTCCTCGCCGGCCGCCCCCCGGACATCCAAAGACAAATCCTGGCCAAAGTCCGCGAGTACGAATCCATGAGCCCGAACCGGCGCGAGTTGCGCCTCAAAGCCACGGAACTCTTCTACTACCTCTGGCCCCTGATGAACACATCCGCCTCCAATCGCTTTGCTCTCCTGGCCCTGGTGCCGCGGAGCGAGCGTAGCGAGATCGAAAGACGATTGCTCGCCTGGGACCAGTTCCCCGCCAGCAAACAACAGGAGCTGCTCACCAATACCGCCGCCATCCGCTTCTTCACCGATCTCAAGACCGGGCCGCCCCCCCTTCCGCCCGCCTCCCCGGCCCAACAGGCCAAACTTGACCGCGGCATCCTCCAGTGGCAAGCCCTGCCCCGCATCCAACAGCAAAGAATTACCGCCCGCTTCAAACGATTCTTCGACCTCACCCCGGAAGAGCAGCAGGAGGCCTGCAATACCCTGAGCGAGCCGGAACGCCGGCAAATCGAAAGAACCCTCTATAAGTTCGCTAACCTCTCCCCGACAGACCGCGCCAAGGCCATCCGTTCGTTCGAGAAGTTTGCCCGCCTCAGCCTTGATCAACGCCGCCAGTTCCTTCGGAACGCCCAGTTATGGAAGCTGATGGCCCCCGACGAACGGCAGAATTGGCGTGAACTGGTCAACGAACTGCCTCAGCAACCTCCCGCGCCCCCGGGCCTGGAAGGTCCCCCTGCCCCGCCCGGCCTCAAGCGCCCGCCTGCCCCGCCCGGCCTGCCCCCGCGCCCCGGGCCAGACAAGCCATGACTCCACGAGAACGAGTCCTTGCCGCTGTGCGGCGTGAACAGCCCGACCGCACCCCTCGAGATTTCTGGGCGGAACCGCCGGCCCTGCGCCGCTTGCTCGAATACACCGGGTATCCGGATCAGGACCGCCTCCTGGACGCCATCGAAGTGGACGTGCGCCACCTGGAAGCGCCCGCCCCGCCCGAACGCCAGGTTGGCGACGGCGTTTTACAGAACTTCTGGGGCGAGCGATTCGTCCAGCAGCCGACCCCCTGGGGACCCATGCGCCAGGACGTCAAAGGGGCCTTGGCGCAAGCCCGGAGCCTGGCTGACATCGAGGCATTTGACTGGCCCACTCCCGATTGCCTGGACCGTTCCGGCCTGCGGGACCAGGCCCGCCGCCACGCCGACCACGCCCTCCTCTATGGCTTCGCCGATGTCTGGCAACGCCCCGCCTTGGTCCGAGGATGGGAAGAGTTCTTCCTCGACCTGGCTGAGCGGCCCGAGTGGGTCCATTTTCTCTGCCGGAAGTTCACCGATTTCTACCTCGAAGACTACACCCGCGCCGCCGAATTGACCCATGGCCGCATCGACCTCTATCTCCTCATCAGCGACCTTGCGGGGCAGCATGGCCCCCTCATCTCGACCGCCATGTTCCACGAGTTCGTGGAGCCTTACCTGAGGGAGATGATCGTCCGCATCCACCAGCTCGGAGGATGGGTCATGTACCACAGTTGCGGAGCGGTCACACGGTTCATACCCGAACTCATACGGCTCGGAGTGGACATCCTGGACCCGCTCCAGCCCGCCGGCCCCGCCATGCAACCCGAGCGCCTCAAGGCGGAGTTCGGCCGCAGCCTTTGCTTCCACGGCGGCATCGATATGCAAGACCTCTTGCCGCACGGCACCCCGGCCCAGGTCGCAGCCCAAGCCCGCCGCTACTGCGATGTCCTGGGCGCCGCGGGCGGCTATATCCTCGCCCCCGCCCACCTCTTTCAACCCGACGTCCCGCCCGAGAACATCCTCGCCGTGTATCAGGGCGCCGGCGCGCCCCAATCCGCCCCGTCGAGATGTCCGCCGCCGTAAGTTGGGGCGGACACCCCATGGCGAACTCGCGGAGCAAGGCGTATAAGTAAAAAATGCCTGGCAAACCAACGATCCTCGTGGCCGACGACAATCCCGATGACGCTTTCTTCCTGGCGCTCGCCTTCAAAAAAGTGGGGTCGGCTGTCACTCTCCATTTTGTCCAGGACGGCCGGCAAGCCATCGATTATCTGCAAGGCCTCGGACCTTACGGGGATCGGGTCCGCTTCCCGTTTCCGGACCTCTTCGTGACGGAGTTGCGCCTGCCCGGCATGAGCGCGTTGGAGCTTTTGGACCGGCTGCGCCAGCATCGCTCTTTCCACCGCCTCGTCATTGGGTTGCTCAGTGACGTTGATTACGAGCCGGACATCCGGAAGGCCCTCGCCTTGGGCGCCAGGTTCTTTTTCGCCAAGCGGATCAATTTCCGCGACTTGGTGGAGACAGCGCGCCAACTCAGTGAGAAATGCGCCAACCTGAACCCGCGCGAAACCTCCGGCCACGCCTCACTCCCGACGGTAGCGGCCCAGGCGGCGCGAACTGAACCCGTCCGGCACTTCAGTTTTTCCTGAGGAGATGCCTTTGTTGCGGCCGCCCCGCTATTCCCGCCCGCCCGGGTCATAATCCCACTTGCGGCCGGGTTTGGACGATGAAGTAATTTCCCTTGCTCAAGACGCCCTCGATGTCCTGCGCAGCGCCGACCGCGGCTTCGACGGCAAGGCCGAGTTCGGCCATCCGCAGCAAGGCGTCGCGCCGGAACGATTCATCCCAGACCAGCGGGTCGTTTGTGTACTCCGCCAGAGAGCTTTGGGGGGCCGGGAGCAGGACGCTGTCATAGAGTCCGGCGCCCGCGAAGCCGGCGAGGTCTTCGCCATTGGAATCCGAGCGGAAGATAAGGCCGCCGCCCCGAAGGACCAGGCTCTTGCCGGGATAGCTCAGGAGGGTGATTGTTTTGGATTTACGGTCAATGACCGCGCTGAGGGCGCGGCCGGGATAGTTTCCGACGAGGGTCTCGCCCAGGCCCTGGACAACCTCGACGTAAAGCTCTTCGGGGCGGTTGCTGAAAGGGTTGACCGTGTGGAGCACAAAGGCATAGTCCGCCTCGATCACCTGCTGGACGAGCACGGCCATGAGCAGGTCCTCGTGCGGGAGGCCCTGGGCGCGGCGGCTGTGAAAGGCCCGGTCATTCCACTTGGAAGCCCACACTCGCTTGATGCAGAGCCAGGCATCCTGGAAATCCGGCGGCCAGGCCAGGCCGGCCGACCCCGCTTGTTGGGCCAGGGCTGAAGCCAGTTCGGGCGGGGCCTTGAGCTTGAGGATGACCTCGCGCAGGCCCGGCAAGGCAAGGGCCGGCTCGGTCTCGAGTTGCCGGAGCAGTTGTTGGTATCGCTCCGCAACGGCGCGGTTTGGAGGCGCCGCAAACACACGTTCACACACGCCAAAGGGAACGGCGATCGAAGCGGGCCGGCCCACCCACGCGGGAAGTTTGCCGTCCAGGCGGACCAGGTTGCGGGCCTTGCCGCCGGTGAGGGACGGCTCGAAATCGGCGGCGCCCAGCGCCCACGCGCTCGACCGAGGTCGGACCTTGGCTGTGCGCGCCCAGCGAGTGGGAGCGGGGGCCTGTTTGATCAGTTTCTCCTGGGTCTCCTCCACCTGCACGTCCCCGCTTGGGCTGACTTGCACCCGAACCGCGCGGCCTTGGAGGCCCTTGAGCCGATTGAACGTTTCGGAGTCGTAACACGATGCGAAGAGCAGGCCGGCGTTGCGCGCCCGCACCGCCACGTGTGACACGATGTCGGTCACGTCCGGCGCGATCACGGCTGTGACCGCCTCGGGAATCTCCTCGTCGCCGCTGACGTGCTCGGCGACGACGACACGAGGGCGGTCGAATGCCTTCCCCTGGACGGCCCGCAATTGGTCGACGACCTCGACAATGCCGCTGCCGCTGCCCCGGCTGACGATTTGCCAGTGGCCCAGGTGGGCGGCCTGGCGGAGAACCGGCTCCAGGTGGCGCAAAAGCATCGAGAGCACAAAATCAAGGCTGCTGCCGCGCACAACCTCTTCGCTGAAGAGCGTCACCACCCAGGCGTCCGCGTGGAAGGCGTGGCCAAGCCACTCCGCCTTGGGCTGGAGCATCTGGTAGGTGCGGTCGATCAAGCCGCTCAGCACGCGCCCGATGCGGTCTGCCGCCGATTTGGCGCGCAGCGACCAATCGGCCCCGAAGCGCGGCTGCTCTTTGAGCCGCTGCCAAAACCGCTCGCAAGCTCCCAACTCCGCGTCGTCCGTGGACAGAAGGCGATTCTGGACCAGGGACGCGATGAGTTCGACCAGGGCGTCGCCGCCGGAGGCGTTCTGGAGGTTCCGCTCGACCATCAGGCGAAGGAACTGTTCAAGAGCCAGGTCCAGGTATAGCAATTCACGGGCATCGGCCCCGCCGGCCAGGCGAGGGCCAAGCCGGTGGCGCGCTTCGGCAATCTCGGCCGCCAAATCGGGAAGGGTCGTCGGCCCGTGCCGGCGCTCCCAGATGCGCCACAGGAGGTCTTGGGTGTTGGCATCCAACTGCGAGCGGGCCCCGTTGATGGCGGTCTCCAGGTCCGTCCCCGCGTGGACCGAGCGCAGGATGCGGAGGAATTGCTGGAAATCGGCGATCAGCGCGTCCTTGAGGTGCGGGACAAAATCGGGCTGGCTCCGGATAGGCCGCTCGAAGCTCTCAAGGCGCTGCCGAGTGACGCCGCCCTGCAGGAGTTTTTCGTAAAATCGGTCGAGGTTGCCGTTGGAATAAAGGAACTCGAGGTAGGCCTCGCACAGGACAATGTCGTCGGGTGTCGCATTGTTGTGCAGTTTCTGATGCCATTCTTCGAGGAAGTGGCCGGCGACTTCCTTGACGTGATGGCGGTGCATGATGTTGAGGATTTCGTCGCGGATGCGCTGGCCCTCGCCGCCGGGGCCGACGCTGGACAGCAGGAGACGCAGAACGGGGCGGTTGGGCGGGTCCTGGCTGTAAAACTGGGCCAGCTTGTGGGTAAGCCGCTCCTGGGCGTGGCTCAACTCGCGGGGCTTGGTGTTGTATTGGCGCTGCCAGGTCAGTTGACGCAGCGTCGAGTAGCGGAGCCAGACAAAAAGCAGCGCCAGCCCGTCTCCGTTGCCCGCGACCCGGTCCAGCAAGTCATGGCAGAGATTGAACCGGTGCATGAGCGTCCAGGAACCTCCGCCCATCTCCGCCCGAACGATCTGGTCGACGATGCCGGTCAGTTCCGGCGAGCTGATGCCGGACTTTTGTTCGTAATCGATACGAACTGGGATGAAGAAATTCCCCCCGCGATACCGGAGCCATCGGTTGGCCTGGGCCTGTTTGAGCACAAATTGAAGGCCCATTGGGGCGTCGGCCTGGGGTATCTCCAGCCGCAACCGGCCCAGGCCGTCCTGGACCGTGAACGGCGTTTGCGCCGTGTGGCCTTCCCAAAGGACGGTCCCCGGGGGCTGGAGCGAGGCCGGCGGGGCGAACCACTCATAGGACGAGTACCGGGCAATCCCCCAGTGCAGCAGGAGATCCGGCACATCGGTCAGCATCATGATGACGAACCGATCTTCCTCGCGAGTCACGAAGACGGCCAGACGCCCGGACGGTTCGAGATCGAAAACACGTTGAAAAAGGAGCTTCTTCTGGCCGGCGTATTCTTTGAGAGCCGTGTCCAACGGGGCGCCGTCCTGCTGAGCCTGGGGCATCTCGATGCGATAATTTCGGCCGCCGTTGTTGTCCCAGGCCCGCTGGTCCGGGAAGAAGAGGACAAAATCAATGGAAGAACATGCGTCCGGCATCGGGAGGCGGATGCGGATGCTCCCGTGGCCGTCCTCCGGCGCGAAGGGCGTCTGGAGGGCCGGCCCGACGGCTCGAGTTTGGGCGGGCCAGACCGTCTGCGGAGGCAGCCGCCAGGCATCCTGCCCCGGCTGGCGCAGCCCCCAGTGCAAGACGCACTTTCGCCGGCCATCCAATCGGAGGTCAATCTCGATGGCCTTCTCGGTCGCCTGCTTGCCAACTTGGAGGGCCAATCCGCTTCGAGTCGCAATGGTCTCGGTCATACGTCCTCTAACTATTCACGGGCGGCTGAGAAAAAACAAGCCTGCCGGCGGGGGCAAGTTCAGGCGCAGGGACCAGGGCCGCCCATGCCAGGAGACGGGCTGGGCAGTCGCTCACGTCGCCGCTCAAGGCTCGACGCTCAGGATAAAATCAAACCACTCCCCGTAGCGATGGCCATCCAGGGTGATGTCGAAGGCGACGATGTGGACGCCGGGAATCGCGTCCCGGCTCGCGGTGAGGACGACGGGGAATGACTTGCGGGTTTCGCCGCCGAGCATGCCCTCGAGAACAGCAGGTGCAGCGGCCACGCCCACAGGGGTATGAATCTCGACACGATGGGTTTGTTGGCTTTGGCGGAAGTTGCGCACCTGGACTGCCAACTCGGCGGACTTGCCGCGCTGAAGGCTCACTCGGTACGGTTGGGCGCGGACCCAGAATGGGTCGAACCAGTAACGGTAATCCGAGTCGGTGCTCAAGGACCGAAAGCAGTCGCGCATGTCGTAGGCCCATTGGCGGTAGCGTTTGATGAGTCCGGCCGGGTGCTCCATGACATACGAGTGGCCGCCCATGATGAGGTCGGGCTTGAGCCGCGTGAGGTACTCCGCGCCATAAATGTAACCTTCCTCGAGGATGCCGCTGTTCCGGGCAACGATCGCCTCATGGCCCGTATGCCGCGGATTTCTGGGATCGGCGAAGATGTTGTCGCCGGTGAAAACCACTTTCCGGCCGTCGATCGTGCCGGAGAGGCCCATGGCGAATTCCGTTTGGCCCGGCATCCAGTCCGCGGTCAGCGTGTACCCTTCCCATTCGAGAGTCTCGCCCGACTTAAGCACGCGATCGGGCCGCACAGAATCGAATCCCTTCCCATAAGCCTGAATGGGCGCGGCATAATCGTACCGCTCGGGATGCTCCATCTGGTCGGCCTCCCGGTCGAGCGCCCAGATGGGGGCGCCCCACTTCTGGCGCAGATGGGGCGCCTCGAGCATGTGATCGCCGTGCATGTGGCTGATCAGGACCGCATCAATCTGTTTCAAGCCCAACCGCTCCCGCATCAGGACCAGCGAGCGGTCCAGGAACGGTTCCTCGAACAGCCCGCAATCGACCAGCAGGGCATGGCCGCTGTCGGCCAGGAGCATTACGAAATTTGGGTAATAGTCCGGGCCTTTGAACTTGTAGAGATGCGGCGTGGTGCGCCAGACAAAGGGAACGGAGGTTGGGGTGGAGACACGGTCTTGATCGGCGGTGTCAAAGCGCATCACGTCATAGCCGCGCACGACCAGGCTGTCCAATCGGCGCAGCTTTTTCTGAAATTCCCGCAATTGCCGTTTCGGCGTCGGAATGACCGGCCCATGGGCCGGCAGAAGCAAGGCCGGGTCGAAACCCTCCACGAGCGCCGCCGCGTTGTGGAGGGCCCGGATGCCCGAGGCAAAACTGTAGTCCCATTCCGTGTCGAAATAATTGTGCATGCGCGCCCCGTCGAGCATCACGTCGCCCGAGAACGCCATCCACCGCCCGTTGACCTTGAGCAGATAGCTCATGCCGCCGGGGCTGTTCCCTTTTGTTTCGACGCACCAGAATTCGTGGCCCCGCCAGTCGAAGGTGTCCATCCGCGAGAAGACCCTGTCCAATGGAATAGGCTGCACCGGGGGCCGAACATAGCTGGCGCTGTGGACAGTGAAGGCGTCTGCGAGCATCGGGTGCATCTTGCGGAAGGAGGTTGGGTCCTCGAAGAGAGCCCGCTCCGCGCCCGGACCGGCCAAGCGGGCATCCCAACCTTTCAAGCGGGCAGAGCCTTGGCACAGCTCGCGATGGTGGCCCGTGAAGAGGACCCACTCGACTGTCTTGACCCCAATCTCGTGCAGGTGGTCCAGCACGCTTCCGTCGCCCAGATCGATGAGCAAGCCGCGCTCACCCTCGCGGAGGACGTAGGCATTGCATGTATCCGTCCAGACGAAGAGGTCGGGAAAACCCGCATCCGCCAGCGGGCGGAGTGTGGGACCTGCCGGCCGCGGCGCGGCAGCGTCGGGAACCTTCTGGCCTGCCATTGCCATGGAAACGGGCAAGGCAAGCCAGAGAAGGGCCAGCAGAAAACCACGGATGGTCACGCCTACAAACTCCACCCCGTCCGGTAAGGCGGATTCAGGAACAGGTTGGCCTCGGGGGAGTTCTTGAAGCGGGCCCTCTGGCCGTCCCATTCGAGCTTCTTGCCGCCCATCTTGATGGCGATGATGCCCAGCAGGGCAATCTCGGTCAGCGGCCCGCCGTAGGAAAAGTCGGAGCCAGCCTTGGTGTGGTTGCGGATGGCCTGGAGCCAATCCTGGTGGTGCTCCTTGGCGCGAGGGATGGTCTTTTCCGGTTTGTGGTAGGCGTCCATCTTGGCCTGGGGAATCAGACGCACCTGGCCTGCTCCATGGGAGCCGTACACAATGGTGCCCTTGTCGCCAACGACCACCGCCCCCGTCTCGATGGACTTCTCGTCCGGCTCCATTTCGGGCGGCCGGGGTATAGGCCGGTTGCCGCTGTACCAGTGCATCACCACCGGCCCGCGGCTGCCTTTGGCCGCGAATTCGTAGGTGATGACTTCACCATAAGGGAACGCGTCGCCCTGGGTCTTGAAGTCGTAATCCTTGACGTCGGCCTGAATGGTGGCCGGCGCGCCGAGGTCCAGGGCCCAAAAGACGGGATCCACGACGTGGCAGGTCCAGTCCCCGACTGTTCCGTTGCCGAAGGGCACCCAGCCCCGCCATGAGCCCGGCAGATAGGCGGGGTGATACGGCCGCTGCTGCGCCGGCCCAAGCCAAAGGTCCCAATCGAGGGTGGGCGGCACGGGATGCTCCTCTTTGAGGTGGGGCAGTTGATCGATGCCCGAGTTCCTGGCGTTGCAGCCGGCGTGGATGGTATGGACCTGGCCAATCGCCCCGTCGCGCACCCACTCGCAGAACAGGCGGATAGTCTCGAACGAGTGGCCCTGGTTCCCAAGCTGGGTCACAACCTTGTGCTCTCGGGCCGCCCGCATTAGCTCACGGACTTCATGGATAGAATGGGCCAGCGGCTTCTCGCAATAGACGTGTTTTCCGTGCTTGATGGCGGCCATCGCGGCCACCGCGTGGCAATGGTCGGGCGTGGCCACCACCACGGCGTCGAAGCTCTTCTCCATCTCGTCGAACATCTTCCGGAAATCGCGAAACTGCTTCGCCTTGGGGAACTTCTGGAAAGTCCCGCCGGAGTGCGCCAGGTCCACGTCGCACAGGGCCACAATATTGCTCCCCCGCGAGACCTCCTCGATGTCTCCGGCCCCCTGCCCCCCGACTCCAATGCCGGCTATGTTGATTTGTTCGCTGGGCGGGGTCTCGCCGCTGCCCGCCACGACGTGGCGTGGCGCCAGGCTGAAAGCGGTCGCCGCTATAGCGGAGGTTGAGAGAAATTGACGCCGTGTGAGGTTTGGTTGTCGGTTCATGTTCGTGTTTAGGTCGTTAAGCGCCCCCGCGGGGCGCGGCAATTCCGTTGCACTTCGCGCGCGGACCAACAAACCGGACGCGGTCCGCAACGCCTGACGGGCGCAGAATAAGCCACGCCCGTTGGCGAGGTCAAGGACGTGCCGAGTCCGAGGGGCGGCGGAAGCAGCGCCGTTTCGGAGTGCGGTGCCATCGGGCAGACCGCGTTGACAACGGCAACTCGACGTGGCACTTTCCGGGGACGACGAGGGCCGGATTGAGGCCGGAGATTTCAGAACGGCGCTCTATAGTTGCGTCCTTCGCGGGAACGTGGCCCGCCCTGCGTCATGGGATGCCGCTCAGACAGGTGAACCCGAAAGGAAAAGAGGTAACATGGAACGGGTAGACTTATGTCGCTTGCAATTCTCATCGCTCTGATTGTGCCCGGAGTCGCCCTCTGGACGCTGAACACCTCGGTCTCCATTGAAGCGCCGATCAGGAAACTGCTCAACTTCGCCGCGCTGCTGACACTGGGGCTGACACACGGGGCGCTGGGGGCGTCGGGCACGCTGTTCACCGATAGCTTCCCAGGCAGCGGCGTGGCGCCCTTTGCCGTGGAAAGCGGAAAGTGGACCGTCGCCAACAGTGTGTTGAGCGGCACCAGTCCGGTCAACGGCTATGGCTACGCGTATTATAGCGCCAGCGGCTGGGGCAACTACACGGTGCAGGCCGGCATCCGCTTCTCAATCACCAACGGCTCCTGGGGCGGGGGCCTTGGCGGGCAATTGAATGCCACCACCGGGGCGCATTACGGAGCGTGGGTCTATCCGGAGGGTTCGGCCGGCGGCTCCGCGATGTTGAAGCTCATCAAGTTCGAGGGGTGGACGAGTTGGAGCGGGACGCCGATGGCGTCGGCGAATTTGACCAAGGGAGTGGGAACCAACTGGCACACGGTGACCGTCACTTTCCAGGGCGCCAACATCACGGTGTCCTTTGATGGCGCGCAGGTCATCAGCGTGACCGACAACAATTTTGGCGGGGTTGCCCCGTTCACCACCGGCGGGATTAGCGTGGACATGGCGACCTATCCGACGGCCTACACGCTCGCGGTGTCCAACGTCGTAGTCACGGGAATATCGACCCCGCCCGTGGCCAATAACGACAGCTACACCGTGGTGCAGGGCACGACCTTGACGGTGGCGGCGCCGGGGGTCCTGGCCAATGACACGGGGGGGAGCGCGCCTCTGACGGCGCAGTTGGTCAGCGGAACGGCCGGCGGCTCTCTGGCCCTCAGCGCAAACGGCTCGTTCACCTACACGCCCAACACCGGGTTCGCCGGAATGGACACCTTCACGTACCAGGCCACCGACGGCGTGAACATCTCGCCCCCGGCGACCGTAACCATCACGGTAACTTCTTCGTCGGGAGTGCTCTTGACCGATACCTTTCCCGGGACCAGCCTGTCGCCCTTTGTCCAGGAAAGCGGGACGTGGACCGTGGCCAATAATGCGTTGAACGGGACGTGCGCGGTGAACACCTATGGCTACGTTTACCTGAGCACGAATTGGACGAACTATTCACTGCAAGCCCAGGTTAAGTTCCCATCGGGCGCGTTTGGGGGAGGCATCGGAGGCCGCTTGAACGCGAGCAACGGCGCGCACTACGGGGTGTGGGTGTATCCGGAGGGGTCGGCAGGCGGCTCGGCGGTGATGAAGCTGATAAAGTTCACCGGGTGGACCACTTGGAGCGGAACGCCGATGGCGACGGCGAGCTTGACGACGGGAGTGGGGACGGGCTGGCACACATTGTTGGTGACCTTCCAGGGTTCGACCATCACAGCCTCGTACGACGGCGCGCAGGAAATGAGTGTGACGGACAACAGCTTTGGTTCCCTGGCCCCTTATGCCGCCGGCGGGATTACGGCGGACATGTCGGCGTATCCGAGCACGTACACGATGAGCGCGTCCAACGTCGTCGTGAACGCAACGGGCAGCAGCACAGCCCCGGGCATTGTCACTCAGCCCGTCAGCCAGGGTGTGGCGGCGGGCGCGAATGTCAGCTTCAGCGTCACGGCGTCCGGGACGGCGCCGCTCAGCTACCAGTGGCAGTTCAACGGCGCAAACCTGTCCGGCGCGACCGCCAGCAGCCTCACATTAGCCAATGTCCAGACGGCCAACGCGGGGAGTTACACCGTCGTGGTGACCAACTCGGTCGGTTCGGTCAGCAGCGCGGCAGCCGTGTTGACGGTGCTGACCGCGCCGGCCATCGTCACGGAGCCGGTCGGCCAGAGCGTGGTAGCGGGTGCGAATGTCACCTTCAGCGTCGCCGCGTCCGGAACGGCGCCGCTCAGTTACCAGTGGCAGTTCAACGGCGCAAACCTGTCCGGCGCGATCTCCAGCAGCCTCACATTGACCAGTGTCCAGACCGCCAACGCGGGCAGCTACACCGTCGTGGTGTCCAACTCAGCCGGTTCGATCAGCAGCGCGGCGGCCGTGTTGACGGTGCTGACCGCGCCGGCCATTGTCACTCAGCCGGTCAGCCAGACCGTGGCGGCGGGTGCGAATGTCGGTTTCAGCATCACGGCCTCCGGAACGGCGCCGCTCAGCTACCAGTGGCAGTTCAATGGGGTGGCCCTCTCCG
>CAZZFF010000018.1:0-69455 GCA_964653485.1 uncultured Verrucomicrobiota bacterium | reverse complement strand
GGATCTGTGCGGGGGGCGCCGGGCAACCGGCGTCCCTACCGCGACAGAATTGGTTATTGGTAATCGAATCCGGGCGGCATCAACTACCATTGACCGATTCTCGATTTTCAAATCTCGATAATCAGGACACGGAAGCTGAGACGCGCTCAGTGGCGGCATCTCATTCCCTCGACCCTCCGAGACCCGGCTGCCTCGATTACGGCGTCGAGTTGCTCGCGGCTGTGTTCGCTCGAAATCGAGAACCGGAAGCAGCCGTTGGCGGGGCTGCCGGGATACTTCATCAATGGCGGGTAAATGCCCGCCGCGAGCAGGGCCTTTTTCAGGCGCGAGATTTGGCTCTTCAGTTCGGGCGCCAGCGTTGCGATTGGCCCTGGCGCCTCCGGCAGCGGCCAGCCTGCCTTGCGCAGCCCGTCCTTGAGATAGGTTTGGTTGCCGGCCAGCCGTTTCCGGAGGCTGGGGTCCGCGGCCAGGATCTCGATGCTCCGCAGGGCCGCGCTGGCCAGGGGCAAGGGCAGGGGAGTGCTGCCCACGAACGAGGCGCTCCGGTCCAGGACGCGTTGCCGAAAAGCCGCCGTGCCGATGATCGCGCCGCCGTACGTTCCGAAGGCCTTGCTTAGGGTAATGGTCTGGAGCAGCCGTGCCTGCCGCGGCACACCGGCTTGTTCGAGGGCGCCTTTGCCGGTGCGGCCCAGGACCCCGCCGCCATGGGCGTCATCAACCAGGATCACCGCGTCTTTGGGCAGCACCTCCAGGTAATCCGCCAACGGCGCCGCCGAACCGTCGCGCGAAAACATCCCATCCGTCAGCAAGACCAGTTTTGCCCTCGCGCCACAGCGGCGGACGACGCTGCGCAGGTCCGCCGCATCCCGATGTTTGAACTGAAGCAGCGGGCAATCCAGGAACCGCGCCGCATCCGTGAGGGAGACGTGCGATGCCGTATCGATGAGCCCGTGGGAGAAGTCCCCGGCCAGGGCCTGCGCCGCGATCAGATCAGCCATGTAGCCGGTGGGGACCACCAGGGCGCTTTCGGCTCCGAAAAACCTGGCCAGGCGTGCTTCCAGCTCCAGGTAGAGTTTGTGGCTGCCGGTGGTCAGCCGGGATGCCGCCACGTTCAGACCATATCGCCGCGCCCCGGTCTCGAGCGCCGCCATCACTTCGGGATGGCTGGCCATGCGGAAATAGTCGCAGCCGGAGAAATAGGAGAGCTTGCGCCGGCCCACGCGCACGTAGGTACGGTCGATCTGTTGCAGCGGTTCGGGTTCAATCATGCCGGTCCCCTTATAGACGGCCTTGCGGAGCGTGTCGAGCGTGGTGAGGGGATAGGAAACGGCGGGAGACTTCTAACGAGGGCAAGGTCGGCAGTCCGCGGGCTTGGAGTGCGGTGGCAAGCGAAGCGCGACACCGCTTTGGCTTAGACAGCGCCTGGCGTGTTGGATGTCCCGCGTGACCGAAATCCCGACTCGTCGGGACGCTTCGCTCTGCCGGCGCACTCCACAAAACCACGTCGTCCGCCGCCGTGGAGCATTTCATACCTGGAGTCTGTCCCTTCGCGGCAAGGGACCGCTTTTTCCGCCGGGCCGGCCTGAAAAAAAGGCCCCTTCCGAGCGACTCGGAAGGGGCCAGGGGGCAAATAAGAGGCCGCCTAAGTTAGAACTTGTAGATGATGTTGGCCGCCAACATCCATGCATTTTGTTCGGTAGGCGCTCCGGCAACGCTGCCGCCGAAGGTATCGACACCGCTCAGAGAGTGATCCCAGCGCACTTCGAGGCGGCTGATGACGTTCTTCCAGAGGTCGTACTGGACGGTCTCGGTGAGGGCCAGGACGGTGCCGGAAGGGCTGCCCAGGCCGAAGAAACCGGAGCTGTCCTTGAGGTACTCACCGCGTGAGTTGAAGCTCAGTTTTTCGGTGGCGTGAACGGTGGCATAGCCGGCGGCCGCCCAGGTTTGGCCGTTGACGCCGTACATGTCGAGGTAGTCAAAGGCCGCGCCCAGTTGCAACTGCTTGATGGGGGTGGCCATGGTGGCGCCGGCGTAATAGCTGGTTTGGTCGCCTGTGCCGACGCCGTTCTGGATGGTGGCGGCGTGATCGGAGAAGCCGTTGACGACTCCGCCGTAGAGGGTTGAGCCGGCCAGGAATCCCATGCTGTCCGGAGCGGTCAGGGCTATGGAACCCATGTAGGTCTTATAGCTCTCAGCGCGGTTGACGCCGGCGAGATTGAGACCCTCGAACGCGCGTTCATTGATGACCGGACCGACGGAGTCGGCTACGCCCGCGCTGATGCTCAGGGCGGTGCCAAAACGATAGGTGGCCAACGCGCCCGTATGGGTCTGCGGCTCCATGCTATGGCCGTAGGACCGGGTATAGTTGGGGTCGTTGGGGGATTCGACCGATTCATAGCCCAGGATGCTGTCGAACACGCCGGCTTTGACGTCAATGCCGTTGCCCACGGGCACATTCAGCGAGACGTAGGCCTGGCGGATAGCGAAATCCGAGGGATCGGTCCCGTTGATCAGGGTCGAGGTGGTGTGCAGCGTGTTCGCATCCGGGCCCGCCCACAAGTCAACGTGATACCCGGCTGACCAGGGTGTCTCGTCCAGCGGCTTGGCGATCGTAAGCTGGACTACGTCCAGGTTAAAGCCGTCGGCCTTGCTCGCGCTGTTGAACTTGTAGGGGGCAAAGTTCTGGTTGCCGGTCCCGAAGTTCCATTGGGCTGATGTGTCCACATACCCGCCGATGGTTGTCGACGAGAGTGCCGTCGCAACAGCACTTGCCTTTTCTTCGGCTTTGGCAGCGGACGCCAGGCTGACGACCCCGAGGGCGGCCAGCGCTACTGTCCATTTATTAAACTTCATTCGTTCCTCCGATATGTTTGTTCAATTGTGCTAGTACCTGTCTAGTTATTGCATCTCAAATGAGGACAGAAACGGTCTGCCCTCGCACCAAAACCGGTGCTCTTAGCGCAATAGATAGGAAAAAGCATATTGATTGACAACAACTTTTTTTTCCGGAATGTGGAACGAAGCCTGCTGCCCTCGGAGGAAGACTGATTATGGGTTCATTCGCTTTTGTCGCTCGCGACACGGTTTCCGGACGCGAGGTGCGGAGTTCTGTCGAGGCGGCCACGGAACAGGCTGCCGTCGCCACGCTGTTGAACCGAAACCTCCTGGTTGTGGCCATTCAGGAGAGGGTCGCCAAGAAGGGCCGCACCGGCGGAGGCCGGGTGCCGGCCATGGACCTGGTGATTTTCACTCGCCAACTGGCCACGATGATTGACGCCGGCCTCGCCATGGTGCAATCCCTGCAAGCCTTGGCGGAGCAGGCGACCAATAAAGTCATGCGGGACGTTATCCGGGACGTGTGCTCCCGCGTCGAGGGCGGGGACAGTTTCTCGGAGGCGCTTCAAAAGCATCCCAAGGTCTTTGGGCGACTTTTCATCTGTATGGTGGCCGCGGGAGAAAGGGGAGGGTTGTTGGCTGAAATCCTGGGCCGGCTGGCGACGTACCTGGAGAATGCGGCGCGGCTGCGCAAGAAGGTGAAGTCTGCCATGATGTATCCCATCGTGGTGACGACAGTGGCGATTCTCATCACGGGGTTTCTGCTGGTCAAGGTGGTGCCTGTTTTCGCGGAGGTTTTCTCCACCTTCGGCTCGAAACTGCCGGCTCCGACGCTTTACCTGATTAACACGAGCAACTTTGTAAAGCATTACATTATTCTGCTGCTTTGCGGGGCAGGGGGGGGGGGGTACGGGTGGTTCTACTTCATCCGGACGGCTGTGGGGCGGCATTTTTGGGACTCGAGGCGGATTCGGCTGCCCATTTTTGGGCCGATCGCGCACAAGATTTGCCTGGCGCGGTTCACGCGGACGCTGGCCTCGCTGGTGCGCAGCGGGGTGCCGATACTGGAGGTGCTGCAGATCGTCTCGCAGACGGTAGGCAATGTGCTGATGGAGAAGGCGATCAAGACCGCGGCGGTTGACATCGAGCGCGGGGAGAGCATTTCCGATGCGCTGGGCAAGCACCCGGTGTTCCCGAGCATGATTATCCGGATGGTGACCGCCGGGGAGCAGACGGGCAAGCTGGATAACATGCTTGAGCGGATTGCGGATTTTCTGGACGAAGAAATTGAGACAACGCTCGCCGGTCTGATGTCTCTTATCGAGCCAATCTTGATCGTCGTCCTTGGCGTCGTGATCGGCGGGATGGTGATCTGCATGTTTCTGCCCATTTTCAAGCTGTCGGAGGTTGTCAGCAAGCGTTAGGAGCCGGAGACGCTTGCCATTGGCGGGTGGTTCTTGCGAGGATGGCTTGGCGCCGGCAATGGAAGCAACCTTACGACATGGGCAAACGGGAACCCTAACTCGAGGGCAGTGGATGGTCCTCATCGCTGCGTTTCTGGGCTGGATGTTCGACGGCCTGGAACAAGGGGTATTTCCGCTGTTGGCCCGGCCGGCGCTGCAGGACTTGCTCAGGGTCGAGAACGATGGGGACATCGGACTGTGGATGGGGTATATCACGGCGTTGTTTCTGGCGGGGGCCGCAGCGGGCGGGCTAGTGTTTGGGTGGTTGGGCGACCGTGTGGGGCGGGTGCGGGCGATGATTGCAAGCGTGCTGGCGTACTCCCTGTTTACGGGCTGCAGCTACTTTGCGCAGAGCGCGTGGCAACTGGGGCTGTTCCGTTTCCTGGCAGCGCTGGGCATGGGGGGCGAATGGTCGCTGGGGGTGGCGCTGGTAATGGAGTGCTGGCCCGAGAAACACCGGCCGCTCCTGGCGGGAGCGATCGGGGCGGCTTCGAACATGGGATTCGGTTTGCTGGGGGCCCTGGGGACCGCCTTCCAGGTCACGCGCGATTCCTGGCGGTGGGTGATGCTGGCCGGGGCGGCTCCGGCGTTGCTGACCCTTTTTATCGCGCGGTATGTGCCCGAATCGCAACGGTGGAGGGAGTCGGCCAAGCCAGGCGCCGCAAGCCCATTTCGGGAAGTATTCGCGCCGCCGCTGTTGCGGAGGACGATGCTGGCGATTCTGTTTGCGTCCATTGCGCTGGTAGGCACATGGGGCTCGGTGCAATGGCTGCCGGCCTGGGCGGACCAGTTGACGCGCGGCCAGGTTCACAATGCCAAGGGTCTCACCCAAATGCTCATTGCCCTGGGGGCGATCGTCGGCTGCTTCATCGGACCTTGGATCGGGGGGCGGATGGGGCGGCGGCCGGCCTATTTCATTCTCTGCCTGGCTTCCCTGGTTTTCTGCGCCTGCCTTTTCCGGGGGGTCCATGAGTATGGCCCGGCCTTTCTGGCGATGTGCCTTCTGGTTGGGGGAGGGACGGCGGCGTTTTACGGGTGGCTGCCGCTTTACCTTCCGGAGTTGTTTCCCACACGCGTCCGCGCCACCGGCCAGGGCTTGTGCTACAACTCGGGACGCCTCCTGGCGGCGGCGGGCGCAATCGAGATGGGGCGTCTGCTCCAAGCCTACCAAGGCAGCTACGCCCGAGCGGGGGCCACCCTGACACTGGTCTATGGGCTGGGTCTGGTCTTCATCTGGCTGGCGCCGGAAACGAGGGGAAAACCACTACCCGACTAGGAGCCGCCAATCCATGACTGTCATCCACCGCATCGTATCGGCCAGACTCTACTTCCTGCCGGTCCAAACCCGCGTTCCGCTCAAGTTCGGTCACGAGACGTTGACGTCGGTGACGTGCGCGCGAGTGGCGTTGCGGGTCGTTGATGCGGGGGGGAACAGGGCGGAGGGCTGGGGGGAAACGCCGCTGAGCGTTCAGTGGGTCTGGCCCAGCGCCTTGCCTTACGAGCAGCGCCACCAGGCTCTGAGGGAGTTTTGCCGGCGCTTGGCGGGGGCTTGGGTTTCCTTCCAGCGGCCGGGCCACGCGCTCGAGGCCGGCTACGATTTCCAGGAACAGGTTCTGCCGGGTGTCTTGGACCGGTTCAATGAGGAGAGAGCCGGCTCGATGCCGTGCCTGGCGGCCCTGGTGTGCAATTCTCCTTTTGACATCGCCCTGCACGATGCCTTTGGCAAACTCGTCGGCCAGCCAACCTACCAGACGTATAGCGCCGGTTACCTGGGAGCCGACCTCGCGCGTTTTTTGGAGCCGGCGCCGGACGCCGCAGTCAGCTTCCGAGGATTGTATCCCGCCGATTTCCTCGTTGCTCAGCCGTCTCGCCAACTTCGGGCCTGGCACCTGGTGGGCGGGTTGGACGCTCTGGACGCGAGTGAATTGACCGGCAGTCAGCCTGATGACGGTTTGCCGGTGACGCTGGCTGAGTGGATACGACGGGATGGACTCAAATGCTTGAAGGTGAAGCTGCGAGGCAACGACGCGGGATGGGACTATGAGCGGCTGGTCAGGGTTGGGCGTTTGGCCATAGGCGGAGGGGCCGAATGGCTTACGGCGGACTTTAATTGCACGGTGCGGGAGCCCGCCTACGTCAATGAGATACTGGACCGGCTGCGCGACGAGCAGCCGCGCATTTACGGCATGATTCTCTATGTGGAGCAGCCCTTTGCTTACGACCTGGAGCGCCATCCGGTCGATGCCCATAGCGTTTCGGCGCGCAAACCGCTGTTCCTGGACGAAAGCGCGCATGATTGGCGGATGGTGCGCTTGGGCCGGCGCCTGGGGTGGACGGGGGTTGCCCTGAAGACCTGCAAGACCCAGACCGGGGCGGTCCTGAGCGCGTGCTGGGCCAAGGCGCACGGCTTGGGCCTGATGGTCCAGGACCTGACCAACCCCATGCTGGCGCAAATCCCGCACGCGCTCCTGGCGGCCCACTTCGGCACCATCATGGGCGTCGAGACCAACGCCATGCAATTCTATCCCGCCGCCTCCGCCCCCGAAGCAAGGGTCCATCCGGGTCTCTACCAGCGCCGCCTGGGCGCCATCGATCTCGGCACCGTCCGCGGGCCGGGCTTTGGCTACCGCCTCGATGAAATCAACCGGGTTTTGCCCCCGCCCGACCTTGCCGCAGGGGTCGAGTGACGGATTCGGGATTAGATTGCCCTTTATCGGTGGAGCAAATAATATCGGGGAAAGTTAAGCCCGAGTATCCATTATGAAACGACTGCTGCGAATCTTGGCGGGGGTGGTTGTCGGTCTTGGCGTTTTGGCCGGCGGCACTTGGGTTTTGAGCCGGACCATCGGGCTTCACTCGACGCTTTACCAGGGGAAGTCCATCTATTATTGGTCTGGGCAGTTAGCCAGCCGCGATGCGGCGGCGAGCAACACGGCGGCGGTGGTTTTGTACGGGCGCATCATCCCCCACCTCACGAACGAGATGTTTTCGGACACCAACGACTCGAAGCTGCGCTTGGCTGTGATCGACCAATTGAACGAGTTGCCCGGGATACATGTGAATTACGCGGGGGCCGGGAGCCGGCGCATCCAAGCGGTGAATGAGCTGGGGATGTTTGGGCTGTCGGCCACAAGCGCCGCCCCGGCCCTGCTCGATGTCCTGAAGGGCAAAGACGAGGTGCTGTACGAGGCGGCGGCGCGCGCGCTGATCAAGGTCCGGGTTGAGCCGGAGGCGGCCGTTCCGGCGCTCATCGGATGCATGGTCGATGAGAAAGGACATGGGCGGCCGGACGTGGTCGAGGCGCTCGGCGAGTACGGGCCGCGGGCGAAGGCGGCAGTCCCCGCGTTAGTAAAGCTGCTGAAGGACCGCAGCTCGAAGGAGATCATGAGGGTGGCGCCGGAGGCCCTCAAACGAATCGATCCCGACGCGGGGGCGGCGAGCCGCGAAGCCCCTCCGGAGCCTCAGGCCCATGCGGACCTCAAACGAGTCGATGCCAACCCGGGGGCTACGGGCGGCACGACAGCTTCACCAAAATGAGCTCCGAGAAGTTAACCCCCCAGGAATCCTCATGAAACGAGTGCTGCGATTATCGGCCGGGGTGGTTGCCGGTCTTGGCATTTTGGCTGCCGGCACATGGATTTTGAGCCGCGCCATTGGCACCCACGAGAAGCTGTACGAGGGACGATCAGTCGTTTATTGGGCCGGCCAGTTGACCAATCACGATGAGGCGGCAAGCAACAAGGCCGCAGCCGTCTTGAATTCCCAGATCATCCCTCACCTTACGAAGGAGATACTCTCGGACACCAATGATTCCAAGCTCAAGCTGGCTTTGATCGCCCGCTTGGATGCGCTGCCCGGCATCGAGGTGGAGTTTCTAAGCGCGGGCGCCCGCCGCGCCCGGGCGGCAAACGATCTGGCGACCTGCGGGCCCAGGGCCAAGATCGCCGCTCCGGCCCTAATCGAGGCCCTGAAAGGCAAGGATGAGACGGTGTATTGTGCGGCGGCGAGGGCGCTGGCCAGGATACAGGCCGACCCGGAGACCGCCGTCCCGGCCCTGATGGGCCGGTTGGCGGATCTCAGGGGACATGGCCGGCCGGAGGTGGTGGCGGCGCTCGGGCAGTACGGGCCGCGGGCCAAGGCGGCTGTGCCCATGCTGGTCAGGATGCTCGGGGACCACAGCTCGAAGGAGATCATAAGAATCGTGCCAGTTGCCCTGAAACAAATCGATCCCGAAGCAGCGGCGGCAGCGGGAGTGCCGAAGCAGGTTGATCAATAGCACACGAGCGGGGTTCCGCGCGGCAACCGCAGCACCACGGTTCCGGCGATGCGATCGTGCCAGCCTTGCTTATCGAGGTCCCAGGCGATCCACAGGAAGCCGAGGAAGAGCACGATAATAGAGAAGCCGGCCGCGAGGGCTCGGACCAAGGCAACCGTGAAGGTCAGGGGATGTCCATCCACGCGGACGACTTTCAGGCCCAGCACGGTGCCGCCAACGGTGCTCCCCCTCCAGGTCCACATCGCGGAGAAATAGGCCAGCGCGACAACGAGGACCCAGGGCATGCTCAGGTCGCCGAGCGCGCCGATAACGCCCAGGAGCACGATGTCCAGAAAGGCCGCAGCCATGTGCTCCCAAAAGCCAGCCCGCGGATGGGACAATGCGTCGGGCACGACGGCGGGCTTCAGAGGTTGGGTCAGGGGCGGAGGCTCGAATGGGGAGGCGTGGTGCGCGACGCTGGTTTCAGGAGTCTCCGTCGTGCCGCCAAAACCTGGCGCCGCTACGGCCGGCGCAGGGGGGACCTCCAGCGAAGGTGCGAACCCAGGCGCAGGTGAGACCTCTGACGCGGCCGTGAATGCGGGCGCAGGGGGGACCTCCGGCGCAGCCATGAATGCAGGCGCAGAGGGGGGAACCTCGGGCGTAACCAGGGTTTCTGGCGGCACGGTTGCCGCGGCCTGGGTTCGTTTTCGGTGAAGGCTCTCAAGGAGCGCGGTGACGGCGACCCCCAAGCCCCAAATACTGAACCAGATGTAGGCGAGGAGGCCGACCACCCATACCATGTAGAACAGGGTCAGGAGGAGGGAACCCAGCACGAAGGCGCCCAGGGGCTTTTGCCACGGACGCACGCCGGTCCGGTGGCCGATGCTCAAGCCGACCCATTCCAACAATGCGACTTTGCCAAGGACGACACCAACGAAGAGGGCCAGCAGAAGAAAGGGGAGCACCAGCAGGCCAATGCCCGTGACAGCGAGGATCAAGGCGACGATGGGTGCCAGCAGTTTTGCGAGGATGCCCAGGACCATGGTTGTGGCGGGGCGATCGTTGAGCACGTCGACACAGGCCTGGACTGGTCGTGGGAAGGCGGTTGCGACCAGGAGATAGAACAGAAAGAAGGCCCCTGCGACGACCCAGACCCAGCCTACCTGCGGGGCAAGGGGGCGGAGCTTGAAGAGGCACTGCAGGAGCCATTGCCTGAGCCATTGGAGATTGACAGCGACTTCCTGCCTCTGCCCCAGGATGGAAGCCGCTTTCGCCACGACCAAACGGCCCGCAATGGCCCGGGCGTCCCCGTGGATTTTGGCATTGGGTTCCACGTTGATGCTGCCCATGACGGCGACCACGTCTTGGTGGAGGTCGGCCCCGCGCTTCGCCTTGACGTTGCCGAGCACGACCACGACGGCGTCCCCCACTTCTCCGTCCACCTCGAGATCGCCGCCAACGACCACGACCGCGTTTCGTACTTTGCCGTGGATCTTGGCCGAGCCGCCGATGACGACGACCACGTCCGTCGTTTCGTCCGCTCTCAATTCGGCATTTCCGTCGAGCACGATCAAAGGCCCGCGCTCCAGGCGCGACGACCCTTCCGTCTCAAGGTGCTGATCCGCGCCGCCGGTTTGAACGGCGTTCGAGCCGGTTTCCGGTGTTTCGGCTTGAGGGGAGGTGGGGGAAGCCTCGCCGTGCGACGCCGCGCAGCAAAGCGCGAGGACAGCTGCCGTTGCCAGTGCCCATGCCCCGGCAGACCGAAGCATGCCGTGAACCGGCCGGCCGGGCCGTACAGCGCGGTGGGGAGACTCGATGCGGGGTGTTTCGCGATTACTTGAAGTTCTTCTCATATTAAAGAAAAAGGTGTTAGGCGTCACGAAAAAACAACATGAACAATTCTGGCTGGTTCTTTTGGCCGCTGGCGGCGTTGCTCGCTCGTTGCAGATCGCCTTGGATATGCGCCTCGCTCGCGCCTTGCCAGCGGCCAAAACTCCTGCGCCATAATTGTTCATGTTGTTTTTTCGTGACGCCTTAGCGTCGTGCCAGGGCAAAGCGTATCCAGGCGGCGCCCAGGGCGATGCAGAGCGCATAGCCCAGCCCCAGCGAGACCAGGCAGGCGGCGATAAAGCCGGCGGGGAGTTGTCTGGCCATGGCCGACGCGGCGTTGAAGAGCACGCACAGGACGTTCCAGAGGGAGGAGGGGCCGGACAACCAGCGTCCGAGCTGGCCGACAATCGAGGCATAAGAGTCGGCTTGGGGCAGCTTCCAGGCGGCGAGGCAAAGCCCGCCAAAGACAGACAGCAAGATGGCCAGCGAGGCGACGCGCGGCACGAGGGGCCACATTTGCCACGATTGGCGATGCCATGGCAAGGCGGCGCGGGTTTGGATGGCCGCCATCACGCGCGGCAGGAGTGTTCGTGGGGCCGCCCGCCGCGGCAGGCCTTTCAACATGGCATCGACCTCCGCCTGCAGACGCTCCGGGTCCTGGCTGTTCATATCTTTATTCATTTTGAGGCGCAATGCGGCGGGCGTCGTCCGCGTAGCGGATCCGCGCGCCCGGTTGAGCGGGGCTGTATGGCCGGTCTGCGAATTGGGGTCGCAACTTCCGGCGCAGGGCCTCGCGGCCCCGGAAGATGTCCGTTTTGACCTTGCCGAGGGAGACGTTGAGTTTGCGGGCGATTTCCTCGTAGCGGAGACCTTCGAGGTGGAAGAGGACCAGGGGCACGCGTTGGGCTGCAGGGAGTGTTTGCAGCGCGCGCTCGACGAGGTCGAAGCAATCGGCGCGGGCCACCTCTTCGTTGAGGTTGTCCGGGGCGGGGTACTCGATTTCCCTGTCTTCCTCGTCGCCGCCGCCGGCGCGCAGTTCGGAGAAGAAACTCCAGCGGGCGCGGTAACGCGAAAGGTGGTTCAGGCTCAGGTTGGTCGCCACCTTTTTGAGCCATCCGCCGGCGGTCGGGCTGTCACGCAGCTCGGCAAACCGCTGATATGCCTTGAGGAACACTTCCTGGGCGATGTCCTCGGCCTCGGTTTCGCTGGCCAGCAAACGCATAGCAGTGCTAAAGACCATATCCTGGTAATCCCGCACGAACATTTCGAATGGTTGAGCTTCTGTCATCGGGCGGCCGCGATGCCTTGGGGGGCATCTTATGCCTGAAACGCGGTTGGAAGCAAAACCCTAGCATTGTTCGTTTTCATAACCTTCTGGAATACCCGGCGTCGGGGAGGTTTGTTTCAGGAATCTCCGCGGCTTGGGACTGGAATTCCCGGGAAATGCCTGGACAAAGGCGGGTGTGGTGCTCGCCAGACAACTGAACAAATGTACAGTCGTTGAGGAGACACCCCATCGGCGCGGGCGGGAAGAGAGGGCACTATCGGCGACCCGGAGGTTTTGCGGCCGGGTCTTTGCCCGAGGGCAGCTCGCAGCAATGGCCCTTGGCCACATTCCAACGAATCGCGGCCTGGAGGAGTTCCCCGGCGTCCTTCAGGTTCATTTTCTCCTTGATGCGGGTGCGGTAGGTTTCGACCGTGCTCACGTCGATGTGGAGCATGGCGGCGATTCCAGTGGTGGGGGCGCCGCTGCCGATGAGTTCGAAGACTTGCAGTTCGCGTTCCGAAAGCACGTTGTCAGGCAGGTTATTGGGGTGGCGAGCCGAGCGGGCGACCTTGGAGGCCACCTGGGCGGCGACCTTTTCGCCCCAGTAAATCTCGCCTCTCAAGACGGTGCGCACCGCCTGCATAATCTTTGAAGGGGCCTCTTGCTTGGAGATGTAGCCGTTGGCCCCGGCGCGGATGGCCCGCTCGGCGTAGAGCAATTCATCGTGCATGGACAGGACGAGCATGACCATTTTGGGATAGCGGTCGTGGATGTCCTGGATGAGGCGTATGCCGTCGGAGTTCTTCAGTCCCAAATCCACAATGGCGAGATCGGGTCGGGAGGCCTCGATTGCCGCGAGGGTGCCATCCCGGTCTTCCGCTTCGCCGCACACTGCCAGATCCGGCTCGCGCGCGAGGGTTTCTTTCATGGCATTGCGCACGAGTGGATGATCATCCACCAGCAGCACCTTTGTGCGATCGTCTTGGTTTGTCCGGGGCATAGGCTGTCTTGATCAGCGCGTCGTGGACCGAGTATAATCAATCGGTGGGAAGGCGCAAGGAGCAATTGGACGCGCGGCTTGCCCTTACACGATATAGTGGGTTTGAATTACAAGAGGCTCCCGAATACCCGCGACAAGAAAATCATTGTAAGGCACGATAGACAAGGGGTGCGCACCTGCTTCATGATTGAATCGAGCAAATCAGGCGCAGCTCAAGGACGGAAGCCAATGGGACGGAGAACTTTTTCGGGGCACATAATATGCCAATAGAAAGTCGGACAAGGCGGACACGCATTCTGCTGGTTGACGACAGTGCGTTGGTGCGGCAGGCTCTGAATGATCTCATTGCCCGAGAAGAGGATATGACTGTCTGCGGAGAGGCTGAGGACTCGGAAGGGGCTTTGGCGGCGGCTGAGGAGACCCGGCCGGACCTGGCGATCATCGACTTGAGATTGCGGGGGTCGGACGGGCTGGAACTGATCAAGGAAGTCCACGGGCGGCATCCGGAGACCCGGATATTGGTTCTGTCGATGAGCGATGAGTCTGTTTACGCGGAGGAGGCGATACGGGCCGGGGCCAGCGGGTACATTTCCAAGCTGGAGGCGACGACCAAACTGATGGATGCGATACGGCGGGTGTTGTTTGGGGAGATTTACCGGAGGTAAGGAGCACGACACTATGTCAGGGAAAGCCACTACATCGAAGTCACGTCCCCCGGTGGCAGTAAAATCATCGGGTGCCATGATAGACGCGTATGCCGGGTCATGCCAGAGTAGTGTCACAATGAGCGAAAGAGTCGAGACAACCTGGTATTGCGCGCGGACGAAGCCGAAGCACGAGCACATCGCGGCGGCGACTCTGGGCAGGCGTCTCGGCTTGGAGGTTTTTCATCCCCGCATGAGGTTGGAGCGGCCGACGCGGCGCGGGGTGGTGCGGGTGGATGAGCCGGTGTTTCCTTGTTACCTTTTCGTCCGGTGCGAGGCCGTGGCGGACCTGGATGAAGTCCAGTATACGTCCGGCGTGAGCGGGGTGGTGCGGTTTGGGGACCGGGCGGCCACGGTGCCTGGGCGTGTGATTGACGAGTTGAAGCAGTGCTTTGACAGCGGCAACCCGATGTGGGTTGAAGACCGTCTGTGCGCCGGGGCGGAAGTGACTGTGGCCGAAGGGTCGTTCCTTGGCTCGCGCGGCATCGTGGTGCGGGTGTTGCCTGCCCGGCAGCGCGTTCAGATTTTGCTTGATTTTCTTGGGCGCCCGACGTTGACGGAAGTGGATCGGAGGTCGTTGACTTTGGATGAGCGGCGGATCGCCGACTTGTTGCCGGCGTTGGCTCGGGCGCCACAGGAGTGTGTTGGGGTCGCGGCGTAAGGGCTCGCGGGGGGCCCGAGGCCGCCGGGGCGGCTGAGGGGGCAATCGGGGGAAGTTAGCAGAGGATTGGAAAACCAGCAAGTGCGGAGCTTTGCCTTAAAAGCATGGAGGCGGGCGACGCAGTTTCAATAGTGATTTCTCAAAGTTCAGGTTGTTCGCAAGGGTTGGAAAGCGGGGTTGCCCAGGCAGCGGATGTGCGCGGGGGCATTCCGCGCTGGAAGCGGGCGTTGGATTTGGCGTGCATCGCGGCGGCGGCGCCGGTGGTAGTGCCGCTGGGGCTGCTGATCGGGCTGATGGTCAAGCTGGTTTCGCCGGGGACGGTCCTGTTCAAGCAGCAGCGCGTTGGCTACCGGGAGCGTCCGTTCACGTGTTTGAAGTTTCGGACGATGCGAGCCAACGCGGACACGGCGGTCCATGCCGGGCACGTGGCTGATTTGATGAAGTCGGGCCGGCCGATGACGAAACTGGATGCAGTGGGGGATTCGCGTCTCATTCCGGGAGGATGGCTGTTGCGGGCGTGCGGTCTTGACGAGTTGCCGCAGCTTATCAACGTGGTTCGCGGCGAGATGAGCCTGGTGGGGCCGCGCCCTTGCCTGGCTTTTGAATGCGAGCACTACCAGCCAAGGCACCGCAGGCGTTTTGAGACGCCGCCGGGTTTGACGGGCTTGTGGCAGGTGAAGGGCAAGAACCGCACGACTTTCGAGGAGATGCTGGATTTGGACCTGCACTATGTGGAGCACAGGTGCCTTGCGCTCGACCTCGTCATTATCGCCAAGACCGTTCCGGCAATCGTGCAACAGGTTATCGACCAGCGACGCGGAAAGAAGGCGGTTCGGAAACAGACAACCGGGTTGGGTACCGTTAGTTGAAAGGAACGAACATGGTAAAGAAAATTAAAGTCGGAGTGGCGGGCTGCGGATACTGGGGGCCAAACTTGTTGCGCAACCTCAGGTCGCTTCCCGATTGCAATTTACGGGTGGCGTGCGACGTGAGCGAAGAGCGCCTTAAGCACGTCATTTCATTGTATCCGGAGGTCAAGGGAGAGGTGGATTATCAGCGGATCCTCAGGGGCGATGACCTCGACGCGGTTGTGATAGCGACCGCCGTCAAGCATCACTTCCCGATGGCCAAGGCGAGCCTGACGGCGGGGAAGCACACGTTTATCGAGAAGCCGATGGCGGCCTCCTCGGCCCAATGCGAGGAGCTGATCGAGCTTGCGCGAAAGCAGGGAGTGGTGCTGATGGTCGGGCACACGTTCCTGTTTTCGCAAGCGGTTCAGAAGATCAAAGACATCATTGATTGGGGCGACATCGGGGACATCCGTTACATTGCCGCCCGGCGGCTGAACCTGGGCTTGTATCAAAAGGACATCAACGTGGCCTGGGACCTGGCCCCGCATGACCTGTCGATCATCCTCCATGTGATGGGCGAGCCGCCGCTGAGCGTGAACTGCCAGGGCAGCGCCCACGTGACGCCGGGCGTTGAAGATGTGACGATGATCCACATGGAGTTTCCCAAGAACAGGTCGGCCGTCGTTCACAGCAGTTGGCTCGATCCGAGGAAGATCCGGGAGATGACGATCGTCGGAAGCAAGCGGATGATCGTGTATGACGACGTGTCGCAGTTGGAGAAAATCCGGATATTTGACGCGCGGGTGGAACGGCCCCCGCACTACGACAGCTTCGCCGAATTCCAGTATGCCTATCATTACGGGGACATGTATGCCCCGCACATCAAGCTGGAGGAACCGCTCAAGGCCGAGTGCCAGCATTTCCTGGAGTGCATCAAGACGGGCCAGACTCCGCTGACCAACGGGGCGCGAGGGCTGGAGGTTGTGCGGGTGCTTGAGGCCTGCTCCGTGTCCTTGAAGCTCAACGGGAACCCAATCCGCTTTGCGGACGGCAAGTTTTCGCCCATCCCGGCGTCAGGCAAGCTGCCGCCGTGGGACGACAAGGGCACCGGTCCGAACGGGGGCGGTGGTCCGACGAACGGCGACGGCGGCAGCGGCCCGAGCAACGGGAACGGCGGCAATGGGGGCAACGGCAGCAACGGCGTCAACGGTTCCAACGGCGGTTTCAAGGTGAGCAAGAAGCCGGTGCTGATCCGAAGGAACGGTTTCAGGGCGCGGGTCTGAGGGCCATGGGCGTGGTGGAAAGGCGGCGGCGGGCCCTGCCGGGCGCGCGCCGAAGAGTTGGAATCGCTTTGCTTTATGGAATTCATGACTGCGGGTAATCAACCCAATCAACAGATCGCCGCGGATGTGAAACTCGGCCGGGGGGTGCGCATTTACGGGTTCACGAATCTTTACGGCTGCGAGATTGGGGACGACGTGAAGATCGGGAGTTTCGTCGAAATCCAGAAGGGGGCCAGGATCGGGAACCGGTGCAAGATTTCGAGTCATTCGTTTGTGTGCGAAGGGGTGGTTTTGGAGGATGAGGTGTTCGTGGGTCATAATGTGACGTTCATCAACGACCGCTATCCCCGCGCGACGAACGACCGAGGCGAGCCGCAGACGGAGGCGGATTGGGAGTGCATCCCCACCCGAGTCAAGCAGGGGGCGTCGATCGGGTCGGGGGCAACGCTGCTGTGCGGCATCACGGTGGGGGAACGGGCGGTGATTGGGGCCGGCAGCGTGGTTACGAAGGATGTTCCTGCCGGCGCGGTTGTGGCCGGCAATCCGGCGAGGGTCATGAAGATACTGTGTCCGACATAATACTATGAAAGTGCCATTTCTTGATCTCAAGGCCCACCATGGGCCGATTCGGGACGAATTGAACCAGGCCATTGGCGAAGTCATCGATGCCGGGGCTTTTGCCGGGGGTCCTTTTGTGGCGGCGTTCGAGCGGGACTTCGCGGCGTATTGCGAGACGGGGTTTGCGGCCGGGGTGGGCAACGGGACCGATGCGCTTTGGCTGTGCCTGCTGGCCCTTGGGGTGGGACCCGGGGACGAAGTGATCACGGTGCCGAGCACGTTCATCGCCACGGCTGAGGCCATCAGTTTCTGCGGCGCGCAGCCGGTGTTTGTGGATATCGATGAGCGGACGTACACGATGGACCCCGGCTTGCTGGAGAGGGCGATCACGCCGCGGACCCGCGCGATCATTCCGGTGCATCTGTTCGGGCAGATGGCGGACATGGACCCGATTTTGGAGATTGCGCGGCGGCATCGCCTGCCGGTGGTGGAGGATGCGTGCCAGGCGCACGGGGCATTGTATAAGGGCAGAAGGGCGGGGTCGTTGGGGGTAGCCGGGTGTTTCAGTTTTTATCCGGGCAAGAATTTGGGCGCCCTGGGAGAAGCCGGCGCGGTGGTTACCAACGATGCGGAGTTGGATGGAAGAATCAAGGTTCTGCGGGACCATGGGCAGACTCGGAAGTATTATCACTCGCGCATCGGTTGGAACGGGAGGATGGACGGCATCCAGGCGGCGGCGTTGCGGGTCAAGCTCAAGCGGTTGGAGGCGGCCAACTCCCGGCGGGGCGCGAATGCCCGGATTTACGATGAACTGCTCGGGGGCTGCGAGGAGGTGGTCACGCCCTGGGCGGCGCCACACAACCGGCACATCTACCATGTGTATGCGGTGAGGGTGAGGGAGCGGGATCGCGTGCTCGAGAGCCTGGCCGGCAAGGGGATTTCGTGCGCGATCCACTATCCGGTGCCGCTGCATCTCCAGGAGGCGTACCAGGGGCTTGGCCGCGGGGAAGGTTCATTCCCGGTCTCCGAGCAGTGCGCGCGCGAGTTCCTGTCGCTGCCCATGTACCCGGAGTTGGGTGCGGACCAGATTCAGGCGGTCGCCAGGGAATTAAAGGCATGCGTGAGCGAGCCAGCCGACGAGATGCATGCCTTGAAGGTATGCGAGGCGCGCTGATCGAGGCACAGCGGGAGATGATCGTGGGCCGGCCCGGCCAGCCGGTGGCGGTCGATCCGCTCGGATACCCCTCGTGGGATTCGGTAGTGGCGGCGCACGGGCAAAGCACGTTCTTTCACGGGTCCGCCTGGGCTCGAGTGCTCCATGAGACGTACGGGCACAAGCCGGTCTATTTCTGCCGTTTTTCGGCAGGGCAACTCACGGGGCTGCTGCCCGTGATGGAGGTGCGCAGCCCGTGGACGGGGCGGCGGGGCGTTTCGCTGCCGTTCACCGATTTTTGCGCGCCGCTCAGCGGGCCTGAAGGTGACGCGGCCCTTTACAAGGCGGCCTTGGAGTGGGGACGGAGCCGCCGTTGGCGCTATCTCGAGGGCCGGGGCGTCGTTCCCGGATGCCGGACGGAATCGCCTTCCGTGGCCTTTTACGGCCACGTCATTGATCTGGAACGAGGGCCCGAGGCGCTGTTCAACGGTCTGAGCGGGGCGGTGCGCCGCGGGATTCGGAGGGCCGAGGAGGCCGGGCTGCAGATCGAATTCGACGTCGATCTTGATTCAATAAGGGTCTTTTACGCCCTGCATTGCCGGACACGGAGCCGGCACGGGCTGCCTCCCCAGCCGTTCCGGTTTTTCGAGAACATCGCCCGCCATGTTTTCGGCCAGGGGCAGGGGGGCGTTTTGGTGGCCCGCGCGGGGATGACGCCGGTGGCGGCGGCCCTGTTTTTGCACCACGGCCGCCAGGCGATCTACAAATTCGGGGCTTCGGATTACGAATATCAGAGTTTGCGCGCCAACAACCTGGTGATGTGGGAGGCGATAAGGCGGTACGCCGGCCAGGGGTTCACGGGGTTGCACCTGGGCCGGACCTCGCTTGGCAACGAGGGTCTTCGGCGTTTCAAGCTTGGCTTCGGGGCCGCCGAGCATCGCATCCAGTACAGCAAGTATGATTTTTCCCGGCGCGAGTTTGTGTCGGACACCGACCGTGCCGAGGGGTGGTTCAACGGTGTGTTCCGGCGTCTGCCGCTGCCGTTGCTGCGGTTGGCCGGTCGGGCGCTTTACCCGCACCTTTCCTAAGCCACGGACATTCCTTTCATGAACCAAGCAACTAACTCCCCCCCCCCGCCCGGACTGGATGTGGCGGAGATTCTGATGGTCGTCTTCCGGCACAAATGGAAGATAATCACGATCTCCACCCTGGGCATTCTCGGCGCGGCTGTGCTTTATCGATCCTGGCCCATCCCGTGCAAATCCGAGGCCAGGCTCTTTATCAAGTACGTGGTCGACACGAAGGCCCCCGTCCAGGGGACCGGCAGTGATGGGAGGGTCGGAATGCCGAGCGAGCGCACTGGGGAGAACGTAATCAACACGGAGATCGAGATTTTGACGAGCCTGGATCTGGCACAGCAAGCCGCCGGGGCGCTTCCGGCGGATATTCTGGCCAAAGTGGCCGGCGGGACGAATCTCGCGAACGCGGCGACGGTCATCCGGAAGAACCTGCTGGCGGAGGTGAGCAAGCAAAGCGACGTCCTGCACACGACTTTCAAACATAAGGACCCTGACGTCGTCCAGCCGGTCCTCAAGCAGATTCTCGACACATACCTGACGAGGCACGCCGAGATTCACCGCGCGATTGGCCAGTATGATGATTACCTCACGAAGGAGATTGACCAGGCCAAGTCCCGGCTGGCCGCCACGGAAGACGAGTTGAGAAAGGCCAAGACAGGGGCTCATATTATCTCGTTGGAGGACAGCAAGAAGACTTATGGCGAGAAGTTGGCCAAGCTGGAGCAGGACATCATGGACACGTATGCGCAATTGGCGGAGCGCCAGACCGAGCGCAGCGAGATGACCCGGCTGTTCCCCGCCGCCGCATGGCCTGGGTCCGGCTCCCTGGCTGCGTCCAATCTCTCCGCCGCGGCGCAAGCCGCCTCCGGGTCGAATGCAACGAGCGCGACCAAGCCCGCGGCGTTGGCCCAGGGCGCGCGCGTGCCCGCTCCGATATCGGAAGAATACAAGCGGGTCTGCGTCCACCTTGACGCCATGAACAAGCTGGAGCAGGACCTGTCCACCTACCTCACCTCGGAGAGTTCCCGGGTCAAAGGGGTCCGGGAGCAGATCGTGGCCGCCGAAAAGGAGAAGAAGAGAATCGAGGACGAAAACCCCGGATTGCTGGCTCTGAACACTTTTGAAACGAAAGTTCTTTTGCCTGAGTCCGACCACACCTCTCCATCGAGCGCGCAGATTAGCCTCATTGCGGAGATGGCCAGGGTCCCGGCCCTCGAGGCCAGGCTGAAGGTTCTTACCAACCAACTGGAGGTCGTCCGGAGAGAGGCTGCCGGCCTGACTGACGCCGAGGGCTCGATTACGGACCTGGAGCGGCGGCGGCAGACCGAGGAAGCGCAGTACAACTCCTTCGAGAAGAACCTGGAAGAAATCCGGGCTGACGAGCAGTTGGGCGCCGCGAGGAACTCGAACATTATCATCATCCAGAATCCGACGCCGCCCCTGCGCGACGCATCGAAGTTGCTCAAAGGGGTTGCGGGGCTTCTGTTCGGCAGCATCGCAGGCGCCTTCGCGCTGGCGTTTGCGGTGGAGTTTTACCTGGACCCCTCCATCAAGCGATCGAACGAGGTCGAGCGCCGCCTGCGTCTGCCCTTGTTCATTTCCATCCCGCGCCTGCACTTGAACGGGAAGGCGGACCGTCGCGCCCTGGCTGACGCCCGGACCGCCCTGCTTTCGGAGAAGACCGAGGACTCGCTTGGGCAGGCCCCCGAGGCTGGCGCCCTGCCTTCCGGCGCTCGATCTACGCCGGCGGTCCTGCCCTGGGATTCGCGCCACTCTTTGCGGCCTTATGAGGATGCGTTGCGGGACCGCCTTATCACCTACTTCGAACTCAAGAACCTCACGCACAAGCCGAAGCTGGTGGCGCTGACGAGTTGCGGGGGGCGTTCCGGGGTTTCGACGATTGCGGCCGGGCTGGCGGCCTCGCTTTCCGAGACGGGCGAGGGCAACGTGTTGCTTGTCGAGATGAGCGGCCAGAACGCGGCGCACCATTTTTACCGCGGCACGCTGGCTTGCGGGCTGGAGGATGCCCTGGAGCCGGAAAGGCGCGGCACCGCCCTGGTGCAGGAAAAGCTTTACGTGGTGAGGGAGAACCGGGACGGGGACGAGCTTCCGCGCTTGCTGCCCAAGAACTTCCAGCACGTGGTGTCCAAGCTGAAGGCCAGCGACTACGACTACATCATTTTCGACATGCCGCCGATTAGCCAGATCAGCATCACGTCGAGACTGGCCCGCTTCATGGACATTGCGCTGATTGTGCTCGAAGCCGAGGAGACCGACCGGGACCTTGCCAAACGGGCGGGGGCCTTTCTGGCCCAGACCGGCGCCAATGTTGGCGTTGTGCTCAACAAGACGCGGGCTTACGGCCCCAGGCGCCTGCAGCAGGAATTCTGAGCAACCCTTTTGACGAGCCTTGTTTCACATCAGACTATATTACGGCATCAAGCCGCTGCTCCCGGCCTCCGTCCGGCTGGCGGTGCGCGGCTGGCTCGCCCGGCGGAAGCTGGAGAAGGTGCGGGCGACATGGCCCATTTTGGGAGGCTCCGAGAGGCCTCCGGCGGGCTGGCCCGGCTGGCCGGAGGGCAAACAGTTTGCCTTGGTTCTCACCCACGACGTTGAAGGCCCGTGCGGGTTGGCCAAAGTCCGGAGACTGATGGACCTCGAGAAGAAGCTCGGGTTTCGCTCATCCTTCACTCTTATTCCGGAGGGCGGGTACCAGTCCACGCCGGGATTTCGCAAGGAACTCACCGACAACGGCTTCGAGGTTGGCGTCCACGACCTTTACCACAATGGGAAGCTGTTCCTCAGCAAGAGCGAATTCAGCCGCAATGCCGTCAAGATCAACCGGTATTTGAAGGAGTGGGGTGCGGCGGGGTTTCGTTCGGCGTTCATGCTCCGCAACCTCGATTGGATTCACGATCTTGACGTTCAATATGACGCCTCGACGTTCGACACGGATCCGTTCGAGCCTCAGCCCGAAGGTCACAACACGATCTTCCCTTTCTGGGTCCCGAGGAGCGGCGGGGGCTACGTCGAGTTGCCCTACACGCTCTCGCAGGACTCGACGGTGTTTCTCATGCTGCGCGAGAAGGGCCCGGACATCTGGGTCCAAAAGCTAGACTGGATTGCGCGGCACGGCGGCATGGCTCTGCTCAACGTCCATCCCGACTACATGCGCTTCGAGGACGAGCCGGCGGCACCTCGCACCTATCCTGTCGAATACTACGCCCGTTTCCTGGAGTACGCCCGACAACGCTATGGGGACTCTTTTTGGCACGCCCTTCCGAGCCAGGTTGCCCGGTTTGTGCGCGCTTCGCGCACCGAGGCGACCTCGGGAAGTCCAACCCTTTCCCACCAAATGACATCATCAAAAAAACCGAAAATCTGGATCGACCTCGACAACACGCCGCACGTTCCATTCTTCGAACCCATTCTCGAGGAGTTGGAGGCCGGCGGGTTCCCGGTTCTGGTGACCGCGCGCGACGCATTTCAGGTCTGCGACCTGGCTGACAAGAAGGGGATTCGCTACATCAAGGTCGGCCACCACGACGGCAAGCAGATGCTGCGAAAGGCCGTGGGCTTAGTCTGCCGGGCGGCGCAACTGGCTCCGGTGGTTCTGAGGGAGAACCCGGCGATCGGTGTGTCCCATGGCGCCCGCTCTCAGCTCCTGCTCGCAAATTGGCTGCGGATGCCGACGCTGCTGATTGAAGACTACGAGTACTGCCGTTTCCCATTTATGATGCGGCCGACCTGGGTCATGGCCCCGAGCGTGATCCCGGATTCGGCGCTCTGTGTCGGAAACAGCGCCATCCGAAAGTACCCCGGAATCAAGGAGGATGTTTACTCCTGGAGGCTCAATCCGGACCCCGCGGTTCTGAAGGAGCTGGGTCTGTCGGAATCAGATGTGGTGGTGACCGTCAGGCCGCCGGCCACCGAGGCGCATTACCACAATCCGGAAAGCGAGAGGTTGTTTACGACGCTGATGGACAGGGCTTGCCAGGTTCCTGAAGTGAAAGTGGTCCTGCTGCCGCGGAACAAACGCCAAGGCGAAGTCATCCGCGCGCAATCTCCGAAGTGGTTCGAGAATGGCAAGACAGTCATCCCGGGCGGACCTCTGGACGGCATGAATCTCATCTGGCATTCGGATCTTGTGGTGAGCGGCGGTGGCACGATGAACCGGGAGGCCGCCGCGCTGGGTGTGCCCGTCTATAGCATCTTTCGCGGCGCCATAGGCGCGGTGGACCGGTATCTGCACGCCGAGGGCCGGCTCGTGCTGCTGGAATCGCCTGAAGATGTGACCTCGAAGGTGCGATTCGTGAAGCGGGCCCGCGGCGCCGTGGCCGAGGTCACCTCCAAGCGCGCGTTGCGCGGCATTGTGGATACGATCGCGGAACTGGCGGAGCAAGTGGGCAAACAGCGCAGACCTTTGGTGTGCCGTCTGGCAGCTTCCAAAACCGCATGACGGGGCCCCGGCCTCAGACCCCGGAGTCCAACCAGGAGATTAACCCGATGACCATCGCCCCTCAACCGTTGAAACTACTCATCATTGCCGGCGCCCGGCCGAACTTCATGAAGGTCGCGCCCATCATCAAGGCCGCCCAGGCGCACATCGCCGCCTGCCGGAACGGCGACCGGAGGATCGAGTGGCGTCTCGTCCACACGGGACAGCATTACGACGCGAAGATGTCCGACATTTTCTTCCAGGAATTGGGAATCCCGGCGCCGGACGTGAACCTGGAGGTGGGTTCGGGTTCGCACGCGGTGCAGACGGCGGGGGTGATGACCCGGTTCGAGCCGGTCTGCCTTCGGGAGAAGCCGGATTGGGTGGTGGTCGTCGGAGACGTCAACTCGACCATGGCCTGCACGCTGGTCGCCGCCAAGCTCGGAATCAAAGTGGCCCATGTGGAGGCCGGGCTTCGCAGTTTCGACCGGGGCATGCCCGAGGAAATCAATCGGATTGTGACCGATTCCCTGGCCGACCTTTTGCTCACCCCTTCGGAGGACGCGAATGAGAATCTCAGCAGGGAAGGTGTTCCCGCCGCGAAAGTCAGTTTGGCGGGCAACATCATGATCGATTCCCTGATCGCGAACCTCCCCAAGGCGCGGAGCAGCCGCATCATGGAGGGGCTGGGCCTGGAGCCGGGACGGTTCGCCTACGTCACGCTGCATCGGCCCGCGAATGTGGATAATCGGGACTCACTCGCTCCGATCATGGCTGAGCTGTGCCGTTTGGCCGGGCGGCTGCCGGTTGTCTTTCCGATGCATCCGCGCACGCGAAAGATGCTTTCCGACTTCGGTATCGAGGGCAGCGAGACTCCGGGGGTGAACATCATCGAGCCAGTGGGCTATCACGAGTCTTTGTGCCTTACCGAGAATGCCCGGCTGGTGCTGACAGACTCGGGAGGGCTGCAGGAAGAATCCACTTACTTTCGCACCCCGTGCCTCACGTTGCGGCCAAGCACCGAGCGACCGGTGACCGTGACCCACGGCAGCAACCGTCTCACGAGTATCCGGAACATCCAGGCCGACCTTCAATCGGTCTTTGCCGGCCCGCCGCGCCTGGGCGCCGTGCCCCCTTTATGGGACGGGAATACCGCGGCGCGTGTCCTCCGGGCTTTGCTGGAGCACCAACCCGCCTGAGAATCCGAGCCAAGCCGACGCCGAGGTTCGCACGAGCGAGGCCGAGGCAGCCAAACAAATGTTGAGCATTCTTTTCACTTTGGATTACGAGATCCACGGCAGCGGGCGGGGCGATCCGCTCAAGCTCATGGTCGAGCCGACGGCGCGCCTGCTCGATGAGCTAGAGCGTTACGGGCTCAAGCTGACGATCATGGCGGACGTGGCGGAGATTCTCCGGTTCAAGGAGTATGCGGAGCAAAGCAGCCATGATCGGTTCCACTATGGGGAGATTGCGGGGCAATTGCAGGATGCCGTGAGGCGGGGGCACGATGTTCAGTTGCACTTGCACACGTCGTACTTCAATGCGCGGCTGGTTGGGGACCAGTGGCGGCAGGACTGGAGCGAGTACACGTTTGCGGATTTGCCTTTGGAGAAGGCGACGCGGTATGTGAGGTTGGGCAAGGAGTATTTGGAGGGGCTGCTCAGGCCGGTGAAGGCGGATTACGCGTGCGTGGCGTTTCGGGCGGCCAACTGGGCGATGCAGCCCTCGAAGGGGGCGATTGGGGCGCTGGTGGCCAACGGGTTGAAGATAGACACGTCGGTGTTCCGGTTTGGCAAGCGGGAGGGGCGGGTGAGGATTGACTACACGCCGGCTCCGATGGGGCCGGTGCCGTGGCGGGCCGATGCGTTGGAGATTTGCCGGCCGCATCCGGAGGGTCCGATTTGGGAGATGCCGATATACAGCGAGGCGCGGACGCTGGCGGGTTTTCTGGCGCCTGGGAGGATTTGGCGGGTTCTTGGGAATCGATTTGGGGGGACGGAGTCGGACCCGCCGGCGGGGTTTGTTTCGCCATCGAAAGGGGCGATGAGTTTGCTGCCCAAGACCTACGCGTGGAAGGCGGACTTCAACCAATGCACGTCGGGCCAGCTCATCAAGGTGCTGGAGCGGGCGGAGAGGTGGTGCGTGGGGAAGGAATGGGGAGCGTTTGTGCTGATCGGGCACTCGAAGCTTTACGACAGGATGAACCAAAGAGTTCTGCGGGGGTTTCTGCGGTTTTGCGCGGGGGAGGCGAAGCGGTTCCAGGCGGGGACGGCGGCGGAGTCGCTTCCGATGCTGGAGCAGCTTGAGAGCAAGGCGCGGGGTGGGGCTGGCAAAGCGGGGCCGGCATACGTATTGGTGACGCCGGCGCGCAACGAGGAGCGGACGATTGGGGAGACGCTGGCTTCGGTGGTCAACCAGACGGTGCTTCCGCGGGAGTGGATTATCGTGAGCGACGGTTCGACGGACGGGACGGACAGGCTTGTGGCAGACTACGCGAGGACCTACCCGTTCATCCGGCTGCTGCGGCTGGAGGACAGGCCCGGTCGGAGCTTCGCCTCCGTGGTGTTCGCGACGGAGGCGGGGTTCAAGGCGTTGCGCTTTCAGGAATACCAGTATCTCGGGCTGCTGGATGCGGATGTTCGGTTTGCGCCGAACTACTTCGAGGCGTTGATGAGGCGAATGGCGGCCAGCCCGGAATTGGGTTTGGTGGGGGGGTTGGCGCTCGACGTGGTGGACGGACGGCCGCTGTGGCACAAGCAGAATCGGTCCGAGGTTGCGGGGGCGGTGCAGTTTTACCGGCGGGCCTGCTGGGAGTCGCTGGGGGCCTTGTTTCCGATTCGGCAAGGGGGGTGGGACGCGGTTACGTGTCTGCAGGCCCGCGCGAACGGGTACGCCACGCAGACCTTCGACGACATCATCGTTGAGCATTTGAAGCGGCGGAACTCGGCCGACGGGGGGGCGCTGGCCGGCAGTTGGACTTTCGGATGCCGTGATTACGCCTTGGGGCATCACCCCGTCTTCGAGATCGCCAAGTGCGCCGAGCGGTTGATCGAGCCGCCTCTGCTTGTGGGAGGCCTTGTCCGGCTGATCGCGTTTTTTTGGTGCTGCCTTGCCCTGCGAAAGAGCCTGGTGCCCGAATCCATAGTGGCCCAAGTCAGGAGAGAGCAGATGCACCGCCTGTGTTTGAGCCTGCTTCGTCCGTTGGGGCTAGTGCGTTCCGTCAAGCGGGTTGCAACCTCGATGGAGCAGATCGAGAGTGATCGAATGGCGCATGTCCGACAGCCTTGAATTCTGAGCCCCTTTCTTCCGGCCGTGAATACTCCTGCCTACGTGATCATCACTCCCGTGCGAAACGAGGGGGAGCGAATCCAAAGGACCATCGACTCTGTGGTGAAGCAGACGATCCGGCCGTCCAAGTGGATGCTCGTCGACGATGGGTCCAGCGACAAAACAGGGCCGCTGGTCGATGCCGCGGCCAGCCAGCATTCCTGGATCACGGCGATTCATCGCCCCGACCGCGGCTTTCGCAAGCAGGGGGGCGGGGTTATCGAGGCCTTCTACGACGGTTTTGTTCGGGTGGAGGAGGGGTCTTGGGATTTTCTCGCCAAGCTGGATGGGGACCTTGCATTCGAGGCGGACTACTTCGCAAGGTGCTTCAGCCGGTTCGCCGCCGATGAGAAACTTGGCATAGGCGGCGGGACCATCTACGACGAGGTGAACGGCATCGCGGTGCCAGGGTCGCCAGGGGACCCTGAATTCCACGTTCGCGGCGCGACCAAGATTTATCGGCAGGCCACCTGGCAGGCCATCGGCGGGCTCATCAAGGCCCCCGGCTGGGACACTTTGGACGAGGTCAAGGCCAACATGCTCGGCTGGCGAACATACTCGTTCAAAGAGTTGCGAGTGATCCAACTCAAGCCTACCGGGTCGGCTGACGGCCCGTGGCAGAATTGGGTCAAGAACGGCCGGGCCAATTACATTGTGGGCTATGACCCGATTTTCATGCTGATCAAGTGCCTGAGGAGACTGCGCCAAAGGCCTTATGGGATAACGGCCCTGGGCCTGTTGGTCGGCTTCGTGAGCGGATACGTCAAGGGCATCCCCCAGGTGGATGACAAGGCCCTCATCGGTTACCTGCGCGACCAGCAGCGGCGCAGGCTGACAGGCCGGCCGAGCCTGTGGAGCGGCCACACTCAACACTGAACCCACATATCGAGACGCCGGATTGCATCAACATGAGCCAGTTAGTCCTCGCAGGCGACAGAGCGGCTGAAGTAGCCGCGGTTTTCAGCAAACCCCGGTGGTATCTGGAAGGCAGGAATTACCACGTGCGGACGCGCACGCGGGTCATTGGGGAGATGCTCGGAGACTCAAGGTTTCAGGATGCTCTCGACATTGGCTGCGGGGACGGGTCTATTTCCCTTCCGCGGCTGGGGCCAGGGGCCAGGCTGACACTGCTGGATATGTCGGAGGAGATGCTGGCCATTGCCAGCTCGCGCGTTCCCGAGTGTTTCAGGGCCCAGGTCAAAACCCGGCAGGGGAACTTCCTGGAGCTTGAACTGGAGCCTGAAGGCTACGACACCATCTTCTGCCTCGGCGTGCTTGCGTATGTCGATTCGTCGAGGCTGTTGATAGAGAAACTCGCCGCTCTGTTGAAGCCCGGCGGGCGGCTCTTCATCGAATGCACGGACAGCCCTCATCCAGTGAGCCTCTTGGTTCGAGCTTATGGCCGCCTGGCGCGGCCCTTGTTATCCTCACGCATCCGGACCGTGTTGCATTCTCGAGCGGAGGTCCTCGCTAACTGCGCCGGCGCCGGTCTGCGCCTGGTTGGGACGTACCGTTATTGCTCTCCCCCGCCGGTGATCCGAAAGATGTTCAGCCAGGAATTCCACTGCAGGGCCATCCATACACTCTTTGGAAGCGCAACCAACAATCGTGGCTGGTGGCTAGGCAACGAGTGCATTTTCAACTTCGCGCGGCCCCTCCAGCCGGGCAGCGCGGCAAACCCGCGCACCCCGCCCCAGGGCGGGGTCGCAAAGTCCTGAACCCATAGAAATAGCAGCCAAACAAATGTTGAGCATTCTTTTCACTTTGGATTACGAGATCCACGGCAGCGGGCGGGGCGATCCGCTCAAGCTCATGGTCGAGCCGACGGCGCGCCTGCTCGATGAGCTAGAGCGTTACGGGCTCAAGCTGACGATCATGGCGGACGTGGCGGAGATTCTCCGGTTCAAGGAGTATGCGGAGCAAAGCAGCCATGATCGGTTCCACTATGGGGAGATTGCGGGGCAATTGCAGGATGCCGTGAGGCGGGGGCACGATGTTCAGTTGCACTTGCACACGTCGTACTTCAATGCGCGGCTGGTTGGGGACCAGTGGCGGCAGGACTGGAGCGAGTACACGTTTGCGGATTTGCCTTTGGAGAAGGCGACGCGGTATGTGAGGTTGGGCAAGGAGTATTTGGAGGGGCTGCTCAGGCCGGTGAAGGCGGATTACGCGTGCGTGGCGTTTCGGGCGGCCAACTGGGCGATGCAGCCCTCGAAGGGGGCGATTGGGGCGCTGGTGGCCAACGGGTTGAAGATAGACACGTCGGTGTTCCGGTTTGGCAAGCGGGAGGGGCGGGTGAGGATTGACTACACGCCGGCTCCGATGGGGCCGGTGCCGTGGCGGGCCGATGCGTTGGAGATTTGCCGGCCGCATCCGGAGGGTCCGATTTGGGAGATGCCGATATACAGCGAGGCGCGGACGCTGGCGGGTTTTCTGGCGCCTGGGAGGATTTGGCGGGTTCTTGGGAATCGATTTGGGGGGACGGAGTCGGACCCGCCGGCGGGGTTTGTTTCGCCATCGAAAGGGGCGATGAGTTTGCTGCCCAAGACCTACGCGTGGAAGGCGGACTTCAACCAATGCACGTCGGGCCAGCTCATCAAGGTGCTGGAGCGGGCGGAGAGGTGGTGCGTGGGGAAGGAATGGGGAGCGTTTGTGCTGATCGGGCACTCGAAGCTTTACGACAGGATGAACCAAAGAGTTCTGCGGGGGTTTCTGCGGTTTTGCGCGGGGGAGGCGAAGCGGTTCCAGGCGGGGACGGCGGCGGAGTCGCTTCCGATGCTGGAGCAGCTTGAGAGCAAGGCGCGGGGTGGGGCTGGCAAAGCGGGGCCGGCATACGTATTGGTGACGCCGGCGCGCAACGAGGAGCGGACGATTGGGGAGACGCTGGCTTCGGTGGTCAACCAGACGGTGCTTCCGCGGGAGTGGATTATCGTGAGCGACGGTTCGACGGACGGGACGGACAGGCTTGTGGCAGACTACGCGAGGACCTACCCGTTCATCCGGCTGCTGCGGCTGGAGGACAGGCCCGGTCGGAGCTTCGCCTCCGTGGTGTTCGCGACGGAGGCGGGGTTCAAGGCGTTGCGCTTTCAGGAATACCAGTATCTCGGGCTGCTGGATGCGGATGTTCGGTTTGCGCCGAACTACTTCGAGGCGTTGATGAGGCGAATGGCGGCCAGCCCGGAATTGGGTTTGGTGGGGGGGTTGGCGCTCGACGTGGTGGACGGACGGCCGCTGTGGCACAAGCAGAATCGGTCCGAGGTTGCGGGGGCGGTGCAGTTTTACCGGCGGGCCTGCTGGGAGTCGCTGGGGGCCTTGTTTCCGATTCGGCAAGGGGGGTGGGACGCGGTTACGTGTCTGCAGGCCCGCGCGAACGGGTACGCCACGCAGACCTTCGACGACATCGTCGTCGAGCATTTGAAGCGGCGGAACTCGGCCGACGGGGGGGCGCTGGCCGGTAGTTGGACTCTCGGATGCCGCGATCATGCCCTGGGCCATCACCCCGTCTTCGAGATCGCCAAGTGCGTGAGCAGATTAGCCGAGGCCCCCGTGCTTGCGGGAGGCCTTGTCCGGCTGATCGCGTTTTTTTGGTGCTGCCTCACCCTGCGGAAGCGGTTGGTCCCGGAATCCATCGTGGCCCAGGTCAGGAGAGAACAATTGCAACGCATCTGTTTGATCCCTCCCGCGCCGTTGGGGCTTGAGCGCGCCGGGAAGCCCGCCGCGACGCCGATGGGGCCGCTCAAGGGGGACAGTTGACGCAACCGGCGGGCCGCGTGCGGCCTTTTTGAAATCGTGGAGAATCTATTCCAGTCCCAGGCGCTCGAGAGCGAGGCCGGCCTCACGGCGGCAAGCGTGGGCATGCTCGTGCTTGCGGTTCTTCTGACGTTCTTTCTCCCGAGGCGCTATGCGAGTCTTCCGCTGCTGGCGTGCGCGTGCTTCATGCCGCTGGGGCAAAAGCTGGTGGTTGCGGGCCTCAATTTCTTTTTCTTCCGCATCCTGCTTTTCGTTGGCTTCCTTCGCGTGGTGCAACGGCAGGAGATTCGGGGGTTCGTGCCCAACAGCATGGATCGGCTGTTTGTCGCGTGGCTGGGGGTGACTGTGGTTGTGGGGACGTTCACCAAGCTGTCGTGGGCGTTTTTCGTGCATCGTTGCAGCGATGCATACAACGCCGGTTTGACGTATCTTCTGGTCCGCTGCCTGGTTCGGGACCCGGAGGACCTGATCCTGAGCCTGCGGTTTCTTGCGGTGATGCTCGTGCCGCTGGCCGCCTCGACCATCATCGAAAAGATCACGCAGCGGAACCTTTTCGCTTTCCTGGGGGGCGTGCCCTGGTTGACGGTGATCCGGGATGAAAAGTTTCGATGCCAGGGGCCATTTCAGCATCCGATCCTGGCGGGCACGTTTGCGGCGACCTGTCTGCCGCTCATTTTGGTGTTGTGGTGGCAAGGGAAACAGCACCGGAAGCATGCCTTGGTTGGCACCGCTTCCGCTGTTTGGGTGGCCTACGCGGCGGCGTCCAGCGGGGCGCTCATGGCGGTTGCGACGGGCGCCCTCGGGACGTTGATGTGGCGGATGCGCCGGCGCATGCGGCTGTTTCGCCGGGGCACGGTGGCGATGATCCTCGCGCTCGCCTGCGTGATGAACGCGCCGGTGTGGTACCTCATTGCGAGGGTGTCCGACGTCACGGGGGGGACCGGCTGGCATCGGTCGTACCTGATCGACCAGGCCATCAACCATTTCGATGAGTGGTGGCTTGTAGGGTCGGCCTACACGGCGCATTGGGCCCCGGGCGGGCAGGTGCTTGTGGTGGACCCGGACAACATGGACATCACCAACAATTACATCGCCGAGGGCCTGCATGGGGGGATATTGAAACTGGGTCTGTTCATCGCCATGATCGTCTTGTCGTTCAAGATCCTCGGGAGGGGCGCCCTCTCGGACAGTTTTCTTTCGCCGCCTCTCCGGAGGCTCTACTGGCTCGTCGGCGTCTGCCTGGCCTCCCACTGCGTCTCGTTCATCTCAGTGTCGTACTTCGATCAAACGGCCGTCTATTATTATTGGCTTCTGGCCGTGGTTGCCATGCTGGCGGAATGGCGTTTATCGCAGCAGCCCGAGCCGGGTCTGGAGACGGCGGGTCTGGCTGAGGATGCCGGCGCCGGCGGCGCGGCGCCCGCCAATGATCGTTCGCCTCTATACGGCATTTCATGAGTCTATCCGCCCGTTTATGAAGCTCTCCATCGTCGTCATTTGTTGGAACGATCTGAACGTGATCAAGCAATGCCTCGCGTCGGTCTTTTCCCAAACCAAGGACCTGGCATTCGAGGTGATCGTGACCGATAACGGATCGACCGACGGTTCTGTCGATTACATTCGGTGGCAGTTTCCGCAGGTTCGGATCGTGGAGAACCGGGCGAATCTGGGTTTTGCCAGGGGCAACAACGCGGGCATCGCGGCGGCGAGCGGCCAATACGTGCTGATTCTCAATCCTGACACCCTCATCCAGGACAGGGCGTTGGAGAAGTTGGTGGCCTACGCAGACCAGCACCCCGAGGGCGGCGCATTTGGCTGCCGCGTGCTGAATGCGGACGGGAGCTACCAGGACCCCGCCCGCCCGCTGCCCACGCTGCGAGGGATGGTTGTCGCCGCCTTCTGCCAGCGGTGGCTGGGGTATTTGTCGGAGTGGTTTTTGGCGGACAAATACGTCGGCTGGCAGGGCGAGAGCGAACGCGCCATCGGTTTCCAGTCCGGCTGCTGCGTGATGCTCCGGGGCTCTCTGCTGAAGGAGTTGGGGGGATTCGACGAGCGGTTCTTTTACCATTACGAGGAAACGGACCTATGCAAACGGGTGTGGGAAGCGGGGTCGAAGGTCCTATTTTGTCCAACCGCGGCGATTGTACATTTGGGCTGGCAGTCTCGAGGGCGGCTTCCGATCCGGTTTGCGCTGGAGATATGCCGGAACCGGTATCGGTACTTTTACAAGCATTTCGGGGCACGGGGCGCCGTAGGCCTTCGTCGCATTTGGATTTTGCATGTAGGCGTTCGCTGGCTGGGTTATCACATGAAGGCGTTGATCTCACGCGATGAGTATCTTGTTCATCAGCTCAAGATGTTTGGCGTTGTTCTTTGGTGGAATTGGCGCCTGGATCCCCTGCGCTTTCTCGAGAGGGGACAGGAGCCGGACGCGGGTTACGAGCCGCTTGCTCCGGCGCCGGAGACGCTCCGTCCAGCCGCGCGGGTATAGGAGGGTATGAGAGAGTCCTCGCCTAACCCTGGTGCTGGCAAGGAAACTCCTAGTGGAAGAGAGGGAATGCGGGTGCATAAACTCCGGCATGAAATTTAACCAAACTTCAACGGTGGCGGCGGCTGGCGGTCGTTGCAAATTGTACGGACCCCCCAACGCGCGGCATGGCGCGAGATGGCGGGTCGCTGGCATACAGGCTCCCTTTACGGCCCTGATGAAAAGTATGTTCCTGTTCCTGGCCTTGGCGGTCGCCTCGGTGAGTTACGCGGGAAACTACTACGTGGACTACGTCAGCGGCTCGGACAGCAATCCGGGCACGAAGGCGGCCCCGTGGCAGCACTGCTACGGGCAGCCGGGTTTCAGCGCGAGTTACAGCCACGCCGCGGGCGACCATTTCTACCTCAAGGGCGGTGTGACGATTCCGAGTTACATCCAGCCCGCGGCGACGGGGACCGCAAGCGCCCCGGACTATTACGGTGCGGACCCGACGTTTTATACCGGCTCGTCCTGGAGCCGGCCTATCATCAACGGGCAAGCCGGCTCATCCATCGGGTTCGCTCTCTACGACATGAACTATGTGACGGTTGACAATATCGAGTTTGTCAATTTCGGCATGACCGCCAACAGCGACGGGATCATCACTTGCGGCCCCGGGTACGGCATCACGGTTGAGAACTGCTATTTCCATGGGTGGACGCATTCAGGGTACAGCTCTGACACGCTGTGCTGCATTGTGGGAAGCTCGTATCAACCTTACACAGCCAATCTCATCACGAACTGCGTCTTCGACGGCACGGGCGCCTCGGACAGCGGCGAGGCGGTGTATCATTGGTCCGGTGACATCAAGAACTGCATCGCGCGGAACATGTCCAACGGGTTCCTGCCGAACGGCGGCACGATTTCGGGGTGTCAGATTGGGCCGATCAACGGGTCGTTCGACCCCAACGATCACGAGAACGCGATTGAGCAGGAGGGCACTGGGGCGGCGTATTGGTACAACAATATCATTCATGATACGACGGCGGTGACGATCATGGTGGATAGCAGCGCGAACACGGCCTACATCTATAACAACCTGATCTACAACACGCCGCCGATAGCGATTCAGTTCCAGAACAACCAGAACGGCGCCGCCATCAAAGGCTACGTGTATAACAACACCATCGTCAATTCGAGCGGGGCGGTTGCGCTCAGGAGCATTTGCAGCAGTTGCACGGTGGTCGCCGAGAATAACTTCAGCATCAACGACGGCGGTTTTGCCACGGGGTTCACAAGCCAGACCGTCGCGGACAATCTGGAAGAGACGACGGCCCAGGCGACCGCCGCGGGCTATACGGCGGCCAACAACTGGCAGCCGACTTCCGCGAGCGCTCCGACCGTGGGGGCCGGGGTTAATCTTTCCTCGGTTTTCACGACCGACCTGGTTGGGAACCCGCGCCCGTCGAGCGGGGCATGGGACATTGGCGCGTATCAATATGTGCAGGGCGGGACCGCCAGTATAGCGGTGAGTCCGGCCAGCCAGAGCTGCGGGGCGATCGCGGTTGGCGGGAATGCCAGCGTCACGTTTACGGTGAAGAATAGCGGCAGCGGCACGCTGTCCGGGACTGCGAGCGTGGCGGCGCCGTTCGGCGTGACTTCGGGCGCCTCTTACAGCCTGGCCGCCGGCCAGAGCCAGACCGTGACGGTCCAGTACAGCCCGACGGCTGCCGGGACCAATACGCAGAGCGTCTCCTTCACGGGCGGCGGCGGGGCCAGCGCCACCGTTACAGGCTCGGCGACCAGCGGGGCGGCGATTGCCGTGAGTCCGGCGAGCCTCAGTTTCGGCTCGACCGCCGTCGGCACCAGCTCAACACAGAATCTCACGGTCCGGAATTCGGGCGGCGCGGGCACGGTATCGGGCAGCGCGAGCGTGTCGGCTCCCTTCAGCATCACATCAGGGGGCTCCTACAGCCTTGGGGCCGGGCAAAGCCAGACGGTGACCGTGCAGTACAGTCCTACGGCGGCGGGGACCAACACCCAGACCGTCACGTTTACCGGGGCGGCCGGCACGACCGCCACAGTGACCGGCTCGGCGTCCAGCCCGCCGGTGGCGAATGCGGACAGTTACAGCGTGGCCCAGGGGACGCCCTTGATGGTGGCGGCGCCGGGGGTGCTGGCCAACGACACGGGCGGGAGCGCGGCTTTGGTCGCGGCGCTGGTGACCAGCACGGCCAACGGCTCCTTGACGCTCAACTCGAATGGGTCGTTCACCTATACGCCCAACGCCGGCTTTGCCGGGGCGGACAGTTTCACCTACACGGCCAGCGATGGGCAGACGATCTCGGCGCCGGCGACGGCCACGATTAGCGTGGCTCCCTCGGTGCCGCTATTCACCGATGGTTTTACGACGGGCACGTTGTCTCCGTGGATTTCGGAGAGCGGCACATGGACGGTAGCCAATAACATCTTGAGCGGGACCTGCCTGGTCAACGGGTATGGCTATGCCTACATGAACACGAACTGGACGAACTTTTCGGTGCAGGCCCAGATCAACTTTCCGTCGGGGGCGTTCGGCGGCGGGATAGGGGGCCGGTTGAACACCACGAACGGGGCGCACTACGGGGTGTGGGTGTATCCGGAGAATTCTTCGGGCGGTTCTTCCGTAATGAAACTGATTAAGTTCACCGGGTGGACCAGTTGGAGCGGCACGCCGATGGCGACGGCGACATTGACCTCGGGAGTCGGCACGACGTGGCACACGTTGTTGCTCAGCTTCCAGGGGGCCACGATCACGGTTTCGTATGACGGGGTGCAGCAGATCAGCGTTACGGACAACAATTTCGGGTCTGTGGCGCCATTGGCCAGCGGGGGCATCTGCGCGGAAATGTCCGCCTATCCGGCGGCCTACACGATGTCTCTGGACAACGTTTCGGTGTCGGTGACAGGCACGTTGCCGGCGCCTCCGAGCGCGCTGCACGTTTTAAGCAGTTCGCCGTAGTTCAAGAGGCGCCTGTTTCGGGGGCGCGCAGGGTTCGGGTTTGACCTTGCGCCGCCCCTCGAGTTCGCCCCCCGGCCGCCGGTTCGGCCGGGGGTTTTCGATCTGCCTGGCCGCAAAACCCCTTGAACCGAGTGACGAGGACATGACTGATTCAGGACAAAACAGAAAGCGGCTTCGACTCCTGGTTGCCATCGCCAGCTACGGAGAGAAGAATATCGAGTTTCTCCGGCGGACTATTCAGAACTACCGAGGCATGGCGATGGACGTGGACGTGGTGGTGGTTTCCGAGGCCCCCAAGGACCTCGGGCCGAGCGTGAGGGTGGTCGTCGGGTTGCCTTCAAAGAATCCCTGGTCGCTGCCCTTCGCCCATAAGCCAGTTCTCGCGGAGAATGTGGACAAGTACGATTTGTTCGCCTACTCCGAGGATGACATGGGGGTGACGGAAGCCAACATCGAGGCGTTCGCGCGGGTGACGCCGCATCTGAAGGAGGATGAGATAGCGGGATTCCTCCGCTACGAGGTTGACTCCTCCGGGGCGATGGCGCTCCCCGACGTTTTTGGTCCATTTCACTGGAATCCTGAATCTGTGGCAAAGCGCGGCCCGTACACCATCGCCCGGTTCACGAACGAGCACGCGGCGTTCTACCTCCTCACGCAGGCCCAGTTGCGGCGCGCCATCGCATCGGGCGGTTTCCTGCGGGAGCCGCGTGAGGGCCGCTACGAGATGCTGGAGACGGCGGCGACGGACCCTTACACGAGCTGCGGCTTTCACAAGGTCATCTGCATCTCGGCACTGGGTGATTTCCTCATACACCATCAGTCCAACCGCTATATGGGGCGCGTCGGGGTGGGCCTTTCGGTCGTTCGGGAGCAGGTTCGGACGTTGATGACGATAGCGGAAGGCTCGCATCCGGCGAGCACGCTCTGCGAAGTGGAGGCCAGGGTGTGGCATTTCTGGTGGTCGAAGAGCTACTACGAGGCGCCCAGCGAGGAGTTGATGCGGATGGTGCCCTCGGATGCCAAAAGCGTGCTCTCGATCGGGTGCGGCTGGGGGGAGCTGGAATCCAGGCTGGTGCGGCGCGGGGCCGAGGTCACCGCCTTGCCGCTGGATTCCGTGGTCGGGGCCTCGGCAGCGCGCTACGGAGTGAACGTGGTTTACGGAACTCTCGATGAGGGGCTTCGGAGTTTGAAGGGCCGGAAGTTCGACTGCGTTGTCGTGTCGGACCTTCTCCATCTGCTGCCGAATCCGTGGGCCTGGCTCGAATGCTTCGGGGGTCTCGTTTCCCGCGGAGGCGTGCTCGTTGCCGCAGGACCGCATTTCGACTCTTTATTGGTGCGGATAAAGCGCGCGTTTGGTCTGAAAGGCTGTCAAAGGCTGGCGGACTTCTCCGCGGGCCGCGTCAACGCATTCGGCGTCTCGACACTGGCCAGGAGGTTGAGACGGCTGGGGTTCCTGGTTTCCTCGGTGGAGTTTTCCGGTCCCAACGAGGGGACAAGACGCGCGGCGTTGAGGCGGCGGTTGGGACGGTTCGGGGCCGAGAACTGGAGTCTCCAGGCAAGGGCGGTCTGAATCACCTGTGGCTTCGATGCAATATCCGTTAGTTTCCTGCATGGTGACCTGCTACAACCAGGCGCGGTTCGTTACCGAGTGCCTGGAGGCGGTCAAGGCCCAGAACTATCCCAACCTGGAGCTTATAGTGAATGACGACGCGTCACAGGATGACTCCGTTGCCGTGATCGAGGAATGGCTGGGGAAGAACGGCATCCCGCATTTGTTTTTGAAGAGCGCGACCAACCAGGGCATTTGCCGCAGTGTGAACAATGTCCTGAGGCGGACGCATGGGAAGTACATCTCAGGCATCGCCGCCGACGATGTCTGGCTTCCGGGCAAGCTCCGGACCCAGGTTGAGATGCTCGAGGCTCTGCCGCCGAAGGTTGGGGTCGTCTATAGCGACGCTTTGCAAATGGACCAACAAGGCAGGCTGTTGCCTCTGAGGTTTATGGAGGCGGATGGCCGGTCGTTCGGTTCGGGGGTCGTTCCTCAGGGCAACATCCATCTGGCCCTCTGGCAAGGGAACAACTTCATCGCCCCGATGACCACGCTGACGCGCCGGGAGTGCTTCGACCGGGTGGGACTCTACGACGAAAGCCTCTTTGCGGAGGATTGGGACATGTGGCTGCGGTTGTCGCGGCATTATGAATTTGCGTATTCCCCCGAGGTCTCGGCGAAGTATCGGGTCGTCGGCACGTCCGCGACCCGCTTGAGCTTTGGCCGGCTGGTGGACGATATGTGCCGGGTATGTCTCAAGCATCTGGCCTCCGGTGAACTGGAGCCGGCGGCGCGGCGGGCGGCGAGCATGAAGCTCTACGCGTTGGCCAGCTGCTCGTCCTATCAACAATCGCGCCGGCATAAGCACAATCTGCTCCAGGCATTGAGATACAGGCCCTGTGCCGGGAGCTTGGCCAGATGTCTCCTGGCGTGGTGCAACCTTGGCCCCACGACTCTGGACCGTATCTCTGCCGTTCTTGGCAGATCGGCATCTCAGCCCAATCGACGAACGGAAAGTCCGCAGCCGACAACCCCCGCCAACTGACCTTGGGAGAGGTCCAGGGGTACCTGCGCGGACCGCGAACGCGGGTCCGTCCTTGCCAGACATCTTTCTTATGGAACCCTATTCAACTGACGGGATGCGGGGTTTGCTGCCTGAAAGCGTGAGGGTTTGCTATCGGTCACTCAGGGCGTGGGTCCTGAGCGTGAATTTGCGCCCCGAAGAGCCGCCGCCGCTGTCCAACGCGGAGAGAGAGGCCTCGGCGGGGGTTTCAGTGGTTGTTCCGGTCCACGACGCGCCGGAGGTCACGAGCCGGTGCCTGGGCAGCCTGGAGCGGTTTGGCGGAGAGGCGGAGGTCATCGTTGTCGATGACGGCTCGAAACTTGACCGGACTCGGCGGGTGCTGGACGATTTCTGCTCGGAAAACCATTGGCAACTTGTTCGGAACCAGAAGCCGACGGGGCATAGCCGCGCTTCGGAGAGCGGGGTCTTGGTGTCCGGCAGGCCTTATGTATGCCTGCTGAATTCGGACACGGTGGTGACGCCGCACAGTTGGCTGGGTGTGGTTCGGGCGTTCGAAGGCTCCGCCGACGTCGCCGTGGCGGGACCCTCGACGAGCCAGACGCCGACGCCGCAGAGTGTCCGGCGCGCGTTGTACTGCCGGCATTATTGGTCCGATGAGCAGATTTGGTCCTACGCCCGGAGATACGTGGCCAGGCATCTGCGGGAGCCGGTCGCCGACCTGCCGATGGTTGGGGGGTTCGCGTTCTTCGTCCGGCGCGCGGTGTGGGACGGGATGGGAGGGTTCGACAAAAACCTGCCGGACTACGGGAATGAAAAGGAGTTTTGCGGGCGTGTCAAAAGGGCCGGGGCGCGCATCGTGTGGACAAAGGGGAGCTACATCCATCATCTGGGGAGCGAATCCTACGGCCGGACGATCGGCATCGAGGAAGTGCGTCGGCGTTGCCGGGTGACGGCGGATTACGTCCTGGGGCGCACGGGTCCTCATCCTCATTGAATGGGCATGACATCGAGAATTCCGGCCGATGGCCGCGCGGTAGAATGGCACAATCCAATCCAAGTATGACCACGTCCGTGCTTTCAGGGCGAGCGGCGCCGTCAGACGCGCCGGAGGGGCGGGCGGGGGCCTCGTATGGACAAATCCTGAAGTCGTCCGCGCTGATTGGCGGCTCCTCGGTTGTGAAGATTGGCCTGGGCATTATCCGGAACAAAGCGATGGCGGTGATGCTGGGGCCGGCGGGAGTGGGGTTGCTGGGCCTTTACGGGTCGATCACCGACCTGGCCCAGAGTATCGCCGGTATGGGCATCAACAGCAGCGGGGTCCGCCAAATCGCCGAGGCGGTGGGCACCGGGGAGTCCGAGCGCATTGCCCGGACGGTGACGACTCTGAGGCGGGTGGCCGTGGTGCTGGGGATGCTGGGGGCGTTGCTCCTGGTCGCCCTCTGCGTGCCTGTGGCGCGCCTGTCCTTCGGAGATGGCCGGCGGGCGGGGGCGGTGGCTTTGCTGGCGTTGGCGGTGTTTTTCGCGGCGGTCTCGGGTGGCCAAATGGCGTTGGTGCAAGGGATGCGGCGCATCGGAGACCTGGCGATGGTGAACGTCATGGGCGCCTTCTACGGCACGGTGTTCAGCGTTGCGATTGTGTATTACTACGGAGAAGACGGTCTGGTCCCCTCCCTGGTGTGCGTCGCGGGCATGGGGATCGTGACTTCCTGGTGGTACAGCCGCAAGATCAAGGTCCAGCGCACGGCCATGAGGCTGGCCGATATTTCAGATGAAATATCGTCCTTGCTCAAGCTGGGGTTCGTCTTTATGGCCAGCGGCCTCATGGCCCTTGGGGGGGCTTACCTGGTGCGGATAGCGGTCCTGCGCCGGCTTGGGCCGGAGGCCGCGGGCTTTTATCAGTCGGCCTGGGCCTTGGGCGGCCTTTACGTGGGCATTATCCTCCAGGCGATGGGAGCCGATTTTTTTCCGCGTTTGACCGCCGTGGCGAAGGACCACGTGCAATGCAACCGCCTGGTCAACGAGCAAGCCGAGGTGGGCCTGCTGCTGGCCGGGCCGGGCGTGGTCGGCACGCTGACGTTGGCCCCGCTGGTCATCCAGATATTCTACTCGGGGCAGTTCGGGCCGGCGGTGGAAATCCTGCGCTGGCTTTGTTTGGGCATGATGCTGCGCGTGGTCACCTGGCCGCTGGGATTTATCCTGCTCGCGAAAGGCGAACGCGTCCTCTTTTTCTGGAGCGAGCTAGCCACCAACGGGGTTTACCTGGGGTTGGTCTGGGCCTGTCTGTGTGGGTTCGGGTTGAAAGGCACGGGCATGGCGTTTTTCGGCACATACGCATTTTACTGGTGCTTGATTTATGCGATCACGCGGCGAGTCAGCGGGTTCCGATGGTCCCGCGCGAACAGGCGGATTGGGGCGTTCTACGGCTCCATCGTGGGGGTCGTTTTTGGCGCCTGGTACATTCTGCCGCACGCGGTGTTGGCGGCGGGCGGGGTCCTGATCGCCTTGCTGGCCGGGCTTTACTCTTTGTGGAGGATCTCCTCGCTGGTTCCGGTCGAGCGGTTCCCTGGACCCGCGCGCCCGGTGGTGGCCTTTATGCGCCGGGCCTCCGCGGGCGCCCGCCGCGCCGCCTAGCTCTCCAGGACGAGTTTCGCAACGACACTCCGGCCCATGAACTCTATCGGACCTGACGCCCCTTTGGTGACGGCGGTGGCCCTCTGTTACAACCACTCGCGGTTTGTGACGCAGTGTCTCGACTCGGTTCTCGAACAGACTTACCGGAACATTGAGGTCTTTATTGTTGATGACTGTTCCCGGGACGACTCTCCACGCATCGTTGAGGACTGGCTGCGGGCCCACCGCTTGGACTGGAGATTCATCCGCCACCAGAATAATCTCGGCATCTGCAAGACCCTGAACGAGGTTGTCCGCCTGGCAAAAGGGGATTACTTTTGCATGATTGCCACCGACGATCTTTGGCTGCCGGACAAAGTGGAGAGGCAAGTCGGGATTATGGAGCATCTGCCGGCGACCGTCGGGTGGGTGTATAGCGACGCATTCCAGATAGACGAAGCGGGCAACCCGATGCCCAGGATGTTCATTGAAAGCCACCGGGCGTTTTCCCGGATGCCCGAAGGCGGCATCGAGCTGGTGCTTTGGGAGGCAAACTTCATCCCGGCGATGACGACGCTCATCCGAAGGCGTTGCTACGACGTGGTCGGCCTTTACGACGAGGACCTGTTTTTTGAAGACTGGGACATGTGGCTGCGGATGGCCAGGCGCTTCGAGGCGGCCTACTCCCCCGTTCCTTCGGCAAAGTACCGCCTCGTCGGCACCTCGATGGTCCGGTCTTCGTGGGACCGCATGGTGGACTCCGCGTGCCGGATATGCCTTAAGCACCTGCGCGATGGCGACCTCTCCGTCCAGGCGCGCCGCGCGGCGCTGGCCCAGTTGTCCCGGCATGCACTGCTTTCTTACGATGCCCGCTCGGCGCGGCACAAGTCCAATTTGCTGCACGCGGCGGTCTCAGAGCCTTCCATCAGGCTCCTGGGCGCGTTTTTGGCCGCGACGTGCGGGCTGAGCTTCAATGCCTGCAGGACCGCCGGCAGGCTTTTGCGAGGGGGCCGCGGCGCGTCGCCGCAGGCTCCCGCCGAATCTTCAGGAGCGTTGCGCCGCTTGGGCTAGCCAGGCTGCGCGTAAACCCATCGAAATCATCCAATGCCAATCAAGGACTGCAAGCTCATCGAACTGATCAAGAAAGCCGATCCCCGCGGGAACCTCACGTTTATTGAGGCGGGCAGGCACGTGCCCTTTGAATTCAAGCGCGTGTTTTACCTGTACGACGTTCCCGGCGGCGCGGAGCGCGCCGGCCACGCGCTCAAGAGGTGCCATCAGTTCCTCATCGCCATGTCGGGAAGCTTCGATGTCGTGCTATACGACGGACGAGACAAACAGCGGTTTCACCTGAACCGGTCCTATTACGGCCTGCACCTGCCTCCCATGATTTGGCGGGAGATGGACAACTTCTCGTCCGGTTCGGTTTGCCTGGTCCTGGCGTCCGAATTCTACGACGAGGACGACTACTATCGGGAGTACCGTGATTTTCTGCGCGCGGTGGGGGGGGACGAGAAATGAACGTTCCTTTTCTGGATTTTGCCCGCCCGTACGAGGAGTTGAAAGCGGAGTTGGACGAGGCCTACTTCCGCTTCATGAGTTCGGCCTGGTTCGTCCTGGGCCGCGAAGTGGAGGCCTTCGAGAAGGAATTTGCCGCTTACTGCGGGGTGGAGCATTGCGTGGGGGTGGGGAACGGCCTGGAGGCGTTGCACTTGATCTTGCGGGCCTGGGGGATTGGTCCCGGCGACGAGGTCATCGTTCCCTCCAACACCTACATCGCTACCTGGCTGGCCGTGTCTCATGCCGGCGCGGTCCCGGTGCCGGTCGAGCCTGACGAGAGAACGTGCAATATTGACCCTGCGCGGATCGAGGCGGCGATCACAAGCCGGACGCGGGCCATCATGCCGGTGCATCTCTACGGCCAACCGGCGGACCTTGACCCGATTATGGAGATAGCGGCCCGTCACGGTCTGAAGGTGGTTGAGGACAACGCCCAGGCGCAGGGGGCGCGCTATAAGGGCCGGCGGACCGGATCGCTGGGCCACGCCGCGGGCAACAGCTTTTATCCCGGCAAGAACCTGGGCGCCTACGGTGATGCCGGCGCGGTCACGACCAACGACCCGGACCTGGCCGCCGAGGTCCGGCTCCTGCGCAACTATGGTTCCAGAGTCAAGTACTACAACGACATCAAGGGCTTCAACTCGAGGTTGGATGAAATGCAGGCGGCGTTTCTCCGGGTGAAATTGCGGCGCCTCGACGAGTGGAACGGACGCCGCCGCGGTGTCGCTGAACTCTACCGCGATGAGCTGAAAGGCCTGAAGGACCTGACCTTGCCTTTCGTGCCGTCTTGGGCGGAGCCGGTCTGGCACCTCTTCGTCGTGCGGCATCCCCTGCGCGATGGGTTGCAGCGGGCCCTTGCCGGCGCAGGGATCGGCACCTTGATTCACTATCCGGTCCCGCCCCATCTTTCCGGGGCCTACGCCAAGGAGCATCAGGGAAGAGAGGTCTTTCCGGTCGCCGAGGCAATGGCCGCCAGCGTGCTAAGTCTGCCGATGGGGCCGCACCTTTCCGCCGAAGCAGCCGATTACGTAAGCCGGCGCATATCGGAATTCTTCGTCTCCGGGCACGACACGGTGTAGGCAAAAAGCACTACAAGAAAATCGTGTCCAGCCATGGCAATAAAACCATTGTGCGCCAGGATAGACGCCGTTCCCAGGTCGTGCAAGTGTTGAACATAGGCATGTCGCCAAACCAACTTTTTCAATCTCGGAGCAATTGATTTGACATAAAAAACATGAGTATCACCGCATTCAAAACCCGTCGGTTCGGATTGGCCTTGCTGGGCGTAATGGTGGCTGGTGTGCGGCTAAGCGCCGCCACGACACAGCCCTTGGTGGCCGTCCACGACTCGGAATACACGCGCGCGCTGGCGACGATGCCCGCGACGAGCGGCGTGCCCACGGGGACCGGCACAACGGGTTACCAGTGGTGGCCGACCAATTGGAATTACTTCGTGATGCCCGATGCGGTGGAAGAGGCCCTCAACGCCGACGGCACGGCTTACACGGTGGTGACCGACAAGATGATTTCCAACGGCGCCTTGCTCAACGCCCAAGGAACGCCGGCTTATCCGATTGTGATCAGCCTCGCGGCGGAGGCGACCGCCAACGCAGAGGTGACGGCGCTGACAAATTACGTGGCCGCGGGCGGCTTTCTCTTTGTCGGTTCCTCGGCCTTCACCCGCAACACGGATGGCAGCAGCCGGGGGAATTTTGCCTTTGCCACCCAATTGGGCGTGAGCATGGTCAACTCGGGTCTCCAGAACTGGACGCTGAACAGCACCTTCAAGGGGGTCGTCAGCCACCAGTTGATCAGCCATATTCCAAGCGGGACGGCGTTGACCTGGCAGATGCCATCCGCGGCGGACGAGATTAGCTGGCAGAAGCCGTACCACCTGGTCGCGCAGTCGCCATCGGGTCTGCCCCACATGCTCTGGGAGGTGAAGGCCCTGGACGCCCAAGTGCTGGCGACGGGCGATGCTTATCCATACATTTTGATCAAGCCATACGGCAAGGGCTACTTTATTTACGACGCGGCGCTGCAACCGCTGGTAGGCCACGGAAGCTGGGCGCCGGGCATGTATGCCTACGGCATCTTCCGCAACGCCATCCAATGGGCCTTCCAGAGCGCGTCGGTGCCGGTGGCCAAGCTCAGCCCCTGGCCTTATGCTTACAACGCCGCCGTGATATTCCGCCATGATGGCGAGGCGATCCCTTATTCGATCAGCGGCATCCTGGGGTCCATCGAGGCCGAAAGCGCCAAGGGCGCGCACGGGGACTATTTTTTCTGCACCGGCGCCTTGCGGGAGGACTTTGGTTCATCACAGTATGCGGCGACGCTTGCCAGTTTGCAGACCGCCGCTTCCACTTATGGCGCAACCATTGCCTCGCATAATGGCGGCCTTACAAACATCAATCCGGCGTATAATCCGCCGCTGCCGGAAATTGAGAAGGTGTTCAGTCAAGTCAGCGACTGGTACACAGGCATAAACCCTTACGAGAATGGCGTCGATGATCCGCCTCTCATCCCGTACGATTACGATTATTGGCACTGGGGGCCGGACGAGTTCCTGGACCTGCCGAGCAGCGTCCTGCCTTCGGGCACCAGCTACGGCAATGTGACCAACTACGCTGCGACCTCGATTGGAAATTCCCTGAACGACATCAACGGGTGGGGGCTCAACAGCAGCGGTTTGAGAATCTGGGTTGCGCCGTACTTCAACGCGACGCGCGACGCATCCTACGCGATGGAAAAGCAGTTGGGCATCGTTTCCGCGGGCGAGCAAAAGCTCAGCCCCTTCCCGCATTGGACCCTCTCGACCGCCACTGCGGATTACCTGTATCCCATACTGACGCTGCCGGTGAGCGATTGGTTCGTCGGCACCCAGATTGGACAGGCCATGGAGACGGGGCATACGCAAGCCACCATGCAGGCCCTGGTGGATTACTATTACAGTATCGGCACGCTCATTAACCTTTATTCCCACAGTTCCTCGGCGGGGAATGGCGCGGCCGGAGCGCTCGCCACCGAGTACCTCACCTACAGCCTGGCCAAACCACTGATTTGGTCCGCCAATACCGAGAGCATCTACAATTGGTGGGTGCAGCGGAGCGGCGTCACGGTCACTCCGAGCTTCACAGTCAACGGGGGCGTGTCGGTGATCAATTTGGCGGTCAGCGGGGCGACCTCGGCCAACACGGCGGTCGAGGTCTTGCTGCCGGGGACGGGCTATACGGAGTTGCAGGTGCTGCTCAACGGCGCGCCGGCGGGATCGGGCAGCTACCGGACCAACGGGGCCATAGTCAAGGTGCTCGTGGGCACCACGGTGTCCAACGTCCAGATCAGCTACGCATACGCGACCCTTCCCGTGGTCGTGGATAGCCAGTACGTCGTCGCCGAGGGGACGGTCCTGACCGTGGGGGCGCCCGGGGTCCTCACCAACGCCACGAATCCAGGGAGCGTCAGTCTGACTGCGTCCGCCGTGACCCAGCCGGCAAACGGGACGCTGGCGCTGAATTCCAACGGGTCCTTTACCTACACGCCAAACGCCTATTTTTCCGGGCAGGACAGCTTCGAGTTTGTCGCCTACGACGGGGTCGTGGATTCCCTTCCGGCGACGGCCGCGATCACTGTGACTCCTTCTTCGGGAGTGCTGTTCAGCGATACCTTCCCTGGAACGAGCCTGTCGCCGTTTGTCGAGGAAAGCGGGACGTGGTCGGTCGCCAATAATGTGCTGAGCGGGACGTGTCCCGTGGGAGGGTATGGTTACGTTTACGTGGGTGAGACCTGGACCAACTACTCGGTGCAAGCCCAGCTCACCTTTCCTTCCGGGGCGTGGGGTGGGGGCATTGGCGGGCGCCTGAATACGGCGACGGGCGCGCACTACGCGGCGTGGGTGTATCCCGAGGGTTCGGGCGGCGGTTCGGCTGTATTGAAGCTGATCAAGTTCGAGGGGTGGACCACTTGGGGCGGAACACCGATGGCAGTGGCGAACCTGACATCGGTGGGCACGACGTCGCACACGTTATTGATGACGTTCCACGGCGCGACCATCACGGTGTCGTATGACGGCACGCAGGAGATCAGCGTCACGGACAACAATTTCGATTCCGTGGCGCCCTTTGCCAGCGGCGGGATTACCGTGGACATGTCGGCCTATCCGGGCGCATATACCCTGGCTGTGCAGAACGTCATCGTGACCGGGGCGGTGGCGCCGCCGGTGGCCAATAACGACAGTTACAGCATGGCTGCGGGCACAACGCTGAGCGAGGCGGCGCCGGGGGTGCTTGCCAACGACACCGGCGGAAGCGGGACCTTGAGCGCGGTATTGGCGAGCAACGCGGCTCATGGGTACGTCATCTTGAACTCCAGCGGTTCCTTTACCTACACCAACGCCGGCGGCTTCACAGGGACGGATACTTTCACTTATGAGGCTACTGATGGTGTCAATCTGTCCAGCCCGGCGACCGTAAGCATCACCGTAACGCCGCTGGCAGCCACCGCGGATAGTTATAGCATGGTGCAGGCCGGGACGCTCACGGTGGGGTCGCCCGGGGTATTGAGCAACGACCAGGGGGGTGGAACAGGATTAAAGGCCACTTTGGTGACTGGAGTGGCGCATGGCTCGTTGACCTTGAACTCGAACGGTTCCTTCACTTATACGCCGGTGGCCACCTTCACCGGGACGGACAGCTTCACTTACACTGCCAGCGACGCCGCTGGGGATGTCAGCGCGGCGGTCGCCGTAAGCCTGGTCGTGACAGCCGAGCAGCCGCCCGTGGCGAATAACGACAGCTACAGCGTGGCCGAAGGCAGTGTGTTAACCGTCGCGGCGCCCGGGGTGCTGGCCAACGACACCGGCGGGAGCGGGACTTTGACCGCGACGCTGGCCACCGGGCCGTCCGACGGCACCTTGAGCTTGAACTCCAATGGTTCCTTCACCTACACGCCCAAGGCCGGGTTCAGCGGCATGGATACTTTCACATACACGGCCACCGATGGGCTGACGACGTCGAGTGCGGCCACGGTCACGATCACTGTTACCGCGTCCGCGGCGCTGTTCACCGATACCTTCCCCGGGACCACCTTGTCTCCGTTTGTTCAGGAAAGCGGGACGTGGTCGGTCGCCAATAATATCTTGAGCGCGACCAGTACGAAGGGTGCTAATGGTTACGCCTACTACAACGCGAGTGGTTGGAGCAGTTATGCGGTGCAGGCCAGCATCCGCTTCTCGATTACAAACGGGTCGTGGGGCGGGGGTATCGGCGGGCAGTTGAACGCGACGACCGGGGCGCATTACGGGGCGTGGGTGTATCCGGAGGGTTCAGGCGGCGGCTCCGCGGTGTTGAAGCTAATCAAGTTCGAGAGTTGGACGGGTTGGAGCGGGACGCCGATGGCGCTGGCGAGTTTGACGAAGGGAGTAGGGACGAACTGGCATACACTGGTGCTGAGCTTCCAGGGCGCCAATATCACGGTGTCCTATGACGGCTCGCAGGTCATCAGCGTGACCGACAACAACTTTGACGGCATCGCGCCTTACACCACCGGCGGGATTACCGCGGACATGGCCACCTATCCGACCGCCTACACATTCAGCGTGTCCAACGTCGTGGTCACGGCGATATCGACAGCGCCGGTGGCGAACAACGACAGTTATAGCGTGCAGGAAAACACGGCCTTGACGGTGGTGGCGCCCGGTGTGCTGGGCAACGACACGGGCGGGAGCGGGACCTTGACGGCGACGGAAGTGAAGGGGCCGGCTAGCGGCACCCTCACTTTGAACTCCAATGGGTCGTTCACCTATACGCCCAACACCGGATTCAGCGGCACGGATAGCTTCACATACACGGCTACCGATGGTGTGAACACCTCGGCGCCGGCGACCGTAACGATCACGGTGACTTCAACCTCGGGAGTGCTGTTCAGCGATACGTTCCCTGGGACCAGCCTGTCGCCCTTTGTTACGGAGAGCGGCACGTGGTCCGTGGCCAACAATGTCCTGAGCGGCACCTGTGCGGTGTACGGTTATGGGTACGCCTATCTGAGCACGAATTGGACGGACTATTCCGTGCAAGCTCAGCTCACCTTCCCCGCGGGGGCGTGGGGCGGGGGCATTGGGGGACGCTTGAACGCGACGACCGGCGCGCATTACGGGGTGTGGGTGTATCCGGAGAATTCGGGCGGGGGCTCCGCCGTGGTCAAGGTCATCAAATTCGAGGGATGGACCACTTGGGGCGGGACGGCCATGGCGACGGCCAATGTGACCTCGGTGGGGACGACCGCGCACACGTTGCTGGTCTCCTTCCAGGGCTCGACAATCACGGTGTCTTACGACGGCACTCAGGAGATCAGCGTAACGGACAACAACTTCGATTCCGTCGCGGCTTATACCAGCGGTGGAATTACCGTGGACATGTCGGCCTATCCAGCCGCATACACCATGAGCGTCCAGGACGTGGTGGTGCAGTCACTCCCTTAGCATCGTTGTAACTGTTCGTTTCCTGGAAAGGAGGCGCCTTCGCGGCGCTCTGCCGAGGCGCCGCTACCCAGCGGCGGGCGACGCCGGTTTGACGCAGTGAAAGTCAGTCATTAGCCTTCAGTAAATCTGACCCTATGCAAATCAGCGTACTCGAGTATTTCGAGAAGGGAAGTCTGGCCAAGTGCCCGGAGAAGCTGGCGGTCAAGGAAGCCGGCGCCCAATGCACGTTTGGGGAGTTGGAACGGTTTTCCAAGAACCTCGCCGCTCTGCTCATGAGGAGGGGCGTAGGGCGCCGGCAGCCGATTCCGGTCTTCCTGCCGAAGGGAGTGCAGAACATCGCGGCGGACATTGGGGTCCTGTACAGCGGCAACGCGTACGCCAATCTGGACATCAAGTCGCCACCTCAGCGCCTCAAGGGCATGCTGGACAACCTCAACGCCCCTGTCGTGATCACATCCGGGGCGAGCGCGGCGGGGGTGCGCGCCGTCGGCGTGGCCGAGGACAAACTGCTGTTCATCGAGGAGGCGATCGTCGCCGAGACCCTCTATGACAACGCCACTTTGCTCAAGGGCCTGGATTCGACGCTCGACACGGACCCCTACTGCTTCATCCACACCTCGGGTTCGACGGGCATTCCCAAGGGCGTGGCCTTGAACCACCGCAGCACGATCGATTTTGCCGACTGGGCCTTTGATCGGCTTAAGCTGGATGGGAGCGAGGTGATGGGCAGCCTGGCGCCGATTTATTTCGACGCGTACACGCTCGAGTTTTGCCTGATGCTGGCCAAGGGCGCGACCATGGTTGTCGTGCCGGACACGTTGGCGGCGTTCCCGGTGCGGCTCGTGGAGTTTCTCGCGTCCAGCTCAATCAACTTCATCTTCTGGGTCCCGACGGTGATGGTGAACATCGCGAACCTGGATTTGCTCGCCAAGGTGGACCTGGGCCGGCTTCGGAAGGTGCTTTTCATCGGCGAGGTTTTCCCGACCCGGCATTTGAATTATTGGCGGCGGCGCCTGCCGGGGGCGGCGTTTGTCAACCTCTACGGGCCAATCGAGATTACCGTGGCCTGCACGTACTACATTGTGGAGCGGGAGCTTTCGGATGACGAGAAGCTGCCGATCGGTTTTCCATGCCGGAACACCGAGGTTCTCGTTCTCAACGAGCAGAACGAACCGGCCAAGCCGGGCGAGCAGGGCGAGATATGCGTGCGCGGGAGTTCGCTGGCCCTCGGCTACTACAACAACCCTGAGCGGACGGCCAAAGGCTTCGTCCAGAACCCTCTGAACCCGCACTACCCGGAATTGATCTATCGGACCGGCGACATCGGCCAGTGGAACAGCCGTGGAGAGCTTATGTTCCTGGGCCGCAGAGATTTTCAGATCAAGCACCTCGGCTACCGCATCGAACTGGGCGAGATCGAGCACGCCGCCTTGCAAGTGGAGGGGGTCCGAAACTGTTGCGTCGTGTATAACTCCGGCAAGAAGGCCATCACCCTGTTCTACGAGTCTGATCGCGAACTGGAGCCGGCCTTCCTCCGGGAACGGTTATCGGTTTCCCTGCCCAAGTATATGCTGCCGACCGTTCTTCACTGGATGGAATGTTTGCCGCGCAATCCCAACGGCAAGATTGACCGCGCCAAGCTCGTGGCGGCGGTGGGCGAGGGTCCCTGACATGAAGACGGAGAGCGTTGTCATCATCGGCACGGGACGGCTCGCGTGCGGTTGTCTGGAGGCGTGCCTGGCGCGCTCGCTGCCGGTGAGGTGTGTGGAGTCCGAGAAGCTGGTGTTTTCGCCGCTGGGCGCCCTTTGCCGCAAGCGGGGCGTGAGCTACGAGATGATCCTCGAGCGTGACAGGCTGGCGAGCCTGTTTCTTTCGATTACGGCGCCCACGCTGGTTGTCAGCGCGTTCAACTATTTCATCTTCCCGAAGGCGGTCCTGGAGAACGGCGCCCTGAACGTGATCAATTATCACCCTTCACTCCTGCCAAGGCACCGGGGGCGCAATGGGCCAAGCTGGAGCATCTATGAGATGGAACCCGTCGCCGGGATGACGTGGCACGAGGCCCGTTCGCCCGTGGACACGGGCGACATCATCGTGCAGAAATCAATTCAAATCGGCCAGGACATGACGGCGCTCGAGTTGGCCCAGGAAACGCTCAACGTGGCGGCCGAGGCATTCGAGGAGGTGCTCCCTTCGCTGGTGGATGGGTCGTATCCGCGCCTCCCGTTGCCGAGGGCCGGGGAGGCGAGCTTTCACCGTTCCACGGACGTGCCGAACGGGGGCGTTCTGGACCTGGGTTGGGCCGTTGAGAAGGCATACGCTTTTCTGAGGGCCATGGATTACGGGAAATTCAGGGTCTTTCCTCCGCCCCGCGTGGGTTTCCTGGGAACGCAAGCCGAGGTCGCCGGCTACCGGATGCAGCGGGATTGTCCGTCGGCGGCCGGGGGTCGCTCGATAGCGATGCTCAACAAACAGATGACGATGCAGGGCGACCGAGCCCGGCTCTTGCTGAATTGCCAATGACGGCTAGTTTGATTCTATGATGAAAGACATGCATTCGATCCTCAAATCGATCCGTCCGGAGTCGGATTTCGCCCAATCCGCGGATTTCATCGCGGATGGTCTTCTGGACTCCTTCGACATCCTGATGCTGGTGTCCACGATCGAAAAGACGTACGGCTTGTGCATCCCGGGCACGGACATTGTGCCGGAGAACTTCCAGAATCTTCAAACGATCGAGGCGCTCATGTCGCGGAGCGAGGCCAAGGTATGAATTTCACTTTTCACCGAAAGCGCATTTCCGGCGTGCTCGTCGTCGTGCCGGCCACGGAACGGTCGTTCCTCGAGGACATGAAGGGGTTCGATTATCCGGAGGCCCGGTCGCTCAAGCTCAAGGAGGTGATGGGGTTCGACCGGCGGCGGGTCGCCCCGCCGGATGTCTGCGTGTCGGACCTGGCGGTTTTCGGGTTGCGGTACTTGTTCGAGCAAGGGTTGCTCGAGCGCGAAGAGGTTGACGCGCTGATTGTGGTCACCCAGACTCCGGACTATTTCATGCCCTCCACCAGCAACATTATCCATGGGGCCCTTGGGTTGAAGCGGGACGTGCTCTGCCTGGACAGCAGCCAGGGGTGCGCGGGGTTTGTCATAGGATTGGTGCAGGCCTTCATGCTCCTGGAGCAGGAGTGCGTCAAGAAAGTGGTGCTTGTGAACGGCGACGTCCTCAGCAGGAAGGCCTCGCCAAAAGACCGGAGCATTTACCCGCTCGTCGGCGACGCGGCCGCCATCACGGTGTTGGAGCGGGACACGGAGGACTCCGTCATCCACGCCAGCACCAAATCCGACGGCTCGCGGGCCGAGGCGTTCATCATTCGCGCCGGCGCGTTCCGGACGCCCTCCTCGCCCGAGACAGCGGTGTTGGAGCACGTGGGCGACAACAACCTCAGGGCCAAGGACCATTTGTATATGGATGGTTCCGCCATTTTCAATTTCGTTCAAACCGAGGTGCCGCCCTTGATCGAGGAGTTGCTGGCATCGACCGGCGAGTCCATCAAGTCCTTGGATTACTTCCTGTGTCACCAGCCCAACCGTTTCATGCTGCAGAAGCTGGCGGACAAGATGCAGGTGCCTTACGCGAAGATGCCCAACAACGTGGTGGAGCACTTCGGCAACAATGGCAGCGCGACGATTCCAACGCTGATCACGTTCACTCTCGGCAAGCGCCTGCTCCAGGAGAACCTGCGTGTTTGCCTGGCCGGCTTTGGCGGAGGGCTCGCCTGGGCCGCCATGCTCCTGAACCTCGGCAGGCTGAGGTTCAGCACCCTCGTTGACTACCAATGATCATTATGGATAACACCGACTTCTATCAAAAACTGGCGGCAATCCTCGATATCGAGGAAGTCAAGCCGTCCGACGTTCTCAAAGGTTTCGAGCAGTGGGATTCGCTGGCCATCCTGTCAGTCCTCGCTATGGCGGACGCGAAGTATGGTGTGACCGTCAAGTCGGAGGAGATACGATCCGTAATCACGGCCGCCGACCTGGCGGGCCTTGTGCAAACAAGGAAGACGTGACACGCCGCCCGCGGCCTGAACCACTTTTCCCGGCCCCCGCAGGGCCTATTTGTGAACCTCGTCTTTTCCTCGAAGGCCCCTTCCGGCTCCCGCGAGGCGGTGGAGAACCTGTTTTTTCTGAACCCGCGCCAATACCGGGTCCGGGACAGCGTCCTCGGCGCCGTTGAGCAATTCGGCCAGCCGCGGCTGGAAGAGAAAGGCGACGGGGTGTCGCTGCGCATTGGGGACACGGACGTGCAAACCCTCTTCGCCTTCGATGCCAACCGGCCCGCGAGCGACCCGATCGGGGTGGTGGCATTTCTGCGCGATTCTCCGGCCCAGTTGATGATCGTGCATTTGGCCGTTGACCCGGACTATGCCCTTCGCGGGCGGCGAGGCGGCCTGGGGCTGGGGCTGGCGTTGATCGAGAAAGTCAAGGAAATCGCCTCGCGGATCGTGGGCGTCCAGCGCATTGTCTTGCTCTACCGCCCGGAGGTCGTCATGCGGGTTTGAACCCACTTATGCAACATTCAATTCATACCGAAGGTTTTGGCGTGCGCCTGCGTCCCGTGGAATTGGCCGATGCCGCGTTCATTGTGTGGCTGAGGAACCTCGATTTTGTGAAGGGCAGGATCGGGGATTCGGCCACCGACCTCGCTGGCCAGGAGACTTGGCTGGAGGCCTGGTTCGAGAGGGAAGGGGATTACTATTTCATCGCCGAATCTTTGGGGGGCATCCCTCTCGGGACGATTGGCATTTACGACATGCTGGGGACGAGCGCCGAGCAAGGACGCTTTATCATGCGTCCGGAGGCGCTGGCCGCGGTGCCTTCGGCCTTGTTGTCCCAGGACCTGGCGTTTGGGGTATTCGGGTTGACCGAACTGCGGGCCAGTTCCGTGTCCACCAACGTCGCTGTTCACAGCCTCACCCGCAAGTGTGGTTTTAAGCAGGTTGGAACGCTGCGGGCAGCCCAGACCATAGGCGGCCAGCCTGTGGACCTGGTGCGGTTCCTGTTAAAGGGGGAAGACTGGCCCGCCGTCCGCGCCCGCCTGGCGCCCCTGGCCCGGGTCGCGGAAGCCCAGGTGCTTGAATGGGAGAAGACTCAACAGCGGGCCAACCAGCCATGGGTCGCGGTGGAGAGACCGGGTCCTGTTTCAGCCCGAACCGAGGGGAATCGCTCGCCGCTTTACACTTTCGTCCTCTAGCGTAAGGTGTTTGTAATCAATATGTTAGGATGTAAGGTTGCCGGACGGCGACGGAGAATTTGACATTTTGGCCGGGGCTCCGCTCTCCGGCCTGGGCGGTTCGTGCGTGTGTAACTTATTGTGCCCAAGATTGTTACGAGACTTTGTCAAGCTCGTTCCCACAGCGGCATCGATCATGCTCATTACGGTGACATTTACCCCATGATTCTCGTTTTAGGCGCCAGTGGTTTCATCGGCCAGGCCTTCTGCCGGGAGCTGCGGAGACGTGGCATTGCCTTCGTCCCACTTTCGCGCATCGCGTTCGATTATACGCGGTTTGACCTGCTCTTCGAGTACGTGCGCAAGATCCGGCCGGTGTTCCTCATCAACGCCGCGGGTTATTCGGGCAGACCGAATATGGACGGATGCGAGGAGCATCGCATGGCGGCTTTTCTGGCGAACGCGATCCTGCCGCAGACGATCGCCCAGGTCTGCGTGGCGACCAATACGCCCTGGGCGCACGTCTCGTCGGGCGGGATTTACTCGGGGGCCAAGGTGTTTGAAGATGGCAAGATGCGGGTCGTGAAGGACCTAAACTCGCCGGAGCTGCGGCGCCTCTTCGACGCCGAGCCGGACAGGTTCTTCGGGTTCACGGAGTTCGAGAAGCCCAACTCCACGTTTCGCGCCCTGCCATGCAGTTTTTTGAGCGGAACCAAGGCCCTCGCCGAGGAGGTGCTGCAGGACTTTGCCCAATGTTATGTGTGGCGAGCGCGCATGCCGTTCGGGGAGAAGGACGAACCGTGCAATCTGCTCTCGAAGCTCTGGCATTATCCCCGGGTGTACGACCACGTGACCTCGCTCACGCATGTGGATGATTTTGCCCGGGCGGGCCTCGATTTGTGGGAGCGCCACGCTCCCTTCGGCACCTACAACATGACCAATCCGGGCGCTGTTACGACGCGGCAGGTGGTCGAGATGATGCGGCAAGTCCTCAAGCCCTCGCGGCGCATCGAGTTTTGGGCCAATGATCTGGAATTCTACAGCTCCGGCGCGCGGGCCCCGCGCTCGAGCTGCATTCTCGACGTGACGAAGCTGTTGGGCGCCGGTGTCAAAATGCGGCCGGTCAAGGAGGCCCTGGCGGACGCCCTGAAACTCTGGCGGCCCGGTCTTGCGCCCCTCAGCTTACTAGCGACGAGTGCTTGATTGCAGAAATAGGCGGCACATCCGTTGGCCCTTTGGACGGCTGGCTGTATCGCTTATTTCCGCAGTCAAGCACTAGCACCGGTGTCCGAACCTGCCGTGGGAAGATAAGGCGGGGGCAACAATCAGGAAGGCGGCGGGATTCCCGCGCGGCTGATTTCCGTGCCAAGAAAGGCTCGACATTTCAGGGCGCGCCTGCGAGTCTCCGTGTAGTCTGTAGGAACCTCTAAACGACCCTTTGTGAACCAGAAGCAAACGCAGCAGACGCGGCCGGGTTACACGCGGCCGGTATTTGAAGCAGGGCGGCATACGGCGGGGGACGACCGCATTTCATTTGGGCGCGAGGTTGGGAGCCCGCGCTCGGGGCCGGCGCCGCCGTGGTGGGGGGCGGCGGTCCTGCGTTTGGGGTGCGGGTGCGCGGGGCTGGGTTCGTTCGCATTCCTGGCGGGGGCCTCCGCCCAGACCGCCCTTGGGCCGCCGCCTTTGGATTCGTCAGACACGAACCAGGCCCCCCAGCTTTCCCAGTCACGCCTGATGGACACGTCGGTCCTCGCCCCGGCGCCGGCGAGTCAGTCGGGAGCGCAACCCGTGTTGCAGGCGGGGCCGGTCGTTTTCCACCCACATCTGTTCTACCGTTTCACGTACGCCGAGGGACTCCCGGCCCAGGCCTACGAGAAGGTCTCGACGGTGATTAACGAGGTTGATCCGGGGATTGGGTTCGATCTTGGCAAGCATTGGCGGTTGGACTACACACCCTCCCTCCGTTACTACTCGAACCACCTTCTTCAGGATACGACGGACCAATCAGTGGGGCTGGTGGGGGCGACCAGCTATGAGAACTGGACCTTTGGACTCTCGCAGCGTTATGCCACGGTCTCCCAGCCGACGTTCGAGACCGGCGCGCAGACCGACCTCGAGACTTATTCAACCGCCCTGAACGCAACGTACAGCTTCAATGCCAAGACATCGCTGGAGATGGGACTTAACCAGGACATCCAGAATGTAGGCCCGGCGGCGGGCCCGAACGCCAACGCCCAGGAGTTGGTCGACTCGAAAGTGTGGTCGACCATGGAGTGGTTGAACTACCAGTTTTGGCCCAAATTCAGCTCGGCCATCGGCCTCGGCGGAGGGTATGTCGATCTCAGCGCCGGCTCGTCGATGACGTTTGAGGAGGTCCAGGGGCGGTTGACCTGGCAGGTGGCGAGGAAGCTCTCGCTGGTGGTTAGCGCCGGCTATGAAGAGTGGCAGTTCCTGGACCTCAACACGCAGGATTTGGTTAGCCCCATTTTTGGGGCCTCGGCCGTCTATCGGCCCTTTGAGAGGACCGCGCTTTCCGTGAGCGCGGCCCGCTCGGTGATGGTTTCCTATATCTTTAACCAGGTGATCCAGAATACGTCGGTCAGCGGCGGCGTTCACCAGCAGGTGTTCAAGAAGCTTGCGTTCGACCTGACCGGCGGTTATGGCGTCGCGTCCTACGAGGCCAGCGATTCCGGCCTGTCGCTGAGCCGCGAGGACCATAACCTCTTTCTCAACGCCCGGTTGAGCATGCCGTTCCTGAAGCGTGCGAACGCCGGGGTGTTCTACCAGGCGAGCAAGAACACGTCGGGTGTTTCCCAGTTCCAGATTTCAACCACCCAGGTTGGGTTGGACCTGGGCTACAGCTTTTGACCGATGTTGGCATGACAGGCGGCAAGCGAACGGTTCCCCATCGCGCCAGCGCGTTTGCGGCGCTGGCGGCGCTGTTGACTCTCTGCTTCGGGCCGCAACTCTGCCAATTGGCCGGGCACGCCTGGCACAGTGACTTGTATTCCTACACCCTGCTGGTCCCATTCATCAGCGCGTACCTTGTCTCCTTGAATCGCCGGGACCTGGCAATGGACTCCAGGCCATCTCGAGGCTGGGCGCTAATTCCCTTGGTGTTGGGGGCCTGTCCCCTGGCCGGATACCGCTGGGCCGCCCGCGCCGGTTGGGAGCTGGAACTCGACGATTACCTGGCCTTGATGACTCTCTCGTTCCTCTTGTTGCTCCTGGGGGCGGGGTTCCTGTGCTTCGGCCTCCGAACACTGCGGCGGGTTGCCTTCCCGGCGGCCTTCCTGATATTCATGGTGCCCTTTCCGGTTGTTGCGCGTCACGCAATCGAGACCTTCTTTCAGCAAGGTTCGGCTCTGGCTGCGGAGCTGCTCTTCAAGCTATCGTTGATGCCCGTATTGCGCGACGGCACCGGGTTTCATCTGCCGGGCATGTTTCTGGAGGTGGCGCCGCAATGCAGCGGCATTCATTCGAGCCTGGTCCTGTTCATGACGAGCTGGCTTGCGGGCTATTTGTTCCTGAGGTCGCCCTGGCGGCGGGCGGGCCTTGCGCTGGCTGTGATTCCGCTCGCGCTGGCGCGCAACGGTCTGCGTGTCGTCACCATAGGCGAGCTTTGTGTCCACGTCAGTCCAGACATGATTCACTCCCCCATCCACCATCATGGGGGTCCGCTGTTCTTCGTCTTGTCCCTGGTACCGCTCTTCCTGCTGCTCTACCTGCTCCGGAGGGCCGAATCGAAGGGCCGTTTTCCAATGGCCTCCTCGGTGGGCGATGATTCGGTGCAGACGTCCGGCGCCGGATATGATGATCCCACGCCCGCCAGCGCGCCGGGCCGGCGTTTGTTCCTTCTGGCGGGGCTGGCCCTTGTGGCAGCCGGGGGCGCCGGTTGTTCCAGGCACGCCACGGCAGATCGCTATCTCGCGCGGGCGAATCTGGATTTCCAGGCCCAGCGGTACGACACCGCCGAGATCGAGTACTTGACCGCGCTTCGCGCCGCACCCCAGAGCTCGACTGCCATCCGGCAATTGGGGTTGCTTTATTACACGGAGGGCCGGCTTGCCCAGGCATTTATCTTCTTGCAGAAGGCGGCAGAGATGGACCCGGCGAACCTAGAGGTGCGTCTGAAGATCGGGCTGATATACCTTTCATTCCAGAGGCCGAGCGAGGCGAGGGAAGCCGCCCTTCGGGTGCTCGAGAGACAACCGCGCAACGAGGCGGGCCTCCTGCTGCTGGCGCGCGCGGCGACCACCAACCAGGCTCGCGAGGTCTCCGAACGCATCGAGCAACTCGCCCCCGCCGACCGAGCCAGGCCGAGCTGCCATTTGGCCTTGGGCACGCTCGCGGTGCTCGAGCAGGACTTTGCGAGGGCGGAGGAGGAGTTTAAAGCGGCGGTGGCGGGGGACCCGAGGTCGAGCGAGGCGCTCATGGCGCTGGGCAGCCTCTACCTGGCCCGGGACGACCGGGTTCGGGCGGAGCCGTTCCTCAAGAAGGCGGCGGAGCTTGCTCCTTTGCGTTCGGCCCTGCGTTTGCGCTATGCGGACTTCAAGCTCAGGACCGGGGCTCCTGAAGAGGGAAAGCGCCTTATCGAAGAGATTACGCGCAAAGCTCCGGATTACGTGCCGGCCTGGATACGGCTTGCCCAGCTCGCTCTTGCGGAAGTCAAGACCGACGAGTGCGCCAGCCTGGTCAACAAGGTCCTTTCACGGGACCCGGTGAACTACGAGGCCCTCCTGCTCCGGGGCGACCTCTGGCTCGCCAAGGGCCAGAGCACCAACGCGGTCGCGGATTTTCAACGGCTCGCCAGGGTCTATGACCGCGACGCCCAACTCCAGTACCGCCTCGCCGTGGCCCACCTGCTGAGCAAAGAACCGGGCATGGCTGATGCCTGCCTCAACCGCGCCCTGACCCTCAATTCCAACCTTGTGGATGGCATTTTGTTGCAGGCCGAACTCAACGTGCGTCGCGGCGATTCCGGCGTCGCCGTCGGTTCCTTGACCCGATTGCTCAAGGACCATCCGCAGGTCCCGCGGGCCTATACCCTGCTCGCCAGCGCGCATCTGGCCCAAAACCATCCGGACGAGGCCCTGAACGCGTATCGGCAGATGACCCGCGCCTTTCCCAAAGAGCCCCAGGCAGCCCTGCTTTTGGGAGTCCTCCTGGCCCGTCAAGGCCGCATGGCGGAGGCCCGCCAGACTTTCGAGAAAGTCCTCGAACTGGCTCCGGATTTCACGCCCGCTCTTGAACAAATCGTGGAGCTGGACGTCGCAGAGAAACAATATCCGCGCGCGGCCGCCCGAGTTCAGCAACAGATGAGCAGGAACCCGCGCGCGGCGGAGCCCTGGTTGCTCATGGCCAAGATTCATGTGGCGCAAGCCCGCGCCCTCGTGGCCCAGGAATCCGAGAAACGTTCCGGCTCCTCCGCGCCCCGTGTCAGGTTCGCTGATGTTCCCGCCACCCGGCCTGAGGTTGAACAGGCCGAGAACGCCTTGCGCAAGGCCCTCGAGCTCAGTCCCAATCTCGGCGAGGCCAACCTCTTGCTGGCCCAACTCTATGTGGCATCCAACCAACACCAGCAGGCCCTGGACCGGCTGAACAACCTCGTGGGCAAGACCAACGACCTCACCGCCCTCATGCTCATCGCCAATATCCACGAGGAACTCAAGCATTTCACGGAGGCGCGTGACACCTACGAGAGAATCATCTCGCTCGACCCGAATTACACGCCGGCTCTCAACAACCTGGCCTATCTGTATTCCGAACCGCTGCGGCAACCGGACAAGGCCTACGCGATGGCGGAGAGGGCGCGGCAATTGCTGCCGAATAACCCCGCCGTAGCGGACACGCTAGGCTGGATCCACTTCCAGCGCGCCGAGTATGACTGGGGATTGGCCATGATCCAGGAGAGCGCCCTGAGGCTGGCGGCACAGCCCGATGTCCAATATCACCTGGGCATGGCTCATTACATGCTCGGCGAGGAGGATCCGGCTCGCGTTGCTCTCCAGGCAGCCCTTCAGACGAGCAAGGATTTCCCGGGCAAGGAGGAGGCCGGCCGCCGTTTGGCCATGCTGGCGATAGACGTGAAGACCGCCAACGCCGCCCAGGTGGCCGAGCTGCGGAAGCGATTGAGCGAGAGTCCCGAGGACCCGATCGCCGCCATGCGGTTGGCCGGCATACTCGAACGCGATGGCGCCTTTGACCAAGCCGCCGCCGTTTACCAGGCCGCCCTCAAGAGGAACCCCCGGAACGGCTCCGGCATGGCCCGCCTTGCCGAGCTTTATGCGAGCCACCTCAACGACTCCCGCAAGGCCCTGGAGTTGGCCAAAGAGGCGCACAACCTGGCACCCCAGGACCCTCGAATCTCCCACCTCCTGGGGCGTTTGATATTTGAGGCCGGGGATGCCAAGTGGGCCGCCAGTTTGCTCGAGGAAAGCGCGCGCAAACTTCCCAATGACCCTGCCGTTCTTTACGACCTGGCCTGGGCTTACTACGGCCTTGGGCGGGTCGCCGAGGCCAAGGCGGCCATGCAAACGCCCGCCCGCGCTCCGGCGTTTCCCAACGGGTCCGAGGCCAACCGTTTCCTGGCGATGACCTCCGCGTCGACCAACCTGGCCCAGACCCCCCAAGCCATCGCCAGCCTCCAGAAGGCCCTCGCAGCCGACCCCGCCTACGTCCCGGCCTTGTTCCTCTCCGCCCTGCTCAACGAGCGGCAGGCCAAATACCAGGAAGCAGCCGAGCTGTACGATCGCGTCCTGGCGCGGTACCCGCTCTTTGCTCCCGCCACCAGGAACCTCGCGCTCTTGTGCGCCGAACACCTTGGCGACGACCGCAGGGCTTACACCCTGGCCACTCAGGCCCGCGAGTCTTTCCCGGAAGACGCGCGGTTGGCCAGGACGCTCGGCATCCTGGCCTATCGCCAGGGGGACTATCCGCGTTCAGCGCAGTTGCTTTTCCAAAGCGCTCGGGAAGCGGACAAGGACGGTGAACTGCTTTATTATCTCGGAATGGCCCAGTGCCAACTCAAGCAGCGAGTCCAGGGCAAGGAGTCCCTCCAGCGCGCCCTAGCTCTCGACATTACGCCCGCGCTTGCCGATAAGGCCAGGCGGGCCCTCAACGAACTGAAGTGATGCAACTCGCGGCATTACTCGCTTTCGCGGCCTCGCTTGGGGCGGCCTTGCTCGCGCTTGCCGTCGCGCGCGATGCGCGGCGCTCGCTCCCGCACTGGTGTTTCGTCGCCGGCATGGGCCTGCTCTCCGCCGAGAGCCTTTTCTCCGGCTTGACCCAAATGTCGCCGTTTCCGGAAGAGATGGTCTATTGGCAGAACTGCAGGCTTGTTGTGTGTTCGCTCCTGCCCTGCACGTGGCTGTGCTTCAGCCTGACGTACGCGCGCGGCAACTACCGCGAATCGCTGGCTCCATGGCGATTCGTGCTGGCGACTGTTTGCGTGGTGCCGGCGGCCCTTGCGCTGGCCTTTCACGGAGACCTCTTCGTCTCGATAGCGCAGTCGGAATCGACCCACCAATGGATGCTGCGCCTGGGAGTGCCCGGCCTGATTGTGAGCGTGGTCCTGCTGGTCAGCGCCGTCCTGGTCCTTATGAACCTGGAGCGCACGCTCCGGGCCTCGGTCGGGACCATCCGATGGCGCATCAAGTTCATGATTCTGGGCATTGGGGCTTTGTTCGTGGTCCGCGTCTATACTGGCAGCCAGGTACACCTGTTCCGCGCCGTCGACCTGTCCCTTCAACCGCTGGATTCCGCCGGGCTTCTCGTGGCCTGCGTGCTCATCCTCGTCTCGCTGCTGCGGGCCGGGCCTTTCAAAGTGGATGTTTATCCGTCGCAGGCGGTTTTGCGAAACTCGATCACTCTGCTGCTGGCGGGGATATACCTCGTCGTTTTGGGGGTGCTGGCCAAATGGCTCGCGATTTTCGGCGTCGGCGCCGCCTTTCAACTGAAGGCCCTGCTCATTCTGATCGCGGTGGTGCTCCTGGCGGTGTTGCTGCTCTCAGAGCGGCTGAACTGGCGCATCAAACGACTGGTCAGCCGGCATTTCAACAGGCCGCTGTACGACTATCGCCAGGTGTGGAGGACTTTTACCGAAGGCATCGCCTGCCATGTCGAACAAGCCGATTTGTGCGGCGCGATCGCCGGGCTCGTGTCCCGGATATTCCAGGCCCAATCCGTGACCGTTTGGCTGGCCGACGAGCGGAAGGAGAGACTCTTGTTGGGCGCTTCAACCCTCCTCTCGGCCGAAAGGGCCGCGCTGCTGCAGTTGGACCCCCCGGATGTTGCGGGAGTCATCGACGCCCTGAGAAACGGCGCCGAGCCGGTTGACCTGGACGCCTCGGAGGCGGCCTGGGCCTCGGCCCTCCGGCGATGTCACCCGTCGCAGTTCTCCAGGGGCGGCGACCGCTTCGTCGTGCCTCTTATCGCCGGCGGCGAGTGGATCGGGCTGATCACGCTTGGCGACCGGGTGGGGGCGGCCAGTTTCTCGTTTCAGGACCTTGACCTCCTCAAGTCGGTGAGCGAGCAGGCCGCCACGAGCCTTCTCAACGTGCAGTTTTCGCGTCGCTTAATCGAGGCCAAGCAACTCGAGGCCTTTCAGGCCATGTCCGCCTTTTTCGTTCACGACCTCAAGAACACGGCCTCGATGCTCTCGCTGATGCTGCGGAACCTTCCCGTTCATTACGAGGACCCCGCCTTCAGGGAGGATGCGTTGCGCGGGATTTCGAGGACCGTGACCCACCTGAACGACGTCATCAGCCGGCTGGGGCTTTTGCGCCAGGAATTGGCCATCCGCCCGGTCGACTGTGATCTGAACCAACTGGCGGCCGAGGTCCTAAAAGGTCTCGATCAGACCCCCGGCCTCTTAGTAGTTAAGGACCTCCAGCCCCTGCCTAAAGTGCGCCTCGACCCCATTCAAATGGAGAAAGTCCTGACCAACCTGGTGTTCAACGCGCGGGATGCCGTCGGTCCCGGAGGGGGCATCCGCGTGGAGACCAGCCGCCGCAACGGCTGGGCCGTTCTGGCGGTTGCGGACAATGGCTGCGGCATGAGCCCTGAGTTTGTAAAGGACCGCCTCTTTCGGCCCTTTCAAACCACCAAGAAAAACGGGATTGGCATCGGCATGTTCCATTGTAAGCTCATCGTGGAAGCTCACCATGGGCGAATCGAGGTGGAAAGCGCCCTTGGCCGGGGCACTTCGTTCCGCGTGTTGCTGCCGCTGGCGCAGGCTTAGCCGTGCGATTCCCGGCAGATTGATATGAGTAAACCCGAGCTGCTGATTATTGACGACGACGAGGAGATCCGGGCGCAGATGAAGTGGGCGCTGGCGGAGGACTACGAAATCACCCTGGCGGGGGATCGTCCGAGCGCCCTGGAGGCATTCACGCGCCGTCCGCCGCTGGTGGTCCTGCTTGACCTGGGGCTGCCGCCGCATCCGGCCGGCCCGGAAGAGGGCCTGGCAACGCTCGCCGATCTGCTGGCTCAGAATAGTCCCGCCAAGATCATTATTGTGACCGGGCAGGCCGAGAAGGCCAACGCGCTCCATGCGATCGGCTCGGGCGCTTATGATTTTCTGACCAAGCCGGTCGAACTGGACGAACTGAAGATCATCCTCAAGCGCACGGTCCACGTGGCGGGCCTCGAACGGGACTACCGCCAGCTTCAGCGCCAGTATCAGAGCAAGGCATTCGAGAACATGCTTGGCGCCAGCCCGCAGATGCAGGACGTTTTCGCCGCCGTGCGCAAGGTGGCCACCACCACGGCGCCGGTGTTGATCCTGGGCGAAAGCGGCACGGGCAAGGAGAGGGCCGCCCTGGCGATCCACCAGCGCAGTCCGCGCAAGGACGGTCCCTTCGTCGCCATCAACTGCAGCGCCATTCCCGAGACCCTTCTCGAGAGCGAGCTCTTTGGCCACGAGCGGGGGGCATTCACCGGCGCCCATGCCCAGCGCAAAGGGCGAATCGAATCCGCCACGGGCGGCACGCTCTTCCTGGATGAAATCGGAGAAATCTCTCCCGCGCTCCAGGTCAAACTCCTTCGCTTCCTCCAGGAACAAACGATCGAGCGCGTCGGGGGTCGCCAACCGATCCCAGCCGATGCGCGCGTCATCGCCGCCACCAACTCGGACCTGAATAAACTGCTGGCCGACGGGCGTTTCCGGGAGGACTTGTACTACCGCCTGGCGGTCGTGGTCATCACCTTGCCGCCCTTGAGGCGCCGTGAGGGCGACATTGAACTCCTGGCCCGTGAGTTCCTTCGCCGATACGCCGCCGAAAACCAAAAAGAGGGTCTGACCTTCGATCCCGCCGCGATCAGCGCCCTGCTTTGTCACCCGTGGCCGGGCAACGTCCGCGAATTGGAGAATCGCGTCAGACGCGCAGTCATCATGGCGGAGGGCAAACGGTTGACCGCCCGGGACCTTGAACTGGCTGGTCAAGCGGCGGCGCACCCCGCGGGCAGCCTCAAACAGGGCCGGGAGGCCATCGAGCGGGACATGGTCACCCGCGCCCTTCGGAGGTACTCCGGCAAGATCGCCCCCGCGGCCGCGGAACTCGGAATCACGCGCCCCACTCTCTATGATCTGATGGAAAAACTCGGGATACCCAGGGGCGAACGCGGCGGCGACGCGGCCGAGCACCCTTGAAACGGTCGACGCCGACAACTATTACAGGATGAAATTATGAAGACATCAGCGACTCACCAATCAACCAGGACAGTTCCCATGAAACACCGCTCCCAACCCCAGAGCTCGATTATTGCCCTGGTGTATCCTCTCAAGGCTTGCCTCGTCGCCGTGGCGCTCCTGCCGGGCGCGGTCGGGTGTGAGACGGCGGAGACGCCGGACAGGCCCATCTTCTCGCAGGTCGATCCGGCCAGCGCGCAAACCCGGCCGCTGACGCCCGATGAATGGGTGCGGCGCAACTTCCCGAAGCCGGCCGATAGTGCCGCCGGCCAGCCAAGCCCTATCGCCGCACAACCGCAGCCCACGCCCCAGAGCACCACCACGACCCTTGCCGCCCAACCTGCCAACACGGAGCCGGTTCCCGCGGCCGGAACGCCGCCTCCGGGCGGCGGCATCGCGCCGCCCTCCGGCTTGACCGCTCAGGCCAGTCCGCCGGCTCAGCCTGCGACCTCACCGCCCACGCTGGTTTCTGAGGCCAACCCGCCTGCCGCCGTAGCGCCGTCTTCAGGCGGCGGCAGTCTGCCACCTCCGGAATTGATCGCTCAGGCCAGCCCTCCCGCCCGGCTGCCAGCCATCCTTCCCCCCACCCAAGTGCAGCCGGCCAACCCGGACGCCGGGCGAACCGCCTCCAGCGGCCCCCAGCCAAGCAAGCCGGACCGACTCGTGCTGCGCGAAGGGGATACCGTGCGCGTCACATTTCCGGGCGCCCCCCAACTCAACACCGTCGCGCAAATCCGGCGTGACGGCAGAATTACGCTGCCGCTAATCGATGAATTCAAGATCGCCGGCATGGCGCCCACCGAGGCGGAAAAAGAACTCCTTAAGCTTTACGGCCCCCAACTCCAGGTCAAGGAAGTCTCTGTCGCGGTCGATTCCTCTTTTTTCACCGTCTATGTCACCGGCTCCGTGCTGCGACCGGGCAAAATCATGTCCGATCGCCCCATCTCCGCGATGGAAGCCGTTGTCGAAGCCGGCATCGATTATTCCAAAGCCAACTTGAAGAAGGTCCGGGTCATCCGCCAGGAGAATGGACGCTCCGAGTATCACATCATAAACTTGAGAGAGTCACTCCTGGGCAAGCACGCCGAGTCCTTCGACTTGAGACCCTCCGACATCATTTACGTGCCCGAACGGTTCACCTGGTTCTAGTTTTTGTCCCAAGCTCTGAAGAATAACTCATGAACATTAAAACGTGTGAGTTGGAGGGGTTGCTCGTTATCCAACCCAAGGTGTTCGGTGATGCGCGCGGTTTCTTCATGGAAACCTGGAACGAGCGCGAATATCGCCAGCACGGCCCGGAAGGCCAGTTTGTCCAGGACAACCTATCGCTGTCCCGCCGCGGCACCTTGCGGGGCCTGCACTTTCAGAATCCCCATCCTCAGGCCAAGCTCCTGCAGGTCCTCCAAGGCGAGGTCTTCGACGTGGCCGTGGACATTCGCCGCTCCTCTTCCACGTTCGGCCGGTGGTACGGGCTGGTCCTCTCGGCGGAGAACAAGCTCCAGTTCTTTGTGCCTCCGGGCTTCGCGCACGGCTTCGCGGTCCTGAGCGACACCGCGTTGTTCCATTACAAATGCTCTGACTTTTATTCCCCCAGCGACGAAAGCGGCGTGCGCTGGGACGACCCGGACATCGGCATCCGATGGCCTCTGAGCGAGCCGTTGCTTTCGCCCAGGGACGCCAAGGCGTTGCGCTTGCGCGAACTGCCCCCCGAACGTTTATTCCCTTAATTCACCCCGGACTATGAAAATACCACGCATTTTGCTCTTCGGCAGGGTCGGCCAAGTCGGCTGGGAACTCCGCCGCACCCTCGCCCCCATGGCCCAGGTTCGTTGCTTGGACTTTCCGGAGATCGATTTTACCCAGCCCGACTCCATCCGCCGGGCCGTCGATGAGGCGCGCCCCGATATCGTCATCAACGCCGCCGCCTATACCGCCGTCGACAAGGCGGAGTCGGACCCCGAGACGGCCGCGAAGATCAACGGCGAGGCGCCCGGCATCATGGCGGAGGCCGCGAAAAGGAGCGGGGCGCTGCTGGTCCATTATTCGACCGATTACGTGTTCGACGGCGCCAAGACCGAGCCTTATCTCGAAACCGACACCCCGAACCCGCTCAGCGCGTACGGGCGGTCCAAGCTCGCGGGCGACCAAGCGATCCAGGCCATCGGAGGCCATCACCTAATCTTCCGCCTCTGTTGGGTCTATGGGGCGCGCGGCCAGAACTTTCTGCTCACCATCATGCGCCTGGCGCGCGAGCGGGAATGCCTGCGCATCGTGAGCGACCAGATCGGCGCTCCCACCCCGTCGCGCCTCATCGCCCAGACCACCGCCCTGGCCCTGAGGCAGGTAGCGGCCGCCGCCGACCCCGCCGCCCTCTGCGGGCTGTATCACCTGGCGGCCGGCGGTCACACGTCGTGGCACGGGTTTGCTACCGCCATTGTGGGCCTCATGCCCGCGGAAGGCAAAAAGTGCTCGCGTCTCGAGCCCATCTCCACCGCACAGTACCCCACTCCGGCACGGCGTCCCGCCAATTCCAGGATGTCTTGCGCCAAACTCGAAACGACCTTTGGCCTCCGCTTGCCTCCTTGGGAAGAGGGTCTTCGCCTGGTTGTCGAAAACTGAAAAACGTCCAATGGCAAACAACACTCACTCCGCACTCTGCATTTTATGAATCTGCTTGTTACCGGCGGGGCCGGCTTCATCGGCTCGAACGTCATTCACCATATCATTGACCGGACCGAGGTCGAGAAACTGGTCAATCTCGATGTCCTGACCTACGCCGGGCACATTGAGAACCTCGATAGGGTATCCCGACACCCGAAATACCAATTTGTTCAGGCGGACATTCGGGATCGCAAGGCGATGCTGGATGTGGTGCGCGGCCACCGCATTACGCACGTCCTCCACCTTGCCGCCGAGTCGCACGTCGACCGCTCGATTACCGGTCCGGCCGACTTTATCCATACCAACGTCGTTGGCACCTTCAACCTCCTAGAGGCTTGCAGGGACGCATGGTTCGGCCCGAATGCCTTCGACCCCGCGCTGCGCTCAACCTGCCGCTTCCATCATGTCTCCACCGATGAAGTCTATGGCAGCCTCGGCCCCACCGGCGCCTTCACAGAAACCACCGCTTACGCCCCGAACTCCCCTTACTCGGCCAGCAAGGCCTCGAGCGACCTTATGGTCCGGGCGTATCACCACACCTACGGCCTGCCCGCCGTGATTACCAACTGCTCGAACAACTATGGGCCCTACCAGTTCCCCGAAAAGCTCATTCCGGTGGTCATCCAGAGCGTGATTGCCCGCCGACCCGTCCCCGTTTATGGCGACGGGCTCAATGTCCGGGACTGGCTCTATGTGCTTGACCATGCCCAGGCCCTTTGGCTCGTGCTCACACGCGGGCGCAACGGCGAAACCTACAACATCGGCGGCCACAACGAATGGGCCAATATCCACATCGTCGAGATGATCTGCGACCTGATTGATGAAATGGCCCCCGCCCTGGGCGGCGGTTCGCGCGGCCTTATCCGCTTCGTCAAAGATCGCCCCGGCCATGACCGGCGCTACGCCATCGATGCCTCCAAGATCAAGCAGGACCTGGATTGGTCTCCCGCCCATAAGTTCGAGCAGGGCCTGCGCGAAACCGTGCGCTGGTATCTCGACCACCAGGACTGGGTTCGCCAAGTCGGCCAGATCGGCCAGATCGGCCAGGAGAAGCCTTTGCCCAACAAGTAGCCCGCCCGGCCTTCGCCTAGGGCAGCAGTATTGCCCGGTAAAAGTGCGGAGCCGCCGGCCTGGGTTCGTTCGTCACAACCGGGGCGTCCGCAGGCGTTAAGCCCTTCTCCTGGATCAGTGCCTCGGCTTCGGGGGGCGTTTCAACCGGCTCAGTGATCGTGGCCGTGCCGTCCAGAAGCGCCACGGTCTGAAGCTCGGACCACGTCTCCAGGTCCGAGGAGGTCTCAATCCGGCAGGCGCGCCCGCGTTCACCCACCACCGTAAGGAAAATCTGGCCATTGCGCACAAATGGCGCCAGGAAGTATGGCTCCGCCGCGACGGGCTGCCCATTGCCGATTACCACCGCGGCCCCCGTGTTCGTATAGGTCAGAGTGTACACACAGTTCGCCGGCACCACCGCCGAGAACTCGCCGTTGTTCACCGGCACGCTGCCTCCGTAAGCAAGATTTGCGGTGCTCGACGTATAATAAAGATACAAGCTCGGAATCGCCGGGAGCGACGCCAGCGCACACACGATGGTCGAGGGGCTGCTGTTGCTGTTGACGCCGGTGAGCGTGATTTGCCCGTTGTTCGGATTGTAAAATGCCAGTAGCGTCAACAACGACGGTACCGAACCGCTCACCCCAATCCGCTGCGCGCCCGGGCGCACGTAGTTGGCTATCT
>CAZZFF010000017.1:0-70332 GCA_964653485.1 uncultured Verrucomicrobiota bacterium | reverse complement strand
GCAAGCAGCAAAGTTCGAACAGGCGGAGCAGTTTAACATGTACTCCCATCCGCAAGCGTTTCCGCGCCCGCCCGCGCCCGGAGACGAGCGCGCTCCCGGCTTGTCCATGGCCCCGGCTTAGGTTTTCCTTCTGCTGCATGGAGCCAAAGCGATTGCGCAGCCCGCCCTACAATCCGGCCGTGCGTGATCTCGTCCAAGGCAAGCGCGCCTGGTCGCCGGCGCTGGCCAAAGACGAAATCGAGCGCGGGTTATCTCGAACTGTTTGACGTCTTGCGATGCTGCGCCCGAGGACGGGCGCACTCCGCCTCGTTAAGTTAGCGCCTATGGGGGAAGCCGTCCGCCACTGGGGCCGGTTGAGCGCCGAGGCGCGGGAGCGGATTCAGCAGGTTAAACTTGCCGTGCGCTCCGGTAAAATGAACTTTTGGGCCGGGGCGTGAACATCATCGGGTGGGACGCGCTGTGGCGGCCCATCGCTCGCGGATCTCCTCCTGGTTGAGGTAGTTCTTGGCCACGTGGACATCCTGCTTGCGGACCTTGGCGCCCCTCCACGAGGTGAGGCCCATGTTCGGCTTGCTGGCATCCGCGCGTTCGGCGATTAATTCCGCGGCCGTATGGCCGTGGATGGCCCAGTGGATTTTGTTTTGGGCCATGGCAAAGAAATCGAGAGTGACCTCGGCGTGTGGGTCGTAGTCCTCGCTGGTGGTGTAGATGTCTTTGATCTTCTGGTAGAAATTGCGTTCGGAGGCACGAATCTCGCGGATTCGCTCGAGCAACTCGTCGAAATGGTCGCCGCCGCCTTTTTTGAGGCGTTCGTCGTCGAGCGCGAAGCCTTTTACGATATACTCTTTCAACCGCTGGGTGGCCCAGATGCGGAACTGGGTGCCGCGATGCGATTTGACCCGGTAGCCAACGGAGATGATGACGTCCAGGTTATAGAAGCGGGTTTGGTAGTTCTTGCCGTCAGCGGCAGTTGTTAAAAATTCTTAAACAACTGAATCCTGTTGCAACTCTTTTTCCTCGAACACGTTACGGATGTGGATGCTGACGTTTGGGACGGAGGTTTGAAACAAATCCGCCATTTGGGCCTGCGTGAGCCAGACTGTATCGTCCACGAGACGGACCTCGATCTTGGTTTTGCCGTCCTCGGCCTGGTAAAGGATGATTTCTGTTTGCGGCTCTCCGGTGGCCGAGGGCGGCGGGGTGGCAGCTTTCTTCAGGGGTGGTCTGCTCATATCAAAGCAGTTGTTTCTGGCCTTTCTTGCGGTCCTCTTTCTCGCCGGGGGTGAGGGCGGCATCCTCGACAACGCTTTGCCAGTTGGCGGTGAGTTTGCCGAAGGCGGACAGCTCTGCCGAGGGCGAGACGTCGCCCAACTCGCCGCCCTCGAGCGCGGGGCCGGCGAGGGCTTGGGCGACGAGGCGCAATTGCTCGCGGTTCACATGAGAGTCGCGCAGGAAGGCCGGGAGTTCGGTGGGGCGTTTGTCGTCAGGCATTGGTCAGTCCTCCGTTTACAACCAAGGCCATGGCGTCGAGATTGGTCTTCACTTCGGGATGGATTTCATCGGGCTTCATCTGGGCGGCAATCTGGAAGTAGTCCTTTTTGGAGAGTTTAGTTTCGGTCTTTTCCAGGAAGTCGGGCAGAACTGATTTGCTGGCGGCGGTAGCGACGAGATAGTCGCTGTCCTTGAGCGGGTCGGTTAAGGCCGGGGGTGGGAAATTTCCTTTCAGAAAGTCCTCGCCGTTTTTGCGCCTAACGCCGGATAGGAGGTCGGGCTCAGGCCCCTCGACGAAACGGAGGAGCGCCTTAGGGTGAAGGAGGTAGTTTTCGATTTCATAGCGGCGCCATCGCAAGATGGTCAGGTTGTCGGCTGACATTTCGCGGTCGGGGAGGTTGCGGTTATCGCCGTCGAGCAGGAGGACACCCTTGACCTGGGGACGGATGGCCTTGAGAGCAAAGAAATGGGCGCGAGCGTCGGCCACATTGCGGCCGTGGATGGGACAGACGAAGGGTGTGGCGGTGAAGCGGCAGAAGTCGTGGTTTAGAACGCGAGCGAACTCGGCGAGGATTTTGAAGTCGGATTCATCTTCGACGTAGAGGACATTTTGGCCATTCTCCGAGGCGAGGATGTCAAGGGACGACAACCGTTTCAATGCCTCCCGCACCTGGTCGCGATGGGTTTCAATCGTCAGCCGATGGGGGGGGCCATAGAAGGAGAGAATCTGCTCGGCGCCGGTGTCCTCCAGGATGATCTCAGAATGGGTAGAGATGAGGAGTTGGCAAATCCGCTTGCGAGCGACCGTCCGTAACAGGTCGTACACCTGTCTTTGGAGGATGACGTGGAGGTGGGCGTCAGGCTCGTCCAGCAGCAGCACAGAGGCGGGCCGGGCATAGAAGAAGCCGAGGAGCGTCAGAACCTGGTGGAAACCGCTGCCGGCGGATGCGACATCGAAGGCGGTCCGGGACTCGCCGTGAGTATATTCGATCCTGATGAAGGGGTCCGTAGTTTCGGAATACTGAGGTTGTTTCAGCCGGTAGCCGAAGAGGCCAAAGACATCCTCGGTGAGCGCCTTCCAGAAGCCCGTTTTATCCTTCTGGTCAGCGCGGTAAACTTCGAGGAGGAGATTCCTGAGCACGTCGCCCGGTTTGCCCTGGCCAACGAGACGGCTCTGGTAGCCGAGTTGCAGGCCGGTTTCCTCGGCGCCGATTCCTGAGAACGGGGGAACGTGGACAATTTTCAGGTCTTGGGCGCCTGGGGGGATTTCCGTGACCGGCTGGCCCTGCCCGTCAGCCAGCTTGATGTAGATTTGCTCTTTGTTGGCGTAGCGAAGCGTGACGGTCAGGCTCCAGTTCGTGTTTTGGTCCCTGCCGAAGATGGTGATGGCGACTAATTTGGGTTGGCCGGCGTCCATGCCCTCTTTCTCGCCTTTGCTGTAACCGGTGTCGCGCTCGAACCAAAGCAGGTTCATTTCACGCAGTGGAATGGCCGTGAAGTCATTGCGGGAAACCGGGACACCGGTTCTCTGCCTGGCCTTGGATGACGCGGCATGTTCCGCGAGCCACCGCTGCAGGGCAAGGTTCCAGACGGCGATGGCTTGCAGGATAGTGGTCTTGCCTGAGTTGTTTGGGCCAGCCAGAACGACATCGTCAACCAGGTTGAAAGTCTCGGACCGGAATCGCTTGAAGAATTCGACTTTAACCTGGGTTATCATAAGGCAGGGGTGGGGGGCGGCGTCTGCTTGCCGGCCGCCTGCACGGAAATGACGGCTTCGTCCAGCGTGCCGTTCGGGAGTCGGACGCGGCACTCATAGCCCTTGGCCAAGGGGCGGGCGGCTTCGAGCATGACGAGCGCATCGAAGTGCCCTGGCAGGGACACCTGCTGGCCAACAGGCCGGATCACCCGTTCATCGTTCATGCGGCATCGCCTTGCGTAGTGGGAGTTTAAGCACGAACCGGCCAGGACGGAAAGTACTAAGAAAGGAAGCGATGAAGGCAGGCGGGGGGCATTCCCGGCATTTGGCCGTGGTGTGAATCTTCGGCGGCCTCCCATGGCAGCCGCGCGGACGAAAAGGGGCCGGCCCGAATGTTAAGCTTGCCGCGCGCTTCGGTGAATGGTTGGCTGTGGCGGTACGTATGACTGGCGCGAACAATCAGCATTGGCTTCCCCTTCCGGGCAGGATGAAACACGTTGCGGCCGCCGCCTTGGCGGCGATCACACTCACTGGCCTGTTTCCCGCCGTCGCGGGAGACGCGCTCCGGCAAAATGAACTTTTGGGCCGGGGCGTGAACATCATCGGGTGGGACGCGCTCTGGCGGGACCGCGCGCGGGGCAATTTCAAGGATGAACATTTCAAGCTGATTCACGAGGCGGGGTTCAGCCACGTGCGCATCAACCTCCACCCGCTGCGCGATGGCAAGCCCGACGCCCAGGGCAACCTGCGGAAGCAGTTCTTCACGATCCTGGATTGGGCGGTCGACCAGGCCCTGGCCAACAAGTTGCTCGTGGTCCTGGATTACCACGACGACCTGGCGATCTCGCCCGACCCGGCGGGCAGGAAGAGTGACTTCCTGGCGAGTTGGGCGGCCATCGCCGAGCATTGCCAAGGGCGTCCCAACGAGGTGCTGTTCGAGATTCTCAACGAACCGGCGCCCAAGTTCACGCACGAATCGTGGGACAATTATTGGCACGAGGCCCTGGCTGTCATCCGAAAATCGAATCCGGGGCGCACCGTCATCATCGGACCGGACCCTTGGAACGGGTTCAAGGGTCTGGAGGCGCTGCATCTGCCCGCGGAAGATCGGAACATTATCGTGACCTTCCATTATTATGAACCGTTCGCGTTCACGCACCAGGGAACGCCATGGACCGATCAAAGGGACAAAACAGGGGTGGCCTGGCAGGGCACCGAGGCGGAGCGCCAGAGGATCGAGCGGGACTTTGACACCGTGCAGGCCTGGGCCAAAGAGCAGAATCGTCCCATCTACCTGGGCGAATTCGGGGCTTACGAGAAGGGGGACATGGATTCTCGCGCCCGCTGGACGGCCTTCGTTGCCCGGCAGGCGGAGAAGCGGGGGTGGAGCTGGGCCTATTGGCAATTCGCCGGGGATTTTGTGCTCTTCGACATGGCGACCCAGAAATGGGTCCAGCCCATTCGCGAGGCGCTGATGCCGGCGAAGGGGGCCGGGCGAGAATAGGAAACGCTCGAACGAAAGCCCGGCACCTCAGGCTCCGGCCTGCTCTTCAACGACCGGGTTGGTCAATGCGCCGATCTCGTCAATCTCGACTGTGATCACATCCCCAGGCTTGAGCCAAACCGGGGGCCGGCGCGCGAAGCCGACGCCGTGCGGCGTTCCGGTCAGAATGACCGTTCCCGGCAGGAGCGTGGTGCTGCCGCTAAGGAAGGCGATCAGCGCCGGCACGTCGAAGATCATGTCGTCGGTGCGCCAGTCCTGCATCGTCTGCCCGTTGAGAATGGAGCGGAGTTTAAGGGCGGAAGGATCGGGGATTTCGTCTTTGAGCGCGAGGCAGGGTCCCAGGGGAGCGAAGGTGTCGAAGGTCTTGCCCCGGCACCACTGGGAGCCGCCCCATTTTCCCTGCCAGTCCCGAGCGCTGACATCGTTGGCGCAGGTATAACCCAGGACGAAATCGAGGGCCTTGTCCCTTGGCACGTTCTTGCAGCGCCTGCCGATGACCACGGCGAGTTCACATTCATAATCCACCTCGTCACTGCGAAGGGCACGCGGCAGCACGATCGGGTCGCCTGGGTTTTGCACCGCGGTGGTTGCCTTGAGGAACACCACGGGAAATTGCGGGATTGGGGCCTTGGACTCCTGGGCGTGCCGGCGATAGTTCAGGCCGATGCAGATCACGTTGGGAGGGGCGACGGGGGCGAGAAGCCTGGCGACGTGCGCCGGCTCGCGAGTGGCTTCAAACGCGCCGAAAATGTCGCCGAGGATTTGGACGGTTGAACCGTCGAGTCTTTGCTCGGCATATCGAATTGCACCCTGCCGGTCCTGGTAGCGAATGATGCGCATAATATCTCCTTAGGAGCTGTAAAGGTTATTTCTTTACGGCGACTTCGCGATACAGTTGGTCTCCGACCTCCCTGCACGCGCGCACGGTCTCGGGGTAGGGGGTATCGGCCACGTCGACGAAGCCGATCTGGTAATTCTCTTCGTCATACGACCGGCCGATGACGGGCTCGTCCATGTACTGGAACCAGTGACAGCCGACGAACTGGGGGTGGCGCAAAGCGCCCTGGACGTACTCTTTATAGGCCCGGGCGCGCGCTTCCTGGTCGGCCACGGGCACCAGGCCCGTATGAAACATCCCCCGGTCCAGCGCCCCGAAATGAAACTCCCCGATGAGCAGCGGCACGTCGGCCCCGCCGTTGAATTTGAAATCCGCGATGCTGCGCTGATAGAGGTTGTAGCTGACGACGTCGCAGTATTTTGCCGCAGCCGCCGCGGCCCGGGCGTTGACCCAAGCAAAACGGCAGCCGAGATAGAGTTGGTGGGGCGCTGTGGTTTTGATGGTGTCCCGGACGGTGCGGAAGTACCGCTCGGCGGCCTTGGAATAGAATGCCTCCAGGTCCTCGCGCGCCTTGTCCTTGTCCGGAGCGCGGCGGCTTTCCAGCAGCGCCGCCCAGGAGGCATAATCCGTCCCCCAGACCTTGTTGAGCTTATCGATGCCGGACTCTGAACCCGGGTCTCCGCCATACTTGGCCTTGAGGTCGGCGATAAACTCCTTCTTGGCCGGTTGGTCCGGAGCGGACCCCAGCGCGCCCAGGGCCAGGGAAAGCTCGTCGCCCCAGGACATCTCATTGTCCGAGAAATAGCCGATGCACCACGGGTCCCCGGCGCTCTTGGCCTTCTTTGCCTCCATGCTGAGGCGGAGGGAATCGGGGAAGCTGGGATCGAACACGTCGGGAAACTTGCCCCAATAACCTTCACTGCCCTCGATGAGCCGGGTGCGGCCGCTGCCGATGGCGTCGGTGTAAGGGGTCTGGCGCATGAGGCAGGTGGTTTCATCGGACCAGTTCGCGATAGTGTTCATGCCCCAGCTCCGGAGCCGTTTGTGAATGAGTCCGCGAACGGTCTTCTGCCAGTCCGGGCCGTATTTGCGGGCGAGGTTGGCGCCGGCGAAGGAGAAGCATTGGGGCGAACGCCCGGCGTAATGGCCTTTGAGCGCGTAGCCGCGGGAGAAGAACGCCGCAAACTCCGGCTGCTTTCCGGGGAAATCTTCAAACCAGCCTTCGCGCTCCTCGACGGGCGTGGCGTCCAGCGCCCGGACACAATCGATGCCGTGCGAGAAAAAGACCCGTCCGTCCGGGTCCACCAGCCACCACTTGCCATTGACCTTCGCGGTGCGGAAGAAACCGCTTGCTTCGAGTTGCGGTCCGGCGGCCCAACCGCCGTAGCGGTCCCAATCCTTCGGGACGGGGTGCGCGGCGAGTTCGGCCGCCTCCTGCTCCCGGCGGGCCGCCAGGTCGGCCTGGGATTTGACCTTGCCCGGCCAGTCCTTGTGCCGGTACTGGCCGAAAGCGTCGATGAAGGGGAAGAACGGCTCGGCATCCGTCACCCAGGCCGTTGGCGGGGTATATTGGCCTGAGGCGCGAACGTCCTCGATCTCGAAGACGTGTTCAACGGTCGGTTTGCTGACGAAGACCAGCAGTTGAGTGATGTGCCGGGCATCCACGCTTCCCGGTCCGCCCTGCCTCACCGGGTAACCCCGCATCCCGAAGAGCTTGCCGCCGAGTTGGTCATCGCCGGTTTGCTTCAAGGGGACTTTCAAGGTTTCTGTCGCTCCGGGGTTGACCGCTGTGGAGGCGGTCACGCAATGGTCCGTGCCGTCCGCGCCCTCATTATCGACCCGGCAAGAGACCGTGACCTTGTCGGCGCCGGCGTTGCGCACCCTCATGGTGACCTGCCCGAATTGCGAAAGGTCCCACGACCCGCGCGGCGCGCGCAAAGTGACGCCGGGCCACGGCGCCTTGCATCCAGTGCGAACTCTCAACGCCGGCCCGTTCTCAGATCGGGCTGCCGTCGCGTCGGTTGCCGCGACCCCGCCGAAATCAAAATTGCCCGTGAAGTCCAGAAGCACCTGCTCGGCCGCCGTCGAGTTGATGGCAATCGCCCCTGTCGCCAGGGCCAGGACCCAGTTTCGCACACAGTTCCTTCTCATGTTGTTTCTCAGGCCGCCGACTTTAGCGCGTGAAAGGGCCTTCTGTCGAGTTTCCCGAACAGCCTCGTATTTGGTGCGAGGGCAGCGTTGAATCGAATGTGGCCTCTCCGACAGGCCTAAAACAGCGTGACATCGTTTTTGGTGAGCCAGTCCAAGGCCGGATTAAACTGGCTCAGGGGGCTCAACGGCGTTTCTTTGAGTTGTGCTCGGATGCCTCCCCGATCGAACACCGCCAAACAAGCGGTCCCTGTGAATCTGCTTTTGAACTTGATGGCTGGCGCCAGCGCTGGGTGTTTCTGGATCTCGAGCCCCCACTGTTGGGGAACCGTGAGATCCTCGTTCATTAACGCCGTGAGGTCGACCGTGATGGCGCTGCGCGTCTTTGTTCCTGAGAGGTCGCACAGGTGCAGACTGGGGACGTCGATTGTCGAGATCATCGCGTCGTCCCACAGTGTCTGGGGCAAGGTGTATCCGTTGTCAAAGACGCTATCGCCGAAGCGTTCCCAGAGGGAGGTTTCCGGGTCCATTGCGACGTAGAGGATAGGGTGGGGGCAATCGGGGTGTGAATAGCGGTGCGTCGGGGTCAAGCTGAAGTGAATAGCGGTGTAAGTCTTGGGGTGTACGCGGTACCACGCCCGCGAAATCTGCCGTGTTCCCGGCAACGCGCGGGTCGCCAGGTCCGCTGGGGGGAACCGAAGGGGGCGCGGGTTTGGGCTACCCGCCATAGCCTTGGGCAGCCAGCAGGACCCGTTCCAACCGGCCCTCTCGGAGGCAATCCAAGGGGCGTTTGCCGCCGAGGAATCCTCGGTTCGAGAGGAAGAAGAGCATCCGGCCCAGGTCATCCAACCGGCTTGAGGCATTGAGCATCCTGAGGACCTCCTCGACGCCGTCCAGGACCCGGTGGTCTTTGAATTGCCAAATCGGGAAGCGGACTGCGTGTTGCCGTTCCTCGCGCCAGGCGATGACTTGGCCCTTCTTGTAACGCTTCAATATCGCCGCCTTCGATATCCCCAATTCTTGCGCCGCTTGTTGGGCCGAGAGGCTTCCGCCCTCGGCTTCCATGAGTTTTCGGCGAGCGGGGATTCCGCGCGCGATTGCGCTGGCCAAGCGGTTGTCAGGCTCTGCGGCTGGAAATTCCTGCCTGAACGCCTTATCGGTCAATCGGGCCAGATTCGCAGGCCGTGCCGCACCGGCGAGGACGCCCATTGAGGCGAGCTTCCGCAAAACGCCGCGGATGCCGGACACAATTTGCTTCTCGGCGTCGGCGTCCGTCAGGCGCTCGGTCGTCGGCTCAATGACCTGTGCTGCCATACCGTTGCATGTTGCCACGTGTATCTGCCTTCGTCAACTTCGTAAACCATGGCATAGCAGGGGAGCAGGGGTCAACCCCATGTATGGATATATGGCTGACCCCATATATTCTGTCGAGTTTCCCGAACAGCCTCGCAGCAATTCGCATTATGACCCTCCAGTTGCCGATTAACACCCCCATTCATGGGGGTGTGAATGGGATGTGGTGCATAAGTAATGCCCGGCGCGCTGGTGCCAAGGGGCGTTTGCCGCCGAGGAATCCTCGGTTCGAGAGGAAAAAGAGCATCCGGCCCAGGTCATCCAGCCGGCTTGAGGCATTGAGCATCTTGAGGGCCTCCTCGACGCCGTCCAGGACCCGGTTGTCTTTGAATTGCCAAATCGGGAGTTGCGACGGTCCCGTAGCTTGAGCGTAGGGGTCGCCTGTGGTAGCTTCTTCGCGGGTTGCCCGTAACCAACCCATTAACCAAGAGGTATCCAGCATGAGCGATAAGACAGACGGCACCGGCCCCAGCGCCGGTCCACCAGACAGTTCAGCCAACTCCGCGAAACCTCGCCCGTTGCGCACCTGGCCTGCGTTGCTTCTGGTCGCGCTTATGTTCCTGACGCGATTCGGACCGGCATACCTCGAGGGTGGTCTGTCGAGTTACTGGATGATCGCTGTGTTTGGGCCGATGATCTGTTGCCTGCTATTGGTGATTTGGTGGTTGGCCGCGAGCCGCGCGACATGGAAAGAACGCCTGTTCGGCACCCTGGGAGTGATCGGCTCCTTCATGATCACCTTGAGGCTGGTTGATCCGACCATGCGTGGGCCGGGGACGACTTACCTGACGCTCCCAATGGGGATGGTTTTTTTTGCCTTGGGTGCGACGTTGCTCAGCGAGCGCCGCCCGGCAACGAGGACCGGCCTGGCTTTGCTTCTCGCGTTTGCGGGGTTTGGCTTTTCAGCTCTGCTCCGCAATGAAGGCATGACCGGGAGTTACACCCTCGGCACCCGTTGGCGCTGGTCGCAAACGCCGGAAGAGTTGATGCTCTCCGCTCGGAACCAGAAAGACGCCGCCAAACCGGAACTCCCGGATTCTGGCAAGCTCGGCTTGGCCCTTGCGAATCCGGAATGGCCTGGGTTTCGCGGCGCTGACCGCGCCTCGTGCTCGCGCGGTCCGCAAATCTCGACCAACTGGACCGCCCTTCCGCCCCGGCAACTATGGAAAATCCAGGTCGGTCCGGCGTGGTCGTCCTTCGCGGTCGCGGGGAAACTGCTCTTCACGCAGGAACAGCGCGGACCCAAGGAAACCGTGGTTTGTTATGACGGGGAAACAGGTCACGAGGTCTGGAACCAGCCGCTCGAAGGTCGCTTTGACGATCCGATGGGTGGACCTGGCCCTCGGGCGACCCCCTCGCTCGCGAACGGCGGGTTATTCGTCACCGGCGCCACGGGAATGTTCCTGCGGCTCAATCCAATAACCGGCGAAATCGTGTGGAAACAGGACCTGACCGCAGTCGCGGGGCGCAAAGTTCCGATGTGGGGATTTGCAGCGTCGCCGCTCGTCACCGGCGCCGTCGCAATTGTGTATGCCGGAGGCGCTGATGGCAAAGGGGTGCTCGCGTTCGACGCCGCGTCCGGCGCGCTCCGCTGGTCTGCCGCCGCGGGCAACGATTCCTACAGTTCGCCTCAATTGAATACAATCCTCGGCGAGGAACTGGTGCTCATGCTGTCTAATGAAGGTTTGGTCCTTCTCGACCCAGCCAACGGGAAACCACGCCTGAGCTACGACTGGAAGTTCGCGCCCTACCGGGCGCTGCAGCCGCGCCTCATTGGGAACGACACAATCCTGTTACCCACCGGAATGAACATCGGCACGCGCGCTATTCATATTGCCAAGGCCAACGGACAACTCACGGCACAAGAACTGTGGACGTCGCGGAACCTGAAGCCGGACTTCACAGACATTGTCAGCCATGAAGGCTACGCCTATGGAGTGGACGGCGAAATCTTCACTTGCATCGACCTTAAGACGGGTGAGCGAAAATGGAAAGGCGGACGCTACGGCAAAGGCCAGGTGCTGTTGCTGGAGAATTCCGGCCTGCTGCTGATCGCCGCTGAAAAGGGACAGGTCGTGCTCCTCCGGGCTGACCCGAATGAGCACACAGAAGTGGCTTCATTCAAGGCGCTGGAGGGTAAGACCTGGAACCATCCGGTGGTCGTCGGTGATCGACTCTACGTCCGTAATTCCCAGGAAGCCGCCGGTTATCAGTTGCCGCTGGCAGAGGCGAAGACGGCGGCAGCCCGATAATGAAATAGCGCAACAAATCGGCCGGCGGTGCAGTCCTTGGGAATGCCCCGTCCACACAAGAGCCGGTCCACGCGCAGCGATCGGGGACGACTCGACGTGTCCCTCGGATATTGCGCTCGGAGCTTTCGGGCCACCGCGTCGCAGCCCTACAGCACGAGTATCATGGGGGTGAGGTTGCCGAGTTTTTCCCAGCCTGACCACCCCATGTTGTCTTTTCATCCGGCTGGGGTTTATGGATTATTGGATAACATTTCCCGTCCTCGATGCGGCAACAGGTTCTGACCGCCGCTCAGACATTTTCTCTCGACAGTTTCTTTGATTCGTGGTGAAGTCCGAAGATTACCGAACAGAAATCACCAATGGGGCTTCAGAGTCTGCTGTTTTGTGGTGTCTGTTGGTGGCTATCGGTTTATGAAAATGGCATTGGGGATCGAGAAATTGGGTTTGTGCGAGAGCGTGGCGCGGTCAGGAAAGGGGAGCCGCGCCACGAAGCTGCGCCAAGCGCCGGAACAGACCTGGAATGTACATTACCAAGGAGAGAATTGAATATAAGAGCCTGCCACCGCGAATTCATTCAGTGAAGCCTACCCCGGAATTTGACTATGAGAACCATGAGAACCAAGAACAACACAGTCCTTCACCAGATCATTCAACCCGCACTCGTATGTTTGATGGCGCTGGTGCTCAATTCCTCTCTCATTCAGCGGGCTGGGGGGCAGTCTTTCACCTTCAGCGGCTCGATGACCACGAATCGGGAGAACCACACGGCTACTCTGCTGCTTAATGGCATGGTGCTGGTTGCGGGGGGCGTCACCAATGCCGACACGGGCGGCGTGTACCTTTCCAGCGCGGAACTGTTCGACCCGGACGGCGGCACATGGACCGCGAGCGGCTCGCTGACCAGCGCACGCGCGTATCACACCGCGACCTTGTTGCCCAATGGAAAAGTGCTGGTCGCGGGGGGATGGGGCGGCGCCGCGTTTCTCTCCAGTGTTGAGCTCTACGATCCAGGCACCGGGAAGTGGAGCCTGACCAACTCGATGCACACCGCTCGCGGCGCTCATTCGGCGACTTTGTTGCCCGATGGGAGGGTCCTGGTTGCGGGGGGGAGCCTCAATGGAACCAGTGGTCTTGCCAGCGCGGAGCTGTACGACCCAACCACCGGGGCTTGGACAACGACCGGTCCGATGACTACCGCTCGTTTTGGTCACTGGGCGACTTTGTTGCCCAGTGGAAAAGTGCTGATCGCCGGAGGCGGATCCGGCCACCACTCAGGTACCCCTATCCCCGGCGCTGAGCTCTACGATCCGGCCACCGGGAAGTGGACACCGACCGGCGCTCCGAACACCGCCCGTTCGCAGGCCGCCGCAACTTTGTTATCCAATGGCAAAGTGCTGCTGGTCGGGGGCATGCTCGGCATCACCGGCAGCGACGGCAATGATGTCAATACCAACAGCGCGGAACTCTACGACCCGGCCACCGGGATTTGGACAACGACCGGCTCGCTCACCACGGGGTCACGACATGGTCACACCGTGACGTTGCTGTCTAATGGGACAGTGCTCATGGCGGGGGGCGAGGAGGATGATGGCGACGTTCATTCCAGCGCGGAGACCTATGATCCAGCCGCCGGTGTGTGGACAGCAACCGGTTATTTGAACACGGCCCGAGAGTGGCAAACGGCGACGCTGTTGACCAATGGCGAGGTGCTCATGGCAGGGGGCTGTGGCCCCGGCGATGGCAGCCCCGCTGTCGCCAGCTCGGAGCTGTACGATTCAACCATCGTTCCGCTCGAGGTGACCACAGCCTCGCTGCCCGACGGGACAAGCCTCGCGGCCTATAACCAGGTGCTAAGTGCCAGCGGCGGGCTGCCACCATACAGTTGGACGAACAGTTCCGGCGTTTTGCCTCTGGGATTGACGCTTGCGGAGGGCGGCCTGATTTCCGGCAAACCGACGACCAACGGTCTCTTCGAGTTCACCGTGCGGGCGACCGACGCAAGGTCTGCCGTGGCGACACAGCCGCTTACGTTGGAGGTCGTCGTGCCGCCTAACACAAACAAGCCGACGTTGAAAATCACGAACCCCATTAAGACCGGGGAGAGTTGGAGCAACGCGGTGTTTTGGTTGAGCGGCACGGCCAAGGACAACGTGCAGGTCTCAAGCGTGTGGTATCAACTGAACAATTCAGGTTGGAACCTGGCTTCCACCACCAACTCCTGGACCAACTGGACTGCCAGCGTCACTCTGATCAAACCTGGCTCGAATACCATCAGCGCGTACGCCCTGAACAGCAGCGGCAACCCCTCGCTCACCAACACAGTGACGATTGGCTATGTCTTGACCGCGCCGCTGACGGTGAAAGTCACCCCGCCTGGCTTTGGCACAGTGACCCCGGACTACAACGGGAAATCGCTCGACATCGGCACCCGATACAGCATGACCGCCAAAGCGGGCAAGGGCTTTGGCTTTCTCAAATGGTCCGGCAGCCTCTTGACCAACAACCCGACACTGTCGTTCGTAATGGCCCCGAATCTGACGTTGACGGCCAATTTTGTGGATGTGACCCGTCCGGTCGCCGTCATTCTCTCTCCCAAAGTTCACCAGACGTTGACCAGCGCAGCATTCACAGTTACCGGCAAGGCGAGCGATAACGTCGGGGTAACGCGAGTCTATTTTCAACTGAACGGGGCGGGCTGGAACCCGGCAACGACGACGAATCAGTGGACGAGTTGGGCGGCGGAGGTGACGCTCAGTCCAGGCACGAATCTCGTGCAGGCATTCGCCGAAGATGCCGCAGGGAACGACTCCCTGACAAACAGCGTGAGCTTTGTGTATAAGTCGAGCACGCCAGCGCACTGAGCTCCAGCTTCCTTGTCCGGGCTGTCCGCGGAGCTCATCCCATCGGATGACACTACGAACGCCCACACGTTTGGCTTTGGCGCCGGCACGAGTCCTTCAGTGGCGGGGCCAAAGCGGCGGGGTGCTCCGCTCGCGACCGCACCCCAAAGTGGCCTGGCCGGGACCTTGTCACTGGCCCTGGTCGGCGAGGTTGCCGGTGTTGCGAGGGTTACCCCGGAATTTGGGCCAGGGGCTGGCGGCCAGGGGCAGAGCGGAATCGAGGGCGGAGAACAGGAAGACGCGCTCGGCGACATAAGAGAGGCCCGTGGGGCCAACGGCCTGGCAGGCGTAGCCCGCCCCATAGCAATAGTATTTGCACACCGGCTCGCGCTTCTCGTCCAGCGTGAGCAAGAGGCCGCGCCGGGATAGAAAGCTGACCGTGTGATTGGCCAAGGCTACAGGTGTGGCATCAATCGGCTCTTCGTTCCAACGCGGCCATTTTTGTGTGCCGTCCGGATTGACGGCCCATAATTCGTGGTTTACGCCCAGATAGATTGTGCCTTCCTGCGCGACGACCGGCGAGGATTCCGTAATGCCGCCGGTGCGCAGGCGCCAGCGCAGGGAGCCGTCCGGGTTCAACGCGTAGAGGCAGCCGTCGACCGATGTGAAATAAAGGCACTGGTCCCGGTCGAGGGCGGGAGAGGAAAGAATCGGACCGCCCGTGGCGAATTCCCATTTCTTCTTTCCGTCGGAGCCGAGGGCGTAAAGCTTCCGGTCGTGAGACCCGAAATAGACTGTGCCGTCCAGGCCAATGGCGGGGGAGGAAACGATCTGCCCGCCCGTGGGGAACTGCCATCGGAGGGAGCCGTTGGCGTTCAAGGCGTAGAAATTCTTGTCCCAGCCTCCGAAGCAAACCGTTCCGTCATGGGCCAGCGCGGGGGACGAATCGACCCAAGCCCCGGTTTTGAACTTCCAGTTGAGTTTGCCGTCGGCGCGCACGGCATAAAAGCAGCGGTCGCGTGAGCCGAAATAAACAGTGCCGTCCATCCCGACGGCGGGGGAAGACTTGATTTCACGATCGGTGCGGAACACCCACCTGACGGTTCCATTGGTATCGACGGCCCACAGCCTACCGTCGCGCACGCCGAAATAGAGCGTGCCGTCGTTGCCCAGGGCCGGCGAAGAATCACTCCGGTTGCCGATGTTGATGGTCCACAAGTTCGTGAGCGGGGTCTGGCCGCTCAAGGGGAGAGCCGCCAACAGGCCCAGACCAAAACATATCCATTTCCAGACACGGACGCGCGGAGGGTGGTTTGACATGACGCCATTCAATGCGCGGCAGACGGTAGCAAGACCGGGAGAAAGGGGGAAGGGGGAAGTGCGAAGGACGATCGATAAAGGATCGGTTTGCTCCTTGGCAGAGGGAAGCGGTGTGCTTACGCTCTGCGCCACACATGAAGACGAAGGACATTTTCAAACCGGTTTGGATGGCTGCCTTGGCCATGGCTGCGGCTTACACGGCGTCGGCGGACCAGGAATACCACGTCTCGGCCCAGGGGAACGATGGCAACGACGGCTCAAAATCCAGGATGCTCAAGACGATCTCCGCGGCCGCTGTTCTGGCCCGGCCCGGCGATGTGATCACGGTGCATGAAGGGGTTTACCGCGAGCGCGTCAACCCGCCCCGTGGCGGCGAATCGGACGCCAGGCGCATCGTGTACCAGGCCGCTCCCGGCGAGAAAGTCGCTATCACCGGGTCGGAGGTAATCAAGGGCTGGGTGAAGGTCCAGGAGGACACCTGGAAGGTAACACTCCCGAACACCTTTTTCGGGAAGTTCAACCCTTACGGCGATGTGATTCACGGCGACTGGTTCAGCCCCAATGGGCGGGAGCATCACACGGGGGCCGTCTATGTGAAGGGCGACTGGCTCATCGAGGCGCCCAAGCTCGACGACGTCCTGAAACCCGCGGGTGACCCCGCGCTCTGGTTTGGCCGGACGGACAGCGACACCACCACGATTTGGGCGCAGGTCAAGGGGGGCGATCCCAATGCCCAGGAGGTGGAGATCAACGTGCGCCAAACGGTCTTCTACCCGGACAAGCCGGGCGTCAACTACATCACCGTGCGCGGGTTCACGCTCTGTCACGCGGCCACCCCCTGGGCGCCGCCGACAGCCGAGCAGATGGGGTTGATCGGCACCCATTGGAGCAAGGGCTGGATTATCGAGAACAACGCCATCAGCTACTCGAAATGCTCCGGCGTCGCGCTCGGCAAATACGGCGACGAATGGGACAACCGGGCGGAGTCCGCCGAGGGCTACGTGGGGACAATCAACCGCGCGCTCAGGAACGGTTGGAACAAAGAAACCATCGGCCGCCATACAGTCCGCAACAATGAAATCTCCCATTGCGAGCAGACCGGGGTTGTGGGCAGCCTGGGTTGCTCCTTCAGCACCGTCACCGGCAATGACATCCACGACATCCACGTGCATCGCCTGTTTTCAGGAGCCGAAATGGCCGGCATCAAATTCCACGGCGCCATCGACGTCGAGATCAGCGGGAACCACATCTACCGGACTATCCGGGGCATCTGGCTGGACTGGATGGCCCAGGGCGCCCACGTCACCGGAAACCTGCTGCACGACAACCAGGACCAGGATTTATTCCTCGAAGTGGACCACGGCCCCTTCCTGGTGGACAACAACCTCTTTCTCTCCCGCCAGGCGCAACTCATCGTCTCCCAGGGCGGCGCTTATGCGCACAACCTGATCGCCGGGGACATGCATGTCATCCCCTTCGACGCCCGCATGACGCCGCTCCACAAAGCGCACTCGACGGAACTTGCCGGGCTTCACAACAACCCGTGCGGGGACGTTCATTACTACAACAACCTGTTCGTCCTGCGGGGCGATGTCAGCCCTTATGACACCGCCCAATTGCCCGTGTATATGGCCGGCAATGTGTTCCTCGGCGGCGCCAAGCCTTCCAAACACGAGACCAGCCCGCTCGTCAAAGCCGACTTCGATCCCCGCCTCAAACTCCTCGAAAAGCCGGACGGCTTCTATCTCGAAATCGCTTTGGACCCTGCCTGGGCCGCCGAGCAGACCCGCAAACTCGTGACCACCACGCTTCTGGGCGCCGCGTCCATTCCCAACCTCCCGTTCGAGAATGCCGACGGAACGCCAATTCGCATCGACACCGACTACTTCGGCAGGAGCCGAGACGCACGCAATCCCTTCCCCGGACCCTTTGAGCTTCCCGGCGGCGGAAATCAATCGCTCAAGGTCTGGCCCAACAAGCGGTCGGATGTTCGCCAGTAACCTTATGCCAGCCGCCCCATCTCATTTCTTACGGAAATAGAGGAGCAAGAGGAGGAAGAAGATGACCTGCAGCAGCACGAAGCCGATGATGAGCGGCAGCATGCGGAAGCGCGACTTCCACATCTGGGGCGCCTGGAGCCGGCTGCAGCGGCCGATCAACTGGACCTTCTCGTAATCATCCAGCTCGGCCTTCATTTCGCCTACGGAGCCGAACCGTCTCTTGGGGTCGCGCTCCATGGCGTGGAGGATGATCTCCTCGAGCACGGGGGTCAGTTTCGGGTTCACTTTCCTCGGAGCCGCCGGGTCCCCCGTGACGCGGGCGTTCATGATGACATACGCGCTGTCGCCGCCGAAGGGAGTCTCGCCTGTGGCCATCTCGTAGAGAATGGCGCCGAGGCTGTAGATATCCGTGCGGGCGTCCCCCCGGCTGCCTCGGACCTGCTCCGGGGCCATGTAATCCGGGGTGCCCATGGCCGGGGTAAACCCGACGAACGTCAGGCGGCGGGAACTCTGCGCGCGCGCGATGCCGAAGTCCATAATCCGAATCGAGCCGTCGTTGCAGAGCATGATGTTCTGCGGCTTCAAATCCCGATGCACCACCCCGTTCCGGTGCATGTAATCGAGGGCCTCGCAAATCCGGCTGGCGATCTTCACCGCGTCCGGCTCCGGCAGAGGCCGGACGCTCTTCAGCAACTCGCTGAGCGTCTGGCCCCGGAGATACTCCATGACCAGGTAGGGCCGGCTCCTGTTCTCGACGGGGATGAACTTGAGGATATAGGGGTGGTTGAGCTGCAGGCCGATTTCCTCCTCGCGCCGAAAGCGATCAAACCCGGCGATGTCGCTCTCGATTTGCAGGTAAGGGACTTTGATGGCCACCTCCGTGCCGGTGACACGGTCATTGGCCTTGAAGAGGGAGGCCATGCCGCTCTTGGCAATGACATCGGTGATCTCGAAGCGCCCGTCCAACACCTGGCCAACCCCCAACTCGCCGCTCGAAGCCCCGCGGGCCGCCGCCGGCAGCGCGCTGGCTGCCTGCGGCCGCTCGACATCCCACACCTGCACGATCTGCAGCGAGACATTATCGCTGGCCTGCCGTTTCTCCGCCAAGGCGATGAGCCGTTTGCAAGCCTCGCCCGGATGATACTTGAGCACCGCTTCCAGGATTTCCTCGTCCAGGTTGCACCCGTAAAGCCCGTCCGTGCATTGAAGCAGGATGTCCCCCGGCATCAGCGCCTCCGTGGTCAGATCAAAATGGCAAATCGGTTCGTAGCCAATGCTCCGCGTCAAGGTGGACCGATGGGGACTGGTCATGGCGTTGCGTTCGAGCAGCAGGCCCAGCTTCACCTGCAACGCCGTGTAGGAATGGTCGGTCGTCAGCCGTTTGAGCTTGCCCGCCCGAATCAAGTAGGCCCGCGAATCTCCCACATGAGCAACCGTGACCTTGTCTTGATGAAAAACCGAGACCAGCAGGGTTGTCGCCATGCGCCCCTTTTCCTGTGCCGCCTCGAAAACCTGGGCGGCTGCGGCATCGAACATCCGCCGCACGATGTCCTGGGCCGGGGTCCCGGGCTTCCTTTCGCGAAACACCGCCAAGGCCGTCTCCACAGCCAGACGGCTGGCCTGATCGCCGTTGCCCTCGCCCCCGACGCCGTCCGCAAGAATGGCGACGCTGCCCACCTCCTGGCGCCGCTCAAATTCGTCAGGCTCCCAGAACAGAATGAAGTCCTCGTTATGATCGCGAACCAACCCGGCGCTGGAAAGCTGGTGGCACTTGACTTTCATCAGCGCGCAATCTAACGCCAAACGGACTGAAAAGAAAGAAGCCAAAGGCCCGGCCATCCGTCGCGGAAGGCCGGGCCTGGCCATGTCATGTTGTGATGAACGCACCTCCTTTCTTGATGTTAGCCAGCGGTTGCCGATCTGTGCTCGAGAAACACGGGGCGTCCGAGCTTGGCACTGCGCTGCTTGAAATAGACCAGCCCGTAAAGGCCCCATGCCGCAACCACCCCCAGCGCCACATAGGGCTCGGTCTTGTTCATGCCCGGCACCATCCAGGGGCCGACCAGGTAGAAGAGCATGCACACGAGGTTGGCCGCCAGGCCGAACCACGGGATGAACACATGCTTAAAGATGTTGAAGGAGTGGTGCTCTTTGAAGGCCACGATGGCAATCCAACACGTCGTCATGTAAAGCAGGAACGTGCCGAAATTGCTGATGAGGGTGATGATGAGCAGCGTGTTGGGCAGCTTCGTGTAGGCGCTGGGCGAGAATATGCCGAACGCATACCAGAGATTGTGCTTGTCCAGCGCCGCCGGGGCCGTGGATTGGCCGCCGAGATAGAGCGTCACGGAAATGATGCCGATGATCGCCGAGAGCACCGCCAGCGTCCAAATCGCGCGGTGCGGCGACAGCGTCCTGCCGTGGATCAAGCCGAAATGGGCGGGCATTTCCTCGTCGCGGCCCATGGCATAAGTGACCCGGGCGCCGGTGTTAATGCACGAGAGCGTCGTGCCCACCAGGGCCAGAAACACCGTAAATGCCTGCACGAGCATAAAGGCCTTGCCCGCCGCGTAGCTTCCGAAGAGCCATGTGCCTACGATGACCATCATGTCCCCCAACGGGGCCCCGGACGCCCCCGCGGCCGGTATCGTGTAACCGTTGTGCAGGAAATAATTGGCGGCGAAGTACTCGATCAGATAACAGACGGCGCCCTGGATCACCAGCGAGAGGAGCACCGCCCGGGGAATGTCCCGTTTGGCATTCTTTGCCTCCTCGCCCATGGCGGTCACCGACTCGAATCCCACCAGGATAAGGATCGCAATACACGCTTGAATGAACATCAGGCTGAAGCCGTGGGGCTTGAGGACCGAGGCGGCCCCAGTGTGGAAATTGAAGGTTTGCGGGTCCTTCGCGTCCCCGGGCTTGCCGGTGATCGCTTCATCGGCCTTGTAGCTGACCGTGAAAGGCTCAGCCACCGCGCGGCCGTCCTTCAATACCAACTTCCCATCTGCGCCCTTCTTCAACACCGGGTAAGGGTCTCCCTCGCTGAGGTCCGCCGGCAGAGGGATGGCCTTGTTGGCCAAATCCTCCTTGGTGACCTGACGGTCCTGGGTCTTATAGACCGGCTGGCCCTTATCGTCGGTCTTGGGGCTGCTGTCGGCCCATGTGTCCTGCACCGGCTTTCCCTTGTCATCCGTGACGCTGACTTGATCGACTTGATACGTAACGGCCACGCCGTTGGAAAGGTGGATGCCGGGAGAGTCCTGCGGGTGCTGCGCGCGATAGGCGATCGCGATAACCGAGAACACCAGCAGGGCGCTAATCTGGATGACGTTGATCGCCACGTTTACCCCGGTCGAGCCGTTCACCCCGCGAAAGGCGATGTAAGCCACGCCGAAGGCGAACAGGATGCAGAACAGGTACATGAACAGGGGGCTGTTATAGGTGCCGCTGAAGGTGCCCGGCCAGAATTGGCTGGCCAGATAGCCGGCCAGAATCGCAGTCACACCAACCATGCATCCGGGATAGACCCAGTAATACAAGTGGCTCGCCCAGCCGGTAAAAAACTTCGCGATCCGCGCAAACCGAAACGATTTGGTCTTTGAGAGATATGCCTGCTCGGCGTAGAGGTAGGAAGAACCGGCCCCGGGAAACAGCCTCGACAATTCGGCATAGCTGATCGCCGTCGCGAAGCAGAGCAGCAGCGCCCCAACGATGCCTAGCCACATCGCAGCCGCCGCCATCGGGGCGCCGTAGAGCGACTGCATCTGAAAGGTGAGCCAAAGAAATGCGCCCGGCGCAATGAGCGCCATGGCGTTGACCGTCAGGCCCGTCAGGCCGAGAGTTGCCTTGGTAGTTGTGGACGGCTTCGGTCCGCTACCTGGGGGGGTGGATGATTTGTCAGCGTTTGCCATAGTCAGTGTTTCCGATTCAATCGTTGTTTGTTCAGGCCGCCGAGGGCAGCCCGGCTGGATCCCTCTCCAGCCGGGCCTCCCTCAGCCGTGCTTCAGCAACCTTTCACTCATGCAACCCGCCTTTAGCACTGATGATGCCACGCGTAAAAATTCCATGCGAACGAATGAAAAAGGCCGGTTTTTCCGAGGGGATTCTCGGATGGGGTCTATTGCCCAGGCTTAACGACGCTGTTGCAATTTGAGCAGAGATGGCGTTTTTCACCAGCCCGGATTCCATAGCGCGGATGGAAAAGGCCTGGCGGCCATCAGCCCGATCCGGCCCGGAAATTCCCGGAACCTCCGCGTCCATCGTACCGTTGACGCCGCGTCGCAACCGGCTAGAATGCGCGCCGAAATGACTACCTCAATGAGAACTCTGACAAGGCTCACTCTAAACGCGGCGGTGCTCGCGCTGCTGCCATTCATGGCCATGGCCCAGGTCCCGGCCGATCTTGCGTCCAAGAAAGACTTCTCGGCCTCGCGAGCTTCGAGCACCGACCCCAAAGGAAGGAACGGAGACTCCCGGCGCATCGATCCCGGCCAGACCCTCACCCTCATGGATGTCAAAGGCAGCGGCCGGGTTACGCACATCTGGTTCACCATCAACTCCCCTTCGCCGGAACACCTGCGGGAACTGGTGCTGCGCATGACCTGGGACGATGCGGCCCGCCCGGCCGTCGAGTGCCCCGTGGGTGACTTCTTTGCCCAAGGCCACGCCAAATACGTCGAGTTCCAGAGCGCGCCCGTGGTGGTTGGCTCTCGCAATGCCCTGAATTGCTACTGGCCGATGCCCTTCAATAAGCACGCCCTGCTCACGGTGGCCAACGAGGGCGACCGGCCGGTCGGTAACTTTTACTTCAATATCGACTACCGGTTGGAACAGCAGCCTCAGCCGGAAGCACGCTATTTTCATACCCAGTATCGCACCGCCTTTCCCGCCCCCGTCGGCAAACCTCTGACGATTTGCGAAACCAAGGGCGCCGGTCATTTCGTGGGGACCTTTATCTCCGTCATGGCCAACAGCGACGGCTGGTGGGGCGAGGGCAACGATTACTGGTACGTGGACGGTTCCGACAAGCCGGTTATCAGCGGCACCGGCAGCGAGGACTATTTCTGCGGGGCGTGGGATTTCGGCCGGGCTTTTTGGGCCCCCTATTTTGGCGTGCCCTATTACGACAACGCCAGCAAAGGCGGGGAGAAGCGAGGCATCTTGAACTCCTGCTACCGCTGGCACATCCAGGACCCCGTGCCCTTCAAACAGAGCCTTCTCTTCACCCTCGAACACGGGCGAGGCGGTTGGGACGAGGACCGCAAGCCTTTCCCCAACCACTACACCACGGTCGGTTTCTATTACCTGGACAACCCGGAAGGCGATGGCCCGGCCCTTCCCGCCTTCAAAGACCGCGTCCCCGCGCTCATACCTCTGCCGGCTGAGCAACCGAAATAACTCGCTGCGTTGGAATATCGAGGTTGAGCTTAAGCCGCGCGCGGATCGGGAGAAACCGTGGCCGGGAAGCGGGGTGGCTTGCGCGCCTTGGCCATCTGTTCGAAGGCGAACGCCAGGGCCAGCAGCCTGGGTTCGCTCCAGGAGCGGCCGAAGAAGGAAATGCCGACGGGCAGACCCTCGACCATGCCCATCGGGACCGTGATGTGCGGGTAGCCCGCGACGGCGGCGGGCGTCGTGCAGCCGCCCATGTCGCGATCACCCCAGAGCAGGTCCGTCCGTTGCGCCGGACCGGTGGTCGGCGCGATGATCGCGTCCAGGCGCAAGCCGTCCATGACCGCGTCAATCCCTTCCTCGCGGGCCAAGCGGTGGTTTCGCGCCAGGGCATCCAGGTAAGCCTTCTCGGTCAGCGGGCCTTTGGCGTGCGCTTTGAGAAAAAGCTCCTGGCCGAACCAAGGCATTTCCCTGGTCTTGTTTCGCTCGTTGAACTCGATGACCTCAGCGAGCGAGCGCGCGGGCGCGGACGGACCTAGCCAGGCCAGGTATTTGTTCAGGTCCGCCTTGAATTCGCGCAACAGCACCTCATCCTCCCCTTCCCCATACCTTCCGTGGCTGGGCAGGTCAGCAGGGTCATTGAGCACGGCGCCCGCGCTCTTCATGGCGGCGAGCGCGTCTTCCATCAAGCGGTCCACCGCGGGCAGAATCCCAAAAAACTTTCGCGCCACGCCCAGGCGCGCCCCCTGCAACGCCGCCGCGTCGAGGAACGCGGTGTAGTCGGACGCCATCTTCCCCGCGGCGGCCGCGCTGGCCGGATCCTCCGCATCCGCCCCGGCCAGGCAGCCCAGCAAAATGGCCGCGTCCGCAACGCTCCGCGTCATCGGCCCCGCCGTGTCCTGGCTGTGGGCGATGGGGATGATGCCAGATCGGCTGACCAGCCCGAGCGTTGGCTTGATGCCCACCAGGCCATTGCAAGACGCCGGCGAGGTAATGGAACCGTCGGTCTCCGTGCCGACGGCCACCGCGCACAGGTTGGCCGCGGTCGCCGCGGCCGAACCGGAACTCGAGCCTGAAGGGTTGCGGTCCAGTGCGTATGGGTTCAGCGTCAAGCCCCCCCGGCCGCTCCATCCGCTGGTGGAATGGGTCGAACGAAAATTCGCCCATTCGCTCAAATTCGTCTTGCCCAGGATGACCGCCCCCGCCGCGCGCAGCCGCTCCACTAAAAAGGCATCCGCGGGCGGAATCGAGCCGGCGAGCGCCAGCGAACCGGCGGTCGTCGTCATCCGGTCGCGCGTCCCAATGTTGTCCTTGATCAGGACCGGGATGCCATGGAGCGGGCCTCGCAGCCGGCCCCCCTGCCGCTCGCGATCGAGCGTCTCGGCAATCGGGACCGCGTCAGGATTGATCTCGATGATCGAATTGAGCTTCGGGCCGCGCTGGTCCAGGTCGCGGATGCGGCGAAGATAGGCGCGCGTGAGCGCGGCAGCCGTCAGCCGGCCCGCCGACATCGCGGAGCGCAACTGGCTTATCGTCGCCTCCCCCCATTCGAAGGGGCGCAGGTGGGGGAAACCTTGAGGTGCGGCGGCGGCGGCGGGAATCGCCCACAGGGCCGCGCCGCCGGCCACTCCGGTCTTGAGAAAATCGCGCCGGTTCACGCGCGCTACCCTACCTCACCCCCGAGGCCGCGGCAACCGCGGGGTCGACTTTGCCGAACCGTTCAATTAAGGTCGGATCATGAACAACCGCTTGCACAGAATCCTGCGAAACACCCTTGGCCCGGGCGCGCTCCTTGCCGCAACCGCCTTGGCCGGCGCGGCGGTCGCTGATTACGCCAAACCGCTCATCGGCACCGCTGAGCACGGCCACGTCTTCCCGGGCGCCACCGTGCCTTTTGGCATGGTGCAACTCTCTCCGGACACCCGCGACGGCAGCAGCGACGATGCCTACCAGGACGGCGCCGCCGGTTATCACTACTCGGACACCTCCATCCTCGGGTTCTCCCACAATCACCTCACCGGCACCGGCATCGGCGACCTGGGCAACGTCCTCCTCATGCCCGGCGTTGGCGAATTGAAACTCGTCGCCGGCAAAGAGCCCGGCCAAGGCTACCGCGCGCGCTTCTCCCACGATCAGGAGGAAGCCCGGCCCGGCTATTACCGCGTCTTCCTGCCCGACTCCAAGATCAACGTCGAACTCACGGCCACCGCCCGTGTCGGCCTCCACCGCTACACATTTCCCGAGGCCGCCGACAGCCACGTCATTCTGGACCTGTGGCATGGCATCGGCCGGCCCAACCGACTCCGCCCAACCGACTCCGCCATCACTCTCGAAAATGACCGCACTGTCAGCGGCTTCCGCCGCAGCGCCGGCTGGGGCGGCGACAAGATTTACTTCTTTGTCCTGGAGTTCTCACGCCCCTGCGACGCCGCCGGCCTGGCCTCCGACCACCAACCCGTCGAGGGCAAAGAGGCCCATGGCAAGAACCTTCAAGCGCACTTTGACTTCAAGACCAAGGCCGGCGACCAAATCGTCGTCCGGGTGGCCCTCTCCACCGTGAGCGTCGAGGGCGCGCGGAAGAACCTCCAGGCCGAGGTCACCACCTGGGATTTCGATGCCATCGCCGCCGCCGCCCGCGCCCAGTGGGAGAGAACCCTGGGCGACATCCAGGTTCAATCCACCGACCGGAACTTCCTCGAAACGTTTTACACCGCCTACTACCACGTGTTTCTGGCCCCCACACTCCTGAGCGACGTTGACGGCCAGGTCCGCGGCCCGGACGGCGAGGTCCACCAGGTCAAGGGGTTCGATTACTATTCCGAGTTCTCCCTCTGGGACACCTTCCGGGCGGAGCATCCCCTGCTGACCCTCGTTCAGCCGGGCCGCGTCAACGACATGATCTCCACAATGCTCGCGCACTACGTCTTCTTCGGCCAGAAGAGCCTCCCCGTCTGGGTCGAATCAGGCAAGGAGAACTGGTGCATGATCGGCAACCACTCCATCCCCATCATCGTGGACGCCTACCTCAAGGGCTTCCGCGGGTGGGACGCCCAACAGGCGCTCGCGGAGATAGTCGCCACAATCGGCGGCGCCCGCGCCCAAATGCCCGAATACCGAGCCAACGGCTACATCGCCAGCGAACACGGCGCCGAGGCGGTCTCCAAGACCCTCGAATATGCCTACGACGACGCCTGCGTCGCTCGCTTCACCAAGGCGCTCGGTCGAAACACCATGGCCGAGTCCTTCGCAAAGCGCGCCGAAAACTGGAAAAACGTCTTCGACCCCTCGACGGGCTTCTTCCGCGGCAAGACCAGGGACGGCGCCTGGGTCGCCCCCTTCAACCCCAACGCCATCCTCACCGATTCCTATACCGAGGCCAACGCCTGGCAATCTTACTTCGTGCCTCACGACGTTCCCGGCCTGATCCGCAAACTGGGCGGGGACAAGAAATTCGTCGCCCGGCTGGACGCGGTCTTCGAGAACAAAGAACCTATCGTGAATTTCTCCGAAGACGTCGTCGGCCTCATCGGCATGTACGCGCACGGCAACGAGCCTTGCCACCATTACGCCTACCTCTACACCTACGCGGGCCAGCCCTGGAAAACCCAGGCCCGCATCCGCCAGATTTGCGGCGCCCTCTACAACAACACCGCCGCCGGTATGTGCGGCAACGATGACTGCGGGCAGATGTCCGCCTGGTACGTGTTTAGCGCGCTCGGCTTTTATCCCGCCGATCCGTGCGGCGGCATCTATGTGATCGGCAGCCCCCTCGGCGACCAGGCCAGGCTCGCCCTCGACCCCAAGCACTACCCGGGCCGCGAGTTCACCGTCATCGCCCGGAACAACTCCCCTCAGAACATGTACATCCAATCTGCCACGCTCAACGACCAACCCTTGACCCGCACATGGCTCACCCATAAGGAGATCGTCTCCGGCGGCACCCTGGTCTTCCAAATGGGCTCCGCACCCAACCGGAAGTGGGGCGCAGCCCCGGCCGACCGCCCCGGCAACTACTGACCCACTCCACATCTCGGAGAGGGCCCTGGCCTTTTGGCAGGGCGGCACAGAGCGGGCTTGACGAATACCCCCCGTCCGGTCAGTGTTGGCTCAGGCATCCAGCCACCAGCCATCCTTATGAAGTCGGCGCGACACTCCTCCAGCCGCTCCGTTGCGCGGCGCATCCTCCTCCAATCCCTGATCGCAGCTCTCTGCGGGGCTGCGACAACCTGGGCCGCCTCCGGCCCGGTCACCGCCGGCACCGGGCAAATCGAGCTCCCTACCTACCCCTGGTCGGCGGAGAGACACCCCCTGTTTCGCGGCACGGATAAGGTGAACATCTATCCCTACGCCATGCTCGACTTCCTGAGCCGCGACCAGACCCGGCGCGTTTATCGGACGGTGGTGCTCGAGAACGAGTATCTGCGCGTGACTTTTTTGCCCGACCTGGGCGGAAAGATTTACGATGTGCTGGACAAGACCACCGGCCAGCCGATGTTCTACGTCAACCACGTGGTCAAGCCCGGACTCATCGCGCAATGCGGGGCCTGGACCAGCGGCGGGGTGGAGTGGAACACCGGCCCCCAAGGCCACACGGTCGGTTGCATGGTTCCGATGCGGGTCGAGGTCCTGCCGGCCGGGGACGACGGCTCGCGAGGGGTGGCTGTGGGGGAAACCGAGCGCGTTTATGGCACGAAATGGACGGTGGTCGTCCTGTTGCGGCCCGGCCGCTCGTGCCTGGAAGAGCGAATCCGCATCTACAACCCCACCGACACCGTCCGCCCATACTACTTCTGGAACTGCACCGCGATGCCCAACACTCCCGGCTTCCGCTTCATCTACCCCATGACCCTCGGTTGCGACCATGCCGGCGAGACCTTCTTCCAATGGCCCATCGACCATGGCAAAGATATGACTCGAGGCGCCAACTACTTCGATGCCTCTTCCATCTTCGCCTGGTACTGCGACCAGGATTTCTTCGGCTGCTACTGCGATGACCTGGGCCGCGGCCTGGTCTCCTGCGCCAATCACCACGAGGTCCCGGGCAAAAAGGCCTGGACCTGGGGTCAGGGCGGATTCGGCAAGATGCACCAAATGGACCTCACCGACAACGACGGCCCGTACAACGAGGTCCAGACCGGGCCGCTGCTGACCCAGGCTCAGGTCGGACGCCTCGATCCCTGCCAGGCGGTCGAATGGAACGAATGCTGGTACCCGGTCCACGGGATCGGCGGGTTCACCTTTGCCAATCAGCATCTCGCCGTGAACGCCTCAGTCGAGACCGGACAAGTCCGCGTCCGGCTCCTTGGCACCGGCACCTGGCCGGACGCCGGCGTGAAGCTGGCCAAGAGCGGCCGCCGGCTCGATGCCGCCCGCTGCCAGATTTCCCCGCGCCAACCCGCCGAGTTGCGCCTCAACACGGGCGGCGAAAGCGAGCCTTTCGAGATGGAAATCGACGCCGCGGGGGTCCAACTCGCCGCTTTTCGCCTGCCGCTGGACTTGCCCGCTCGCCTGCCTCCCGAGAAGAATCTCAAGCCGCCGCAGACCGCCTCCGAACTCGTGCGCGCCGGCTGGCAGGACTTCCTTTTCGCCCGGTTCCCCGAGGCCGAGAGCCGGTTCAAGGAGGCGCTCCACCAGGATGCGGCCAACCCGGAGGCAAGCACCGGGCTGGCCTATCTGAACCTGGACCGTGACCCGGCCGCGGCGGCCTCCGCCGCCAGGGCAGCCCTGACCTTCGACCCCGGCCACGGCATGGCGCGCTTCGCTCTGGCCGCCGCTGAATACCGTCTCGGGCATGAATCCGTCGCACTCGAAGAGGCCTGGAAGGCCGCCCGCGACAGCGCCGTCGCTGTAGCCGCCCGCGCCCTCATCGCCAAACTCGACCTTCGCCGTCGCGATTACCCGGCCGCCATCGCTGCCTTGTCCGCAGACGGCCCCTGGCGTGAGGACCAGACGTGCCACAACCGCCTGGCGCTGGCCCTGCTGGAAACCGCCGCCGAAACTGCCGTCGCCCCGCGCGCCGGAAAGTCGGGCCAGCCGGCCCTGCGCCGCGCCGCCGGCCTCGCTCGAGAAACCCTCCAACTCGATCCCCTGGACCCGGTGGCGCGCGACATCCGCCTCCGCATCCTCATGAATCCGGCGTCCAGACGGAACACCCTGCAGCTACGCAACGCGGCGGACGTCCACGACATACTGACTCTCCTGGCCGAGTATTCCGAATTGGGCGACACGGCCGCGGGCGCGACCCTGAACATCTTTCCCGACCCGCGCCCCACCCTGGTTTATCAGCCGCCCAACCCAATCGCCTGCTACTGGCTTGCCTACCTCACGCAACTCCAGGAGCCTGCGCGCGCCACCGGCTCCGCCCTCACCCCCGCCGTCCGCAAATACCTCGCCCGGGCCCGGGCCTCCGCGAGGGACTTGGCCTATTCGTGCCAGCCCGGGGCGGCTTACCCTGAACTTCTTTGGGACCCCTCTCCGGCGGCCCTCGACCCGGGCTTTCCCTACCAGCCCGAGGCATTGCCCATGTTGCGCTGGGCCAATGCAATCGGGCCCGAGGACGGCATGGCCGCCCTTTACCTGGGCCACCTCCTATTCCACCTCGGACGCTATGCGGAAGCACGCGACCTGTGGAAACAGGCGGCCGAACTCGGTCCCCAACCCGTCATCGCCTGTCGCGCCCTCGGCATGGCCGCAAAAACCCTCGACGGGGATTTGAAGGCCGCGCGCCAATGGCTCGAAAAGGCCGGCCAGGCCGACCCCAATGACGCCATCGTCGCGCGCGACCTAGCCAATGTCCTCTTCGACCTCGCCGACAAGGCCCCTTCCGATTCGGAAAAGCATGAGTTGTTTATCCAGGCCCGAGACCGGCTCAGGGCCTCGTTCGACGCCGGCAAAGGCCGCTCCGATTTCATTAGCTTGCTCGGACGCGCCCAGAACCGGCTCGGCGACTTCGCCGACACCGCCCGGATGCTGGACGGTGTCCGCGTCACCGTGTGGGAAGGCGCCCATGAAGTGCATGATCTCTTCGAGGAGGCGCATCTTGCCCTGGGCCAAACCCATCTGAAAGCCGGCCGGGCCGCCGAGGCCCTTGCCGAGTTCGACCGCGCCCTCGAATACCCTGAGAACCTGGCAACCGGCAAACTCGAGAACGCCCGCCAAGCCCACATTCAATATCAGCGGGGCAACGCCCTGGCCGCTCTCGGGCGCAAAGACCAAGCCATTGCCGCCTGGAAACTTGCCGCCTCTGAAGCACCCTCGAAGGAGACCCGTATCGAGGAGGCCCGCAAACGGGCCCAACAAGCCCTTGACCAATCCGCCCGTTGAGATGCCTCGCCTCCGAAGCGTGGAGCGTGAGGGCATAGCGGCTCCCGCGCGCGGACACTCCGAGCGCTCGGTGGGAACGGCATTGAATATCCTCGGCCCACGGTTGACGGGCGAGCGGGATGTCGGAATAATGTGGCCGCTTGAGCAATGCCAAGAAAGATACCCAGGAGTGGCAGGTGCGACACGCGATTCGGGAGTCGAGCAGATGAAAACCGAAGACAGTTACTTGAAATTCGTACGCTGGAGCGAACCGGACAACCTTTACGTGGGATACTGTCCCGACCTCTTTCCGTGGGGCGGCGTCTGCCACGCAGCGACGGAGGAGGGGGCTTACGGGGAGCTCTGTTCGCTGGTTCGGGACGAAGCTGCGGAGTTGCAAAGCGCAGGCAAAGACCTCCCGTCTCAGAACACCCGTCCGATGCGGGATGCGGTGCCGGCATGAGCGCCCGTCCAGAGACGGCTTCGGTCGGCTTTGGACGGAATTCACTCTTGCGCGGCCTATTCCGGACCGTAGGCCAGGCGCGTCAGCAAGGGCGCGCCGCGCACCAGCCATATACCAACGGCCAGCGGCCAGCCGACCATCAACAGGCAGGCGAACCAAACAGCGAAGCGAACGTGGGGGAATTGCGGGTAGATCGTCGCCCAGACGGAGGGGACCTTGTCCAGACCTTGATAAAGACAGATCAGACCGAAGAACCGCACCATCAGGCCGAAAATATCTCGCGGTTTCACCGGTTGCTCCAATTAGAACACTTCAGCCTTCAACCCGGTTGTCTGGCGAACGGTCTGGGCAATGCGAGACAAGACTTTGAGAGGGAGATGCCCGCTTTCGGAGTTGGGCGAAGGACGGTTGGCGGAATAAATCTGGACAAGCGAAATGTCGGCCCCCGCGTTCTTGAGTTGGAGCAGGCGGCGCGAGTATTGCTCGATCTCCTCGAGAGGCGGCTCTTCGGCGTTAATGGCTGGAAAGAGGCTTTGCACCACTACCGAGCGCTGCCGGCCAAGCGTCAGGATGTTGGAGAGGATTTTCTCAAGGGGAACGTCCGAACGGTTGACCTTGTTGACGTATGCCTGTGTCCCGCCGTCCAGCTTGGCCCAGACCTCGTCGCTCTTGGTAAAATACCTCAACCCCTGCTGCACGTGCGGCAAATCGAGTCCCGTCCCGTTGGTGAGCAGGACCAGCTTGAAGGGATACCCTCCGAGCGCCCGGATATGCACAATGGCCTGCATGGCCTCGGCAAACATGGGTGAGAGCGTCGGCTCGCCGTCGCCGCTCAGCGCCACATGACGCAGTTGCAGCAGTTCATCGGGCAGCGTTCGATACCATGGACGCTCCCGCAGACGCCCGCCGCGCACATAGCTCAGGGTCTTCTTCAGCTCCGCCGCCATCACGTCCACGTCCAGCGTCTCGCGCGAATCGCCATCGCGATGCACCTCGCAATAGACACACCGGAAGTTGCATTGCCTGTCCGGACACATATTCACACCCACCGCCAAACCCCGCGCTCGCGCCGACACCACGGTATAGACGAAGCGATTGTCCAGAAAATCGCGAGGTGAGCCAAAGGCAAACTCCTGGGTACTGCTGCCCCGAACTGGACCGCTCTTCTTTCGATCCGGCAACTCTCCCATCACCCGCGCATGTGTCAAAGGTTCTTCCACAGTTCTCCCTCCACCCTATAATTGGCGGCTGCCCCGCACTACACGAAGCTTGTCATTTGCTTGACATTTTTTGGCAGCCCCTCTCTGGAAAAGGCTCCGCTCAGGCTTGATCCCGCCCCGGGCCGGCACCATATTGACACTCGACATATCCAAATACTTACTACATTATGAGCTTATCACCTGTTCGCGTCGCGGTCACCGGGGCGGGCGGCCAAATCGGCTACTCGCTCGTGTTCCGCATTGCATCGGGAGCGATGTTCGGGCCGGAGCAACCTGTCGCGTTGCACTTGATTGAAATCGAAGCCGCGCTCCCCGCCTTGCAAGGCGTCGTGATGGAGTTGGAGGATTGCGCTTTTCCATTGCTCAAAGGGGTCGTCCCGACGGCCAGCCTGGACGAAGGGTTCCGCGGAGTGAACTGGGCGCTGCTGGTCGGCAGCGTCCCGCGAAAGGCGGGCATGGAGCGAAAGGACTTGCTGGGCATCAACGGCAAAATCTTCGTGGGCCAGGGCCAGGCGATACAGAAGAACGCCGCCCCGGACGCGCGCATCCTGGTTATAGGCAATCCCTGCAACACCAATTGCCTCATCGCCATGAGCAACGCCCCGGAAATTCCCCGCGACCGTTTTTTCGCCATGACGCGCCTGGACGAGAACCGCGCCAAATCAGAGCTCGCCAAAAAAGCGGGCGCGGAGGTCTCTGCGGTCACCAACGTCACGATTTGGGGCAACCACTCGGCGACGCAATACCCCGACTTCCATAACGCCAGGATCAACGGCCGCGCGGCCACGCAGGTAATCACGGATGAGGCCTGGTTCAAGGGCCAATTCATTACGGCGGTCCAACAGCGCGGCGCCGCCGTTATCAAGGCCCGCAATGCCTCCAGCGCCGCCAGCGCCGCTCATGCAATCACCCAGACCGTCCTTTCCCTCACCGAGCCCGCCGCCCCGGGCGACTGGCACAGTGTCGCCCTTTGCTCGGACGGCAGCTACGGCGTCGAAGCCGGCCTGATCAGCTCGTTCCCAACGCGGTTCCAGGGCAAGAGTCTGGAAATCGTCCAGGGCCTTTCCATGAACGAATTTGGCCGCGCCCGCATCGAAGCCACCGTCAACGAACTGAAGGAAGAGCGGTCCATGCTGGCTGACCTCATGCCCAAGGCGAGGTAACTGCCGTCCGGCAGCTCTCAAGCGTCGAAGCGCTGAAGCATCGAGGCGTTGAGCGTGGGGCCATGGCAATGCCTGCCACGCTCCAATGCTCCCGCGCCCTCATTTCCGCGGGTTGAAGCGAGACTCGACGGCCAGTTGTTCCCAAAGTTTGCGTTCCCCGTCGGAGATGCGCTGTGGCACCTCGATCCGCGTGACGACGATGAGGTCGCCGCTCTCGCCGGAACGTTGGGGCAATCCGCGACCGCGCACGCGCAGTTTCTGGCCGCTCTGGGTGCCGGGCGGAATGCGGATGTTGACACGCCCGTTGAGGGTCGGCACGGCGATATTGGCCCCTAGCACGGCCTCCCAGGGGGTGAGATTGGCCTCGTGGATCAAGTTGTGGTCTTCGACCTCGAAATCGGGGTGCTTGGCCAGCCGGACACGCAAATAGAGGTCCCCCGCCGCTCCTCCGCCAAGCCCGGCTTCACCGCGCCCGGCCACGCGCAGGCGCTGGCCTTCGGTGACCCCGGCGGGTATCTTGACCTGGTAGGTATCGGTCTTGGCGATCTGCCCGGTGCCGCCGCAGCCAGGGCAGACACGGCGCGACCGTTCGCCGGTCCCGCCGCATTGCTGGCAGGCAACGCCGTGCCGGACCGAGACCGCGCGCACCGAACCGCGCATCGCTTCCTCCAGCGTGACCAGGATGCCGCCCTCAAGGTCCTGCCCTCGTTCCGCGCCCAGGTCTTCTTCAGCGAAACCGCCCCGCCGCGCCGCCCCGGCCCGCCGGCCCCCTGCTCGGGCGGCGCCAAAAAGCTGCTCGAAGAAGTCGCTAAACCCTGTGCCCCCGAAATGGAGGTCGAATTCCTCGCCTTCCGGTCCGCGGCCCCGGAACCCGCCTCGGGCAGATTCCCAGCCGGGAGGCGGACGGAAGTCGGCGCCGGAGTTCCAGTTGGAGCCTAATTCGTCGTAGCGCTTGCGCTTGGTCGGATCCCCAAGGACCTCGTAGGCCTCGTTGATCTCCTTGAACTTCTCCTCGGCTTGTTTCTTGTTCTTGGCAACGTCGGGATGGTACTGGCGCGCCAGTTTCCGGAATGCCTTCTTGATGTCTTCCTCGCCGGCGTCGCGCGCAACACCCAGCGTTTCGTAATAGTCTTTGTATTTCACGGGCATAACAGCCTCTGTATGGGGCCGATTATACTCCAGGTCCCGGACAATGTCATGCCCTACGCCCTCACGCTCCCACTCCGGGAATCGCCAGGGTCTTGGGCACTGTCTGCCACTGGTCTTCCCGGCGGAGGGACGACTTGAGAATAGCAACCTCCCGCAAGAGGGCTTTGACGGCTTGGTCGAAAGCCGGGATCGGATCTTCGCCCGATTTTTCCGCGCGCAAGGTGTTCGAGGGCAGCCTCAAAGTCAGCGCGACTGTGAACCAGAGCTTCCTCGGATGACATGCCAGGTTGACCTGGAGATGTACCGCGTCCTGGGGGAAGTGCTCGAGGTGCGCTTCAAGCTTGCCGATCTTCTGCTGCAGCTTGTGCTGCAACTGTCCCCGGGGGCGGATATGTTTTGTGACCAGGTTCCATTTCAGTCTCATTGGCTTCATTTATGTTTAAAATTGTCCACTGAGAGATAGCGCGTTCCGCCGGGACCGCCTTCGCCAGACTCGCTCCATACACGGAGCAGGATTTGGTCGCCTTTGGCCCTTTCGCTCAACTCGACCGCCTCGTCTGCGCTGGCGACCGGGTGGCGGTCGATTTCCAGGATGATGTCCCCCGGGCGCAACCCCGCCTCGGCGGCATTGGAATCCTGCTCAACGCTGGCCACCAAGGCGCCGCGGAGGTTGGCGGGGATGCCGAACTGGCGGCGCGCGCCCGCATCCATATCCGCGACCTCGACCCCGTCGAGGGCGTCATACTTCGACTGGCTCCGGGGTTTGGCTGTGCTGCGGGCGCCGCTGCCGCTGCCGTTGCCGAACGCCAGCGGTTCCGGCGGCATCTCGCCCAACTTGGCCACCACTGCCTGCTCGGCCGGTTTATGGCCGAGCCGAGCGCGCAGAACCCGCAGGTTGACCTTGGTCCCTGGGGGAGTTTGGGCCACCAAGAGCTGGAGATTGCGGCGAGCGGCCAATTTCCGGCCATTGATGTCCAGAATCACATCCCCATGCTGGAGGCCCGCCGCTTCAGCGGGGCTGTTCGCGCTCACATCGGCCAGCAGCACGCCCGTGGTGTCCTCGGGCAAGCCCAGGCTCCGCGCAAGGCCCGGAGTGAGCGTCTGCGGCGTTACCCCCAGGTAGCCGCGCGTGACCTTGCCCTCGCGGATGAGGCTGTCCATCGCGAAACGGGCGAGGTTGATGGGCACGGCAAAGCCGACCCCCTGGTAGCCGCCGCTGCGGGAAACGATGGCCGTATTGATGCCCACCAACCGGCCCTGCGAGTCCACCAGCGCCCCCCCGGAGTTGCCCGGATTGATGGCCGCATCGGTCTGGATGAAGTCCTCATAACCGGTGATGCCGAAACCGCCGCGCCCCAACGCGCTGATGATCCCCAGGGTCACTGTCTGGCCCACCGCAAACGGGTTGCCCACCGCGAGGACCACGTCGCCCACCTCCAACTTGTCACTGTCCGCCAAGGCAATGGCCGGCAATGACTTGCCGTCCTCGATCTTCAACACCGCAATGTCGGTCGGCGGGTCGGTGCCGATGATCCTGGCATCGAACTGCTTTTCGCCGGAGGCCAGCGCCACTTTCACGCTGTCGGCGCCCTCCACCACGTGGCTTGCCGTGAGAATGTAGCCGTCGGCCGACACGATCACCCCCGAACCCAGGCCCTGTTCCCGGTGAGATTGCGGCTGGTTGGGCGGGCCGAACTCGAATTGATCGCCAAAAAAGCGCCGCCAGAACGGATCGTTCAGAAGCGGGTTCACCAGGGCGCGCTCCCGGACGATGGTGGTTGAGTAGATGTTCACCACGCTTGGGGCGGCTTTCTTGACCACCGGGGCAAAACTGATGCCCAGCCGGGCGTCCCGGAGGGGCGGTGTGTCGTCAATGGTGAGCCGGGCCGGGGGATTGTCCAGCTTTCTGGAAGTGCCCTGGGCCGCTTGGAGTGGGCAGGAGAACGCGAGCGCGAGCAACACCGCGAGGCCCGCGCACCCATCAAACCTTGGGAAGCAGTTCATCAGTCGTTTCATTCCAATTGCCAGGTTATTATTAACGTCACACTGAATAAGCAATTGTCAAAGAGGAGGCAATGAATTGACACCGCGCCGGCTTTGTTGTCTGATGCGTGCAGAACCAATCGAAAGGAATCGATATGCAAAACTGTTTTTTCAGACTCGGGAGTTCGTCGAAGCTTCGCCTCCTCCGGAGGCAAGCGGGCTGCGGCGCGGTTCTCTGCCTGAGTCTGCTGGCGCTGCCGGCGGGGCTGCGGGCGGCGACTGAATCGCCACGGATGCCCGTGGTCCCCAAGTGGGGCCGCTTCGAGCAGTCCTTCAAAAGCGACGTCCTTTATTCCAACGCCCTTCAGGATGCCACGCTGACGGTGGTGTTTACCTCGCCCCTGGGTGAAACAAACCTGGTCTATGGGTTTTGGGATGGTGAAAAGACGTGGCGCGTCCGCTTCTCCCCAAGCCAGCCGGGTCGCTGGAGCTACAAGACCACCTGTTCGGATACCCCTAACCGCGGCCTCCACAACCGCGCCGGCGAATTCCTCTGCACCGCTCCCGCCGGCAAGAGCCCTTTCCACGTTCATGGCCCGGTCCAGGTCGCCCGCGACCATCACCATCTTGAATATGCCGACGGAACGCCCTTCTTCTGGCTGGCCGACACGACCTGGAACGGAATGCAAGCGGCGGAGCCGAAGACCTGGGAGCTTTACGCTTTGATGCGCGCCGCACGGCGCTTCACAGTCATCCAGTCTGCCGCCTACCCGGGCCAGGACGCCCAGGGCCAAACCGCCATTGCCGGCTTCCCGGACCGCATCGCCATCAACCCGGAGTTCTTTCAGCAATTGGATGCCAAATTGGACGTGCTGACCGAGGCCGGCCTCTTGAGCGCCATCGCACCCGTCGTCGAGCTTGAACCCCAGCAACGCGCCGCTTCACCCTCCGACGACCAGACAGCCCTGCTCGTCCGCTATACCGTCGCGCGATGGGGAGCGGAACCGGTGGTTTGGCTCCTGGCCTTTGATGGGAGCGACCCTGCGCTCGTCAACCGCTGGAAGCGCATCGGCCAGGCGGTCTTTAGCGAAGGCCGGCGCACCCCCGTCATGGTGTGCCCCGGCGCGGCGATGCAAGCCCTGGAAGCATTCCGGAGCCAGAATTGGGTCGACCTCCTGGGCGCGCAGCCCATCACAGACTTCACCGACAGCGCCCTCGAAGCGGCCTTTCGAGGGCCGTTTTTCCGGGAATGGTCCAATACCCCTTCGCTCCCCATCATCCCCTTCCTGCCATGCGAGAACGGCCTGCGACCCGGCTCCCAACAGCGATACACCTCTGAGGAAGTCCGGAAGGCCGCCTATTGGAGCCTGCTGCTCAGCCCTCCAGCCGGCCTGAGCTACGCCGGCCAGGGTGTCGTCGAGTGGAGCACATCCCTGCCCGAGCAGAAGTCCAAAGTCAGAGGCGGTAATCTGCCTCTCTGGAGGCGCGCCATGTTCATGCCCGCGGCCAAAGACATGACCCAGATTGCCGGTTTCATGGGCGGGCTGGATTTCTGGCGCCTCCGCCCCGAGCCGGGTTTCCTGGCCCCCCAGCAGGGCAGTTCTTCACCCGGCAAATCCATCGCGGCGGAAGCCACCGAGGCGAAAGACCTGGCCTTGGTCTATGACCCCGAAGACCGGTCCTTCGCGCTCTCCCTCGACGCCCTGCCTCCGACGCCCGTCGCCGCATGGTTCAATCCCCGCTCCGGCGGCAGCACCCCCATCCCTCTCGCCGGCAACGCCAAGACCTGCCAGCTTACAACTCCCCAGCCGGGAGATTGGGTGCTTGTCCTTAGAGGCGGCAAACGGTGAACCCCTCCGGCTTGTGCTCACCCTCGAGAAGTTTTCATTCGGGGTCGGTGACCGCTTTGCGCACCAGGCCAGGGCGCAGTTGCGCGCCTTCGAGATGCTCGCCGCCGACGGCATCGATGCCGCCCCGGTGTGGAACAAGTCCAACCGCGAGCACACCCTCATCGGCTCGCAGCCTCAGAGCGTCCTGGACGCCGCCCAAGCCGCCGTCAAGGTCCTCGGTTGGAGCAAGGGCTGGCATGTCGACGCCGACCACATCCGCCTCGACACCGTCGACCGGTTCATCGCGTGCTCGGACTTTTTCACCATCGACGTCGCGGACTCCATCGGCAAACAAGCGCGGGCGGGGGATGTGGCGGCTTTTGTGGCCCGCCATCCTGAACTCATAGGCACGGTGAGCATCGCCGGCGCAGGCGCGCCGTTCCAGACGACGCGCTCGGACATCGAGCGGGTTGCCGCCAAGTACCTCCTGGCCGTCCAGGATGCGGCGAGCGTGTACCGGCACATCGCATCGAGGAAGGGCGGCGCCAACATCATCGCCGAGGTCTCGATAGACGAAACGGATGCCCCGCAGACCCCGCCGGAGTTGCTCATTATCCTTGCCGCGCTTGCCGATGAGAATGTGCCCTTGCAAACCATCGCGCCGAAGTTCACCGGACGTTTCAACAAGGCTGTGGATTACGTCGGCGACCCCGCGCGCTTCGAGCGGGAGTTCAACGACGATATCAGTGTCGTCGCCCATGCGGTCGCCCGCTATGGGTTGCCGGCCAACCTCAAGCTCAGCATCCACAGCGGCAGCGACAAGTTCAGCCTCTATCCCATCATCCGCCGCGCCCTGGCCCGGACCGGCGCGGGGGTGCATGTGAAAACCGCCGGTACGACCTGGCTCGAGGAACTCATCGGCTTGGCCGAGGCGGGAGGCGACGGCCTCCAGCTCGCCAAGGAGCTTTACGCCCACGCCCTCGACCAGGTGGACGAATTATGCGCGCCTTACGCCACGGTCATCGACATCGACCGCGCCAGGCTCCCAAGCGCCCGGACCGTGAACGGCTGGAGCGGCGCACAACTCGCCAACGCCCTGCGCCACATTCCCACCCATCCCCAGTTCAACCCGCACGCCCGCCAGCTCATGCATGTCTCCTTCAAGCTCGCCGCCAAGGCCGGCGCCCGCTATCTCCGCCTGCTCGAAGAAAACGAGGCCGTCGTGGCAACGCAAGTTACAGAGAACCTCTACCGCCGTCACCTTCGGCCCGTGTTCGTAGGCTGATCGCAGGGACAGGGGTGTTTTCTGCTCAAGCTGTGGAAAAGTGAACAGGGCTCGCGACGTTCCTTTGCCCCGACGCGCCCGCGGGCCGATCTCTCAGTCCCCATGGGACAAAGCCTCTGAGATAGCTGCCCGGCACTATGGCTCGCATCCCGCCAGAAGAAGTAATCGCTCATTCCTATCATGGCATAACACCTGCTTAAAGGTCCCGCGTGGATTCATCTGAAAACGCGGTCATCAGCAAGGCGAAGGGGCGGAGCGCCCCGATCCGCGCCTCTGTGACCGGTTCCGAACGGCGCGTTTTGCGCGTGTGGGTGGTGGACGACAATGCCGCCCTGCGTGAGCCTTTCGCCCAGTTGTTGACCAAACAGCCCTCTCTCCGGTGCCGGCGCCAGTTTGGCTCAGCCCAAGCCGTTCTGGCCGCCTTGGCTGAGGAGCGGCCGCCAGACGTGATCCTATTGCACATTTATCTCGCCGGGCAGAGCGGCTTGCCGGCGATAAAACCCATCAAGAAGCTGGCCCCGTCGGTCAAGGTGCTGATGCTGACCATGTTCAGCAACAGCTACGATGAAACGGAGGCGCTTCGGGCCGGGGCGAGCGGGTTCGTGCTCATGAGCCATGAACTCGGGGACATTGTGAAGCTCATCCACAAGGCTCATCGCAACCCCGGCGCCCCGGGCTTATTCCCCAACCTCTCCGTGCAAAAGGAAGCGGCGCCGAAACCGGGCGCGCGGGCAACCGGGACCGGCAGGCGATTGGGCCTGGTCGGGGCCTTGCGGCGCCTCTGTGCCGCCCCGCGACGGCAGCCCGCGAGTTGAACCGGACTTTGCTTGCGGCCTGGGCGGCGCCCCGACTAAGCTCGGCCCAATCATGGCCGCCAGCACGCTCGATCGTCCGAACGAACTCCAAAGCCCAGAAGCTGGGACCCGCGGCGGCAGGTTGCTGGCCAGCGCCCTCCTCGCGTCGTTAGGCTCATTCCTGTTCGGGTTCGACACCGCCGTCATTTCGGGCGCCACCGCGTCGTTGCGCGCGGTCTTTGAGTTGAATGACAACACCCTCGGATTGACGGTTTCCAGCGCGCTGTTGGGCACGATGGCCGGCGCGCTCGTGGCGGGGCGTCCGGCGGATTGGTGGGGGCGTCGCCGCGTGCTGGCCTTGCTGGCCGGGTTGTTCCTGGTCTCCTCGGTCGGGTGTGCCGGGGCGTGGGACTGGTATGCCTTGCTCTTCTTCCGATGGCTGGGGGGCGTGGCCGTTGGGGCCGCGTCGGTGGTTTGCCCTGTCTATATCACCGAGATAGCACCCGCGCATCGGCGCGGAGTGCTCGTTGCGGTAAGCCAATTGAATATCGTTCTCGGCGTTCTGCTCTCTTATTTCTCCAACTACCTCGTGGCCCTGGCGGTGGGGGCCGACAATCCCGTAATATGGCGGTGGATGTTCGGCGTCATGGTGCTTCCCTCGGCGGTCTTCGTGCTGGCCTCGGCCCTGATTCCGGAAAGCCCGCGTTGGTTGGTCAAGAAGGGGCGCTCCGCTGAGGCCGAGGCCGTGCTGGTTCGGCTGGGCCATCCCCGGCCGGAAGCCGAGTTGGGCGAAATCCAGGCATCCCTTCGGGAGGAGTTGGGCGGAGCCCATCAGAGGCTCTTCCAGCGCAAATACCTCAAGCCCTTGCTGCTGGCCTGCATGATAGCGGCATTCAACCAACTCGACGGCATCAATGCCGTGACTTACTACACGGCCGACATTTTCCGCATGACCGGCTCCGACAAGAACAGCGCGCTGATGCTCTCGGTTATGGTCGGCGCGACTAATTTGCTCATGACGCTGGTCGCGATGGCTTTGATCGATCGCGTGGGCCGCAAAGCCCTGCTGCTGGCCGGCTCCATCACATTCATCCTTTCTCACGGCCTGGCGGCCTGGGTGTTCCAAACCCACGCCCACGGCCCGGTGGTCCTCGCGGCCATGATGGGCATCGTGGGCTCGCACGCCTACTCGCAGGGCGCCGTCGTCTGGGTCTGCATCAACGAAGTGCTTCCCAACGCTGTCCGAGCCTCCGGTTCGGCGGCGGCCTGCATCCTCCTGTGGGTGCTCGACCTGGCGGTCAGTTGGTCGTTCCCGGTGGTGGCGGGCGCGTCGGCGGCTTACGCGTTCGCCTTTTTCGCCGTGATGATGGCTGTCCAGTTCGTCATGGTGCTGGTGTTCTTTCCCGAAACCAAAGGCATCTCGCTCGAGGAACTCCAGCGGCGCCTGGGATAGGCCTCTCGCTCGATTCGTCCAGCCAATCGCGGGCCGCAACGCGGTTCTTGGGAGGAAAACCGTGCCCGATGCCGTCTGCGTCGCGCTATTCCGCGAGATGCGCCTTGCCGGGGTGGGGTGGGCGTGAGGGCAGGGCCGGATGGGGCTCCAGCAGTTTGCCGATCGCCGCCTTCAAGCGGAACTCACTGGGCAGCCCCACGCGCGATTCGGTCGGCTCGTAACCGCCTTCTGCCAGGGCGGCATCCGTACAGATGTAACCCGGCCCGCCTTCACCGTAGGCCGCCACGGCGACAAAGCCGGTTGGGCAAAGGCTCTGGGCGTAGAGTTGGTACTCGATGAAGGCCTCGCCGGGCAGAAAGAGCAGGCGCACTGGTCCCAGCCTGAGCCGGCTCAGTTCAATCGTCGGCCGCGACCTGGCGCGCTCGAACCAGGCCAGGTTCAAGGCCGCTTGCAGGCGGGCGGCGGGCGCTGCGTCGGTGTCGGCCAGGACGCGCCGCAATGTTGGCTCCTGCCATTGCGGTTCGGCACGCAGCGCCAGCCGCACTTCGGCGGTCTTCCACTCAAGAGCGCCGATCCGCGCGCGTTGCGTGTTTGAAATCGCTTCCTTCATCGCCTTATAGAGGCGCTCGGCAAGCTCTCCGCGGGCGCGGGGCGAGCCGTCATTGTACTTTCCCGCGGTGATGTTGCCGGCGCAACCGGTGAAATAGACCTGGGGCACACCCTCCTCCAATTCGAGCCTCCGGCGGGCCAGGCCGGCCGTGTCGGATGTGGCGCGGCCGTCCCCGTAGTAACTCTGGGGGTGGCTGGCGTAATAATGGAGCCGAACCAGCGGTTGGTCGCCGGCGAAAAACGTCACCGTCCGCAGCCAGGGATCGACCAGGCCCTCGGGGGCGTCCCGAAGGGCGGGGTCCGTGGTGCTCGAATAGCGGGCGTGAATCTTGCCGTCGGCCAACCGCACGCGGCGGTTGGAGGCGAACCGCTCCACCCGGCTCCTGCCGTAACCGATGTGAGTGACCGCTTGCAACCGCTGCCCGGCGGCGTGAACCGCCTCCCCGACACGATCCGCGGTTTGCTCCATGAACCTGAGGTCCAAGTGCGGCGGAGCGGCGGCAACCTGGTCCAAGAGAAGCTGCGCGTTCACGTCGGCTATCGGCGCGTTGTGCTGGTGAACGGTCTGGACCGCGACGTGTGATTCGGGGATGTCCGCGCCGCGGGCGATCCTCTGCCGCAGCAGATCGTAGGCGCCGGTTTGCAGCAGGCACCAATCCACCGCGCACAGGACGTATCGGCTCTTGCCGTCGGACAAAACCACTCCTTTGGCAAGGAGCGGGTCATCCACCGCGGTCAGGGGTTTAATCCAACCGCCGCAAAGCGGATGGCCCAGGGGCGGGGTCACATCGCAGCAAAAGGGGGCAACCGCGACGGCAGGTTCGCCTCCCCCGCGCACGGTTGAAAGGCCCGCCGCCAGGCTGCCGGACAACAGCCCCGCCAACAACCATCCCTGCGCGGACAGCGCGGCGAATCCCTTCTTCCGATGAAAAGCGGTCGCTCTCATAGTCTGCCTTCAATCACCGCTCACGCGGAGGACGGCGACGCCTTGCGCGCATTCATCGCCCTTTTCCGCGAACACTCGCACCACCACCTCAGGCCAGGGGAGCTTGGGCGCGGCCAGGACGCATTGGAAATGTTGCGCATCGGCGACGGCGCTCCCCGAAGCCAGCACAAACTGGTTCGCCCGCCCGCGGTTGTCGGCTGCGATGCCGTCCCGAGCGGCGCGATTTGCCGCGGCGTCCGGGGGCAACGGTTCGAGGTTGATCGGCCGGGAAGAGAGCGGACGTTCGAGTGTCACGCGCAGCGCGGCTCCGGCCAACCGAGCCGGCACGGCGCCCTGCACGGTGAGGTCTCGGCCCGCGCGCGCCGGACCGCTCATTTCCAGCGAAATATCCACCGGCACCACGGGCAGGCGCAGGGCCGGGTCGCCGAGCAACATCCACATCTCCAGGTCTTCGAGACGCTGCATCGCCAGAGGCACCTTGCCGCCCGTGCCGTCGGCCTGATCCAGCAGCCTGAACGTGAGCGCGTCGATCGAGCCCCGCGCCAATCCAGCCTGCACGGCCAGCCAGTAATCGGCCAGCCGGGGCGGGAACGGCGTCCGGGCCAAACAACCCAGCAGGCCGTCGGCGGCCAACAACCCCGCGGCGGAGTAACTTTCGGCGCTCGCCCCAATGACCGCCGCCGGCCCCGCCGGATTCCGCATCGCGGCCAGGCAGTAGCCGTCGTCGACCCCCAGCTCGCACCCGTAACAACCGCAACTGAAGAACACCCCTTGTCCCGGCCCCAGGCTCAACGCTGCCCAATCGTCGCGGGACAGAAAAATCCTGTCCCACCCCAGGCCGCCGCCGCCGGAATGCCCCATGTAAATGTCGAACAGCGCCCCCGCTTGCAGGAAGTCAAGCGCCGCGCCATGGAGGCGGGCGCTCGGGCAATAATAAGCGGAGGAGGGGATTTCAAAAAGCGCGCGCAAGCTCCAGGCCGGATGCAGTCTGCCAAGACGCTGCGCCATCAACTGCTCGACGAACATCTCGCCCAGCGCTCCCGCGCCCGGGTTGCCCTGGATCAGCCCCAACCGGTTCCGCCAGGCGCCGGGCCGGTTGCGGTTCTGTTCCATGTTCAACGTCTTCTCCACCATGCCTCGCATCTCCGCTACGGTGCGGGCCGGGAATCGGCCCACGGCGGCGGCGCACACGCCGTCCTGGTCGCGCCGCGGCAGACCATACCCATAGTCGCTGGGCCGGTGTTGCATCACGCCATTTCTTCCAGCCAACGCGGGCACTACGGTTTGCTGAGCCGTAGCGGGGTCCGGCGCTCCCGCCGCGCCCGCCAGCAAAACATAGTTCGGTCCCCTGCCCCGCTCCAGCAACCGGCGGATGCGGGCCTCCAACGGTCCGCCTTGGGACAGCCAAATCCCTTCCGGGCTGAGCACGTTGGTCGTCTCGACGATAAGGACCCTGAACCCCTCCGCCCGCCGGCGCTCGATGAGCGGCGCCAAGGGAGCGCGGAAGGCCGGCGCGGTCGCCACCAGCCAGACGCCTTGCGTGGAAGCAAGGGTCTCCGCGCTCTCCGGCGGGTCTGATCCGGCCGCGGCGGTGCCGGCGGGCGCCGCACTCTCGATCAAAAACAGCGCCGCAAGGAAAGCAATGCATCCGCAACCGGAAGACAATCGGTTTGGCGTTTCGCTCATGATCGCGGAATGGTGACCGTTTCCACCATTCTGAACCATGCGGCCGCGGCGCGCAATGCGTTTAGTGGGATCCAAATCTCTCCCCGGAACTTCCGCAACGGCCTGCGCGCGGGTCCTTTCGCGGGTCTGAATGCCTGGCGCGATTATGGCTATCGTCATCGCTTATGATGCAGCAATACTGTAACAATGAATCTATTGACCTCCTGGCCGCCTCTCTTGTAACATGCCGACAGTCGGTCGGAAAACTGTTGGTGGTGGAAACCCGCAACTTCTCAGAAGGAGTGTTATGAAAACTATTCGTTGCATTGCCCTGATACTATTCCCAGACTTCGATCGAGCAGGACGTCGTAATCAAAGCACAACTGCCGGCGCCCGAATCCATCAAAAAACAGTTGCCAGAACCAACACCGTTGCTGGACTTGAGCTTCAGCTTTGTGGGCAATGTGGTCACGGGAGGCCGTCAGGGTGTTTTCGGCAACTCCACCTTGCCCCGCTTCCACGTGAAGGCGCCGTACTGGGACGGCCAGCACTGGTTCCTCGTCCAGAACAATTACGTGAACACGAACGGGGTCCCGGTTAGCCCGGCCTTTGTGGGCCAGCAAGGGTTGGTGCTAACCAACCTCCCTGTGCAGTATCAACCTTGAATGTGTATGCAGAGATTTCGACCATTGGCCTGGGCGTTTCACACCCTGGCGGCGCGTCTCATTAACACCGAGGCTTCAGCCCGGTGTGACAAGGCGCCCGGGCCGTTCCAACCGTTTCAACGGTTTGGGCTGAGGCGCGGGAAGCCGCTATCACGGCTGGGACGGCTGGCCGCATACGCACACCGCACTGAAGCGGCGGCGTTCGCGGTCATGCCGCTCCTCTTGCTCGCCTTTTCCAGTGCCGCCCAGGTGCAGGAGGCCTGGATTCAGCGTTACAATGGCGGGTACACAAGCCTGGACCATCGCCCCGTGGCGATGGCCCTCGATGGATCGGGGAACATCTACCTTGCCGGTTCCTCCCAGAGCACCGCCACCAACTATGATTACGCGGTCTTGAAATACGCGCCCGGTGGCACACAGCTCTGGGCCGCCCGTTACGCCCCGCCTGCGGGCGGCACCAACACAGTCGCCGCCCTCGCCCTCGACCAAGTCGGGAATGCGTACGTTACTGGCACCGGAGGCACGGTGAAACTCGGCGCGGGCGGGGTGCTTGCTTGGGTGGCGCCCTACGCTGGAACTAGCGTCGCGACAGACATGAATGGGAATGTTTATGTGACCGGATTCACCACCGGCGAGTTCGCCACCGTCAAGCTCGGCGGCAGCGGCAGCAACCTGTGGCTCGGCACGTTCAACAGTCATGCCGGTTACCCGGCGGCCTCGCAAAAGGTGGCCATGGACCAGGCTGGGAACCTCTACGTGGCAGGATGGGCTGGGATGGTGGACCCGTGGGATCCGCTCCACTATTATGCATCCCCCTGGCTCGTGAAGTACGATCCCACGGATGCCCAGAACTGGGCCAGCGAATGCTTGAACGACTTCGATGGCCTCAAAATCTCGGTTGCGGCTCTCCTGTTCGACAGCCTTGGTAACGTGTATGCGATGGCAAACGGCGGGGCGGGCCCGGGCGAGGCGGGCAAGGTTACCCCGAGCGGACAAGAGTTGTGGCACGGTGTTTACGGGCTTGGGCTTCCTGGGGTACCAACGAGCATCGTGCTTGACGCGGAGGCGAATGCCTACCTTACCGGCGACACCTATATAAGCGTGAAGGTCGCGTCGAGTACGGGGCTGGTTGCCTGGAGGAGCGATCTCTGGTTTGTAGATCAGGGCTACACGGCGTCGGTCGGAATCGCCTTGGATGCCGCAGGCAACATCTACCTGTGCGGCCTCTACACCCCGGCCTCAGGCACCGGCACCGATTGGGCGACGGCGAAGTTGGACAATAACGGCAACTTGCTCTGGAGCAAGCTCTACAATGGTCCCACCAACGGTGACAGCGGCGCCGTCGCCATCGCCGTGGCCCCTGACGGCGGCATCTACGTGACCGGCTACTCCGCCAACGCCTCCGGCGGGACAGACATCACGACCATCAAGTATGCGCAGGAGCCGACAATCCAGCCCCAGCCCGGCGGCGCCATGCTCCTGCAAGCGCCCGGCCTTCCCGGCAGCAGCGCCGGCCTTGGCGCCACGACCAATTTCATCGACTGGACGGAGCTTGGCCCCGTGGTCGCCGGCACCAACGGCATCTACCGGCTCATGGACACCAACGCCCCGCTCTATCCCTGGCGCTTCTACCGCTGGCATAACCCATGAGGACGGCACCCTTATGGAGTGCGGCGGCAAGCGGAGCGCGACGCCGCTTTGGCCTCGGAGGAACAAGGCGGTGGCGAGAGCCAAAGCGGTGTCGCGCTCCGCTTGCCACCGCACTCCAGAGTGGGGTTATGGCACGCGGTTGCTGCGGGACTTGGAGCGGAGGGCCTTTCTATCCGGTATTCGTACGCTCACCCTGGAGACGCCGCGCAGGCGGCCATTGACGTTGGAGTTTTATCGCAAGCACGGCTATCAGGAAACGGGCCGCGGCATCTATGGCGCCGTCGAGACGGTTCTGTTCGGCAAGATACTGGTTGGCCAAAGAGACGCCTGACAGCCTGACTTCCCACTGACGAAGCAACCTCTGAGCGGCCAGATGAATCTTGGGTTCATGGCGACCTTCGTTGCGAGTACGCCGGACCCTCTCGGCCGCTCGCAGGGTTTTGACACCTCGTTTGCGGTGTGCTTAATTCGACGGTTATCATGGTCGCCTTATTAAAGTGAGCTATGCTGCAAACCAGAATTGGCCTCTTTGGGATCGGGCTGGATTCCTATTGGCCCCAGTTCAAAGGGCTCAAGCGGCGCTTGGAGGGCTATCTCGGTGAAGTCCATCGGCTTATCGAACGCCCGGGCGTGACTGTGGTCAACCTTGGCCTGGTGGACACTCCTGCCAAGGCGTTCGAGGCGGCCCACAGGTTCCGCCAGGCCGACGTGGACCTGATCTTCTTGCACGCGACCACCTACGCGCTTTCCTCGACCGTGCTTCCGGTGGCGCAGCGCGCCAAGGTGCCGATCATCATCCTGAATCTCTCGCCGGAAAGCGCCATTGACTATGCGAGGTTCAACCGCATGGGCGATCGCGCCGCCATGACCGGGGAGTGGCTGGCGCATTGCGGCGCATGCCCGGTCCCGGAGATCGCCAACGTCTTCAGCCGCGCCCGCATCCCGTTCCATCAGATCACGGGCCGGTTGCGAAACGACCCTGTCGTCAGGGCGGAAGTGTTGGGATGGACCGAGGCGGCGCGCGTGGCCTGCGTGATGTTCCATAACCGCTTGGGCGTGATGGGCCACTACTACTGCGGCATGCTCGATATTTACTCCGACCTGACGCAGCAGTGCGCGCATTTCGGCGGCCACATCGAGTTGGTGGAGGTGGACGAACTCTCAGCCCGGCGGCGCGAGGTGACCGCCGAGCAGGTCCGCAAGCGCGTCGCCTTGTTCTCGAACCGGTTCGACCTCCAGCCCGGCTGCTCCCCGGCAGCCCTCGCCTGTGCCGCGCGAACCTCCGTCGCCCTGGATCGCCTGGTCAGGGACCACGACCTCGGCTCGATGGCCTATTATTATATGGGCAGCGGCAACGCGGAAAACGAGGAGGCGATCAGTTCGATCATACTCGGCACCTCTCTGCTGACAGCCCGCGGTGTCCCCGTCGCGGGCGAACTGGAGATCAAGAACGCGCAGGCAATGAAGATCATGGACAGTTTTGGCGCCGGGGGTTCGTTTACGGAGTATTACGCGCTCGACTGGGATGAGGACGTGGTGCTCATGGGCCACGACGGACCGGGCCACATCAAGATCGCCCAAGGCAAGACCAAGGTCCGGCCGCTCTCGGTCTTCCACGGCAAAGTTGGCCGCGGTTTATCGGTCGAGATGTCCGTCAGGCATGGCCCGGTGACCCTGCTCTCGGTTGTGCAAACAGTGGATGGCCGCCTCGAATTCCTCGTCGCCGAGGCGCATTCGGTTCCCGGCCCGATCCTCGAAATCGGCAACACCAACAGCCGCTACCGTTTCAGCATCGGCGCGCGGGCCTTCGTGGACCAATGGAACGCCCGCGGCCCCGCCCACCATTGCGCGGTGGGGGTCGGCCACATTGCCGCAAACATCGAGAAACTGGGCCGTCTTCTGAATATGCAGACCGTCCGGGTCTGCTGAGACGAAAAGCACCGCCGTCCGCGGACCGCGGTTCAAAAGCATCCGGACGCGAGGGTCGAGGATCGAGGGAACCAAGCGCCCCCCATCGCCCCTCGGTTCCCCGGGTGCCCATCTGCCGGCGTCCAAGCGGCCTGCCGGAAGCCTCAGCCGCGTGAATACGGATAGCAGAGGTAGAACAGGAGCGACAAAGCGGCCAGGGCCCATTGCGCGGGAGCGACCTGGCGGGCGCGCCCGGCCAGCGTCTTGATGACCGGATATGTGATCAGCCCGGCGGTGACGCCCACCCCGATGTTGAACGTGAAGCAGGTCAGCACAATCGTCAGAAACGCCGGAATCAACTCCGTGTAGTCCTCGAAATTGATGCGCGTGACGGGCGCGACCATGAAGATGCCGATCGCCATCAGGGCCGTGCCGTAAGCGTGCGGCGGCACCACGGTCAGGAGCGGCACGCAGAACAACGACACGGCGAAAAGGCCCGCCACCACCAGCGCCGTAAAACCCGTCCGTCCCCCTTCCTCGATGCCGGCGGCCGACTCGATATAGACGCCCGAAGTCGTCGTGCCCATCAGCGGGGCGGCCATATTCGACAACGCATCGGCCAGCATCGGTTTTTCGATCTGGGGCAGATCGCCGCGCTCGTCCAGCAGCCCGGCCCTCGAAGACAGGCCGATCAATGTCCCCACCGTATCTACGAATGCCATCACGAAAATGATGACCACCACCGGCAGGCCCTTTGGCGAAAGAGCGCCGGCGATGTCAAGCCGCCCCAACAACGGCCCGGGATTCGGCGGCAGGGAGAGCCACCCGCGCGGCCCGGGCGTGATCCCAAGCAAGATGGACGCGGCCGTAATCGCGAGGATGCCGATCAGGATGGCCCCGCGCACCCGCTTGACCAGCAGCCAGGCGATGAGAAGGAACCCCGCGATCGCCAGCAGCGTCTCCCGGCTGGACAACGCCCCCAGGGCGACCGGCGCGCCCTTGACTCCCACCGTCACAATCCCTGTGTCGTTCAGGCCGATGAACGTCAGGAATAGCCCGATGCCGACGGCAAAACTGCATTTGAGCGAGAGCGGTATGGCGTTGGCCATCCAGGCCCGCACTTTGATGAGGGTCAGCACGGTGAACAAGACCCCCGCCAGAAAAATTGCCCCCAAGGCGATCTGCCATGACAGACCCATCCCCTTGACTACCGTAAATGCGATAAAAGCGTTTTCCCCCATGTACGGAGCGATGGCGAACGGACGCCGCGCATACACTCCCACCAGCGCCGTCCCGAACACCGCCGTGAGAATCGTCACCGTCGTCGAGGGACCCTTCGGGATGCCCGCCGCTTCGAGAATCGCCGGGTTCACGACCATGATATAGGCCATGGTGAGAAACGTGGCGCAACCCGCCACGATCTCCTGGCGGTAATTGGTGTGATGACGTTCAAATTCAAAGAACCGCTTCATATTGGAGATTTGGATGGGTGGCTCAAGGCCGGGCCGGAAGTTGGTTTTCGTCCAAAGCGCGCAAGTAACCCAGGACTACGGTCGCCGAATTGCCCGCGGCCAGTCCAAAAAAAGTGGGCATTTCGTTCTTTTCGCCGCCCCCGCCCGCCAGGTCGGATAGGGAGCGGAACGCGATGAACGGCACGCGGTTCACGTAGGCCACCGTGGCCACCGCCGCTGTCTCCATGTCCAGGGCGTCCGCGTGGAAGGTCTGCCAGACCCATTCGCGGTAGGCGGCGTTATCCACGAAGGTGGGACCACTCACGCCGCGGCCCCCCGCTACCACGCGCGGGGTGGCGGCCAGGGGGTGGCCCTCCTCGGCGCCGCGGCTCAGCACCAGCGTGTTGGTCATCCCCTCAACCACCCGCAAGCTCGCCGCATCCACCGGGAACCAGAACCGTCTCTCGCCCCCGTCCGGCGTCCCGCCCGCCCGCGTCACCTTCACGCTCTGCGGGTAGATCATGCCGTAGTTCGGAAAATCGGTCGGCCAATCCCCCGTTTCCCAGCCGCTTGGAGTCTGGCGCGCAAACAACGCTTCCTGGTACTGGCCCCATTCCGCCGGCACCGTCACGTCGCCAATCCTCAGGTTCGGATTCACCCCGCCGGCGATGCCGGAGAAAACGATTTCGCGGAGGGCGAAATGATCGACCAGACACTGCGCCGTCAGCGTTGCGTTGACCATGCTCACGCCGCTCAAGACCAGCACCACCCGGTGTCCCGCCAGCCGGCCCAGGTAGTGCCTGCGGCCATGAATGACCCTCACCCCGGTGATTTCGGTCTGTTCCTTCAGTTTCTCCAACTCGGGCAAAAAGGCCGAGACAATCGCAAGCCGGGGGGTGGGGTCATAGCTGGTCTCGCTGGACGAGGGCTGCTGAGGGGTCCTGCATCCAATGCCGAGGACCAGCCCGGCGCCCAACCCACCCGTTGCCATCCAGCGCCAAGCCAATCGCCAACAGAACCAGCCAGAGTTGTTGATGTTATGCTTTCGTGACGCCTTAGTCTTGTCGCGCATAGGTTCTGAGTCACACCCCGGTCGGTTCGTTTGCCGGGCAGTTCGTGCCGGATTCTTGCCCATCCCCGCCCGATGTGCGACTAAAATCCTCCGCGCCCGGGAAACGCCGGCGCGTCTAGCGTGTGCGTCCGTGTTCGAGCCAGTATTCCCGGAACGAGCGCAGGCGCGGGAGGGATTCGCGATCCTTTTGCCGGTTCGTTGCGGCCTTGCTGGCGATAATGTCATCGATATGGCAGACCGGGAACCCCTCGACGTCGATGCGTCGGCGCCAAGCATCCTCAAATCTCTCAATCCCGTCAGGAGCAAAAACCAGGTCTAGATCGAAGGGGCCGTTTTTCAGTTGCACGAAATCCTTGCCGCGCAAAATGTCGGCGTCCTGTGTGGTGTCAGGGAAGCCAAGCAGGATCGCCCCGGACTTGCCTATGAAAAGATAGCGGACGCTATGACGGCCAAAGACCTCGCGGATTTCCTCGGCCTGGCGGTACTCAAACGCGCCCATACCCCAGCCAATCGGGAAGGTTGGCTTCGCACCACCGGCGGTAATCCTCCGTGGTCGCAAAAGCGCGGAACGGTTCGTCATCGAGCACGGGCTTGTATGTATGAATGAAGGAATATCGGAACCGCGTTTTCAGAGGGCGGCGGGCAGCCGCCTCAAACTCCCCCAGCCAATCGTGGGGGATGCGTGGAGTCTCTTGCGATGTGGTTGCCATGTCGGTTCAATATTACAGCGCCCGCATCCAATCGCAAGGCTGGTCACCCACGCCGCGGCTTTGAAACGGGTGAGCCGAATGTAATGTGGCCAACCCAGGGTCCCTCGGCTAAAGTCGCCCCGTGACGATCCGATGAACCCGAACCGTGTATCTCCATTGAAGTGCCTGCTGGCGTTGTGGGCGCTGGCGGGCCTGTGCTTTTGTGCCCGCGCCGCCCTTCCCGCCTATGTCTGGCTTGAAGGCGAATCAGCCAGGACCAGTTTCAAGGCCGCCATCGGCGACTGGGGACGACCGCGTTTTCTCTCCGGCGGGAATTGGCTGCATATCAGCGTGGAGGAGGACAAGATCGAAAAGGAGGTCCCGGATCAAGGTATCCTCCTGGAATACCCGTTTCAAAGCCCCAAGACGGCCCGCTACGAAGTCTGGAACCGCGTCGGGTTCGAGTTCGCCCGGTCGGCGTTCGAGTGGCGCATCGATGAAGGCGAGTGGAAAAAAGCGTTGCCAGACGACCTGACGACCGGCCTGATGGAAATGGGCTTTTGGTGCGAGGTGTCGTGGCTGAAGCTGGGCGAGGAGGACGTGCGCGCGGGGGACCATCGTCTCCAAATCCGCCTGCCGAAAACCAGGGACGACAAGGGAAAGTGGCAACGGGTGCTCTACGCCTCGGATGCCATTTGCCTGCACGAGGGCCCCTTTCATCCCAACTCGAAATACAAGCCGGGCGAGTCCGGCCGCGATGCCGTCGACGAGGCGGCAGGCAAAGTGGTGTTCCGGGTGCCCGAAGCCGGGCCTGCGGAGCGCGCCAGTGTGAAACTGGGAGGGACTTGGGAAATTGCGCGTGATGACGAGCAAATGCCCGGTGAGGTCGCCGAGCCTATCCGGGAGCTGCCCAAAGACCCCGTGTGGCGGGCCGTGACCGTACCGGGCGACAAGAACACGCTGAGGCAAGACCTCCTCTTCGCCCATCGTGTTTGGTATCGCGCGCGCGTCGCCGTGCCCGACTCCATGGCCGGCCGCGCCTTCTGCCTCGACTTCCCTTGCAATAACCTCAACACGACGGTCTATGTCAACGGCGTCTATTGCGGTTTCGAGAGGAACCCGTTCGCGCCGTTCCAGGTGGACATCACCAAGGGCGTCAAGCCCGGACAGACCAACGAAATCCAGGTGGGCATCCGCGACGCATGGTATGGGCGCTCCGCCGACCCGAAACGCCCGTTGAAGCTGCGCAAGACCTTCAACTACCCGGTGAGCTTGTTCACCCAGGGCTTCCAGGACATGGACTACCCGGTGTGGAATTGCCCGCAATCAGGCATTCTCGCCACGCCGGCCTTCGTGGCCGCGGGCAGCGGCGTGTATTCCGCCGACGTTTTTGTGAAGCCCTCCGTGGCGCGGAAGCGGCTCGATGCCGATGTCCTGCTGAACAACACCACGGACAAGGAAGCCGCCGGCGAGGTGCGATGGGAAGCGGTGGACGACGCCACCGGCCAACCGCAACGCGTTTTCAAGCCCAAGCCCTTCACGGTTGCCGCGGGCCGGACCCAAGCCGTCACGCTCTCCGATGACTGGACCGATCCCAAGCTCTGGTGGCCGGATACGCCGAATCTTTACCGGTTGCGCACGACGGTGTTTGTTGACGGCGCTCCCGCTGACGTGAAGGAAACGCTCTTTGGCTTCCGCGAATGGCGGTGCCAAGGAACCCAGTTCACACTCAACGGGGTGGTTTGGCATCTGTGGGCCGATCTCATCGGCGAGCATCGGTCCGCCAAGGATTGGCTGGCCGCCTACAAGCGCACTTACCAGCGCACCACCCGCATGGGCACCGCCGGTCAGGCGGACCGCGACTGCCGCTGGCTGGGCCTGGAACCGCAAGACGCGCTGGATTTCTGTGATCGCAACGGCGTCGTCGTGCGCCGCAACGCCACTCTCGACGGGGAAACCATCGGCTACCAGTTCAGCGAGGGCGACGCGGAGACGCGCCGTCAGCAGGGCGGCTCCGAGCTCAAACTTGCTCTCATGAAGAACTGGCGCCAGCAATGCGTCGCCCAGGTCAAGGGCGAGCGCAACCACCCGTCCATCCAGATTTGGTCGCTGGAAAACGAGTTCGCCTTCATCAACCTCGTTAATCTCCTCGGCAACTCGCCGAACATGGACCGCTATGAAGAAGAGATTACCCAAACACACGACGCCGTCCGGGCGGCGGACCCGACCCGCCCGGCCATGACCGACGGCGGCGGCGCGATGCGGAAAAACACGCTCGGCGTCGCAGGGGACCACTACGTCGCAACCCTCGATGGCCGGTACCCGGACCTCGCGTACGAACCCTTTCCCGAAGGGGGCGGGCGCGGACGCTGGAGATGGGACGAGCAGCGGCCCCGGTTCATCGGCGAGGACTTCTTCGCCTCGGGTGTCAACCCCGCCGATTACGCGATGTGGGGCGGCGAGGCCGCTTTTCAAGGCAAGGCCGCCACTCGGGACGCCATCGCCACCTGCTGCCGGATGTTGACCGAAGGCTACCGCTGGGGCGGCCACTACGCCGCCTGGCACTTGTGGCTGGGAGATGAAGGCGGCCCGAGACAACGGGGGGCCGGCAACCCGCGCGCCGTGCTGGTGCGGCAGTGGGACTGGACGTTCGGAGCGTCCCAAAAAGTCAACCGCACGTTCGGCATCTTCAACGACACCCAATACCCGGACCCGATGACCTTTAGCCGCAGGCTCACAGTCCAGGGAAAAGAGGCTTACGCGAAAACCTCCGTGCATCACGTCGGCCCCGGTACGGCGGAGAAGTTCGACGAGGAGTTGCCGATGCCATCGGTCACCGCGCGCCAGGAAGGCGAGTTGAGCCTCGTCCTGAGCGCGGGCGGAAAAGAAATCTATCGTGACGTCAAGGCGGTGTCCGTCCTGCCCGAACCGGGGGCGGAGAAACTCGAGGCCGGCACGGTCGCGGTGTTCGATCCCGCCGGCCAGACCGCAGCATTCCTCAAAAGGGCAGGGGTGCCGTCCGCGACGGTCCAATCACTCGACACCGTTCCCGCCGGCGCCAAGGTGCTCGTGGTCGGACGCGACGCCATCGAGGCCAAGGAAAGCACCTCGACCCGGTTGGCGGTCCTGGCATCCGAAGGCCGTGCGATTGTGGTTCTCGACCAGGCTCACCCGCTGCGATACCAAGCCATCCCCGCCGAGATGGACCTAGCTCCGCGCGCAAAGAAGAACGACTTCGGCGCCGAGGTTCCCACCGCCGAGGGCCGCACCGCGTTTATCGAGGACGCCTCGCATCCGGCGTTGCGTGGGTTGGCGGACAAAGACCTCTTCACCTGGGCCGCGGACCCGCCCGCCGCGCAATCCGGGCAAACCGGGCCGGCCCGGACAGACAGCGACCTCGTGTTCCGCAACGCCTATGCCAAGCCCACACGGGGCGCCAGGAGCCTCGTCCAATGCGGCCCCCGGCTCGAATACTCGGCCCTGGTTGAGGTGCCCGTGGGCCGCGGCGTGATGTATCTTTGCCAACTGGACGTTGGGAGCAGGCTCGGGGCGAACCCGGTGGCCCAGCGCCTGCTGCTCAACCTCATTCACTGCGCCGCCACCTACAAGCTGGAACACGCCGGCGTCGCCGCCGTCATCGCGGACGAGCAGTTGGGCAAAGCCGTCGATGCGATTGGGCTGCAGTATGCCGCGGCGGCCGACGCCCTCGCCGCCATCAAGGACGCCGAACGGAGGATCGCCCTTGTCTCCGCCACGCCCGCCAACTTGAAACTCCTGGCCGGGAATCCCGGCGCGCTCGAGTCCTTCTGGCAGCGCGGCGGGACATTGTTGCTCTGCGGTCTCACGCCGGAAGGTCTCGCCGACTACAACCGCATCGTCGGCGTCGACCACGTTATTCGTCCGTTCAGGCGCGAGCGTGTCACCTTTTCCACCCCGCGCAACCCGCTCACCGCCGGCCTGACCACCGGCGACATCGTGATGCTCTCCGGCAAGCGGATGTTCGGCTGGACCGCGGACGAGTATGTGGCCTCGGACATCTTCAGCTTCGTGGTGGACCTCGACGACCTCGCGCCGTTTGCCAGGAGCGATTTCCCCAGCTACGACAACATCGTCAACGGGTTTGTTGGCTCCGACGGCTGGCCCCTCATCATCGATTTCGAATACCCCAAGGACGGCAAACCCTTCGACATCAACATGGACTTGCCCCAGGCGGAAGTTATCGAGGAATACACGCACGACCCCTCGGTGAACTACAATCCCACCACGAAGATCGCGCTGGTCTTCGACGGCAAAGACCGCGTGGAATACGACCTTCAGCCCAACGGCGACGCACAGACCTTCGCCGTGAACCCGCCGCGCAAGGCCCGCCGCGTCACCCTCCAACTCGTGGGTTGGCTCGCGGACCCGGCCAAAAGGCCCTTAATCGGCATCGACAACATCTATCTGAAGGTCCAGCGCTCGCCGCAGTGGCGGGCCACCGTCAAGCCGATGCTCAACATCGGCGCGATGGTCCAATACCTCAAAGGCAATGGGAGCGTGGTGCTCTGCAATCTCAAGTTCCTGGAAACCGAGGCCGTGCCGGTCAACAAGAACAAAAAGCGCGCGATCCTGGCCGGCGTGTTGAGCAACCTCAAGGCGCCCTTCTCCGGCGGCAACACGGTGATCGCAGGCGCCAACCTTGCCTGCACCCCTATCGACATTCACACCAAGGCCACGACCTATAAGGACGAGCGTGGGTGGTTCGGTGACAAGCGCCGCACCTTGAAGGCAATGCCGCCCGGCGAACATGTCCTGGCCGGGGTAAAATTCAACGTCTATGAAATGCCCACCTCACCCGTGCCCCAGGTCCTCATGCTGGGGGGCAACGGCGTGCCGGGCAACCTGCCCGACGAAATCCTCGGCATCCCGATCAACACCAAGGCGGACGCCCTTTTCTTCCTCCACACCGCGCGCCTGGACCGCCGGATGGACGACCGGGAGCGCGGGGAGAAGAAGCGTTTCGAGCTCTGCCGTTACGTCATCCACTACGCCGATGGCCAAGCGGCCGAAGCCCCCATTCTTTGTGAAATCGATATCGACCACTTTCAACAGCAGGAACCCAGAGACCTCCCCGGAGCGCAAATCGCCTGGACCGGCAAGTTCGATGACTCGGACCAAAGCGCCGTGGTCTATGCAAAGCAATGGAACAATCCCCGCCCCGGCGTGGAGATACAGTCTGTCGACCTGATTTACGGCAAGGACAAGGCCCGCGGCGTCCCGGCGTTGCTGGCCGTGACAGCGGTTACCGCCCAGTGAGCCGCAAAGGCAACAGAAGGTCGGGTTTCTTGGTGGTTTTTGGCGAAATCGAGCTTGACATTTGCTCGAGGCGCGCCCAACCTTTCTACCGAAGATTCCTGTTGTACACGGGCTAACGGTTGGGAGTTAAATGTGAGATATGAATGACTGGCGTAGTTCGTTTCCAAGACGGGCAGGCGGACGCCCGGGGCGAAGTGGGTTTACCTTGATTGAATTGCTGGTGGTCATCGCCATCATTGCGATTTTGGCGGCGATGCTTCTGCCAGCCCTGTCGAAGGCGAAAAGCCGGGCCAACGGCATCCTGTGCATGAGCAACTCGAAGCAACTCATGACCGCGTGGCGCATGTACGCGGAAGACAACCGCGATACCTTGCTTTGGGCGTACGCCGCCAACGCACCCGAATCGAGTTACGTGTGGTCGGGCCCGGCGGGGTCTCCCTGGGATTTGGACGACTCAACCCCGACTGTTGAGGGCAACTGGGATTACACGAACACGATCGGGAAGAGCCTCCTGATGCCCTATTGTGGGCACTCGTATGGCATTTGGCATTGCCCGGCGGATACCTCATACGGGCTCAACCCCCTGGGCGTGCGTGTGCCGCGTCCGCGCAGCATGTCCATGAGCAACTGGGTCGGCGGCAATGGAGATGACCCGCCCACTTATCACAACTGGAGCACGGAAAAGTCCTGGCAGGTCTTCCGCAAGACCTCCGACATGGTCAACCCAGGGCCGTCGATGACCTTCGTCCTCCTGGACGAGCGTCAGGACAGCATCAATGACGGTTTCTTTGTCGTGCAGATGACCGGTTTTACGGGTGTCCCAAACTCCTCCGAAGAAATCGTCGACTATCCCGCCAGCTATCACAATAATGCCGGCGGTTTTGGCTTCGGGGACGGCCACTCGGAAATTCACAAGTGGCAGACCGGCAAACTCATCCACCCGGGCACGATCGCGACCGTGACTGTTCCCAACAGCCCGGACGTGTTCTGGCTGCAAAACCATTCGACGCGCACTCCGTAGGCGGTTCACAGTCCACAGAATGGCGGCGCTCCTGCCGGGACGCCGCTACAAGGGACCGGTCAATGGAGATTGCGAACGCACCGGAACCCGTTTGAATCCATGGTCAAGCACACGTCGGTCAGGCCGGCCTCATCGCAGTTTCGAACCCAGGAGGCGCAATTGGCGGCGCTGCTTGACCATGCCCCGCCTCTGAGCACCCGCTTCTCGCCTTGCGCGGGACCGCGTGGATTGTCTTGGGGACTTTCCCGGTAGTACTTGGCTCCATAGAAATCGTTGCACCATTCCCACACGTTCCCCGCCATGTCATAGAGGCCCCAGGCATTGGGTTTGCGCTGGGCGGCCGGGTGCGGTTTGGACTGGGCATTGCCTTCAAACCAGGCGAAGGACTTCAGCTCTTCAGGACTGTCCCCGAAATAGAAGGCCGTGGTGGAGCCGGAACGGCAGGCATACTCCCACTCCGCCTCGGTGGGCAGACGGTAGCCGTTGGCCGAGAAGTCGCATGTCCATCTGTTGGTGTCATAGCAGGGTTTCAGGCCCTCCCGCAACGAGCGGACGTTGCAAAACCTCGCGGCGGCCGACCACGTAACTTGCTCGACGGGGTTCTTGGGATGCTTGCGCCGGGATGGGTTTGTGCCGGTGACACCCTGATAGACCTCCTGCGTGACCTCATATTGATCCATGAAAAAACCATCCACCTTCACCTGGTGCGCCGGTTTCGCGTCAATGGGGCCGTCATTCGACCCCATGATAAACTGGCCGGGAGGTATGGAGACCATGTCCATCCCGCAAGCGGTTTTGAGGACTTGAGGTCCAGCGGGCTGCGATTCACTGGTTGGGTGGCCGCAGCCGCTGAGAAGCCCCGTTGCCAGGGCGGCGGCGAACAGATTCTTCAGGGACATTGTTGGCAAGGCGTTGGCTCCTAAGTGGTCATGAACACTAAGGCTCGAAGAAGTACAAAGTGCGGCGCGGTTCCCACCGGGTGGGTTCCCGCAGGACGGCGTGGGATTGGTCCCGGATGTACAGCGCAATGACCGCCTTTTCCGGGGAGTCCCCACATTTCAGCGCGGCCGTTTGCTCGAGCCTGAGCACCAGCCGGTTGTAGCGGCGGCAAAGGTCGTCTTGCGAGCCGGCGGTGTCTCTAACGTCCAGCTCGCCGCAATCGAACCCATCCCCTTTGCCCTCCCGCAAGAGCGCCTTCATGGCGTCGACCTTCTTCTGTACCGACTCAAGGGGCGTGGCATAGATTTCACCGGATTGGGCTTGGGCCTGAGCGACCAGGCCCTGCAATTCGGCGAGGTAAGCCCCAAGGTCAGGATGCGCTTTGCGCTCGGCGGCGAGGTAGGTTTGCATCGCGGCGAAAAAGGTCCCGTATTGATCGACGCGCCCGCGAATCTCGCGAATGAACTCGTACAGGTGGGTGGCCAGGTCCACTCCGACGGTCGCCTTTTGCTCCTTCTTGATCTTCGAGAGCCGGGTGGTGGTGGCGCAGACGGGCCGGTCAAACAAGGGCAGGTCTGGAGTCGAATACTTGAGCTTTCTAACCCGGTTGGCCTCAAAGTCGAACAAAGCCGCCGCCTTTTCCGGACCCAGGGCCTGCTCGACAATCTCCGAGGGCGAGAAAAGGTCCGCCGCCGCCGGCTCGAGGAAGTAGATCAGGGCCTCACCGTTGGGGATGAAGGTCTTCTCGAAATGAAGAATCGTGCGAGGCCCCTCGAAGGCAAAAGGATAATGATTCCAGTCCTCGAACCAGACACCCCACATCCTCGTCCTGGCATCCGCGATAGGAAACGAGTACTCCATGCAAGGCTCGCGGAAGGAGGGATGTCCGCCCGGAGTCACGAAGAAACGGCCCATCCAGCGTGCTGGGAACGGACGCGCCCAGCCGATAGGGGTATATTCGCCGAGCCATTCCTCGTTCAGCGCTTCCCGGTGCCATATACCGGCGTGCTCCACGAATGAAAGCGAGAACGCGTTTGTCCCGGTTGCGATTGACAACGACTCAATCATCCGGCTTTCCCCTTGACCCGACAGGCCCAAGGAGACCGCCTGGGAATCGCTCTCCCACGCGGCAACGAGCATGGCGTCGTTGCCGTCGACCAACCCCACAAACCATTGTGTCGAGGGGATGTTGAACTGATTGCCGGCCGGCATCCTGGCCGGGGCATAGCAGAGGTCGGCTCCGACAAAAGAGGGCAGAAGCCCGTAGCGCAGGCGGCAATCCCGCACCTCAAAGCGGGGCACGTGGCTGGACTCCACGCGGACGAGCCCCTTGGCCGTGAACCAGGCGGTGTAGGAACTGTCTCCGGCCTCGGCGCTCACGCGAATGCCCCTCCGGCCATTCTCGTGGACGACCGCACATTTGGAGGCGGAAAAGCCGGGCGCTGGAACGATGGCGCATCGCTGCTTGAGCCTTCCTTCCTGCACCGAGTAGAGGATCAGCCCGCCGTCGCTCTTGCGCACGGCGCCCACAATATGACGGCCTTGAATGACTGGAGTTCCAGTAAAGCCGGTCCCCGGGCTGTCAACGCGGGACCACTGGTCTCTGGCGGACCAATCGAGCGCGGCCCCAGACTCCATTTTCACATCCCATACCACGGGTTCGGCGGAGGACTCAGGCTTGCAGCGAATCAACTCGAAATCATCGGCGATAATGGGCGAGCCCATCTCCCCGGACGTGCCGTGGTAGAGGTTGAATTCCTTCGACATCCCCCCCAGCCGGAGAGTCAGGGAGCCGCTTTGATCCAGCACGCAGAAGCTTTCCAATTGCACCCATTTGTCGCGCGGCACTTTGGTCTCGCTGATGGCGTACCCGGTCCACGGCTTATCGGAATCCTGGAGCAGGAAGCTCACAAGCTGGTCGGATTGGGACTTGACCCAGCATCGTGCGAGGTAGGCCCCGGCGGCCGCGGAGTCGAGCTTCTGTTCCACGGCGCTTTGTGCCGGGATGGCAATGGCATTGCGGCCGCCGTGGGTCTCCTTGTCCGTGAGGCCGGCTTTGCCCGCGCTATCGGCCGTGGTGACCCAGCCCGGCGGGGTGTCTGTCCCGGGAGCGGTCTCCTCGAATCCGGGGTTTTTGAGGAGGTTTTGTTCCGCCGCCGCGCCGCAGGGGGCCGTTGCCAGGCCCGCCAGGACGATTGCGGCGGCTGCCCATGCGGCGGCCCTTGGACGCCGGCGCAGGTCGAATGTTTCGGTAGGTTGTGTCATGGGACTTCCAGTTTCTTATGGGCGAATGGTCGATTCATTCAGATCAAGATCGGGGGCAAGATTAAGATTGGAAGCCGCAAACCGCTACCAAAAAGTCAGATTGACCCAGGTTCCGCTTGCAAGCATTGCGATGCGCGGGATATTTCCCACGGCAAGATCATGCAGGCAGCGCGAAGCATAGTTCCTTTGGCCTTGGCCGCGACGTTTCTCGCGGGCCTGTGCGCGGCGCAATTCGAGTTCGGTCGCGGCCGTTGGGCCGAGAACACCGGGCCGATGGTCCAGACCGAGGGGGGCGACTGGGTCAACGAAGACACCGTCCGCACCGCGCGCGAGACGGCGCCCCACAGCGTTGATCTTCCGCCCTGGACCAACACGCCCGGCTTCGAGAAGGACGTGTTCACCTTCACACGCGTTATTTTCAAGTCCGCCCCGGGCGGTCCAAGCTGGCTGGGCTGGATCAACGACTACCCGGACGCCGACCTCAATCTCTCCGCCCGCCTGCAATCCCTGACTTCCATAAAGACCGACCCGGATTGCCGCGTCTTGAAGCTGACCGACCCTTCGCTGGCTGATTATCCGTTCATTTTCATGTCCCATCCCGAGCGGATGGAACTGCGCGACACCGAGGCCAACGCCTTGCGAAAGTACCTGCTCAACGGCGGCGCGCTCCTGGTGGATGATTTTTGGGGCGACCGGAGCTGGGACTATTTCGAGCGGCAAATGAAACGCCTGCTGCCCGGCCGGGCCTGGACGGAGATGTCGATGGAACATCCTTTGTTTCACTGCGTGTTCGATTTGCACGGGCCGATGAGCCGCTTGCAGGTGCCCACGCTTCAACTCTGGCGCCGCCACTACGACCCGGCCGACCCGCAGTCCCTTCCCTCCGCGTTTCGCGGCCAAGGCTCCCGCGAGATGCACGTCCGCGCCTGGCTCGACGATAAGCAGCGCATCATGGTCCTGGCGCTCCACAACTCCGACACCGGGGACGGTTGGGAACGCGAGGGCGAAGACGAGGTCTATTTCCACCAATTCTCGGAAAACCGCGCCTATCCCCTCGCTGTCAACGCCATTTTCTATCTCATGACGCACTGAACGTGGATGCTTCATACGCCGGCGTCATGGACGTTGGTGTAAAGCACCGGGGCTAAATCCCAGGCTTGTCCGCCCAGCTCGCCGCTTCTCTCACACGCTCCAGGACCACCCCGGCCAGGCTTGGTTCCGTGCCGATGCTGGGGGAAAGCCAGACTAATTTGCCGTCTCGTTCCGTGGGATTGTGCCAGGCTGGCCGGCCTTGCCCCAGCCGTCGCTGGACGGCATCCTCGGCCTCGCCCAGAAGCACGGGGATGTCTTCCTGGACGTGCAGGCCATCGCTGATGAAAAACGGGACCACAATCAGGCGCCTCGTCGCCGCCAACGCCCAGCAGCCGCGAATCCGCGGTTCCTCCTCGAGGAACACCCCCCGCACGTCCGCATAAAGGTCCATGGCCCGAATCAAGTGTGCCTGCCGTTCGACGGCCCGCCTCGAATTGGGGTCCCGGAGAGTCCCGTGACCGGCGACAAACAGGGTCGTCTCTTCCAAGGCGGGTCCCGGGGCCGACGGAAATCGTGCCAGGACCTCGCGGGCCCGGGCCAGCAGCACACCGGTCATGCTCTCGTGCGTGCCCACCGGCTTGCAGTAGAAGAACGTCTGCCCTCTCTGCCGGCGCACGCGGCAAAAGCCCTCCCCGTCTGAGCCGCGAAAACCCAAGGCCTGTGGAATCAGCCGCTCGCAAAAATAGCCCTCGCTGATGAACAGCGGCGCGATGAAGACGCGCGCCTCCCCCAGGGAGGACACGACCTCGGCCAGGCGAGGTTCCTGCTTCCAAAAGGCCTCGCGCACCTCGGCAAAACAGCCCCTCTGCCGCAGTTCGGCGGCATGCTGGAACACAGGGGCCTCCGACCTCGCGTTCAGCGTCGTCCCATGCCCCAGCAAGACCAGGGCGGCATCCGCAAAGTCCTCACGACTCACCCGCAATCCTTAGCCCAGACGGACGGGCGGCGCAAGCGGCGCGAATTATGAATTATGAAGCCAGGGTGTCGTTCGGAACTGCGGCACAAAGGAGCAGACCGATTTGATTTTTGGCGGGTTGCGAGCGAATAGTTAGACTCATGACAATGCAAGCCATGTCTGATTCAGTCTTGGACTCTGCGCCGCCGGCCACAGGCCCGTGGTCGCGGACCAACCCGTATATCGCCCAGTTGATCCGGCACGAGCGTTTGACCGGCGCCGGCTCGCTCAAGGATACGCGGCATTTTGTGTTGAGCCTCGAGGGGAGCGGGCTGACCTACGCCCCCGGCGATTCGCTGGGGACCTTCGGGAGCAACTCTCCGGCCCTGGTTGAAGAGGTCATCACCTTGCTGGGGTTCGATCCGGAGTTCCCGGTGTGTGATCCCAAGGGCCGCCCGACCCCGCTGCGAGAGGCGCTGTTGGCGGATTACGTCCTCAATCGGGCGAACCGGAAGGTGATGAACGGGCTGGCCGAGCGCATCCCCCAAGGGGAGCAGCGCAAGCGCCTGATGGAAATCGTGGGGAACGGCGAATCGCTCTCCGAATACATCGATACGCGCGATTACGTGGACATCCTGAGAGAGTTCAGCGACGTGAGGTTCGAGTCGCCCGCGGCATTTGTGGGCCAGCTTACCCCTGTGGCGCCGCGGCTGTACTCGATCGCGTCTTCACCCGAGGCCCACCCCGGAGAAGTGCATCTGTGCGTTGCGGTGGTGCGTTATGACACCCACGGCCGGGCCAAGAAGGGCCTGGCTTCGGGGTTTCTGGCGGACCACGCGGGCCTCTATGCGAGGACTATACCGGTCTATGTCCAGGCCTCCCGTACGTTTCGCCTGCCCAAAGACGGGGCGACGGACATCATCTTGTGTGGTCCGGGCGCAGGCATCGCCCCGTTTCGGGCCTTTCTCGAACACCGCATCGCCCAAGGCGCCACGGGCAGGAACTGGCTCTTCTTTGGGGAACAGCATCGGGCCACCGATTTCCTCTACCGGGATGAATTCCTGGCCTGGCACCACCAAGGCAGCCTTCACCGGCTGGACCTGGCCTTCTCCCGCGACCAACCCTCCAAGCTTTACGTCCAGCATCGCATGCTCGAACAGGCCCGCGAACTCTGGGCCTGGCTGCAAAACGGCGCCTATTTTTACGTGTGCGGCGACGCCAAGCACATGGCGAAGGATGTACACCAAACGCTCATCCAAATCGCCCGGGAACAAGGCGGCCTTTCTCCCGCGGCCGCCGCGGAATACGTGAATGTCACTCTGATGAAGACGGAGCGCCGATACTTGAGAGATGTGTATTGACTACTCCAAATGCAACCTGCCCAGCACCTCCTGGGCAAGGAGTTCGTAGGCGGCGGCGCCGGCGTTATACTTGTCGTAGTGAATGATGGGTTTGCCGAAACTGGGGGCCTCGGCCAGGCGCGTTGCCCTCGGAATGAGGGTCTCGAACACCTTTTCGCCAAAATGCTGGCGGACCTCTCCGACGACCTGCTGGGAGAGCCGCGTCCGTCCGTCGAACATAGTCATTACCACCCCCAGGAGTTCGAGCTTGGGGTTGAGTTGGTTGTCGTGCAACTGGGCCATGATGCGGTTGAGCATGGAAATGCCTTCCAGAGCGTAGTACTCGCACTGGAGGGGCACCAGCACGCTGTCGGCCGCCACAAAGGCGTTCAGGGTCAAGATGCCGAGGGATGGGGGGCAATCGATGAAGAGCACATCGAATTTCTGGGCCTCGATGACAGGCCGCAATGAGCGGGCCACCTGGTGGAGATGGTTCTCCGCGCGGGCCAACTCGATGTCGACGCCGCAGAGGTCCACTTCACTTGGGATGACGTCAAGCCGCTCGAAGGCGGTGGGGCGCACTTTGTCCAGGAGAGAGCCTTCGCCCAGCAGCACCCGGTAGGCGCTGGCGCCCTGGGTTTTCTCCAGACCCAGGCCGCTGGTGGCGTTGGCCTGGGGGTCAAGGTCGAACAGGAGCACCCGCCGGCCAAGGGCGGCAATGCAGGCCGCGAGGTTCACGGCGGTCGTCGTCTTGCCGACTCCGCCTTTTTGGTTGGCAACCGCGATGATTTTGGCAGACACTGTGCCAGATGTAATAAAGCCCGGCTTCAAATTCAAGTTTTCCGACTGGATTTCGCTCCTCTCCGGCAGCATCATTGGGCATGAACATGATCCTTTCGACCCATAACTTGACCCTAACCAAGGCCATCGAAGATCACATCATCAGCCGGATAACAAAGCTCGAACACCTCCAGGAGCGTGCCACGAGCATTCGAGTCACGCTGGAACATGACTCGGCAAAAGCCCCGGAGCGCCAGTTCTCGTGCTCGATCCGGTTCTGCCTGCCGGGACCGGACCTGTTCGCCGAGGATGTCGAAAACGATCTTTATGCGGCGATTGACCTGGTCGCCAAGAAGATCGAGCAGCAAATCCGCCAGCGGCACAGCCGGTACAAAGCCCGGAAACGCAAAACCGCCGCCCGCGGCAAACTGAGCCGCCAGGAAAAGGAAGCGTGATCCTCCGCGCCCGCGTTGTCCTGCCTTTGCGCCAGGCGCCTATCGCGGACGGGGCGGTCCTCGTCCGACGCAATCGCATCGCCGCCGTTGGACGCTGGCGCGACTTGTCCAGCCTCGAGCACTCTGTCATTGACCTGGGCGAAACGGCACTGTTGCCGGGCCTGGTCAATGCCCACTGCCACCTCGATTACACGGACATGGCGGGTCTTTTTCTGCCGCCCAGGGTGTTCACCGATTGGCTCAAGCTGATGAATGCCACCAAGGCGGGGTGGACCACAACTGACTACAGCGAATCCTGGCGCCACGGCGCCCGGATGCTCGTTCGGACCGGGACCACCACGGTGGGCGACATCGAAGCGGTTCCCGATCTCCTCCCGGCGCTCTGGCAAACCACGCCCCTGCGCGTGCTCTCGTTTCTGGAAATGATCGGCATCGGCCGCCGGCCTGTCCCCGCCATTCTCCGGGAAACCATGGCCCGGATTGCGTCATTGAAGGAAGGAAGCTGGCGCCCCGGTCTTTCGCCGCACGCTCCCTATACCACCCTGCCCAGCCTGCTGCGCCTGAGCGCCGCCGCCGCCCGCCGCCGCCGGTGCCGCGTCGCCATCCATGTGGCGGAGTCCGAGCCGGAGTTCGAGATGTTTACCCGGGGCCGAGGCGAGATGTTTGACTGGCTCTGCCGCAGCGCGCGCGACATGTCGGATTGCGGCCACGGCTCCCCTGTCGAGCACCTGCAACGGTGCGGGATGCTCAGCCCCAACCTCCTGGCCGTCCACGCCAACTACCTCGGGCCCGGGGACGCCGGGCTGCTGGGGCGAGCCCGGGTTAGTGTGGCCCATTGTCCGCGCAGCCATTTCTATTTTCGCCACAAGCCCTTTCCGCTTCGGGCCTTGCGCCGGGCCCGGGTCAATATTTGTCTCGGCACCGACAGCCTTGCCAGCGTCTGCAAGAAGCCGCGCCAGACGGTCGAGTTGGATATGTTCGAGGAGATGCGGGCGTTGGCCGAGAAGGACGCGCCCCGGCCCCTTGAGATTCTGCGGATGGCAACCCTCAACGGCGCCCTTGCCCTGGGCCTGGAAGGGCGGGTCGGGGAGATTTCCCGCCAGGCCCTCGCCGACCTCATCGCCCTGCCGTTTTCCGGCAAATTAGCTCGTGTCTATGAGGCCGTCCTCGAACATCGCGGCCCGGTGGCTGCGAGCATGATCGGCGGCCAGTGGGCCATCCAGCCGGAACAACTCCGGGAAAGCCGTGATGCCTGCCTTTGACGAAGAGTTGGCCCGGCGCCTGGCTCGACTGCGGGACCAGGGACTGCGCCGCGAATTGCGCCGCATCGATTCCCCGCAAGGCCCGCATATCGGATTTGGCGGCGGGACATTGCTCAATTTCTCTTCCAACGACTATTTGGGCCTTGCCGCCGCGCCGGCCCTTAAGGCCGCCGCCCGCCGGGCCCTCGCCCAATACGGGGCGGGCTCGGGCGCTTCGAGGCTCATCTGCGGTTCTCTGGCGCCTCATCACCAATTGGAGGAGGCGCTGGCGGCTTTCAAAGGCGCCGAGGCCGCGCTCAGCTTCTCCACCGGTTATGCCGCCGCCTTGGGCGCTATATGCGCGCTTGCGGGGAAAGGCGACATTGTGGTCCTGGATAAGCTCGTCCATGCCTGCATCGTCGATGCCGCGCGTCTCTCCGGGGCGAAACTCCGCGTCTTCGACCATAACGATGTGGGCGGCCTCGAGAGGATTCTCCAGTGGGCGGAGGCCAGGTGGCCGGAGACCGAAATCCGAAACCCGAAATCCGAAGCCCGAAGAGCGGAGGGGGCAGGCGAAGAACCGGAGAGGAAGGAAGCGGGGTTGGGAGTCGACGGCGCGCAGCCGCCTCCAGGGGACGGAGTTGTGCTGATTGTGACGGAGAGCATCTTTTCGATGGATGGCGACCAGGCGCCCTTGCGCCAACTGGTGGCGCTCAAGGAGAAATACGGGGCGTGGCTGATGGTCGACGAGGCCCACGCCACCGGCCTCTACGGCCCCAACGGACGCGGACTGGCGGAGGAACTCGGCGTCGGCGATCGGATCGAGATTCAGATGGGCACCCTGGGCAAGGCCCTGGGCGCATCGGGCGGCTATATCTGCGGCTCGAAGACTCTGATCGAGTACCTGGTCAACCGCGCCCGGTCCTTCATCTTCTCGACGGCCCCGGTGCCCGCCGCCGTAGCCGCAGCCACCGCGGGCGTCCGTTTCGTCAGGTCCGGCGCCGGCCGCAAGCGCCGGGACCTCCTCTGGCAGCGTGTCTCCGAGGTCCGCGCCTTCCTCGCCGGCCAGAACCGCTGGCCCTGCCCCTCATCCCCCCCGTGCGCCATCATCCCGCTGATGATCGGCCAGGAGGAGCGCGCCGTGCAGGCCTCCGCCGCCCTCCGCGATCAAGGAATCTTCATCCCGGCCATCCGTTACCCCACCGTCGCCCGAGGCCAGGCACGCCTGCGCCTGACGCTCACCGCCGCCCATACCCACGCCGACATCGAGCAACTCCTGGCCGCCCTCCGAGGCCTGCGCTTCTGAGGCGTCTTGCTTCCATGCCTTACCCCCTCGCCCGACTCGATCAGCTTTACCTCTGGCACCCGTTCACCCAGATGCGGGATTGGCTGAGGCGGGAGCCGGTTGTGATTGTGAAGGGCTCGGGCGCGGTCCTGTTCGATGCTTATGGCCGGAAGTACCTCGACGCGAACTCCTCCATCTGGACCAATCTCCATGGCCATAACCATCCCGCCCTCAATGCCGCCATCCGCCGGCAGTTGAGGAAGATTGCCCACAGCTCGGCCCTCGGCCTGGCCAACGAACCCGCCAGCCTCTTGGCGGAACAACTGGTGAAGGCAGCCAATGTCCCTATGAAATGGCCATGCTGCCCGCCTCCGGGCAGGACGCCCGGCCACCCGGACGGCCATTTGAATGCGGGTCTGAGGAAGGTCTTCCTCTCCGACGACGGTTCGACCGCGGTCGAGGTCGCCCTCAAGCTGGCTTACGCGTTCGCCCGCCGCACCGGGCGGAGCGCAAAGCCCAAGTTTCTCTCACTCGCAGGCGCGTATCATGGCGACAGCGTTGGCGCGGTGGCGCTGGGACATATCGACCTCTTTCACAAGGCCTATGCGGGGCTGCTGTTCAAGACCGACAAGGTCATGGCGCCCTATTGTTACCGATGTCCCTTCAATGCCGCGCGGCCGGAGCGGGCCGACGCGCGCGAATATCGAAAGTGCCGCTGGGAATGCCTCGACAAGCTGCACCAGAAATTCGAGGTCCGGCGGAAGAAGGGCAATCCCTATGCCGCGTTCGTGTTCGAGCCGTTGATGCAGGGAGCGGCCGGGATGATACCGCAGCCCTCGGGCTGGCTGCGTCAAGCGGCCGAAATAGCCCGGGGCCACGGCGCACTGTTGATCGCCGACGAAGTCATGACCGGGTTCGGGCGCACGGGGTCGCCTGTGCTGCCCTCGGGCTTGCCCGCCCTGCCTGCCTCCGCTGCCGCCGCCCCGCCATCCCTGTTCGCCTGCCATCACGAAGGGGTCCAACCCGATTTTCTGGCCCTGGCCAAGGGGCTGACCGGAGGGTACCTGCCGATGGCCGCCACTCTTACCACGCAAGCCGTCTTCGAGGCCTTCCTCGGCGAGTACGACGAATTCAAGACGTTCTTCCATGGCCACAGTTTCACCGGCAACCAACTCGGGGCCGCGGCGGCCCTTGCCAGCCTGAAACTCCTCCAGGGGAAACGGTCCATTCGCGCGCGCGGCCAGCTCGAACAGACCCTTCGCCGGGAACTCGCCGCGCTCTGGGACCTCCCGCACGTCGGCGACATCCGGCAGGCCGGCCTGGTCGCGGGAATCGAGCTGGTAAAGGACTGGCGGACGCGCCAGCCCTTTGACCTGCGCCAACGCGCAGGCATCCGGGTCTGCGAGGCCATGGCTAAACGGGGCGTCCTCACCCGGCCTGTCGGCAACGTCATCGTGCTCATGCCCCCCTATTGCACGACCCCCGGGCAGGCCCGCCGCATGGTCGCCGCCCTGGCCCAGGCCGTCCGGGAACTGGGAGATTAACCGCAAAGAGCACAATTCCGCGGCTCAAACACCGTGGCGGAGTCGAATCAG
>CAZZFF010000016.1:0-70466 GCA_964653485.1 uncultured Verrucomicrobiota bacterium | reverse complement strand
ATCCGAAATCCGAAATCCGAAATCCGAAGGAAATCCGAAATCCGAAATCCGAAATACCAAGGTGTCGGAGCGAAGGTGTGTGGAGTGTGAGCAAGGATGCCGAGAGGTGCCTCGGAAGCAAGTCCGTCCCCGCTCTATCCTCTGGCTTCGGCCTTCGGATTTCGGATTTCGGATTTCCTTCGGATTTCGGATTTCGGATTTCGGATTTCCTCCCGCTCTTCATTTTGGCCGCCCTTCTTTCGTCCACGGCCTCTCTTTGCGCCGCTGCCCAGGCCGGGCCGCCGTCGGCCGATCCCTACATGGCCCTGCTTATGGCGCAGCCCAAAACCGAGATAGCATCCAACGTGGTCGCCGTGGCCGCTTTCGATCCGCCGGTGGTGCGGCCGGGCGAGGCGGCGGTTTACCGGGTGAGCTTCGATGCGCTCGAGGAATCGATTCTGTGGCCGGAGAAACTCAACACGCCGGCCGAACTGGAGTTTCGCCCCGGCGGGCGCGGGCAGATTATGCAGTTCAACGGGACGAATTTCGTGCCCCTCACGATGTTCAATTACCACGTTCGCGCGCCCCGGCTGGGCAGGTTCGTGGTGCCGCAGTTCACAGTGACCGTTTACGGCAAGCCCGTCACGGTGCCCGCTGCGCAACTCGAGGCGGCGCCGTCGGTGCCGGCCTGGATGATGCCGGCGCAAGGGCTTGTCTTCGAGGTATCCGAGACCAATTTGTATGTGGGCCAGCCGGTCAAGGCCCGCATCCTGTTGGGGCCTTCGCCGTCAGGCCAATTTCGCTCCCTCATGCAGGTGCAGATCAATGGAGACGGGGTGCTCGTGGATCAAGGGGCCGCGCGCCAGCGGATTGGGCCGGTGCCCCGCGGCGCGGGCACAATGGTCGCCTACGTATACGAAACGGTGCTCACCCCGCTCCAGACCGGCAAGCTCACCCTTTTTGCCCAAGGCTACTCCGCCGGCAATCGTCCCGTTGGCCCCGTTGTGAGCGGCGCCGGCCCGACGCTGGTGCGCAACAACGCGCCTCAGTTCACGCTGTTGGACTCCGAGCCTGTTGAATTGCAGGCGCGGCCTTTGCCCAAGCAGGGCGAGTTGCCCGGCTTCACGGGAGCGATTGGCAGTTTCTCGATCGAGCCTCCCAGGTTGGCGGCCGACCCTGTGCGCGTCGGGGATGCCGTTAAACTGTCGGTCACTGTCCATGGCGATGCCAACGTGGGCCGCCTGGCGCCTCCGCCTCCCCCTCAAACCAGGGATTGGCAGGTCTTCGCCCCGGCTCCGGAGCCTTTGCCGCCTCCTTCACCCATGGCCGTGATGACGCCCCAAGCCGCCGTCCCCCAGACATCAACCACGTTCGTCTATACCCTTGTTCCGCTCACCACCACCGCCCACACTACCCCTGCCATCCCTTTCAGCTACTTCGATCCCAGCCGCGCCGTCTATCTCGACCTCACCATCCCCGAGGTCTCGGTCACCGTTCAGCCCGGACCCGGCGGCGCGGACCTGCGCGTCCTGCAGCAATCGGACCGGGGGCCTGGCGAAGCTGAGAAGGAGCCGGGATTGAGCGGCTTGGCGCCCGCACCCGGGCTTGCTGCCGCCACCCTGGCGCCCGTGCAGCGCCGGCTTTGGTTTGCCCTTGTCCAATTGGCCGTCGCTGCCGCCTTTCTCGGCCTTTGGGCCTGGGACAGGCGCCGCCGCTTCCTGGAACAGCATCCGGAAGTCGTGTTGCGGCGGCAGGCCAGGCGAGCCCTGCGCCGCCAATGGCGCGCGTTGGGCAGGGCGGCGCGCGCGGGCGATGCCCGCCGGTTCGCCGATGCCGCCGTCGCCGCCATGCAGGCCGCCTGCGCGCCCTATTATCCGGCCGAGCCCCGGGCGCTCGTCTGCGCCGACGTGCTGCCGTTGCTGGGAGACCTGGCCGCGGGACCCGCCGGGGTGGCGCGCCGGTTCTTCGCCCTCACCGATGCGGCCCGGTTCGGCCCGAGCGGCGCGGACGCAAAGGAACTGCTGGCCCTCCAGCCCGAATTGGAAAAGGTGCTGCAATATCTGGAGCGGAGACTCTAAGGCTAGGCTGTGAATCGTGATTTGAAACGCTGTCGATTTGGTCTGCAAGTGCTGCTGCTCTGGCTTGGGATGGCAATGGCCGCCCAGGGGGCGGCTGCATCGGTGGATGGGTTGTTCCAGGAAGGCACCGCCGCCTATCGGGCGGGCGATTATTCGCGCGCCGCGCGGGCCTTCGGCGAGGCCGCCAGGCGCCAGCCGGCCTCCGGCACGCTCCAGAACCTGGGTAACGCCGAGTGGCAGAACGGCCGGACCGGGCCTGCCATTGTCGCGTGGGAGCAGGCCCTGTGGCTCAACCCGTTCAACCGGGCGGCGCGGAACAACCTGCGGTTTGCCCGCAAGGCCGCCCAAGTCGAGGCGCCCGACCTGTCCTGGGACGAGGTGGTCTCCACCTGGCTGCCGATTGACTGCTGGGCCTGGATGACGGGCGCGAGCCTATGGCTGGCCGTAGGCATGGCCCTGCTGCCGGGCATCCTGAGGCGCCGCAAGGCCTCGTGGCACCAGGCAGTCGCGGCCTTGGGCATCATGGTCTTCCTGCTCAGTGTGCCCGCCCATCTCGGAGTGCATACCCGAGCGCGCATCGGCTTTGTTGCCCAAAAGGACGCGCTGCTGCGGTTGACGCCGACGCAGGAGGGCCAGGGCCTTGCGCGCCTGGGCGCGGGGGAGCCGGCCAGATGGGTCCGCGCCCGCGGCCCCTACGTCCTGGTCCGAACCAGCCGCGCCGTCGGCTGGATCGAACGCGCGCAGCTTGGCCTCGTGTGCCCGTAGATTTAAAGATTGGCATCCTGGTTTTCCCGCGTATTGTTTCTGGCTGCAACTGGAATTGAGATTGATTATGCCTAAGACCGAAAAAAAGCACGTCCGAGCTAGACCCGACCTGTCCGAAACGCCGGAGTGGCTCAAGAAGAAGCAATGTCCAAACCGCGAGAAGTACCTGTCCGGCAAGCGCATCCTGCCCAGGAACATCACCGGCAAGGAAAAGGCGCCCGACCTGATCGATGAGACGTTCCTGGCGTACAATGGGGCCCGGCTCAGAGAGGGCTGCCAGCTCTTCGCCGAGAAGATGCTCGATCAAGACGTCACGATAGGGATGAGCTTTGCCGGCGCCCTCACCCCGGCGGGGATGGGCTGCTCGAGCATCGTGCCGCTGATCAAGGCCGGCTTCGTGGACTGGCTCGTCGCCACGGGCGCCAACCTCTACCACGACATGCACTTCGCGCTCAACTACCCCGTCCGTGCCGGCAATTTCAGGCTCGACGACACGGACCTGCGCAACAACGACATCGTGCGCGTCTATGACGTCCTCCTGGGGTACAGCGATTGCCTCATGGCCACCGACGAAATCCTGCGCAACATGCTGATTCAGCCGGAATTCCAAAAGGAGATGGGCACCGCCGAGCTCCACCATCTCCTGGGCAAATACTGCGCGGAATGGGAACGCAAGGCCGGCCTCAAAGACGTCTCGGTCCTGGCCGCCGCCTACCGGGCCGGGGTTCCCTGCTACACATCCTCGCCCGGGGACTCCACGATCGGGATGAACGTCGCCGGCGTCGAATTGCGCGGCAACAAGCTCCGCCTCAACCCCTCCATCGACGTGAACGAGACGACCGCTTTCGTGCTCGCCGCCAAGCGCGCCGGCGGCAAGAGCGCCGTCGTGCTCTGGGGCGGCGGCAGTCCGAAGAATTTCATGCTCCAGACCGAGCCCCAAATTCAGGAGGTCCTGCGCATCAAGGAATTCGGCCAGGATTATTTCCTCCAGGTCACCGATGCGCGCCCCGACACCGGCGGCCTCTCGGGGGCCACCCCCAGCGAGGCGGTGAGCTGGGGCAAGGTGGACCCCGAGCGCCTTCCCGACGCCGTCGTCTGCTACACAGACACCACCATCGCCATGCCGTTGCTCACGCATTACGCCTTGGCTAAGCACAAACCCCGCAAGCTCAAGCGCCTCTATGACCAGCGCCAGAACTGCGTCAAAGCCCTGACCCGCGAATACTTCCTCCACAACAAAGTCAAGATGATCGACGGCAGCGATCCGGTGCTGGACTGAGGAATCAAGGCTAAAGGCTAAAGGCTGAAGGCTGAAATGACGTGGAGGGCAAGCCGCAGGAGCTGAAATCGAGAACGAAGGGGTTTGCCCTTCGCGTCATCGGCGTATATTCCAAGCTGCCGAAGGGCGACACCGTCGCCCAAGTTTAGCCTTTCTTGATGAACAGCGCGAGCGACGCTGTGAAGCCGTGGAGAAAGTTCTTGTTGCCCACCGGGCCGATTTCGCCGTTGCAAAAGAAGCCCGCCAGGCCCATCGGCCCGAGTTGCTGCTGGATCATCTGGGCGTCGTGGTTGGGAGTGCCGAACAGGTTCTGACCGCGCCCGTTGCACGAGCAGAGGCAGCCCCCGTAAAGGGTGACGCCGCCCAACTGCTTCTTGACCCGAGCGAGCAGCTCCGTCATGTCCTCGGTCGCGGCGGCGGCGGAGCGGCGCTGGAATTGGACGGTTTGCCCCGCCCGCGGCAGGGCCCAGACGGCGATGCAGCCCGAACGCGGATCGGCCCCGATTAGGTTGCGGACCAGGAAGTCTCCGCGGTGGAATTCATCCAGGTACTCGTTCACGACCAGCCCGATGAAGAGATTGCCTCGGGCCTTGGATTGCTCTTCGGTCGTGAGGCTGTTGAAGGTCTCCGCCAGCACCTCGTAGGCGGGCCGGTTGCCGATCTCGTGAATGATGTTCTGTTCGACCTTCGTGAGAGTCCAGGTCTCGCCAATCGGGGTGCAGCCCTGGGAGATCATGCCCGCCAGGCCGACCTGGCCCCCAAAGGAGACGGCCACGCCCCCTTCCTCGAAGACCTCGCCGTTCAAATACAACTGGGTGAGTTGCTCGCTCAACTCCCCGCTGGCCAACCCCCCCATCACGGCCAGCGGCGCGTACGCGATGTTCCACGTTCGCAGCCAGGACTCGCTGTCGAGATGGAACGGGTCGATGAAGACCAGCCAGCCGTTGCTCTGGCCCGGCCCTATGCCGGTCCGCTCGTGCCAATAGCCGGTCCGGGCCGCTTCGCCCGCCTCCTGCTCGGTGAAGTGACACGCCTTGAGTTCCGCTCCTGGCAGCCAATAGAGGCCCAGGGCGACCCCCGCGTCTTCCTCCACTTCGGACGACCCGGCAATAAGGCTCTGGCTCGAACAACCCGCCAGCAACGGAATGCGCCCATGGACGCGGAGAATTTCCAGCACCTGCTTCGCGTAAGGAAAAAGCCTCGGCGCCATGAACACCAGCCCCAATGAGACCGCGGGCGCCCTCAACTCTCGGCGCAGGTTCTCCACCCATTGCTGGATACTCGCCTCATCGAAGTCGCCATCCCAGTGTCCTGCGATGGAAGGGCTGTTTGCCACGCCGGAAAGGTAATCGCTCCCCCTTGGGTTGTAAACTTTTGCGTTTGTATCCCATTCCAAATTGCGCTATCCCCTAACCCATTATGAACATGCATCAGGAGAGGCTCGCGTCCATGAGTTATCCCTCTATTCTCAGGCCGCTCTTTTCACCCTTGGTCCGCTGTGCCCTGGGCGGCGGGGCGGTGTCGGCCCTTCTGCTCGGCGGGTCCGCCGCGGCCCAGACCCCGCGTGCGTTTCCCGAGCTCTCCTCGTTGCCCCCCCAGCCTGCGATGCCCGACCCGCTGGTGATGCTGGACGGGCGGCGGGTCGCCAGCCAGGCGCAGTGGTTCAACGAACGCCGCCCGGAACTCAAGGCCCTCTTCACCCACTACATGTACGGCCCCATCCCGCCCAAGCCGGCGCATCTGCGATTCCAACTCGAAGGCCAATACCCCGATTTCCTCGACGGCAAAGCTACGCTCAAGGTCCTGACTTTGGAGGCCGGCCCGGAGCCGGAGGCCCCGCGCATCGGTTTGATCGTCGTCGTTCCCAACGCGCGGCCCGGTCCCGCCCCGGTGTTCCTGGCAATGAACTTCTGTGGCAACCATGCCCTGACCCCCGACGCGCGCATCCCGCTGCCTAAGACCTGGATGGCCGATGGATGCGCGGGCTGCGCCAACCACGCCGCCACCGAGGCCGGGCGCGGCGCCCAGGCCGCCGACTGGCCCCTGGCCGACATCGTCCGCCGCGGCTACGCCCTGGCCGCCTTTTACAGCGGCGACGTGGATTCGGACCGCGGCGACGTCAGCAGCGGGCTTTACGCTTGGCTGGCCGCCGGCGATTCGGCCCGCAACCAGCCCGCCGGCCGCGGCACCCTTGCGGCTTGGGCCTGGGGATTCCAGCGCTGCGTCGATTACCTCGTCACCGACCCCGCCATCGATTCCCACCGCATTGCCGCCCTTGGCCACTCGCGCAACGGCAAGACCGCCCTTCTGGCCGCCGCTTACGATGAGCGCATCGCCATGGCCTTCCCTCATCAGGCCGGCTGCGGCGGCTCCGCGCCCAGCCGCGGCAAAATCGGCGAATCTGTCAAGGCCATCAACGACCAGTTTCCTCATTGGTTCAACGCTCGCTTCAAAGAGTTCAATCTCACCCCCGAGCGGCTCCCCATTGACCAGGATTGCCTGGTCGCCCTCTGCGCTCCTCGGCCCGTGCTCTTCTCGGCGGCCCAGGAGGACCAATGGGCGAATCCCCCCGGCCAGTTCGACGTCCTCCGGGCTGCTGACCCGGTCTATCGGTTCCTGGGCGCCCGAGGCATCGAGGCCGCGGAGATGCCGCCCCAAGGCCGGCTCGTCGCCAGCCCCCTGGGCTATTACATCCGCCCCGGAAAACACTCGATGACCGCCGGCGACTGGACCGTATTCATGGACTTCGCCGACGCCCAGTGGACCGCGCGGCGTTAGCCAGCAAATTCGAGGTTATGAAAAAACTGAATGAGATAGCCGGCTCCATTGTTGCCCCGCGGGGCTTTCGGGCATCGGGAGTCTTTTGCGACATCAAACGGCTCGGGACAGGCAAAGGCTCCGACAAGGGCGACAAACGCGACCTGGCCTTGATTATGTCCGATGTGCCCGCGGCGGTCGCGGGCGCCTTCACCACCAACCAGACCTGTGCCGCCCCGGTCAAGATTTGCATCGAGCGTGTGCGCCGCGGCAGGGCGCAAGTCATCGTAGCGAACTCCGGCAACGCCAATGCCTGCACCGGAAAACAGGGGTTCAAGGACGCCTTGGAGATGGCGCGCTTTACCGAGCGCGCCCTGGCCTTGCCGCCGGGCCTGGCCCTCGTCGGCTCGACCGGCCGCATCGGCCTTGCCTTGCCGATGGACAATATCCGCTCGGGAATCATCGAGGCGGCGGTCGAGTTGGGTTCCACGCCGCGCCATGGCGACCAGGCCATGGAGGCCATTATGACCAGCGACACCCGCCCCAAACAGATGGCCCTGGAATTCACGCTCGCAGGCCAATCCACCCGCCTGGGCGGGATATGCAAAGGCGCAGGTATGATCCAGCCCGGAATGAGCCTCACCGGGAAACGGCCGGCAGCCGCCCCGCTTCACGCCACAATGCTCTGCTTTATCACCACCGACGCCGCCATCGAGCCCAAACCCCTCCAAACCGCCTTGGAGCAGGCCGTTGCCAACGGCTTCAATCGCATCAGCGTGGATGGCGACATGAGCACCAATGACACCGTCCTGGTCCTGGCGAACGGACTCGCAAATCCGAAATCCAAAATCCGGAATCCGGCTTCACGCGACTTTGGCGTCTTCCAAGCCGCCTTGAGTCATCTGTGCCTGGAGTTGGCGAAGATGATTGTCCGCGACGGCGAGGGAGTCTCCCGGTTCGTGACCATCCGGGTCAAAGGGGCTCGGTCGTTTGCCCACGCCGATGCCGCGGCCCGGGCGGTGGCCAACAGCGCCCTGGTCAAGACCAGTTGGCATGGGGGCGACCCCAACTGGGGCCGGATCATCGCCGCCCTAGGTTCCAGCCCCGCCACCATCGTCGAACCCAAGGTCGACATCGGCTACAGCGCTCCGGGCAGCCGGCAAATCCTCTGGAGCCTCAAGCGCGGCCAGCCTACACCGGCGGCCTTCACGGACCTGTGCGCGGCCGTGGCGCCCAAGGAATTTGACCTCCACATCCACCTCAACCTCGGCCGCGCCGAGGCCCTCTTCTATGCCGCTGATTTGACCGAAGCCTACGTCCAATTCAACAAGGGCGATGTGAGCGACCCCGCCTCGCTGGGCGGTTGAGGGCCAGCAGGGCGAGTGCGGCAGCTCCTTTGGCGGCGGCACGGTGAAGAACCCTCCGCGGCCACTTCACATTGTCGGAACTGCAGGGCCAGTGACAAAGTCCGTCGGAAGGTCCCGGGAGCGAAGGCGGGAGCGCGACACCGCTTTGGTTCGGGCAGCGTCTGGCGTGTCGGATGTCCCACGCGGCCGAAAGCGCCGTCGCCGCTTCGCTCTGCCGGCGCACTCCAGAATACCACTTTGTCCATCGCCCTGGTCGGGCCTGCCGCGCCTTCGCCCCCTCACTTGACCAGCCCCAGGATTTGCCGAAATTCCTCCGTGCCGGCCTGCCCGAGCCATTCGAATAGGGCCATTTCGGTCGAGACGATGACTGCTCCCGCCTGCCGCATCCGGTCCAGGCCCAGACGGCAGTCGTCCGGAGCGCGCGACGAAACGGCGTCGGCCGCCACGAAGACACCCATTCCCTCTTCGAGCAGGTCCAGGCACGTCTGCGTGACGCAGACGTGGGCCTCGATGCCGCAGAGCAAGGCGCTCGAGACCTGCCCGGCCTTAAGCGCCGCCATAAAGGCGGGGGCGCCGCAGGCGCTAAAAGCGAACTTTTCAATCGGGTCGAAGTGCGAGATCGCTCCCGCCACTTCCGGCACTGTGGCGCCCAAGCCCTTTCGGTACTGCTCGGTGGCGAAGACCGGGATTCCCAGGATGGCGGCGCCCTTGGCCAGGCGCGCCGCGTTGCGCGTCACACGTTCCTTCTCGAACATGGCCGGCAAGAGCCGTTCCTGGATGTCCACCACGATCAGGCCGCTGCCGGGCCGCTTCAAGCGCCCCGGTTGAGATTGAGATTGTCGCTGCATATCCATTTCATTTTCCATGACACGATTGTGCTTTACAAGACCTGCCTCACGACTTTACTATGGACTGCAGAATCGAATTATTTATGCGAAAACAAATCCCTTTCCTGGCCGCTCTTCTCCTCGCCGGCGTCCTGGGCGGCGGCTGCGCCAATACCGAGCAGAAACTGGGGCGCGGCATGAGCAATACCTATGAAATCGTTCGCATGGGCGAATTCCGCCGCACTGTCGAGCAATCCTGCTTGTTTGACGGCGCGAATGTCGGCTACACCACCGGCACCATTCGCGGGCTGAACCGCTCGCTGGCCAGGACCGGCATCGGCCTTTACGAAGTCGTGACCTGCCCGTTCCCTCCCTACGACCCCGTCCTCACCGATTATTTCGCCCCTGGTCCCGTGTTCCCGGATAATTACCAGCCCGGTCTGATCGAAGACCCCGGCCTGTCAACCGACACCAACCTGGGTTATAGCGGCGGCGACATCGCCCCCTTTGTGCCCAACAGTCGCTTCCGGGTTTTCGAAACCCATTGACCCTCGAAAAAAAGTCTCCTTGCAAGGTTAACCTGTTGCTGAACATCCTCGGCAAGCGCGCCGATGGATTTCATGAACTCGAAACCGTCATGTACCCCGTCGGGGTGTATGACCGTCTCACTTTCACCCGGACGGGCCAAGGCCTGGAGATGACTTGCAGCGAGGCCGCGCTGCCGACGGATTCCCGCAACCTCGCCTATCGCGCCGCCCAGTTCTTTCTCGAAGCCGCCCACATTGGCGAAGGCGTCCGCCTCCACCTGGAAAAGCGAATCCCCCTTGCGGCGGGCTTGGGTGGCGGGAGCGGCGATGCGGCCACGACGCTTCTAGGTTTGAACCAATTGTTCGGCGGCCCTCTCGACCCCGAGGCGCTGCATTCTCTGGCGGCGCGCTGCGGCTCCGATGTCCCTTTCTTCCTCCACTCAACCCCTGCCCTGGCAACCGGCCGCGGGGAACAAATCCAGCCGTTGCCGGCCTTTCCAGCCCTGGACGGGACGGCGTTCCTCCTGATACACCCCGGTTTTGGCATCGCGACTTCCTGGGCCTATCAGCAGCTTGCGCGATTTCCGGAGGCCCTCCATGGCCGCCCTGGCCGCGCCAGACAACTTCTCGCGGTCCTGGAGAAGGCGGATTTGAGGTCCGCCGGCGCGGAGTTCTACAACTCTCTGGAAGCCCCCGCCCTGGAAAAGTATCCGATCCTCGCCTTGTACCAGGAGTTTCTCCGAAGCAACGGCGCCTCGGCCACCCTTATGTCCGGGAGCGGGTCTGCGACTTTCGCGATAGTGGAAACCCCTGCCGCCGCCGAAGCCCTCGCCGAGAAGGTCAAAGCCAAATTCGGCCCCGCTCTTTGGGTAGCGGTCGTACCGGCGCGGCAACAAACCTCCTCCTCCGCCTGATAGCGGCGTATACGCCGCACGCGAAGCGCCTCATCCAGAGGGAGCACACGCCCCGTATCGCCGACTTCCAGCCCGCAGGCCGCGCCCGCGTCTGGACACTGCCTCTATTGGTCGTTTGGGCGGCCGGCGCCGGCGCTCCTGCGGGGAGCCCGCTCCTCGCGCGGTCGCGCCACGTTGACGGTCAACGTCCGGCCTTGGAACTCCTGGTTATGGAACTGCTCCACCGCCTTCTTGGCCTCTTCAGCATTGGCAAATTCGACAAAGGCAAAACCGCGCGATTTGCCCGTGACCTTGTCCAGCATGAGGTTGACCGAGGTCACCGCTCCGGCTTGCGAGAAATAATCCTGGAGATCGTTCTCCATTGTCTGGTACGACAAGTTGCCCACGAAAAGCCGATTCTCGTTCATATATCTGTCTTCTGACACCATCGCGTTCGTTCTGTGAACGCAAACATTTCTCTTTTAGCAAACTCGGTGCCGGAGTCAACCCGAATTGGAACCAGGGGCCGCCGGGAAACAAAGGCGCCTTCCGGCCGCTCAGAATCCCAGTTTGTTCAATTCCGTATCCAGGGCCGTTTGGAACTGCTGCAGGTCCGCGGCCGGAGGACGATAGCCGGGTTGCTGGGGAACGAGGCCCAGCCTGCCTGACTGGTCGAAATACCACTCCGCGGAATTGCCGTCGGAGAACGTGACCTTCCCGCTGACCATGGCGCCGGGGCGCGCGAGTTGGTCCACGGAGACCGAGACTCCGCCGGGACGGGGCGCGGGCGCGGCGGCTCCGGCAGGGCCGGCCGGTGGCCTCTGGCCCGGAGCGGCAGGCGCGGCGGCGCCGGATGGCCCGAGCACCCCGTTGGGCGTTTTGGGCCGCTCGACATCCTTGGGCACCAGCTTCAAGTCATCCACCAATAACCGCACGTCCATGTAGGTGAAGCGCAGGCCGAACTCGGATGCCAGGTGATTTTGAATCTCGGACAGCTTCATTCCTTGCTTAACCCATTCCACTACCTTTTTCCGTTGTGCGTCATCCAGGTTCATAATGTTATAGCTACAGCCAAAGCCTGATCCTACAAATACCGCTCCTCGCATTCAATAATGATCCAAACCAATTAGCGCCGTCTCGGGCGCGAATCGAAATTGGCGCCACGCCCCACTTTCCGCTTGCGCGCCCGTCGCCGGGTGATAGAGTCTCCCCCGCCTTAGACCCCGGCATAACCAGCAAAGCGTGAAGATTTTTAGCGGCACATCGAACCGGCCTCTGGCCGAGGCCATCTGCGCCTATATCGGAATTGAATTGGGCAAGTCCACGATCAAGCCCTTCCCCGACGGCGAAACGTTCGTCAAGATCGAAGAGAATGTCCGCGGTGAGGATGTGTTCCTGATTCAATCCACTTCTCCCCCGACGAACCATCATTTGATGGAGATGTTCATCATGATCGATGCGTTGCGCCGGGCCAGCGCCGCGCGGATTACGGCCGTCATGCCCTTTTACGGGTATGCGCGCCAGGACCGGAAGGACCAGCCGCGCGTGCCCATCACGGCGAAGTTGGTGGCCAACCTCATCGTGGCCGCGGGGGCAAACCGGGTCCTCACGATGGATCTCCATGCCCAGCAGATTCAGGGGTTCTTCGACATCCCGGTCGATCACCTCTACGCATCCCCGGTGATGTACGAGTATTTGAAGAAGAAGCAAATGGGCCAACTGGTCGTTGTCAGCCCCGACGTCGGCGGGCTCAAGATGGCCTACGCCTATTCGCAGGTCCTTGGGGCCGGGTTGGCCATCGTTGCCAAACGCCGGCGCAACGCCAGCGAGGTCGAGTCCATGGCGGTCATCGGGGAAGTCCGCGGCAAGAATACCTTGTTGGTGGATGATTTGACCGAAACCGCCGGCACTCTCACCTCCGCGGCCGAATGGCTCAGGCGCAAAGGCGCCCGGAAGATACAGGCCTGCGTCTCCCATTCCATCCTCAACAGCATCGGAATCGAACGGTTGCGAAAATCGACTATTGACGAATTGATTACAACTGATAGTGTCCTACGCCCTGCGATAAGCGGCGTGAACATAACCACGCTGTCCGTGGCAGGGCTTTTGGGCGAAGCCATCAAACGAATTCATACCAATTCGTCTGTTACTTCGCTGTTCGAGTTTAAAGGGTGGCGCACCAGTTGAGGGGCGCAAGGCCCGGAACGATTTAACGACAATGAAATCTGTATCACTGAACGCATCCCTCCGGCTGATGGGCAGGCGCGCCGGGGCCAAAAAACTCCGCGCCGACGGACGCGTGCCGGCGGTCATTTACGGCCGCCTTGCCGGTCCCCAGAACCTCGAAGTCAAGGCCAAGGAAATGGAGGACATTATCCACCGCTCGGCCTCCGAGAACCTCCTGGTCGACCTGGATGTCAAGGAGGACGCCCGGCCCAAGCGGCTGGCCCTGGTCCAGGAAATCCAGCGCCACCCCCTCTCTGGCAAGGTCTTGCATGTGGACTTCCACGAGGTGGCCGAAAACGAGAAGGTCACTATCAGCGTTCCCGTTGAGACTATCGGCGAGGCCGAAGGGGTCAAGACCGGCGGCGGCGTTCTTGAACACGTCCTGTTCAACATCCGCGCCCGCGGCCTGCCCAAGGACCTGCCCGACCTCATCACCGTGGACGTCTCGCCTCTCAAGATGGGCGAGGTCATCCACCTGGGTGAGATCAAAGCTCCCGCTGGAGTCGAATTGGTCGGTGACAAACAGATGGCCGTGATCGCCGTCGCCGTGCCGCGCACCGAGGAAGAGGAAGCGGCAGAAGCGGCAGAGGCCGCCGCAGCCCCGGGCGAGGTCGAGATGATCAAAGAGAAAAAGGAAGAGGGCGAAGAGGGCGCTGCCCCCGCCAAGGGAGCCGAAAAGGCCGGAGCCAAGGGCGCCGAGAAGGGCGCTGCCAAGGGTGCCGAGAAGGCTGGCGAGAAGGGTGCTGCCAAGGGAGCCGAAAAGGGTGCCGCCAAAGGGGCCGAGAAGGGCGCTGCCAAAGGCGCCGAGGCCGGAGCCAAGGCCCCCGAGAAAGGCGCTGCGCCAGCCGGGGCTGGAAAGAAGAAGAGATAATCGGGGCGGCTGCCCGGCTTGGACCGGGTTGCCGGCTTGGCCCGCCCTATGGAGAATCTGTATCTCATCGTGGGCTTGGGCAATCCCGGCCCCGAATATGCCCGGACCCGGCACAACGCTGGCTTTCAGGTCGCCGAGCGTCTGGCCGAGCGATGGCGGGCGGCATGGACTTGCCAGAAGAGGTTCAACGCCGCGCTGGCACGCGCGGAGCGCGCTGGGCGCCGGCTTTTGGTCTGCAAGCCGCAGACCTACATGAATGCGAGCGGCGAGGCGGTGGCTGCGGTGCAGAGCTTCTACCGGGTGCCGCTGCAGCAGTTGCTGATCGTGGTGGACGATGCGGACCTGCCGCTGGGCGTGCTGCGGCTCAAACCAGGCGGCAGCAGCGGCGGCCATCATGGTTTGGAGTCCATCGAGCAGCACCTTGGCACTCGAGACTACGGCCGCCTGCGAATCGGAATCGGCCGCCAGGGCGACGCCCGGGAAATCACGGGCTACGTGCTTGGCCGATTTCATTCGACGGAACAGGCGCTGGTGGATAAAGTCTTAAACATGGCGTCCGACGCGGCGGAATGCTGGGTGGACGCGGGCATACAAAAAGCAATGAACAAGTTTAACGGTGTCCCGCCGGACTGGGACCCGCCCAACGAAAGAAAAGAGCAGTGAAACGATACGAAGGTTTGTTTATACTGGAAACGGCAGGCAAGGAAGAAGGGATCAAGGACTCGATCGACAAGATCTCGGCCGACATCACAGCGATGGGCGGCAAAGTCGAAACGGTCCAGAAGATGGAAAAGCGCAGTTTTAGCCGGGTGGCCAACAAAAAGCACCCCGCTGGCTTCTACGTCAATATCATCTTCGAGGCCCAACCCGCGATTCTCGACCAACTGAAACATCGGTTCGCGATGAACACCGAAGTCTTCAGGGTCTTATTCACGAACTCCCCTGCGCCCAAACCCGCCTGAAACCGCCTATACCACTGGACCTATGGCAAGTTTCAACAAAGTCATCCTCGCGGGCAACCTGACCCGCGACCCTGAGTTGCGCTACACCCCCAAGGGCACGGCCATCGCCCGCATCGGGCTGGCGATCAACCGCACCTGGAAGAGCGAAACCGGGGAGATGAAGGAGGAGGTCACCTTTGTTGATGTCGATGCCTTCGGCCGTCAGGCTGAGGTCATCGGCCAATACATGAAAAAGGGAAGGCCCTTCCTGATGGAAGGCCGCCTCAAACTCGACCAGTGGGAAGACAAGAACACTCACCAAAAACAAAGCAAACTCAAAGTCGTTCTCGAGAGCTTTTCTTTCATCGATTCCAAGGGTTCTGAGAACTCCATGCCGCCCGAAGCAGCCCGTCCCCGCCCGGCCGCCGCCGCGCCCGAGGCCCCGCCCTCGGCCGGGCCTGGGCCCGAAGCCACTCCTCCCGAAGAGGATGACGTGCCGTTCTGAGCCGCGCGCAGATTCTCCCACTAACCTATCCCGCTCTTTCTTATGCCAAAAACTGAAGTCATTCTGACCCACAACATCGTCGGCCTCGGCGCCGAGTCCGACCAGGTGAAGGTCGCCGCCGGCTACGCCCGCAACTTCCTGTTCCCGCAGGGACTGGCTGTCCCTCTGACCGCAACCAATAAACGCCGATTGGAAGTCCTGAGGCAGCGCCGGGCCGAGCGCGAAGCCCACGAGTTGAACACCACATCCGAGCTGGCCAAGGGCCTCTCCAAGCTGATCTGCCTCATCACGGTCAAGACCGGCGAAGACGGCAAGATGTTCGGCACGGTCACCTCCGGCATGATCGCCGACCAGCTCAAGACCCAATTCGACATCACCCTCGACAAGCGCAAGATATATCTCGAGCACCCCATCCGCGCCTTGGGCGAGCACGACATCGAATTGCACCTCCACCAGGACGTCAAGGCCACTCTCAAAGTGCGCGTCGAGAGCACCACCCCGGTGCCCGAGGCCGCCGTCGCTCCGGCCGAGGCGAGGAAGGATGAGCCCAGGACCGAAAAGCGCGGCCGACGGCCTGAAGCCGCCCCGGAAAAGGCCCAAGGCGCCGAAAAGAAAGCGCGCCCCGCCAAGGCCGAGAAACCGCCCAAAGCCGAAAAAGCGGCCAAGCCTCAGAAGACTGAGTAAGGCGATTCCCTCGAGGGCTTAATCCACCGGGATTTTCTCACCCTTGCCCTGCGGTTTGGCAAGGTGCGCGATCCGGGCGTCAATCAGCGCCCGGATTCGAGGCCGAAGGCATCCGCCAGGGAATGCATCTGGCTTACACGCATGGGGGTGACGCCAAGGGCTTTGGCCAGCGCGTATTGGCTCAAGTGGAGCGGCTCCATGAAGTCGTGAAGGAGGATTTCACCGGGATGCACCGGGTCGATTTTCTTGGCCTTCATAACTGCGCGTATTACCAGTCTTTCCGCGGCCGGCGGATGTCCGAGGGCCTGACTTTAGGATTGGCCGGCAAGACCATTTCTTCGCCCTTCTGCGCGTCCAGCAACTGTTGGGCCTGTTGCGGCGTCATCTGGCCGGCGGGGACGGCGGCCGCCTGCTCGTCTTTATCCTTTTCATCGGACTCCTTGGGCTGGCCGGAGGCCTGTTTCGCCTGTTGCTGCTGCTCCTGCTGCTCCTGGGACTGGCCGGCCTGCTGCTGCTGTTTCTGGTCGTCCTGCTTTTGCTGCTGCGATTGTTGGTCCTGCTCAGATTGCCGCTGCTGCTTCTGTTGGTCTTGTTGCTGTTGTTGTTGTTGTTGCTTTTGGTCGTCCTGCTTTTGGTCTTGCTGGCCTTGCTGTTGCTGCTGCTGCTGTTGCTGCTGTTGTTGGTCTTGATCTTGTTTCTGATCGGACTTCTTCTGCTGGGATTGTTGTTGCTTGAGTTCCTCGATCTTCTTTTTCACGAACTCGAGGTTGAACTTGGCGTCCTTGTCCTGCGGATTGAGCTTGAGGCTGTTCTGAAAGTCCTGGACCGCCCTCTTCCAGGTCTCTCCTCGCTTTGATGAGTCGGGGTCCTGTTCCCCCAGGTAGTAGAGCGTGTTGCCGCGGTTATAGTAAGCCATTCCCTGGAGTCGCAGGTCGGTCGCGCTGGCCGCATCGTCGAACTGCTTGGCCGCCTCCTCCAATTTATGGTCGCGATAAGCGGCCGCGCCGGCGTTGAAGTGGAGCCGGGAGTCATCGGCCTTGTGCTCGAGCAACTGCTGGTACTCCTTGAGCGCCTGCTCGTATTCCCCGTTCTTGTAATCGCGCAGCGCCCTGCTCGATGAACCGAAAACAAGTCCGGGCCACAAAAGCAAAACCGCCAGGGCGGCGGCATGGGCCTTAAGGAACCGCGGACCGTAACTTTGTCGTTTCTCTATCTCGCCGCTCATGCAACACCTCCTAAGGATTCACCGCTTCCGCTCTCCTCGCCGCTTGCGCTCTGGATCGGCCGGACGATCCTCTTTTCCGCTCAGGCAAGAGCGTCTCCACCACGAGCGATACCACGGCCAGGGCCAGCGGCCAATGATAGCGCTCATGATACCGCCTGATGAGCTTCTCCTGGTGCTCGGACTTGGGGAGCTTCGCCAGCCACTGGTCGTAAAGCTCATCCATGACCCTGGCTCCTCGCAAGGGCCAATAGACCCCGCCCTCCGTGGCGCCCGCGATTCTCCGCAGCAGGTCCTCGTCGAGACGGGACTTGACGACATTGCCCTGTTCATCGCGGACATAATCGCTGTTGCCTTTGGCATCCTGGACGCGCAGGATCTCGCCCTCGGTGGTGCCCACGCCGATGGTGTAAATGCGCAGCCCGGCCTCGGCCGCCCTCTTGGCCGCCTCGATCGCTCCTGACTCATGGTCTTCCCCGTCGGTCAAGAGCACCAGCACCTTGTAATTGTCTTGTTCCTTGAACGCCGTCAACGCCGTGTCGATCGCCTCGGCCACGGCTGTGCCGCCCTCGGGGATCGTGTTCACATCCAGCGATTGAACGCTCTGCCGAAAAGCCGAATCATCCACCGTCAGCGGGCACTGTAAAAAGGCCGAACCGGCGAAGGCGACCAGCCCAAGACGGTCGGACTTGGCGCGCTGCATCAGCTCCAGGGCGGCCAGTTTCGCCCGGGCCAGGCGGTTGGGCGCGATGTCCGCCGCCAGCATGCTCTTGGAAGTGTCAATGGCCACGACAATGTCCAGCCCGCGCATCTTGGCCGCTTCCCAGTCGAATCCCCATTGCGGCCTTGCCAACGCCAGGATGAGGAACACCACCGCCAGGACCACGCAACCGTGGCGCACCTTCTGGCGGCCAGGCGATAGGCCCACAGTCAAGCCCGGCAGCAGCCGCGCCTGGATGAACCGGGTCCTCAGCTCCTGGCACTTCCGCCAGGACCACCAGAAAAACACCATCAGCGCCGGCGGAAAAACCAGCAGCAGCCAAAGGATATGAGGATTGGCGAAGGTCATGCGACACCCCAAGGGCCAGAGACAAAACCCGGAGGAAAATCCGAAATCCGAAATCCTAAATCCGAAGGAAATCCGAAATCCCAAATCTGAAAGAAACGCGGAGTCCGAGGGTCACACCCGGTCCCTTGTTCGGTGCGGTTGCCGCGTGACACGGAATAGCCTGCGGCGTCGAGCGCGGAGCCGATCTCCGAAGGGCACGCGATCTCAGCCTTCGGATTTCGGTTTTCGGTTTTCCTTCGGATTTCGGATTTCGGATTTCGGATTTCGACCTTCCGTCCGCGCCCTTCGACTATCGGACTCCTCTTCATGGCAACCTCCTCAAGCGCGTATGGCGCAACAGTGTCTCCAGGAGCAAGAGTCCCAGCCCCGGCGTGATCATCCAGGCGAAGAGTTCCTTATGGTGCGCGTATTTCTTGATGTCCGCCTCCGTCTTTTCCAACTGGTCGATCTCCGCATAGATGGCCTGGAATTTTTGGGCGTTGTCGGCGCGATAGTACTTTCCGCCGGTCATGCGGGCAATGCTTTGGAGTGTATCCTCATCGATGTCCACCGGTTCGGGGCGAGTGCCGATCTTCCGATGAAACCGGTCATAGACCGGCATGGGCGCCATGCCGCGCATCCCCACCCCGATGGTATAAACCCTGACCTTCAGGGCCTTGGCGGCCTCGGCGGCGGTGAGCGGCGCGATTTTTCCCGCATTATTCTGGCCGTCGGTCATCAGGATGACGATTTTGCTTTTTGACTGCAGTTCCCGCAAACGGTTGATGCCGGTGCTCAGAGCCGAGCCGATGGCGGTCGAACTGTCGTCGATGGCCCCCAATTCGAGGCGCTCGATATTTCGCAGCAGAAACTCGTGGTCCAGGGTCAGCGGCGAGGCGATATAGGCCTGGGTTGCGAACACCACGAGGCCGATGCGGTCGTTGGGCCTCTTTGCGATGAATTTCTTGAGCACTTCTTTGGCCATCGTCAGCCGGCTCAACCGGTCGCCGCCCACCTCGAAATCTTCCGAAGCCATGCTGCCGGACATATCCAGCGCCACGACGATATCGATGCCGCTGGCCTTGATCTGGGTTTCGCTCCGAGTCAGGCGCGGCTGGGCCAGGGCCAAAATGAACAAGACCAGCGCCAGCCAGCGCATCGCAGCCAGGAAACCTCCGGAGCCTGTCCGCGTCAGGTTCAGAATGCCGCGCACCAATTGCACGGAGGAATAGACGAAAGCCGGCGGCCGCCCGCGCTTGCCTTTCAGCCACGCCAGCAGGGGCAGGAGCGCCAGAAGCAGGAGGAAGAATGGATGGGCGAAAGTCATGCGACCGCGGATTGCCGAGCGTTCCGATCGGCCGGCGCTTCACCGTCCTCGGCGGGCTCGGGCGCGGCGTCAGGGGTTCTGGAGCCGGGAGGGGCGCCGCCACTCGGTTCTCCCGCCGCGGGCTCGGTTTCCTCCACCAGCCGGAGGGCGGAGGCGTGCAGGTCCCGCAATTCAGGCTCGCCGGGTTCGTAGCGGGCGAACTTGACGAGGTCGCAACGCTGCAGGAAATCTCCCAGGCTCTCCTTCTGGGCCGTGATCAGGAGCCGCGTCTCAGCCAGTTCGTGCAGAAACTCCTCCGTGGTCCGCTCGGGCGCACGGAAATCGAAGCGCTCCTCCAAGTAAAGCCGGAGGGTGTCGGAAACGAGGATGCAAAACTCGCGGGGCCGGCCAATCAACGCCAAGGCTTCCTGGAGCTTCTGTTTGGCCCGGACATGCGGCGGGATGACCGGTACGGGCGGGACTTGCGCGCGCCGTCTTTGCCAGGCGCGCCAGGCCAGGACCAAGAGGGCCGCCAGCGCCAGCGCCGCCAGCACCCACCAAACCCACGCCCAGCCGCTCGGAATCTCCACCGGGGCCTTGATGTCGCGCAGCCCGTTGGTGCCCGGCATCGCCGCATGGGATGGAGTCAGGTTCGTGGCTTTCATCGCTTACGCGCATTCCAAAGGCCCGTTCGGCCTCGGACCTCGGATTTCGGATTTCGGGCTTCGGATTTCCTCATCCCCTCATCCTCCTCTTCTCCCTGGTCTCAAAAAACCGGGCCAACTCGACCCCGTAGGGCTGGTCGGTCCGCAACTGGATGGCATCGATGCCGAGCGAACGAAACAGTCTGGCCAGCTCGGCCTGGGCGCGCGCCTGCCGTTCCGCAAAGGCCGCGCGCTTGCGCGGGTCGTCCGTGTTGATTTCCACCACCTCGCCCGTCTCAGCGTCGTCGAACACCAGCCGGCCCAGGGCCGGAAGCTCGAGTTCGTAGCGGTCGGTGATCTGCACGGCCACAACGTCATGGCGGCGGTTGGCCTGGCGCAGCAGGGTGAACGAGGCCTGCGCCAGGGACTCCAGCAGCATCATCTGCGGCCGCAGCCTGCCGGGGCGCGAGCGCGAGGCCACCGCCGGCGACCCGATGAAATCCGAGATAATCACCGCGATCGCCCGATGCGGCGTCACGCGCATCAGGAAATCCAGCGCCCCGTTCAGGTCTGTTCCCCGCCGTTTCGACTCGAAAAACAGGACTTCGCGAATGACCCGCAGCACGTGGCGCCGGCCCTTGCGCGGCGGAATGAACTTCTCGACCTCGTCGCTGAAAAGCAGCAAGCCCACCTTGTCGTTGTTGCGGATGGCCGAGAAGGCCAGCACAGACGCGATTTCCGCGGCCAACTCGCGCTTGGACTGCTCCCGCGACCCGAACAACTCCGAGCCGCTCACGTCCACCACCAGCATTAGCGTCAATTCCCGCTCCTCGACGAACTTCTTGACAAACGGATGGTTCATCCGCGCCGTTACGTTCCAGTCGATCCTCCGCACCTCGTCCCCGGGCTGATACTCCCGCACCTCATCGAAGTTCATCCCCTGGCCCTTGAAGACGCTATGGTACTGCCCCGCCAACGACTCGCTCACCAGCCGGTTGGTCCGTAGCTCGATCTGACGGATTTTCTTAAGAATCTCACGCGGAATCATGGCACCGGCAGCTCGTCGAAAATCTTTTGGATGATGGTCTCGCTGGTCTTCTCTTCGGCCTCGGCCTCGTAGGTCACGGCCACCCGGTGCCGCAGCACGTCCATCCCGATGCTCTTGACGTCCTGCGGTGTCACATAGCCGCGCCCGCGCAGGAAGGCGAACGCCTTGGCGGCCAGGGTCAGCGATATCGTTGCTCGGGGCGAGGCGCCCAGTTGGATGAAATCCTTCACATCGATCTTGTAGGTCTGAGGTTCGCGCGTCGCGCAGACCAAATCCACGATGTAATCCTTGACCTTGTCATCCACATAGATGTCGTTGAGCACCTCCCGCGCGCCGAGGATTTGCTTGGGCTCGACCACCGGTCCCGCATTGGGCGTGCCGCTGGTTCGCGCCATCAACTCCAGTATCTGGCGCTCCTCGGCCCGGGAGGGGTAGCCGATCTTGAGCTTCAGCATGAACCGGTCCACCTGCGCCTCGGGCAGCGGGTATGTTCCCTCCTGCTCGATCGGGTTCTGGGTCGCCAGCACCAGGAAAGGCTCCTCCAGCCGGAAGGTGTTCTCGCCGATGGTCACCTGCCGTTCCTGCATCGCCTCCAGCAGGGCGCTCTGCACCTTGGCGGGCGCGCGGTTGATCTCATCGGCGAGCACCAGGTTCGCGAAAATCGGCCCCTTGCGCGTCGTGAACGCCCCCGACTGGGGATTGTACACCTGTGTGCCCACCACGTCCGCCGGCAGCATGTCCGGCGTGAACTGGAGGCGGGAAAACCGCACGTTCAGGCAGTTGGCCAGGGATTTCACCGAAAGGGTCTTGGCCAGCCCCGGCACTCCCTCGAGCAACACGTGTCCGTTGGCCAGCAACCCGATGACCAGCCGCTCGACCAGGTAGGTTTGGCCGACAATCACCTTGCCCAGCTCGTTGAAGAGCGGGCGCGTAAAAGCCCCGGCTTCCTGGACAGCCTCATTAAGGGCGCTCATTCCCGTATTCATGTTCTAGCGATATTAAAACTCTTATAGTCCGATGGACACGAAAACCAGAAAAAATGTTCAACCAGAAAAACTCAGATCGAAACCTCGGTGGCCGCATCCTGCGCATGGAGGAATTCGAGAATCCTCCCGACGGATTCGGGCACGGTGAGCAGGTCGGTGCGCAGCTCGACTTCCGGGCTGGCCGGGGCTTCGTACGGAGCGGAGATGCCGGTGAAATCGCTGATTTCCATGGCCCGGGCCTTGACGTAGAGGCCCTTGGGGTCGCGCTGCTCGCAGACAGCCAGCGGGGCGTTGACATAGACTTCGACGAGCTTGCCGGGCGGCATGATGTTGCGGACGAAATCACGGTCCGCGCGGTAGGGCGAGATAAAGGCGGTGATGCAGATCATCCCGGCGTCCGCGAAGAGCTTCGCCACCTCGCCGACGCGCCGGATGTTTTCGGCGCGGTCCTCCGGCGAGAAGGCCAGGTCGGAGCAAAGTCCGTGGCGCATCCGGTCGCCGTCCAGCACGTACACCTGGCGGCCGAGGTTGAACAGTTCGCGCTCCAGCTCGGTCGCGATGGTGGACTTGCCCGCCCCCGATAGCCCGGTCAGCCACACGACGCAGCCGAGGTGGCTGTTGCGCAATTCCCGTTGGCGGGTGGTGACGCGCCCGCGGTTCCAGTAAATGTTCTCGCTCTTGGTGTGGAGGTCGTGGGTGCGGCGCGGGTAGTTCTCCGGCGCAATAATGCCGCCGCCCGAAACATCAAGGCCGTCCACGATCACGAAACGGCCCATCGGCGCGATGTCCGCATAAATGTCGAAGGCGATCGGCCGTTTGGTGTGGAGGGTGAGCTCGGCAACCTCGTGGCGGTCGACGAAGAGTTCGTTTTCGTTCCGGGAGATGGTTTCGAGGGTGGCGGCGTCGATGACTTTTTCAATGGACTGAATGCGGCACTCGACCTCCTGCGTGGCGAGCTTGAGCTTGTAGTTCTTGGCCTTCTTGAGCGGCTCCTTGCCCAGCCAGAACAGGCGCGCCCTGAAGCTCGACAGTTCCAGAGGCGGGGCGGTTTCATGGACGGCCACGACGCCCCGCGCGACGAAAATCTGCTCGCTCAACGTGATGCCGATCGACTCGCCCGCGCTTGCGGAATCGGCGGCGGGCGCGTTCCACCGCTCGATGGTCTTGACGACGCTTGTCTTGTTCAGCGGAGAGAACAGGAGCTTGTCGCCGACCCGGAGCGTGCCGGCCTCGACGCGCCCGGCCAGGATTCGCCGTTGGTCGAAACGATAGACATCCTGGATGGGGAACCGCAGGGGCTGGTTCTTCGGCGGCTCGGCCGTCTTGAAATCGTCGAGCGTTTGGAGGACTGTCGGGCCGTGCCACCAGGGCGTATGGGCGCTTCGCGTGGCCAGGTTGTCGCCGTGCCGGGCGGAAACGGGAATGAAGCATTTTGGCTCGACCTCGATCGAGCGGAGCCACGCCCGGTATTCGGACTCGATTTGATTGAATCGGCTCTGGCTGTAATTCTCCAGGTCCATCTTGTTGACCAGGACGGCGATCTGGCGGATGCCCAGCAGGTTGAGGAGGTAGCCGTGGCGGCGTGAGTTTTCCTTGACCCCTTCGTGGGCATCGATCAGCAGGAGGGCGGCCTGGGCGTTGGCCGCCCCGGTGACCATGTTCTTCAGAAACTCCTTATGGCCGGGCGCATCGATGATGACGTATTGGCGCTTGGGAGTGCGAAACCAAATCTGCGCCGTATCGATCGTGATGTTCTGGTCGCGCTCGGCTTGCAGGGCGTCCATCAGGTTGGCCCACTCGAAGGGGGCGCCGCGCCGCTGGGCGGCGGCTTCCAGTTGCTCAAGCTTGCCTTCGGGCAGCGAACCGGTGTCGTGGAGCAGCCGGCCCACAAATGTGGACTTGCCGTGGTCCACGTGGCCGACAATGACGATTTTGAGTTGCTCGGTGGGAGGGGGGGATGAGGTCATGACCACTTAGGCTCACATGTATCCGTCGCGCCGTAGTTTCTCGAAGGCGTCTTCGCTTTCCCTGTCTTGCGCGCGGCCGGACCGTTCGGCGGTGTTGGTGTGGCGGAGTTCTTCGATGATTTCGCCCACGGTGGCCGCGCTGGACTTTATCGGCAGCGTGCAGGGCGCGCAGCCCAGGCTCCGGTAACGCTCTCCCCGGCTGTTGGCGAAGTACAGGGGGATGACCGGGATTTGTTCGCGCTCGATGTACTCCCAGACGTTGAGTTCGGTCCAGTGAAGCAGCGGATGGATGCGGATGTGGGTGCCGGGTTGGAAATCCGTTTTGAACTGGTCCCAGAGCTCGGGCGGTTGGTCCTCGACGTTCCATTCCATGTTCTTGTCCCGGGGGCTGAAGTACCGCTCTTTGGCGCGAGTGGGCTCTTCATCGCGGCGCACGCCCACGATGACGCCGGTGAAGTGATGTTTGTCGAGCACCTGCTTCAGGGCGTCCTTCTTGAGTGTGCCGCAGCACTCCACGCGCGTTGCTTTTCCCGCGGGATAGGTCACCCCGCTCTCAAGCACCGCTTCGTTTCGGCCCACGATGAGCTCGAGGTTCCACTCTTTGACCAGCCGGTCGCGGTATTCGATCATCGAGGGGATTTTGTAGCTCGTGTCCACATGCACCAGCGGAAAGGGGACATGCCCGAAAAATGCCTTGCGCGCCAGCCACAGCAGCACTGTCGAGTCCTTGCCGATGCTCCAGAGCATGGCCAGATGGTCGAACTTGTTAAAGGCCTCGCGCAGGATGTAGATGCTCTGGTTTTCGAGTTTTGACAGGTAATCCATGGGTCAGATCTGAAAGTCAACTTTCTTGGGCATAAAGGTGTGGATGCCGCATTCCACCTTGTTGAAGCCCGTCCAGCGCCCAGCCCGCTCGTTCTCGCCGTCGGCGGTTTGGCGCGTGCAAGCCTGGCACCCGATCGAGCCATAGCCCCGGTCGTGAAGCGGATTATAGGGGATGTGGTGTTCTTTGATATAAGCCCACACGGCCTCGCGCGTCCAGTTGGCCATGGGGTTGAGCTTGACAATGTCGCGGCCGGATGCCTCGTCAAAGGCATACAGCTCGATGAAGCCGATGTGGGCGCGGGTGCCGGACTGGTCGCGTCTCAGGCCGGTAATCCAGCAGTCCAGGTCGCAGAGTTTATCCCGGAGCGGGAGGACTTTCCGGACCGTGCAGCACAGATCGGGATTGTGTTTCCACAGCTCGGGGCCGTGAATGTCGGCCTGCTCGGCCACGGTCAGGTCCGGGTCGAGCGATTCGATGGTGATACCGAGGAACGTCTCGAGCCGCTGCTTGAGGGCAAGGGTTTCCGGGAACAGCAGCCCCGTATCCAAGGTGAACGCGGGGAACGGCAGGCCGCCCTTGGCCGCCAGGTGCAACATGACAAGCCCCGCTCCCTGAAAACTAGTGCCGATGGCTGAGCGCGCGCCAAACCGCTTCCACGCCCAAGCCAGAATCTCCTCCGTGGACTGCCGGTTGAATTGCTCGTCCAGCGAACGCACCTCGGCGGGAGTGAGTCTGCCCGCGAGTCTGTCCAGCACTTCTTCGGATCGGTTCAGATGCTCGTCCTCAGGTTTTGGCGCGATTCAATGCCCGGGCGCGTCGAGGTTCCCCAGGACCGCCCGCGTGCAAAAATCGCCGAAGTGTTCCCCGCCCTCGCGCTCCTGAGCATAGCGGGCCAGCAACGGGCGCAACTCGGCGAGCAGGTCCTCCCCCTTGACCGAGTCCTTGAGCAGGCGGACGAGCCGGGTGCCGGCCAGGTTGCCGCCGACATAAATCTGGTACTTGTTCGGGGCCTTGCCGACAAAAGCGATTTCGGCGATGTACGGCCGGACGCACCCGTTGGGGCAGCCCGTCATGCGCACGATGATGCCCTCGTCTTGCAGGCCCAGTTCGGACAGCATGGCGTCGAACCGGTCCAACAGGCCGGGCAGGAACCGCTCCGATTCCGCCAGGGCCAGCCCGCAGGTCGGCAGGGCCGGGCAGGCCATCGAAGCCAGGCGTGTGCGGCTGAAGGGGTTGCTTGCCGAAACGCCGTGCTGGCTCAGCACCTCCTCCAGGCCGGCGCGCTGCTCCGGGCGCACGCCCGCCAGCAAGATGTTCTGAGAAGGGGTCAGGCGGATGTCCGGCTGGAACGCCTTGACGGCCTCCCGCAGACCGGACTTGAGCCGATAACCCCCGGCATCACGGACGCGCCCATTTTCGACAAAGAGCCCGAGGAAATAATTGCCGTCGCTCTGGCGGTGCCAGCCCAGCTTGTCGCCTTGGGCGGTGAACCGGAATGGGCGCGGAGGCCCAAGCTGGAAGCCCGCCCGCCGCTCCAGTTCTTTCCGGAACCATTCCACGCCCTTTTCTGCCAGCACGTATTTCAACCGGGCGTGTTTGCGGTTGGCGCGGTCGCCGAAATCGCGGTGAATCGTCACGATCGCCTTTGCGGTCGCTTCCACTTGCTCCGGCTCGGGTCCAATAAACCCGATGACATCCGCCAGCCGCGGAAAAGTCTCGGCATTCCCGTGCGACATCCCCATCCCGCCCCCCGCCAGCACGTTATACCCGGCCAGGCGCCCTTGCTCCTCAATCACTACGAAGCCGGCGTCGTTCGTGAAAACATCGACGTCGTTCAGCGGCGGAATCGCGAACGCAAACTTGAACTTGCGGGGAAGATAGACCTTTCCGTAAAGCGGGTCCGCAAACGCGGCGTTGGCTTCCGCGCGCAGGTCCAGCTCTTTGCCCTCGATCCAGATTGAATGATAGGCTGGCGTGCTGGGGACAAGCTTGCTCGAAAGCCGGCGCGCCTCCTCGAGCACCCGCTCCACCAAAGGGCTGGTTGCGGGCGTTGGGGGCGCCATCACGTTCCGCACCACGTCTCCGCACGCCCCGATCGTCGTCGTCAGCGCTTCGTTCAGTCTCTTGACAGCCTGGCGCAGATTGCCCTTGAGAATCCCGTGAAATTGAAAATCCTGCCGCACCGTGATCCGCATCGTGTCGTTCCCATACTCCGTAGCCAGTTGGTCGCACACGAGGTACTGCGGCGCCGTCAGCACGCCGCCGGGGACCTTCGTTCGCACCATCAGCATGTACTTCTTGCCTGTCTTGCGAAGGTCACGGTCATCCTGCTGATAGACTCCGTGGAACTTCAGGAATTCGTAATCGTCTTCAGCAAACCGGTCCGCCGATGAATCCGCCAGCGTCTGGCTAATCGTGCCCGCCAGGAGCGGGTCCCTTTCCTTGAGCCCTTCATTTCGGCTCAACTTTGGTGACGCCTCAGTTGCAATCATAAGTGAATCGCCTAAGATATTCAAGATTGTTTCATATACCCGCTGAATTGTCAATAGCGAACCGCATGGCGAAGCATGGTCGACTTATCGCGATTTCCGATCGGGATTTGCAACGATGCTCGAAAGGGCGGAGACGCAGGAAGCCACGGGTGTAGACCGGTCGCGCCTCCACTCCACTCGAACGGTTGGCCCCGAGCCTGGCTTGCATTGGTGGATGAACCGGCATATTTTTGCAGGGATGAAAACTTTCGCTCAGGTTCTGGATTGGGCCGACGAATTGGGCGTCGAAGAACAGGAATCTCTTGTCGAGGTCCTGCAACGCCGCCTGGCCGAACGGCGCCGCGAGGCCTTGATCGAGGCCGTGACGTCGGCCCGGCGCGAGTTTGGGAGAGGCCGTTGCCGCCCCGCCACGCCCAATCAAATCGTCAAGCGCATCCTTGCTTGAAACGGCTGCTGCTCCCTTCGCAAGCATTTGTTCGTTCCGCCCGGCGTTTCATTCAGAAGCACCCGCAGTTCGGCCCGGAATTGCAGGCGGCGCTCGTGCTCCTCGCGGCCGATGCCTTTCATCCGCAACTTAAGACTCACAAAATGAAAGGCAAGCTTGCCGGCTCGTGGGCGTCCAGCGCCGGGGAACGACGACCCTTTCATAGGGAATTCGTGTCGAGCAGAAACCCGCTCATAGCTCAACGGAGATGTCAATCTGCGGTGCGCGCTCAAAGTCCTCGTCCTCACCCACTTGGCGGTCAACATCGCCACTGGCTCCGGCGTGAACAGCCACGCTGACAGATCTCGCCTCGATCATTCGGGCCTGAACCAGCCGACGCAGCCGCCGGCCGGGGCCAGGGCGAGGGTCAAGGTGTCGGTGGGACTGACCAGGCGGTCCTCGAGTTGGAGGTGCTCGGCATTGACGTTGGAGTCGGGCGCATCGCTCCAGAGCCGCAGTTTCCAGCGTCCCGGCGGCAGAAAATCCAGCTTTACGGGGATGTCGCGGGCCACGCGGTCAGTCATCGCGCCGAGAAACCACTCGTGGCCGGAGCGGCGGGCCATAACGAGGTGCTGGGCCACTTCAGCGTCAAGGACCCGCGTGTCGTCCCAGACGGTGGGCACGATTCTCAGGAAGTCGGCCCCCGGCTGGTTTCGGTAATGGCCCGGGTGATCGCAGACGCAGCACAGCGGGCTGTCATAGAGGACAAAGAGCGCAAGCTCGGCGCCGCGCGTGCCTTGTACCTCGGCTGAGCCGCCATCGGCTTTGAACTGGGCCGGCTGGCGGTTTTGGAAGCCGCCGGGGGTGAAGTCCGCGGGGCCGGCCAGGAAACGGGTGAAGGGCAGGGTGAGTTTGTGTTCGGGTGTGACGCGGGCGCTCCAGCGGTTGTATTCGTTGCCCAGGACCCCTTCGCGTGTGATCTGGTTGGGAAATGTCCGGTTGAAGCCGGAGGTTTTGAAGGCGCCATGGAAATTGACCATCAGGCGATGGGCCGCGGCGGCGCGGGTGATCTTCTCATACCAATTCACCATGTCCTGGTCGTCGCGGTCCATAAAGTCAATCTTCACGCCGGCGATGCCCCATTGTTCGTAAAGGGCAAAGGCCCTCTCGTAAGCGCCGTCGCGCTCGGCATCGGACCAATAAAGCCACAACCAAAGGCGCACGCCTTTGTCCTTCGCAAAGCGGCGGACCTCGTCCATATCGACGGCTGGCGTGACCTTGGTGATGTCCGCGTCGGGCTTGTTGAATTGGCCGTACCATTGCCAGTCGATGAGCTGGTACGGCCAGCCCATGTCCGCGGCCAGTTGGATGTATTCCTTGATGGTGGCGGTGTCCATTTTGACATCGCCAGACCACCAGTGGTCCCAGGCCATCTTGCCGGGACGAACCCAGGAGGCGTCCGCAAGCTCGCAGGGGGCGCTCAAGTTCAAGACGAGGTCGCTTTCGATCAGCCGTCCGGGCTGGCGGCCGATCATCAGGACGCGCCACGGGGTTGCCCGAGGTGCGGAGGCGACCACCAGCCCCATGCCGTCGTGGCGGGGCGCCAGCTGGGCCTGGAGGGTGACGCCCTGGGCCGCGTTGGTGGCAGGCGCCCCTCCCAGCCACATCCCCGCCCAATCGCGCAAGTCCGCCTCGGTCAACGCCACCCAGGCGGAAGGCGCCTGCACCAGCAAAGGCAGACCGATGATTGAGTCCGGTTTGATGGCGCTCAGGCGGCCCGGCTTGAACTCCCATTCCTGGGCTCCCTGAAACCCCTTGTCCTGCTGTCCCGCGAAGCAGTTGTAATCCCCGGCAAACGCGAACTCGGTTAGTTCCCGCTCCAGCGCGAAGTCCCTCAGCCCCGGCTGGGAGGGCAACAAGTAGCGAAAGGCCACGCCGTCATTGAACGCGCGAAAGACCACATCGAACCTCCGCGGAACCCCCGAGATCTGCCGCAGGATGAGCCGGAGTTCGTTGTGCTCGTCGCGGACCTGCCGGCGCTTGCCCCATGGATTCTCCCAGGTCGCGTCCGCCTGCTGATGCTCGGCGCGGAGGAACTCGACCTCGGAGCCGAGTTCGCTCCCGTCCCGGAACAGGAGTCCGAGGCGGGACTCGCCCAGAAGGGGCTGGCCATCCACCCGGACCGCGTATCGCAAGGCCCCCCGCAGGCTCACGGTGACCTCCAACCGCCCGTCAGGGGAACGCAGGGAGATGCCGCCGCCGGGAGGCGCGGGGGGTGCAGGCACTCCCTTCGGGCCGGCGCAGGCGGTGAGCAGAAACAGGAGGGCGGCGGAGATCGTTCTAAACATGTCCTCTTTTGGCCAGACCGGCAGGCATTTGTCGAGGAGGTTTTTATTTCGGTCTTGCCGGAAGCCGGTTCTTCGTTTAGGAACCGGCAGTGCTCTTGAAGATAATCCTTGGCTGCCTGGCGGTCTTGAGCCTTGGGCTGATGCTCTGGCAATGGGGGGCAGCCTGGCGTTTCCCGCTGCACCGGCGGGTGAGCGGGGCATCCTTCTTCCCGGGGTTGACGTTGCTCAAGCCGCTCAAGGGGTGCGACCAGATGACGGAAGATTGCCTGCGCAGTTGGCTTGCGCAGAAGTACCCGGGGCAGGTCCAAACCCTGTTCGGCGTGGCCGACGCGGAGGACCCGGTCTGCGAGTTGGTGCGCCGGCTCCTCAAGCAGTTTCCGGGCGCCGACGCGCAACTGGTGGTCTGCGGCCCTCTGCGGGGGGCAAATCTGAAAGTGTCGAAGCTGGCGGAACTGGGCCGCCTTGCCCGGCACGAGGTGGTGATCATCAGCGATGCCGATGTCAAGGTGCCGCCTGATTTCCTGGCCAATATCGTCGCCCCGTTGGAAGACGGCGCGGTGGGACTGGTCAATTGTTTTTATCGCCTGGCCAATTCCTCGACGTTGGCCATGCGGTGGGAGGCGCTGGCTACGAATGCGGACTTTTGGAGCCAGGCCCTCCAGGCGCGGAGCCTCAAGCTGGACTTCGCCCTGGGCGCCGTGATGGCCACGCGCCGTCGGCAACTCCAGGAAATCGGCGGCTTCGAGGCCCTGGCCGATTGCCTGGCGGACGATTACCAGTTGGGCTACCGGATCGCCCGGCGCGGCTATCGCATCGAACTCTCACCCCTGGTCGTCGAGTGCTGGTCCACGCCGATAGGCTGGCGCGCGGCGTGGAAACATCAACTCCGGTGGGCTCGGACGATCCGCGTCAGCCTGCCCGCCCATTATTTCTTCAGCATCCTGAGCAACCCGACCATCTGGCCGCTATTCTATTTCGCGGTCAATCCCACCGGCTCCGCCTTCCTCTTGGGTCTGGCGTGCTGGTTGGTGCGCATGGCCGCGGCAATTGACCTTCAGGCAAGGCTTGAACGCGAGCCACAGCCCTCGCCCCACGGCCCGCCGTCCGCCGTGCGGAGTTCGCAGCCCGCAATCGACACCGATCGGCCTGCCGGATGGGGTTGGGCGGGGGGCGCATGGTTGGCGCTGCTCAAGGACCTGTTGCAAGCGGCCATTTGGCTGCTGGCCTTCACCGGCAACAGCATCGAGTGGCGCAGCCGGAAGATGCGCCTGCGCCGGGATGGCTCCATGGTTGCGGAATAAGCCTAATGCCTTTCGGAAATTCACCGGCGCTTTGTTCCGGAGATATTGGGACGCCGCGGTCACTGGCGCTGCGAGGGTGAAAACAGGGAGGCGGAGTACGCCGGCCATGACTTGAAGAGCATGATGTTGGCAGGAGGAACGGAAACGGTCAAGTTGCCGTTCACAAGGTCCGCATTGGTCTTCGCCCACAAGTCACGAAACGACAGGCATGAGGGGACATCGGAGCCCAGGTAACTCCGGCGGATGACGACGCTCTGGTTTGTGTTTGCGGCGTTGTAGATGCCAATCAGGTTGGTTCCGGAGCCGACAAAGCCAAGCGGGCGCACAAAGATTTCCTCGAGGTTGTTCGAGTATACCTCAGTGCCGCACTTGCCATAGGGGTCGCTGATGGCAGCGATGACCTCGGCGTTGGTCAAGTATGGCGAGGTTATCCCGCCGCCCGGTCTTAACTCCGAACCGGCAAGCGCGGACATGCTCATTTGGGCTTGGAGCCAGGCCGGGCTGAAGTAGTAGGTTTCCTCGCCCATGGACTGGCCGAACACGAAGAAACTGCCGCTATCCCGGACACTCGCAAAAGGAGCGATGTATCGGAAGTCGGCAACAATGCTCTCGACGCTCGAGGGATAGCTGCCGGACGGCGCTTCCCACCCCGCGCAACTGTTGCAGTAGGATGGAGTTTCAGGCGGCAGCGGCCACACCGGAATGGTGAGATCAACCCAGAACTTGTGTGGCGGCGCTACATTAGCCAGGGCGTTGCTAATCGAAGCGAACTCGTGCCGCGCGTAGGTGTACGTAAGGTCATCGAACGTTGCGCCTCCGCAAGCGTCAAACATAATGCCATCCACATCCCATCTGGCGAACGTGTTCACGTCTTGCTGGAGAGTTGCGTCGGATGTTCCCGGGAAGCCCTCGCAAGTGGTGGCGTTAAGCGGCGCGTAGGCTGTGAAAAGAATCACCTTGTAGCCAAGGCTGTGCAGGCAGGCTGCAAGGGCGGGGATGCCCCCGTTGGTAAGCGTGTCAGGATTGGCTTGCAGATTCCCTTCAGCGTCACGATTTATCGCTTGCCACCCATCATCGAGCCAGAAGGTCCGGTACCCGGCGGCGTACGTCCCGTTGGCTTTCCAAACAGCGGCGAGGTTCGTCAAATAGGCTTGGTAATAATTGCCCATGTTTTCAGGAGGCGAACCGCGATAGTCGTTGTAGGTGCAGAAGCAGTTTGGCCTGTACGGCGCAGCGGAGGGAAGGGACGGCGAACGCAGGCGGTAAAAGCGGGCGGGATAATTCGTCCACTGGGGATCGATGAAATGGAGCGAGCCGCCGTTGAGGGTATTCGTCTGGAGCGGAGACCAGGCTGGGTTGACCAGGCTGGCGCTGGCCTCAACCACGACGGCGAGACCGGATGTGCCAGTAACGTCGAACGCGAATGGGTTCGTGCCCAGGCCGATATCGGAGGCGTCAGTGAACTGGGCTGGCGCCGTGGGGAGGGTCGCCAATGCCAACAGGAGCGGAAGCAGCCTCGCGTCACAGGCGCCTCTTAAACGCCCGGCGAGCGTCATCGAGTGTGTGCGCGGAGCCGACGGGCATTGCCGTGCGATTGTCCAGGGGTGGCGCCGAGCCAGCCATGGGCTTTGTTGCGTAACGCTTGCGGGCGCAGCCGCTTCATTGCTATTGCCGGGCGGCATTCGCCGGGGCTTGCCCGCCGGTGGAACGAGGCGGGGCGTTCTTAACATACCGGTCGAACCAGTTGAGCGTTTCGTAGAGCACATGTTCCGTGGACTCCATCGCGACGTAGCCATGGGATTCATAGGGAAGCATCACCAGGCGAGCCGTGCCGCCGTTGCCCCGGACATAACGCGGGAACCCGCCATGCGCAGCATGGGTTCAGCCAAATCGGCGATCGGCGGATAGCGCACCATCGTCGCCAACAGCATCCTGTTGTGTGTCGGGTCGATGACGGCGATGGGCGGCAGGGGGGCGTGCAGCACGTCGAGGACGTTCCTGGGTGGTTTTTGATAAGCGGTCTCGGCTCGTGCGGGCCTGTTTACGGCCGAGACAGCCGCGAGGGCTAACACGAAAGCGGCCAGTATTGTTTTTTCGCACCATATATCCTTGCTGTATTTCACGATGGAAGTTGTTGCGGACGCTCCAAAGGCTCGCCGGCAAGAGCCCCGGCGGTCTTCTGGAAATACCTGGCAGGCCAAGCCTCGCCGGAGCGAATGGGGATGCCTCTTGTGCCGCCTCTCTGGCGCTCCACAAGGGAGGCAAGATAGTGTTGGAGCTCCACAAGCACAGGTTCCGGCTGCCTTAAAATCCCATGGATCAAAGCGTCACGGGTGCTCATATCGGCCTAAACATATCACTGGAGCCGCGCCGCCGCGACATTTCTGTCGAGGACGAACGCAAGCGGGGGTGAGGGTGTATCGCGTCCTGCTCGAACGCGCGGCGGAGAACTACTCTCGACGGCTTTTCTCCGAGTTTCACGACCACGCCAACGGGTCGGTTCAGAACCTCGCAACGAATGTGGGCAGGCGGTTGACTTCCCAAACAGGTCGGCGCAGAGTGGCGGCATGAGAGCAAACCTGGCCGAACCAGAGATCGTGACACGCAAGGGCAAGCCCGTTTCGGTCATCATCCCTATCAGAGACTACCAAGAACTCCTGGAGCGCGCTGAGGATGTCGAGGACGTGGCCTGGCTGAAGCGTGCCCGCCGCGGCCCGCTTCACTATCGTCCGCTCGATGAATACTTGGCGGAACGCAAGCGGGGGTGAGGGTGTATCGCGTCCTGCTCGAACGCGCGGCAGAGATGGACCTTGGTCGGCTCTCCTCCGAGGTTCACGGCCGCGTCATCAGGTCGATGCAGAAGCTCGCGACGGATCCGCGCCCTCTTCCCTCCGGTCCCGTAACCCGCTACATTACCGGGCGATGTCGGACACACTGGTCGTCAACGAAATCTATTTAAGCCTGCAGGGGGAGAGCACGTTTGCGGGGCTGCCGTGCGTGTTCGTCAGGCTGACGGGCTGCAACCTTCGGTGCTCGTACTGCGACACGGCGTATGCGTTCGCAGAGGGTGGGAAGCGGTCGGTGGCCGAGGTTCGAGCGGAGGTGCTTCGTTTGGGGGCGCCGTTCATGCGGGGCGCGGAGTCCACAGTCCACGGTCCACAGTCCACAGTCCACAGTCAGGGAGCTCCGGGTTCAGCCTTTAGCCTTCAGCCTTCAGCCTTTTCCCCCCGCCTGCCGCTGGTCGAGCTGACCGGGGGGGAGCCGCTGCTGCAAACGAACTCGCTGGCCCTGATGCGGGGCCTGTGCGACGAGGGTTTCACGGTGCTGCTGGAGACAAGCGGGGCGCTGGACATCTCGCCGGTTGATCCGCGCGTGCGGCGGATCATGGACTTGAAGTGCCCCAGCAGCGGGGAGGCCGGGCGCAATCGGTGGGAGAACCTGGCCTGCATCGAGGGCAGAGACGAAATCAAGTTCGTCATCGGCACGGTCGAGGACTACGAATGGGCCAAGGCGGCGATCGTCGATCGCCGGCTTGCCGGGCTGTGCCCGCTGCTCTTTTCGTGGGTGGAGCCTCTGGCCCCCGGGCAGGGGCATTCATCGCTCAAGGCCATGCCGCCGGGCCAGAGACCGCTCTCGCGGGCGGAATTGGCTGGGCGAATCATCGCGGACGCGCTGCCGGTGCGTCTTCAGGTCCAGTTGCACAAGCTGCTTTGGCCGTCGCAACTGAGGGGCGTTTGACATGCGCGCGCCTCAAACGCTGGAATGGCTGCGCCGTTACGAATCGCGGAACGTGACGTTTATCGAGGCGGACGGCTCGTGGCCCATCGTCTGGGAACGCGCCCGGGGAGCGCATGTGTGGGATGCGGAGGGCAGGAGGTATTTGGACCTTACGGCGGCCTTCGGGGTGGCCGCCGCGGGCCATGCCAATCCGCGCGTGGTTCAGGCCGGGACGCGCCAAATGACAAAGTTGCTTCACGCCATGGGCGACGTGCATCCGCACGCGCTCAAGGCGCGGTTGGCGCGCGCCTTGAGCGGTCTGACGTTCGAGCGGTGGACACGGCCTCGAGCCCAAGGGGGGACAGGGGAGCGGGAGGGCTCGATGCGCGGGAAAACGATCTTCTGCAACTCCGGCTTCGAGGCCGTCGAGGCCGCGCTCAAGACGGCGAAACTAGCGACGGGGAAAGCGGGAGTGATCGCGTTCGTCGGCGCCTACCATGGGCTGGGCTACGGGGCGCTCAACGCGACTCACCGGGAGCATTTCCGCTCGCATTTCAGCGGGCAACTCGGGGAGTTCGGCCGCTGGGCGCCCTTTCCGGCCGGGCCGGAGGAATTGCCGGCGGTGGGTGAGGCAATCGAGCGGTTGTTTCGCGGGCGGCCGATGGGCGCGGTGTTGGTCGAGCCGATTCAAGTGCGAGGGGGCGTCAATATTCCCCCGCCGGAGTTCCTGCCGTTGCTGCGCCGCCTTTGCGATGAGCACTCGGCGCTGTTGATCCTGGATGAGATTTATACCGGCTTCGGGCGCACGGGGAAATGGTTCGCATGCGAACACAGCGGCACCGTGCCGGACCTCATTTGCCTGGGCAAAGCTCTCACCGGCGGATTTCCGCTTTCGGCATGTGTCGGGAAGGGGGCGGTGATGGACGCCGCCTGGCCCCCCTCGACGGGCGAGGCCATCCACACGAGCACCTTCCTGGGCCATCCGGTCGGCTGCGCCATGGCGCTGGCACAGCTTGAGGAAATCCGGACCCGGCGGCTTGTGCAGCGCAGCGCCAGCCTCGGCAGGGTCCTGCTTTCGCTCCTCTCCAACATGGCGGCTCGCAGTTCCGCCCTCCAGCTTTCCGCGCGTGGCCTGGGGCTGCTGGCCGGCCTGGAGGTTCGCGCCACCGACGGCTCGCCGGGCACCACCGCCACCCTTGGCGTGGTCAAAACGATGCTCCACAGCGGCTTTATCCTCCTGCCCGAGGGCGAACATGCCAACGTGCTCAGTTTTACCCCGCCGCTCACAATCTCAGAAAGCGGCCTCGAGGCGGCGGTGAACAGGCTGGATCGCTCGCTCCCCAAATGAAACTGAACGAGATGAAGGCGATTCTGGCCACCAGAGGCATCCGACTCACCAAGTCGCTCGGCCAGAATTTTCTCCATGACGCCAATCAACTCCGGCGCATCATCGATGCGGCGGAGTTGAGCAAAACGGACAGGGTGCTGGAGATCGGCCCGGGGCTTGGGCCGCTGACGGAACTCCTGGCGGAGCGGGCGGGCCAGGTGCTGGCCATCGAGAAGGACGCCCGGCTGGTGGCGGTGCTCAGGGAGCGTTTTGGTCCGGAGCCTGAACCAGGGGCCGCGACCGGCCTGCGCATCCTCCACGACGACGCGCTCGAATGGCTGCGGCGCTCGCCGCAAGACTGGGGCGATTGGAAGATGGTTGCCAATCTGCCCTATTCGGTGGCCTCGCCGCTGCTGGTCGAGCTGGCGCTCGCCCCGCGCGGCCCGCGGAAGATGGTAGGGACTTTGCAGGTCGAGACGGCCCGGCGGCTTATGGCGAAGGCCGGAGACGGGGATTACGGGCTGCTGACCCTGCTCGTGCAACTGAACTACGAAGCGCGCGGGTGGTTCAAAATCCCCGCCGGTTGCTTTTTTCCTGAGCCGGAGGTCGAATCGGCCTGCGTCTGCCTTGAGCGCCGCGCCGAGCCGCTGCTGGGGCCGGAACGCGCGCCGGCCTTCGAGGCCATCGTCAAGCGCAGCTTTTCCCAGCGCCGCAAAATGATGCGCAAGCTGCTCCAAGCGGACTGGCCGGCCGAAGAGGTGGACCGCGCTTTTGCCCGGCTGGACCCGGGGCCGCTCCCGGCTCAGGCCCGCGCCGAAACGGTGACTCTCGAACAATTTGTTGGACTCACGCGGTTGCTCTCCACAGATTGACCGGGATGGAAGAAGAGATTTTCGACGTGGTCAATGAGCGCGACGAAGTCGTAGGCCGGGCGCCGCGCAGCGAGGTGCATCGGCTCGGTCTCATGCACCGGGCGACGCACGTGCTGGTGTTCAACTCGCGCGGGGAAGTGTTTCTGCAAAAGCGCTCCCTCAAAAAGGACCGCCAGCCCGGCCTGTGGGATTCGTCGTCCTCCGGCCATGTGTCTTCCGGGGAGGATTATGATGCGTGCGCGGTACGGGAGTTGGAGGAGGAACTGGGCTGGAAGGCCGCCGAGCCGCTGAAGCGGCTCTTCAAACTGGCCGCCTCGCCGCAGACCGACCAGGAGCACTTATGGGTGTATCGGTGCGAGGCGGAAGGGCCTTTCAGGCTGGACCCCGAGGAGATCGAACGCGGGGGCTGGTTTGCCCCGGAGGTGGTGACGCGCTGGGTTGCGGAGCGGCCGGAGGAGATCGCCGGCGGCCTGGCGGTGATCTGGCAGACAATCCTGAAACGGAACAAACGCGGGGGCAACGCTTTCGGATGACCTCCATCGCCTTTCGGCGAGAAGTGCGAACACTATGCTTGCAAGCCTTGACCTTACACAGGGCGGTGGACAAAGTGATATTCTGGAGTGCGCCGGCAGAGCGAAGCGGCGACGGCGCTTTGGGCCGCGCGCACTTCCGATACGTCAGGAGTTGCCCGAGGCAAAGCGGTGTCGCGCTCTGCTTGCCACCGCACTCCAGAACGGCCTACCCGGGACTTTCCGACGGGCTTTGTCGCTGGCCCTGTGACCCCACCGCACGGCGGAGACTCCCGCCTTGCCAAGGCGCCTCCGCAGGCGTATCTATCCGGCATGACTTGGTCCGAAATCTGTGAGGACAAACTGCCGGCGACGCTGCCGTACCGCATCGAGAGCGATCGCTGGGGCAATATTGTTATGAGTCCGCCACCGCGCAGCCGGCAAGCCGAATACCAGACTGAAATCCCGGCTTTGCCCGGGCTTTCCCAAGCGCATCCTGCTTGACGGCCGAGTTGCGCGGCCGTTGGGTTTCATCTTTTCGAGACGACCATGGACTACAAGAGTACTCTGAATTTGCCGCAAACGGATTTCCCGATGAAGGCGGACCTGGTCCGGCGGGAGCCGGAACGGCTGGAGAAATGGAGCGCGGCGCGGCTTTACGAGCGCATCCAGGAGGGGCGGGCCGGGGCGGCGAAGTTCGTCCTGCATGACGGCCCGCCCTTTGCCAATGGGGACGTGCATATCGGCACCGCGCTCAATAAAATCCTCAAAGACATCATCATCAAATACAAGACCCTTCGGGGGTTCCACGCGCCCTACGTGCCGGGGTGGGACTGCCACGGGCTGCCGATCGAATTCAAGGTGACGCAGGAGATGCGCAAGGCGGGGAATACGGCCTCAACTCCCGCCGCCATCCGCACCGCCTGCGAGGCGTATGCGTGGAAGTACATCGGCATCCAGCGCGCGCAGTTCAAGCGGTTGGGCGTGCTCGGAGACTGGGAGCATCCCTACCTGACGCTCGATAAGGCATACGAGGCCGAGGAGTTGCGCCTCTTGGCGGACCTCATCGAGCAGGGGTTTGTGTACCGCGGCAAGAAGCCGGTCTATTGGAGCATTCCCTGTCGAACCGCCCTGGCCGAGGCCGAAGTCGAGTACAAAGACCACGTCAGCCAGAGCATCTATGTGAAGTTTCCCGTCGTGGGGCGGCCGGGGGTTTCGGTGGTGATTTGGACCACGACTCCGTGGACGCTGCCGGCGAACCTCGCCGTCGCCTACAACTCCACATTCAGCTATTCGCTCGTCCAAGTCGGGGAAGAGCAATTCATCGTATCGGCCATGCTCCTCTCGACGGTGGCCGAGAAGTGCGGCTGGCAGGGCTACCAGATCGTGCGGAGCCTGGAGGCCGGCGACCTGAGCCAGCTTGAGTACCAACACCCCTTCTGCCAGCGCACGGGCCGGCTCCTGGCGGGAGACTCGTTTGTGGAAAACACGACGGGCACCGGGTTCGTGCATGTCGCCCCCGGTCACGGCCTTGAGGATTATCTCCTGGGCCGGGAACATGGATTGCCGATCTATTCGCCCGTGGACGACGACGGGCGTCTGGCGCACACGACCGATTTGCCCGTCCAGGAGCAGATGCCGGCGGAGATGCTCGGCAAGGCCATACTCGAGCACCAGGGCAAGAGCGAGGCCAACGAAGCCGTGTTCGAGCAACTGCGCCGCCATAAGACCCTGCTCCACCAGGAGAATTATACCCACAGCTACCCCCACTGTTGGCGGAGCAAGACGCCGATTATCTTCCGCGCCATGGACCAGTGGTTCATCCAAATCGACCACGTCCCTCCCGCCCGGCCCGGCCAGGCAGGGGCCGCGCCCGCCAAAAACCGCACGTTCCGGCAGCGGGCGCTTGAGGAGATCAACCGCGTCAACTGGGTGCCAGACTGGGGCAAGAACCGCATCGAGGCGGCGGTCCAGGGGCGGCCGGACTGGTGCATTTCGCGCCAGCGGTCCTGGGGCGTGCCGATCCCGGCCTTCTATGACGCCCAGGGCAAACCGATTCTCGACGCCCGCATTGCGCGCCGCGCCGCCGATCTGATCCAGGCGCATGGCTCGAACATCTGGTTCGAGAAGTCCGCCGCCGAACTGTGGGCGGCCCTCAAGCCGGCCGATTGGACTGGCCCGGAGGCCGCCTCAAGGTCCAGCGACACGCTGGATGTGTGGATCGACTCAGGCTCTTCGTCGAGGACGGTCATTGCGCAGCGCCCGGAACTGCGCGGCGACCCGCTGCCTTTTCAGTGCGACATGTATCTCGAAGGCAGCGACCAGCACCGCGGCTGGTTCCAGTCCTCCCTGCTGCTCTCGCTGGCAGCCAACGGGGCGGCCCCCTATCGGACCGTGCTCACGCACGGGTTCATGGTCGATGAAGACCGCGCCAAGATTTCAAAGAGCAAACAGGGCCAGGGGGGATACGAAAAACCGCAGACATCCGAGGCCTACGTCCGCAAATACGGCGCCGACGTCGTCCGGCTCTGGGTCGCCTCGCAGGACTACCGCAGTGACGTGGTCGTGAGCGAGAAACGCATCGACAAGGTCTCGGAAACCTACCGCATCATCCGCAACGCCCTGCGCTACCAGCTTTCCAATCTCCACGATTTCGACCCCTCAAAGCACACCGTCGCGGACGGCCAACTGACGGGGCTGGACCGGTGGGCGCTCGACGAGTTCTCCCGGCTCGAGCAGGAGATTATTCTCGCTTACGACAACTACGAATTCCACGTCGTCTATCAGCGGCTCAGCCAGTTCGTGGCCGTAGAGTTGTCGGCGGTCTATCACGACGTGGTCAAGGACCGGCTGTACACCGACCCGGCCAATTCGCCCCGACGCCGCTCGACGCAGACCGCCCTGCACCGCATGATCGCCGGCCTGTGCAAGATGCTGGCCCCCATCCTCTCATTCACGGCGGACGAGGCCTGGGAGTTCGTGCCCGGCAAAACCGTCGTGTCCGCCCACGAACTCGCATGGCAGGCCGTCAAGTTCGAGCTGCCGCAAGCCGAGCGAGACAAGTGGAGGAACCTGTTCGCCCTGCGGGAGCTTGGACTCTCCGAGTTGGAGAAGGCCCGGCAGGCCAAACTCATCGGCAAGGCCCTTGAGGCAAAGGCCGTCGTCAAGGTCCCGGCATCCGCCCTGGCTCCCCCTCCCGGCGCGCCACCGGATTGGGAGGCGCCCCTTGCGGTGGGCGCGAGCAACGCCCAATTCCGCGCCGATTTTTGGACCCCTGAGAACCAAGCCATCCTCCAGGAAGTCCTGAACGTGTCCGAACTGAGATTCACGCCGGCCCAAGGCGATGCGGTATCCTTCGAGGTCACGCACGCCGACGGGCAAAAATGCGAACGTTGCTGGCACTGGGAAACCGACGTCGGCTCCCATCCGGCGCATCCGGGCCTTTGCGGGCGGTGCGTCGAGGCAGTAAACGAATGCAAGGCGACGTAGAGTCACTTTCTTTCGGAAATTCACCGGCGCCTTGTCCCGGAGGGACATCACAAGAATAGCCCAGCGCTTCAGCGTTGGGATCGGCGTTAATACAGAGCCTATGAGTCCCGAGGGGACGGCTGACACACGTTCGATTCCAGCCGTCCCTCCGGGACTAAATCCCTCGCGCGTCCAGAGTGAGATGGCATACAGGTGTCACAATTCCATGACTGACCCCGTCACCCGTCATGGGTTAGAAAGGGCGCACGCGATAAAAGCGGGCCGGGTAACTCCTCCACTCCGGGTCGGGGATATAAAACAAATCCGGCGCGGGAGAGGTGGCCCGCAAGGGGACCCAGGGTCCAGTCGCTACGTTCGTGCTGGCCTCGACCAGCACGGGGACGCCTCCGGCGGCGGTGACCTCCAGGATGAACTCATCCCCTTGCACGGTGGCGCCCGTCAGCGCCGCGTCCCAGACCCGCACGTCCAGGAAGGGGTTCCAGCCGGTCGTGCCCGGCAGGCGCCAGATCGGTCCCTCCTCCCCGCTGGCGCCTCCTGCGTTAGGGTTCCTGAACGCGAGCAAAGACATCACGGGGGGAGCTTGCCCCATGAAAAAAAAGCACTTCAGCGAGGAGCAGTATGCAAACGCATATTCCCCGAGATTTGTCAGGCTGCCCGCTATCGTGACGTTCGTCAATCCGGGACAGCTTGAGAAGGCGTACGCCCCGATGCTGGTCACGCTGCTCGGCAAGGTGAGACTGGTCACCAGGGCCGAGTCGCCGCCATACCCGGAGCCATAGAGCGCGTAATCGCTGATGCTGACGACGCCGTCGGGCACGCGATAACTCCCGCCCCTCCCCATCGGCCACTGCAGGAGGGTCGTTAGGCTCTTATCGAACACCACACCATCGACGCTGGCGTAAAAGGCGTTCCGCGGGTCCACGCTTATCGCCGTGATGTTGGGACAAGCCGCGAACACCTGGCTGCCGAGGTTGGTGACGCTGGCGGGGATCGTGACCTCTCTCAAGCCCACGCCATGAATAAAGGTCTGGTCGCCAATACGGGCGATGCCGTCGGGAATCGTCAGGTTGGTCACCCAGTCCGGGAGATAAAACCCGCCCCAAAGCGGCCCGCTAATCACGTCCCCAATGGCGGTCACGGGGAGACCATTGATGGTGCTTGGAATGGTGACCGCGCGGCCGGAACCGTCCCAATCCGTGACCGTCAGGGCGCCGTCAACGGTAGTATAGCTGAATACGGCTGGCGGCGTGATGAGATTGGTGCAGTCGTTGAAGGCAAACAGGCCGAGGCTGGCCACGCTATCGGGGATGGTGACGTTCGTGAGCCCAATGCAGTCCTCGAACGCACCAAGCCCGATGTTGGTGACGCCGTCGGGAATCGTGAGGCTGGTCAGGCCGCACGAATCGAACGCGCGCTCCCCAACGCTCCTGACGCTATCGGGAATCGTCACGGCGGTCACGCCGGGCATGTAGAAGAACACCCGATCCCCGATGGCCGCGACCGGCAGGCCATAGATGGCGCTGGGAATGACGACCACCCCGCCAGACCCGGTGTAGCCGGTAATGGTGGCCGAACCCGCGTTGGTCGCATAAGTGAAATCACCGAAACGCTGGCCCAGCGCCGGCATGGGCGCGCAGCACAATGCGCAGCCCAGAAGCAGGAAAAGCGGTCCTCTCATACGTCCTCCTCCCTCGCAGGGGCACCTTGACTTCTCCGGCTCGGTGGAACAGCCCGCCAGTAACCCCCCCCGCCACCCCGTCCGCTGCCCGGCCTGCACAGTCAATGCCCATAGATGCATCTTAATACGGCTCAGGCGAGGCTTGTCAAACCCCGATTTTCAACCCTGTGCGATTGGGGTGTGTGTGCGATTGGTGCTCGACTCGGCGCGAGGGTCAAGATAACACTTACACGGTTGCGTGGGGCGAGCTTGCGGCGCTGGTTCGCCGCCTGGACCTCCCAGTTGGGCTCGGTTTGTCACAAACTTTAACAGAAGGAATGCATCATATGGAGACGGCACCACTTAATAAGGGACTGCGCGTCAAGCTGGCCGTGTTGCCCGCGTTGTTTGCCTCGCTCTGCCTGGTCCGCGCGGCGGACCAGGGCCCTTGGCCCGCCGCGGGCATAGCCGCCGGACCCCTTCGCGCCGCGTGCGACGTTTACATCACCAACTACCAAAGTTTGTATTATTGTGGCAGCAACTATTCGTCCGGCAGTGGCACGATCACCGCTCCCTGGTGGGGCGGTTTCGACTACATCCTGTCAAACAACACTGTCCCCGGGAGATGCCAAGGGGTATGAAGCCTACATCGAAGGCCGGGTCTTGGAATTGGCGACCAGGGCCGGGCGCAACGGGCTGGAGCAAGAATGGGGGGCACTGCGGCGAGGCTGGTATGCAGGGGGAAGGGTTTTCTGGAGAAGCTCCGCCGCGAGTTGGCCCAAGCCTTGAACGACGGGGAATAAGGTCAAAGCCCTTCGGAAATTCACCGGCGCCTTGTCCCGGAGGGACATCACGAGAATAGTCCCGAAGGGACGGACGAAACACGTTCGATTTCAGTCGTCCCTCCGGGACTAAATCCCTCTCTAACGTCCTGACCCAACGTTGAAACGTTGGGCTATTGTCGAATGTCCCTCCGGGACAGCAAGTCTGCGCCAGAGCGGGATTTCAGAACGGCATTGGACCTGGAGTGGCGTGCGAGACGCCACCCGAGCCAAAGGCTGCTTCGATCAGATCGCCCAGCCGTTGATGAAGCGCCGAGGCGCGCCGATTACTTGGCAGCCGCCTGCTGGGCGGAATTCGAGGCCTTGGCCGGCAGCGGAATGACCTGCGTTTGCAGGCCCATCTTGGCCAGGATGAAATAGACGACGGCGCCGACTATGAAGGCTGCCACAGGGGCGCAAGGCACGTTGACCTGGAGCGAGGTCGGGAGCATCGGGTTTGGAAGAATGCCGACAATGAATCCGACCAACCAGGCGATCCACCCGGCCGGGTTGAAGCCGGCGCGCGGACCCGACCATCGGCCGCCGGAGAGCAGGTAATCCACCGCCATGGCCCCGACGATCGGTCCGAAGGAGGCCCCGATCAAACCGAAGACGCTGACGAGGTTGCCGGCGACCCCGGTGACGGCCAGGATAATGCTCACGACAGCGCCAAGGCCCACGGAGACGAACGGACTGACCTTCGGCATGGTCGTCTTGAAGCTGTTGGCGGCGATGAACGAGGAGAAACACGCGCCGGGGAAGGCGGCCAGGGTCAAACCGATCATGGTGGCCGCGAACATGCCCTTGGAGAGCTTGGCCCCGAGAGCGAACGTCATCTTCACGCTGTCCGGATTGGCAGGGTCCACGACATGGGCGGCCTGGGCGCCCGCGACGGCGATGACCGAGATGCCCGCGGTAAAGATAACAGCGATAATGACCCCGACGATGCCGCCCAAGCTCACGTCCCGCTTGTCGCGGTTGCTCATGCAAATGTCCACCCCGGCGGCGCCCGCCGTGGCAAAGAAACCAACGATCGCCGCAATCATGGCCAACGCGGCTTTCATCGCGCCGCCTGAAGCAGCCGCATCGGCCGCGGGCTTATAGTCGCCCGCCGACCCGGCAAACAGCACCAAACCCGCGATCAGCACGACGAGCGGAATCAGCGGGAGGTATGTCGCAACCCGGGCGACGTACTGAATGCCCTTCATGCCCACGAAGGCCGCGGCCAGCGTCCAGAGGATGCAAATGGGGATGCGCAACGCCGGGGCGTCGAAGCCGGCGACCAAAGCCCCGGCGGAAAAGTAGGAGTTGACGGCCAACCAACCGAACTGCAGCGCGCCCATCAGGAACCCGGGCATTATCAAGCCGCCCATCGCTCCAAAGGTGGATGTGCCCACGATGTACAGAGGCAGGCCAGTCTGCATGCCGAGGATGCCCGGCACCAAGTAGAACAGGAAATGGCAAATAATCGCGCCAAGCACCACTCCAATCAGGACGGGACCCAACCCGCCGACGGACAGGCCGTTGCCCGACATCCCATCCCAGAAGGCAAACCACAGGAAAATGCCGGCGTAGGTTTGGGCGGTCGTCTTATACCAGGGGGCGCGGTTGCCCTGGGGATTGGGCGATGCGCTCGTGATATACGAAGGAAGGGCGCTAACTGGTTGCTTCTCTTGATTATTCATAGGGATAGATTTCAGTTGAAACAATGGCCAAGCATTGACGGAGCATACCCTTGAATGCCGCGGCTCTGTCAACCGCAAAGTTCTTGTTGAAGAAGCCGCGGCTGGAAAAAACGTGTCGCCATTTCGTAGTTGCCAGATTAAGGTCGGGCCGCACTAAACTCGATCGGCGAACCAATTATCACCCAACCAATTCATGAAGAAGCTCAGCAGGCGGCAATTTGTGCGGACGGCTGCGGCCGGTTTGGCGCTGCCCTATATCGTCCCGGCATCGGTCCTGGGGGCCGAGGCCCCGAGCAAGCAGATTACCATCGGCTTCATCGGCACCGGGGACCACGGGATTACCTGGAACCTGCAAAGATACCTCGAACTCAAGGCGGCCAGGGTCATCGTCGTGTGCGACGTGGACGGCGCCCGGATGCACCGGGCTAAGATGATGACCGACACGAAATACGACAACGAGGACTGCGCCACGACAAAGGACTTTCGCGAGGTGCTGGCGCGCAAAGACGTTGATGCCGTGATGATTTCGACGCCGGACCATTGGCACACGCTGATCAGCGTCATGGCCGCCCGCGCGGGCAAGGATGTCCAATGTGAAAAGCCGACGCTCACCATCGGCGAAGGCAGGATTCTCATCGATACGATGCGCAAGCTTGGCAAGGTCTTCCAGACGAGCACCGAGGATCGCGCCGTGCCGGAGTACCATCGGATAGCCGAACTGGTGCGCAATGGGCGGATTGGCAAGCTCCAGAAGATCGAGGTCATTCTCCCCAAGCAGCCCACCTTCCCGGGTGATCCGACTCCCCAGCCCGTCCCACCCGAGCTGGATTATGAGATGTGGCTCGGCCCGGCGCCGGAAGCCCCCTATACCAAGGACCGCGTCCACTTCAACTTCCGTTGGATTTCGGATTATTCGGGCGGGATCATCTGCGATTGGGGCGCCCACTTGTTCGACACCGCCCAATGGGCAAACGACACGGAACGAACCGGTCCGGTCGAGATCGAGGCCACCGGCAACTTCTGGGAAGGCGGGCTCTTCAACACCGTGAAGGACTACAATGTCACCTACCGCTACGCCAACGGCGTCGTCATGACCTGCACCCCGGGCAACCCCAGCATCAAGTTCATCGGCACCGACGGATGGGTCGGCAACAACGGCTGGCGCGCCAAGGTGGAGGCCAGCTCCCCCGAAATCCTCAACTCGCCCATCGGCCCGAACGACCTGCACCTTTACACCAACATCGAAGGCGAGCACGATGACTTCCTCAAATGCGTCAAGAGCCGGAAGGACCCTTATTTCCCCGTGGACATCGGCCACCGGGTTTCCACCGTCTGCCACCTGGCCAATATCGCCATCCGGCTCGGCCGCAAACTCAAATGGGACCCCAAGGCCGAGCGGTTCGAGAACGACGACTCCGCCAACGCCATGCTCTCCCGGCCGATGCGCAGCCCGTGGAAGCTGACCACTTAGGGGCAATGCCTCTCGGGAAAGGTCCACTGGCGGTTACTATTCTGTTTCGCGACCAGGATTTCGTGCCGCGCTTTCGTGCTTGCACGTCCCTGGCAAGGGCGTATCCTTGGTCTTGGGATGAAAAGGCTGGTACTGACGGGCATTGCTATTCTCGGCGTCGCACAGGCCGTTCTCGGCCAAGGCTCGATAAACTTGGACAACTCCGGCGGCGCCTTCAACTTTGGCGTCGCCATTAATACCCCTGGCAATTACTACGGCGGCACCTACGGCTTGGAAGTGTGGGAACTCAGCGGCGCATCCTCCGTCCCGGCGGGCATCAATCTGCCGCCCGCTCCGTCTTCGGGCCTGGAAGCATACAATACTATGGTGAAGGACGGGTTCGACTTACAGACGACGTTCGTCGATAAGACCATGCCGGCGAATTCCGGCGCGCTGATTTTAGGCCAGGTGAACATGCCGGATGTCACCCCCGCGGGCAGCACGGTGGTCCTTGCGCTCGCGGCCTGGAATAATTCCGCTCGAAGTTGGACCGAGATGCTCAATGGTGCTTATGTAAATCCCTGCGCCGGCGTGGTTGCCTTCCTGAACCCCACCACTGACTATTTCTTTAACCCGCCCCGCATCCCCGCCAGCATCACCGGCTGGAACAGCGTGGGCGACCTGGTCATGACGAGCCTTGTTCCCGAGCCGGGCACTTTCGCGCTGTCCGGTCTGGGCGTCACTCTTCTCCTGATCTTCCGGAAACCGCGCCGCGCCAAAGCGTGGTTCCCCGAAGCCCGATCGTAAGCTTAGGATTTGATGTCACGGGTTTCAGGATGCTCGAGGGAATGCCCAACCGCCGGCGCCGGTCTGATTGTTCTCCAAATAGACCCCGCTATCGATGGATACTATCCGCGCCTGACCTTGGCTTATGCGCGTGTTGATTATCGGCTGCGGCTACGTGGGGCTGCCTCTTGGGGCGGCCCTGGCGGCGATGGGAAATGAGGTCTTCGCCCTGAGGCGCGCCGCCTGGAGCGGGGCTGTGCGGGGCTGCGCGGGGCTTGTGCCTCTGGCCGGGGACATTGCCAAACCGGAGGACCTGGCCCGATTGCCCGCGGGGTACGATTGGGTCGTCAACTGCGTTTCCTCGTCCGGCGGCGGCCCGGAGGGGTATCGCGCGGTTTATGTCCAAGGCATGCGCAACCTGCTGGAATGGCTGGCCGCCCGGCCGCCGAGGAAATTCGTTTATACCAGCAGCACCGCCGTCTATGGCCAGAACGACGGCTCGGTGGTGGACGAATTGGCGCCCACAGAGCCGCTTGTGGAAACGGCGCGGGTGCTCGTGGAGGCTGAGAGGCTCCTGATCGAGGCGGAGCGGCAACGGGGGTTTCCCGCGGTCATCATGCGTCTGGCGGGCATTTACGGTCCGGGCCGGGGCTACTGGCTCAAACAGTATTTGAGCGGCGAGGCCCGAATTGAGAGCGGCGGCGGGCGCATCCTGAACATGATCCACCGGGACGATGTGGTGGGGGCCGTCATCGCGGCCCTGCAGAAAGGCCGGCCCGGCGAAATATATAATGCCGTGGACGACGAGCCGGTGACCCAGCTTGGCTGCTATCAATGGCTTGCGACGGCACTGAGCGGCGCATTGCCGCCGGCGGCGTCCGAGGGCCCCGGCACATCGGCCAAGCGCGGGCTGACCAACAAGAGGGTCTCGAACCGCAAGCTCAAGGACGAGTTGGGCTACACATTGAGATACCCGACCTTCCGCCAAGGCTACGAGGCGGAGATCGAGGCGGCGGTTTCAACGAGGGCGGAGATGCGGGCGCAAAGGCGGGCTGAATCCGAGGGCGAATAATCCGTGGTGAGTTTAAGATAAGGCAGCCGCAGGTCCTCCTCGACCATGCGGCGCACCCGGAACGACTCGATGTCATAGGTCAAACAGGCTTGCCAGACCAACTCGATGACGCAATGGGGCCGGAACCGGGCGGCGAGCGAACGGAGCATTTCGAGGCGCCGGTCGTTGCCCATCATGACTGAGCAGGGCAGGTGGTAGTACTTCCTGGCGATTGCCGAAATCGGGTCCGGGTCATGCGTGTCCACGTCTTCGAGGATCGGCTTGAGCCCGGTGCAATTCTCCTGGCACACAACGACGGCGCCGCAGCTCTCGATCAGCTCCACTACGCGTTCCGCGCCGTGGACCACCGGCACGCCGGTGAGCAGGACGCGGACCTTGCGCGGCGGGGTCGCGCCGCCGGGCCGCGCGGCTCCGGCCCGGCCGGCATCGCCGAACCAGGCCAGGGCGGCGGCGTAATGCTCGAGGTCGGCTTCGATGCCGGAGATGATGCTTTTGAATTCGAGCAGTTGCCGCCCGCTCAGGGGCGGCGGGTCGGCGGCCATCAGGGCGGCCAATTCTCTGCGGCAGCGGCGCTCGCGATTCATGACCTCGATGGCAGCGCGCAGTTTGGCATCGGTGATGTTCACCTTGAACCGTTCCTCGAGGTGGGCCTTGAGCTTCCGGACTTCTGCGGTCCAGTGTTCCAGCCCGTCGGGGTCGTCGGCCTTTTGGGGCAACTCCAGGACATACATCGGCTTGTCGCGGGCGAGCAGCTCGAACATCTTCTTTTTGCCGTCGCAGGTTGTCTCGGCCACGACCAGGCTGGCCCAATTCAGGAAGGGATTGGAGCCTTTAACGAAGTAGCCGAAGGTGGATTTGATGAGGGGGCAGAGATTGGCGGGCAGATACTGTTCGGCGGCGGGGATGGTCGCCGCCGACCCGCCGCACAGGCAGACGGGCACGCCCCCCGCGGCCAGGATAAGCTCGCGAGGGGTGAACTCGCACAGGATGCCGACAATTGGCCGGCCCTGTCCCCTGGCTGCCTCGGCAAAATCGTAGCAGCGGTCAATCATGCTGCCGAAGTACTCGATCGGCCCGCCAGGCCCAACTCCGCCCGAAGGCGCCGCGCCCGCTTGGCACGGCTCTCGGCCCTCAGCCCCGGACGAACAGCATGGTGCTGGCATGACCCACCTTGCGGCTCCCGATGCAGCGATGTCAAGACCGTGCCGGACTTAGGATTTCAGATTTCAGATTTCAGACTTCGGACTTAGGATTTCCAATTTGAGATTTGAGGTTTCGGATTTGAGGTTTCGGATTTCGGATTTGAGGTTTCGGATTTCGGATTTCGGATTTCAGGGCTGCCGGCGCCTGGCGTCCGCCTGCCGCCCTGGTCCCACGGCAGCCCTGCCTCCCAAGCTCTTGGCCAGCCGTTCTGCCAGGCGGTCGAGGGCGGGCGAGTGGTCGAGAGGGGCAAGATGAACGTCCAGCAGGCAGAAGCTCTCGGTCCAGCCCTGGGCTTGGTCGAGCGCCGCATCCAGGTCCATCTCGGTGCGGACGATGAACCCGCGGCCGGCGCCGAGGACTTCGGGCAGGCGGCTGTAGTCCAAGGGCCAGAGGTCGTTGTAAGGGCCGTCCTGCATCTGGCGCTCGGTGCCGTAGCCGCGGTTATTGAGCACGACGACCACCGGGTTCAAACCGTTGCGCGCCACGGTGGCCAGTTCCATGCCTGTCATCTGAAACGCGCCGTCGCCCACCAGGACCAAAGGGCGGAGCTTCGGGTTGGCCAGTTGAACGCCGACGCTGGCGGGCACCGCGAATCCCATCGAAGTGTAATAGGCCGGGCTGATGAACTCCGTCCGCTCCCGGATGAACAGGTCCGCCGCGCCGAACAAGGCGTCGCCCACGTCGGCCACGACCACGGTGTTGGCCGAGAGGAAGGCGTTCAATCTCTCGAAGAGCCGCTTGACCGTGAGCGTGCCGCCCGTGGGGACGAAGGGCCGAATCGGCGTCGGATGCGGTATTTTGCGCGGCGGCCGGCGGCGCAGGCCCAACCGGAGCAGCCCGGCCAGGAAATCCTTGAAACGGACCTCGGGATACGTGTGATAGCCAATCGAGAGCTTTTCGCTGTTGGCGTAGATGGAGCGGAGCGGGTCGAGGCGGGCGGTATAGACCCCGAGATTGATGTCCGTCATGAACGCCCCGAGAAAGATGACGCAATCGCTGGACTCGACGTAGCGGCGGACATCGTCGCGCCCCATTGCCCCTTCATAGACCCCGAGGTAAAGCGGGTGTTGCTCGCCGATGGCCGATTTACCGAGCATGGTTGCCGCCACCGGGATACCGGTCTTCTCCACGAGGCTGAGCACCCGTTCCTGCAGGCCAAAACGGTGGACTTCGACGTCGGCCAGGATGACCGGTTGGCGGGCGCCCTCGATCTTCTCGGCAGCTTCGGCCAGCGCGGCGCGCAGGCTGTGCGGGTTGCTCCGCTCGTGGATTTCCAGTGTCCGGTGGTGGGGGATGCCCGGCATGTCCACGAGGTCCCGCGGCAGCTCGACATAGACCGGTTGCTTGAAGCGCAACGCCGCGTGCAGCACCCGATCAATTTCCTGAAAGGCGGTCTGCGGCTCGCTCAGCACGGTGGCCGCCACGGTGAGTTCCTCGAAAACTTTCTTTTGGGTGTCGAACTCCCGGACTTTGTGGTGCAGGAGCGGGTTTTTCCGGCGCTCTTTTATGCCCGGCGCCCCGCTGATGACCACAACGGGAGACTTTTCCGCAAAGGCCTCGGCAGTGGTGTTGGCCAATTTGAGGCCCCCAACGCAGTAGGTGACGCAAACCGCCCCCAGCCCGCGCACCCGGGCGTACGCATCCGCCGCAAACCCGGCGCCCTGTTCATCGCATGTGTTGATAATGCGCAGCTTGCTCTTCGAGAGCTGGTCGTAAAACCCCAGCACGTAATCGCCGGGCACGCCGAAGACATGCCGCACTCCATGCGCATAGAGCCGCTCGATGAGATATTGGCCGATTGAGGGCGAGGTTTTCATCTGATTTCCAGGTCGCTTTTGAGCAAGAGTGATCGAAGTTCCGAGAATATGGGGCAGGATTGATCCGCCTGAAAATAGGTTCGATTTCCGCTGCGCGACATTTTGAAAATGCCCGCCGCGGTCAGTCTCGCGAGGTCTCTCTGCAAGGTGGATGGTGGAACGGCCAAAAGTCTCGCCAATTCGGACGCGTAACAATGCCTCCGCGGATTTAACAACAGGGCGGCCAGCAACCGTTTGCGGACCCGTGGGAAGAGGGCGTCGGTGATGGTGGAATTACGCATTGCGCGTATATATAGACGCTTTTTGCGTATTTGTCAAGAGGATTTCGAGCGTGCTCCGGTCGCCCGCCCTCTTCGCGGGGCAGGTCTTTCTTTTCCTGCTCGTTTTTGGTTGCGGCGCGGGCGGGCTGGGAAATAATACCGGGGTGCCAAAGTGGGTGAAACTGTTCATCGGGATTCTGCTCCTGCCGGCGTGCGCGGGGGCCTCGGCGGCTTTGTGGCGTGTTCTGCGTGCCAGCGGCAAGGCCGAGACGATGTGGGTGGCGTTTCTGGCGGGGGCCGCGTGCTGGGGAGTCATCTACCTGCTCTTGCCCAAACCGATGTGGGTTTACGTCTTTGGCCACGAGTTGACACACGCCCTCTCCACCTGGCTGATGGGAGGGAAGGTCAAGGGGTTCAAGGCCTCGGGCAAAGGAGGGCACGTGGTAGTGACGAAGAGCAATTTCCTGATTTCCCTGGCCCCCTATTTCTGCCCGCTCTACGCCATCCTGGTCGTGCTCGTTTTTGTGGCCGGGCATTTGATTTGGGACTGGCGGCCTTACGCGGTCTGGTTTCATCTCTTGCTGGGCGCGGCGTATTGTTTCCACGTGACTCTCACCGCGCATATCCTCAAGTACGGCCAATCCGACCTGGCCGAGCACGGATATCTGTTTTCGGCGGTCATCATCTTCCTGGGAAACATGGCGGTTTTGCTGGCGGGTGTTCCGGTGCTGACCGGCCGCGTGGGGGTGCTGAGCGCGATGGGCTGGTGGGTTGACAGCACCGGGGCCGTGCTCCGCAGGCTGGGAGGGCTCTTGTGAGAGCGCGCCCAAAGAGCGGCTGGAATCACTTCTGTCTTGATATGAAGGGCAACTTGGGGCGAAATGACTGGGCGGACCAATTCCGACGCTATGGATTTAGGCGATATTCTGAGCAAACAGCAGATCATCACTGAGCTGCGGGCGGCGAACCGCTGGGACGCCATTGATGAATTGATCAATAACCTGGTGGCCACGGCCAAGATCCAGACGGGGGACCGCGACGCCATCGCGGTGGTGGTCAAGAAGCGCGAGTCCTCGATGAGCACCGGAATTGGTTTCGGCATCGGCATCCCCCATGCTTCGACCGATTTGATTAACGAGGTGGTGGGCGCGCTCGGACGCTCCCAAAAAGGGGTCGACTTCGATGCCCTCGACAATCAACCGGTCCACCTGGTCATGCTTTTCCTGGTGCCACAGGGCCAGTTCCAGAAGCACCTCCATACCCTCGCCAACATCGCCAAGCTGCTCCACAACGCCGAATTCCGCCAAGCTCTCGAACAAGCCCCCGATGCCGACACCATGCTCCAAATCATCCGGGGGCAAGGGAGAAAGTGAGCGCGCTGCCCCGCAACGTCATCGAGCAGCGCCTGCATGAGGCCCTTGGGGCGGTCCTGCCGGACGCGGACCCCTCGGAGGTGTTGATTCGCCCCTGCCCGGACCCCAAGTTTGGAGATTACCAGACCAACGGGCTGATGGCGCTGGCCAAGGCGCGGAAGATGAATCCACGCCAGTTGGCCGCCGCCGTGGTTGACAAGCTGGACGTGGCCGACTGGTGCGAACCGGTCCAGATCGCCGGGGCCGGCTTCTTGAATTTCAGGCTCAAGACGGTTGCATTGGCGCGGACGCTCCAGGCCGCCGCCGAGGGCCGGCATTTGTTTTTCGACAAGGCCGCCCATCCTCGGACGGTTGTGGTGGACTTCAGCTCCCCGAACGCCGCCAAGCCGATGCACGTCGGCCACATCCGCTCCACCATCCTCGGGGATTGCCTGGCGCGCGCGTTGCGGTTGCTGGGGCACAAAGTCATCACGGACAACCACCTCGGAGATTGGGGCACCCAGTTCGGCATGCTCCTGACGGGATGGAAGACGGCGCTGGACTCCGCCCGGCTCCAAACGGACTCGCTCGGCGAACTGGAGCGCATCTATAAGCTGATCAGCGCCCGTTGCGATCCCGCCAAGCCGGAGTTCGACCCCGCGACACTCGACCGCGCTCGCGCCGAGTTGGTCGCACTGCAAGCCGGAGACGCCGGGAACCTCTCCATCTGGCGGGAGATCATACGCCTCTCGCAAGCCCAGTTCGATTCCATCTACGGGCGCCTGGGTGTCAAATTCGACTACACCCTCGGCGAGAGCTTCTACAACCCGCAGCTCAAGGGCACTGTGGACGAGTTGGTGCGGCGGGGCATCGCCACCGAAAGCCGCGGCGCCAAAGTAATCCTTTCCGACGGCTCTCCGCCCCCGAAGGACGACCCGTTCCTCGTGCGAAAGGAAGGCGAGTGGGTCGCCAATCCGTTCATCGTGCAGAAGACCGACGGCGGTTTCAACTACGCCACCACCGACCTGGCCACGCTTGCCTGGCGCATCGGGACCTGGCGCGCCGATGAGGTCATCTACGTTACCGACGGCCGCCAGCAGCTCCATTTCCAGCAATTGTTCGCAAGCTTCCGCCGGTGGCATCCCGAGGCCGGCGCCAAGCTCGCCCATGTTTGGTTCGGCTCGATCCTCGGCGAGGACGGCAAGCCCTTCAAGACGCGGTCCGGCGAGACCATCCGCCTCTCGGAACTCCTCGACGAGGCGGAGGAACGCGCCTTCAAGGCCGTGTCGGAAAAGAGTCCGGAGCTGCCCGAAGCGCAGCGTCGCCAAATCGGCCGCATCGTGGGGATCGGCGCCATCAAATACGCCGACCTGCTGCCCAACCGCCAAAGCGATTACATGTTCAGTTGGGACAAACTCCTCGCCTTGAACGGCAACACCGCTCCCTACCTTCAGTATGCCTACGCCCGCATTCGGAGCATCTTCCGCAAGGGCGGACCCGACACCGCGCCGCTCGCGGAGTCAGGCGCCCAGCTTCAGATGAGCGCGCCCCAGGAAATCGCCCTCGCCAAGGGCCTGCTCGGCTTCGGGCTGGTTCTCGATGCCCTCGCCCAGGAATACCGGCCCAATTACCTCTGCAACTATCTCTTCGAGTTGGCGGGACTCTTCACCGCCTTCTACGAGAACTGCCCCGTCCTGAAAGCCCAACTCGCTCAACGCGCCACCCGCCTGGTTCTTTGCGGCCTGACCGCCGCGGTCCTGAAGCAAGGCCTCGAAGTCCTCGGCCTCGAAACCCTGGAACAGATGTAAAAGCCTTGCTTCCGCGCCCCGAATGAGATAAAAGCAGACGGGTCGGTACACCTCTAGTCAAGGGCAATGCCATCAGGGCTTTGACTTTGTTGGCGCCCGGAATGGTCCACTTGAATGGACCACGCAAGTCCGCGGCGCTTTGGGTCAGGTGCTCGCCGTCTAACAACCAACAGATGAAATCAAAAATGAAGCAGTTCAAATCTCGCCGGTTTCAGGCGGGAATCCTCATCCTGCTGCTCGCGGGCCTCACGAGCCTGCCCAGCGCAGCTCAGGATACGACTACCACGAAGAAGAAAGATCAACCCAGCAGCTCGTCAGCCCGCCCGGCTGCTCCGAGTACCCAGCCCGGGGGAAAGACAACGCCTGCAACCACGGGCACCAAGACCGGCGGGACCACAACCCCTGCAACGACGGGCGCCAAGAGCGGGGCAGCTACGACGTCCGCAACGACGGGCAGCAAGACGGGCGCAACCACGAAGCCCGCAACCACGGGCACCAAGACCGGCGCAACCACGACACCAGCAACGACGGGCAGCAAGACCGGCGCAACCACGACACCCGCAACCACGGGTAGCAAGACGGGCGCAGCCACCAAGGCTGGGGCCGCTGCCGGCAAGACCGGGGCGACTACGGCCGCCGGAGCGGCGGGCGGGAAGGCTGGAAAGCAGGAAGTGGTCAAGCACCCGGACGGGACGGAGCAGACCACGCATTTTTCCGCGACTGGGACAAAACAAAAGGAGGTTGTAAAGGCCAAGGACGGAACGCAGCATACGACCCAGTTTTCTCCGAGCGGCCGGACCGAGCGGCAAACGGTCGAGAAACCGGACGGGTCCAAGCACACGACCGACTATGGGCTGAACGGGAAACCCAAGCGTGAAGAGGTTGTCAACCGGGATGGCACCAAGGAAGTCACGACGCACCAGATGGGCCGGGATGGGGAAGCGCGCTCCCACGAGACGGTCCGCGTTGACGCGCGCGGCGTCGAGGTCTCGCGGACCGTAACCATTCGGAATACGACGATTATTCGGAACACGACCATTGTCAAGGATACCGTGGTCCATGACGTGGTCCGCAACTACGACCGCGGCCGTTTCGGTTTCGTGTACCGGCCGGAACTCGTTGTGCTCCGGCCGGCCCTGGTGTCCTGGTATGACCCATACTGGTACCGTCCCGACGGCGTCCTTGTGGTGCATCCCTTCCATTTCTCCTGGGGCTGGGAGGGCTTCGATTGGTATCATCGCTATCACGGGCCCTATTTTGCCGCTTATGAGGTGTACCCGGCGCCCAGTTACTGGGTCACCGACTGGCTCGTCGCGGGCTACGTTGCCGACCACTATGCGGCGACGGTCACCGTCGCCCAGGCGCGCGAGGAGGCCCGCATCGCCCACGAAGAGGCCGTAAAGGCCGCCGAAGCCGCGGAAGCCGCCAAGCTGGAGGCCACGGAGGCCGAGCTCGCGGCCGCCCGCCAGGCGCAGGCATTGGCCGAGATCAAGGCTGCGGACGCCGAGAAAAGGGCCGCCGTAGCTGAGCGCATGGAGGCCAACGCCGACAAGCCGAACCCCAACGCCACCCCGATCGATAAAGACACCAAGGAAGCCCTGAAGAATCAGGTCGAACAGGCCGTGGCCGAAAAGAAGCAACTGGCCGATCAGGCCGCTCAGGGTCAGGCGCCCGCCGCTCCTGACATTTCAAAGACTCTGGCCGACCCCAGCCACATCTACCCGGTGTCCAAGACCGTCGTGGTCCTCAACGCGGCGGATGAAAAACCCGCCGGAGCCGTTTCCGAAGGCGATCTGTTGAAGCTCGAGCCGGGCCAGGACGACGCGCTCAAGGATGCGACCGAAACCACGCTCATAGCCATGCGCGTCATGACCTCGAAAGGCGAGGAAGGCGAAGTCGTCGCCGGCACCGTCGTGAAGCTGTCGCTCAAGGACCTGCAAGAGTTTGACAGCGAGTTTCGCGCAAAGCTCGATACGGGCTTGGCCGAGGCGGAGAAGAACAAGGACCAATTCAAGCAGGGAACTTGATAGGGCCGCCAGACCCTTCCCATTCAGGCAGAACAGCCTCGGCGCGCCGACGGACTTCGTCGGCGCGCCTTAGTCTTTTCTGGGACCGGCCATTGCTTATCGCGCCCGCCCCCATATTCGAGCGGCGAGTCAAGTTTTTATTGCCTTTTGGGGCCGAGCGGTGCATCATCACGCCACCCAAAGCGAAGGTTGGGATTGCCGCCGGCAGAGGGGAGATATGGCGCCGGCGCCCGGGGAGATCGAGCCCGGAGGCGACATGATTACAAACGAAGAACAGTGCGTGCGGCGAGGAGGACCTCCATGAGTTATCTCAAGTTGTGGGTAGTGCTGCTGGGGGTCAGCGTCGTTACCCTTCCTGCCCAGGTGGCCAAGACCACCGGGCAAATCGCCCAGACCAATGTGTTTTCGGGCATCAATTTGACCATTCCCGCCGGCAACCCAGCCGGCGTTACGGATGTCCGCGCCTTTACGTCGGGCATCTCGCAAATTACCTCTCTCCAAGTGCAGTTGAAGATCTCCGGGGATTACAACGGGGACCTGTATTGCTACCTCCAGCACGGGAGCGGATTGACGGTCTTGCTCAACCGGACAGGCAAGACCGCAACCAGCCCGTATGGGTACGACGATTGCGGTTTCGATGTGACCTTTTCCGACTCCGCGACCAACGATATTCATGAATACCGCCTTCTCACGACGCCTCCCCGGGGCTCGCCGCTGACCGGAATATGGCAACCTGATGCCCGCTTTATCGACCCGACCCTGGTGCTCGACACCACTCAGCGGACGACGTTCCTGAGCGAGTTCGATGGGTTGAGCCCCCAAGGCAAGTGGGTGTTGTTTCTGGCGGGCATGGAGTACGGCAGCACGAACACCCTGAACAGTTGGGCCCTTCAAATCGCCGGCATTCCCAAAGCGGTGCCCTCCATCACCTGGACCAAACCGGCGGCCATTACCTACGGCACACCCCTCAGCGCGGCCCAACTGAATGCCACCGCCAGTATTCCCGGTAGCTTCTCTTATCTGCCGCCCGCCGGCACGATGCTCGAGGCCGGCACAGGGCAGAGCCTGCTCGTCACCTTTGCCCCGGAGGATACCAATAATTACGCGACAGCCACGGCGATCGTGTCGCTCGATGTCTTGCCGCGGCCGCTCGTAGTCGCCACCGCGAATGCCACGCGGGTTTACGGGGCCGCAAACCCGCCTCTGACAGGCTCGGTTATTGGCGTGACAAACGGCGATAACATCACCGTCTTTTGCATGACCACCGCCAACGCCGACAGTCCCGTCGGAAGCTACACCATCGTGCCGTTCATCCAAGATCCCGCCGGCGCGCTAAACAACTATTCCGTCACCGCCACCGGCGGCACGCTCTCTATCACGCCCGCCCCGCTTGTCGTTGCGGCCCAAAACCAGAGCCGGCCCTATGGCGCCGCCAATCCCTTTCTCACCTGGACCGTCTCCGGTCTCGTCGCCGGAGACACCCAGAACTCCGCACTGACGGGCAGCCCCATCCTGGCCACGGCGGCCGCTCCCGCCAGTCCGGTCGGCGCCTACCCTATCACGCTCGCGCCGGGGAGTTTACAGGCGGCAAACTACACGCTCAGCTTTGTCAACGGCGTTCTCAACGTCACCCAGGCCGCGCTGATTGGCCAAGTCACCACCACGAGCCGGCTCTATGGGGAGACGAACCCGCCCTTCAACCTCAGCTACAGTGGCTTTGTCAACGGGGACACCGCCAGCCTCGTCAGCGGCCCGTTGGTCTGGAGTTGCCCGGCCCAAACCAATAGCCCGGCAGGCACCTACCCCATTTCCGTCTCAGGCCAGAGCGCGCCCAATTACAGCATCCAGTACGTGCCGGGCACTCTGACGGTGGCGCCCGCGCCGCTGGTGGTCCAGGCCAACGATGCCACCCGCGCCTTCGGCCAGACCAATCCGGTTTTCAGCGCCACCTTCCTCGGGTTGGTCAATGACGAGGACGCGAGCGTGCTGGAAGGGACGCTGGTCTTTACCACTCCCGCCCAGACCAATAGCCCGGTGGGAACCTATTCGATTGAGCCATCGGGGCTTAGCTCGACCAATTACACCCTGACCTACTCTAACGGCACGCTCAGCGTGCTGCCATACGCGTTGGTGGTCAGCGCCGAAAACCAGACTCGCGTCTATGGCGCCCCTAATCCGCCATTCACGAGCACCGTGACCGGCCTGCAGAACGGGGACTCCATCACCGTCAACTACTCGACCAGCGCGGACACCAACAGTCCCGTGGGGACCTACGACATCGAGGTCGTTCTGGTGGACCCAAACAGCGTGCTGTACGACTACAGCGTGACCACGAATATGGGCACGCTCACGATCACGCCGGCGCCCCTGGTGGTCAGCGCGGACACCCAGAGCCGCGTCTATGGCGCTCCGAATCCGCTATTCACCGGCGCTGTGGCGGGCCTGCAGAACGGGGACTCGATCACGCCTGTTTTCTGGACCACCGCCCAGACCAACAGCCCCGTGGGCGTTTATCCGATCGACATTGGCCTGCCCGACCCGGACAACGTGCTTGGCAACTACAGTGTGGTTACCAACACCGGCGTCCTGACCGTGACCCAAGCCGTGTTGATAGGCCAGGCCAATAACGCCAGCCGCTTTTACGGGCAGACCAACCCGCTCTTCACGGTGAGCTACAGCGGGTTCGTCAACGGAGACAATGCGAGCGTGGTCACCGGCCCTTTGAGCGGGAGCAGCCCGGCCCAAACCAACAGTCCCGTGGGCACCTACCCGATTTCCGTATGGGGCCAGAGCGCGCTCAACTACAGCATCCAATACTCGCCGGCCATTCTGGCCGTGGTGCCTGCGCTGCTGGTGGTGCAGGCAAACAGCACTAGCCGGCTTGTTGGACAACCCAACCCGGTTTTCACCGCCAGTTTCCTCGGCTTCGTTCCGGACCACGACCCCACAGCGCTGGGAGGCCTGCTGGCTTTTACCACCGCCGCCGATACCAACAGCCCGGTGGGAAGCTATCCGATCGTGCCCTCCGGAATCACCTCGACCGATTACACCGTGGTTTACTCGAACGGCACGCTCAGAGTCTGCGAATATGCCCTGGTGGTGGCGGCCGATGACCAGACCCGGACGTACGGCGCCACCAACCCGCCGTTGACCGGCACCCTGACCGGCCTGCAGAACGGCGACACCATCACCCCCATTTTCTCCACCGCGGCCAGCACCAACAGTCCCGTGGGGACCTACGGCATCGAGGTGGCCTTCGACGACCCAAGCAACGTGCTCTCCAACTATAGCGTCACTACGAATACAGGCGTCCTGACCATTACCCCGGCGGCGCTGGTGGTGAACGCGGACAACCAGACCCGTGCCTACGGCGCGCCCAATCCCCCACTGACCGGCACGGTGGCGGGCCTCCTCAACGGAGACCCCATCACGGCCACTTTCTTCACGGCCGCCGGCACGAACAGCCCTGTGGGAACTTACAATGTCGGGGTGACGCTCAACGACCCGGAGGACTTGCTCTCGAACTATACCGTCACCACCAATATGGCGACCCTGACCATCACCCCGGCGCCGCTGGTGGTGAGTGCGGACAACCAGACCCGCGCCTACGGCGCGCCCAATCCGCCTTTGACCGGCGCCGTGACCGGCCTTGAGAGCGGGGATAATATCACCCCAATCCTCTCGACCGCGGCTGCTGCCGGCAGCGCGGTCGGTAACTACCCCATCACGGCCGGCCTCTCAGACCCGGGCGGCAGGCTCTCCAACTACAGCGTGACCACCAATGCAGGCACCCTCACCGTCACCCCGGCGCCGCTGGTGATCACGCCGAACAACCAGAGCCGGAGCTATGGCCTGCCTAATCCCCTCCTCACCGGCACGGTGGCGGGCTTGCAGAACGGGGACAACATCACCGCCACCTTCTCGACCACGGCCGGGACCGGCAGTCCGCCGGGCAATTATCCGATCACCTCGATCCTTTTTGATCCCGGCAACCTGCTCCCCAACTACAGCGTGAGCACCAACGCCGGCGTCCTGACAATCACGCCAGCCCTCCTGGTGGTCAGCGCACACAACCAGACACGCGCGTACGGCGCTCCAAATCCGCCCTTGACGGGCAGCTTCACGGGCCTGCAGAACGGGGACAACATCACGGCCGCGTACGCCACGATCGCCTCCGCCAAGAGTCCGCCGGGGACATACCTCATCGCGATCACGCTCAGCGACCCCGACAACCTGCTCCCCAACTATAGCGTCACCACCAATGCAGCGACACTCACCGTCACCCCGGCGGTGCTGGTGGTCAGCGCCGACAGCGAGACTCGCGCCTACGGCGTGCCCAATCCTCTCCTCACTGGCACAGTGGCGGGCCTGCAGAATGGGGACAACATCACAGCGAGCTTCTTCACCGCGGCCCAGACCGACAGTCCGCCGGGCGCTTATCCGATCAACATCGGCCTCTCGGATCCGAACAACCTGCTGCCGAACTACAGCGTGATTACCAACAAGGGCGTTCTGAACATCAATAAGGCCGCGGCCACGGTCACCATCGTATCTTCGGCCAATCCCGCGCCCCTGTCTTCACCTGTCACATTCACCTCGACCATCCTGTTCGGCACAGCTCCCCCGGGGGTTGAACCTCCCGGCAGCGTTGTGCAATTCACTCTGGATGGCGCTCCTTACGGGCCGCCTGTCGCCTTGGCGTCAGGCCGGGCCTCGATCACCATTGGCGCCCTTCCGATTGGTTCGCACAGTGTGACGGTCGAGTATCAAGGCAACGCCGATTTCCTTGGCGCCACCGCGGCGCTCACTCCGCCGCAGATGGTCGGCACAAATGCTGCCGCCGCCAATTTCGTCGTGAACCGCTCCCCCGGCCACGGCACCAAGGTTTCCGTCGCGGACCTGGTGGCCGCCAGTTCCGATGGCATGGGCGGCACGCTCGCCCTCGCGAGTTTCAGCGCCACCACCCCTCACCTTGGCACGGTCCGCCTCGCCGACGGCTGGCTTTTCTACGAACCGGCCACCGGTTTTGGAGGCGCCGATTCGTTCACTTACACCGTGCAGGATCAGTACAACATCTCCGCCTCGGCCACGGTCACCATCCTGGTGAATAGCCAGGCCGCTTGCACCTTGACACTCCTGCAGACCGGCTCGGGAACCAACCGCGTCCTCGGTTCGGGCCTCTCCTGGAAGACCTACATCATCGAGTATGAGGACAGGGCTGGCCGGTCGAACTGGCAATGGCTGGCTCTCGAGACGGCCGGCGCGCAGGGCACTTTCCATTACGACGATATACTGCCCCAGGGGAATACGATGCGGTTTTATCGGGCTATCGGGCAGGCTGATACCACGCCCAACGCCGTGGATGTTTACGTTACCTCCTCGGCCAACCCGGCGTTGCCGGGCTCACCGATCACGCTCACGGCCTTGGTCTCCGCGGATGACCCGGGGTTGGGCGAGCCCTCCGGCACCGTCCAATTCGACATCGACGGCCAGCCCGCCGGGCCGCCAGTCGCGCTAGCCCAAGGCTTTGCCACCTTCACCACAAACTCGATCCCCGCCGGCATGCACACCATTGCGGCTCAATACGGGGGCGATGACACTTTCCTGACGGCGACAGGCGCGCTTGCCACGCCGCAGATCATCAACACCCCTCCAATCGCCGGAGCCGATCTGCTCTATCGGCCCCCGACCAGTGGAACAAAGGCCCCGGTGAGCGAACTCCTGACAAATGATTTCGACCCGGACGGCAATCCTATCTCGTTCGACAATATATCGCCCACCAGCGCCGAAGGCGGGACCGTCACCTTGAGTGACGGCTGGGTGTTTTATACCCCGCCAGCGGATTTTGCCGGCCCCGATTCCTTCACCTACACCATAGAAGATTCCTTTGGCGCCACTGCCGTCGGCACGGTGACCGTGGAGCCCCTCCTGAGCTACGGTGCGGAGCAGAGCGCGAGCTTTGTGGAATTGAGCAACGGGACCTACTCTGTGACCTTCACCGGCATTCCTTGGAACATCTACGTCATTCAGTACACGCTCGACCCGACAAGCGGAGTCTGGCAGACGCTCGGCACCGCCGCGGCCAATTCCTGGGGCGCGATCCAATATGTCGATACCCCGCCCCCCGGGTCGCCACCGCGCTACTATCAGGCGGTCGCCCAGTCTCAGACGACGATCGATTCGCCGTTCCGCATCGCCGCCTGGACCAATTTCATCGCAAACACAAACGGTCGGACGATGAAGATGTGGGCCGAGTATTCGCTTCCGGAGGGCTGGCCGGCGGTTCCGCCTGTCATGGCGTGGGAGACGAACTGCTTGCTTTACGGCGTCGAGGGCTTCACCGCCATCTCGCAGTGCAACGAGTATCAAGGCGCGCCCGGCCAGGTGCCGGCGACGCTGCTGACACCGAGGCACGCCTACACGCGCGGCCATGGATTGGGCCCCAACGGCCTGGGGAACGGCCTCAACGGCATGCATGTCTGGTTCTGCACGGCCAGCAATACCCTCGTCGAGATGACCATCGCCGCCAATTTCATCCGCCTCGGCACCTTCGGCGGCGAGGTCTATGATTATGGAATCCTTTTCTTTACCGAAGACGTTCCCCCCAGCATCACCCCGATGTTTGTCATCTCCCAGTCCGACTACCAAACCTATTACCCGGATACTCCGGACCTGCCCTTCTTGTTCTTCGGAACGACCGCCGCGGGCTACTGCTCCGCTGATGTCCCGCCTTTCTTCTTCTCCTTGATGAACCCAGGGGATTCCGGCTCCCCCAACATGATCCCGACTCCGGACAACAAGTTGGCCATGTTCTCCGGCGCCTCCACCAGCGCGGCCAGTCCCCAAATGCAAGCCGACATGGACTACCTCACGACCCTTGCCGGGTTGAATACCAACAACTACCAGTTGCATTGGTATGACATAAGAGCGTGGGGACCCTGAGCCGTGAATGGGTCGGAGCGTTTATCATTTCCGCCAAAACCGATGGTGGTCGTTCTAGCGTTGGCGCTGACGTCGCTGGTCGGCTTCGTGGATTACTTCACCGGACGTGATTTTGCCTTGTCGGCGCTTTATCTGGTGCCGATTTGCTGGGCCGCCTGGGCGGCCGGACGAGGGGTTGGCATCATGCTGGCGATCGTCGGCGCGGCCACATGGTTCATCGCCGATTCAATGTCGGGCTATCGTTACGCGCATCCGTTGCTGCCGTATTGGAACTCCCTGATGTTGTTGGCGCTGTTCCTTGCGGTGGTCTATTCGCTCACGGCCTTTCGGACGGCGCACCGTTTCCTCGAGCAGACCGTGCAACAGCGGACGGCGGCGGTACAGGCGCTGGAGGCGGAAATCAAGGAGCGGAAGCGGCTGGAAGCCGCCAAGCTCCAGGCCGAACGGCTCGCCGTGGTGGGCCGGATGGCGGCGCAGCTCGCCCATGAGGTTCGCAATCCCCTCGGTTCCATCACCCTGAACCTCGACCTCACCCGCAGGGAAATAGACAGGTTGGCGGAGGGCCGCGGGCATCCGCCCGACGAAGGGCGAGGACTCATAAAAGACATGCGGGAGGAGGTTTGTCGCATCGGACGCGTCATCGAGGATTACCTCCAATTCGCCCGGCTACCGAAGTTGCAGCGGCAGCCGCTGGCCTTGAACGCGTTCCTGGATCAAAAACTGGCGTTCATCAACACCGAATTGGAATCCGGGAACGTGAAGTTGCGCACCCATTTCGATCCGGCGCCCGCTAGGATCAACGCTGACGCCGATCAATTGTGGCAGGCCATGCTCAACCTGATCCGGAACAGTTGCGAAGCGATGCCGGGCGGCGGCGAACTGACCATCGACACTCGGCGCGAAGGCGGGCAGGTGGTCCTCCTGGTCAGCGATACCGGCACAGGCATGAGCGAGGCGCAGCGTCAACAGGTGTTCGCACCGTTCTTCACCACCAAGGAAGGGGGCACAGGCTTGGGCATGGCGCTCGTGCATCAAATCGTAACCGAACACGGCGGCTGCATCGAATGCCAAAGCGCCCGTGGCAAGGGCTGCACCTTTGCCATCTCTCTGCCGTTGCTGAAAGAAACCTGAAATGCTCGCACGATCGCGCATCCTGCTGGTGGACGACGATGAACGGTTGCGCATCGCCGCTGGCAAAGTGCTCGCCGCCGAGGGGTATAGCGTGGTTGCCGCCGGCTCCGGCCGCGAAGCCCTGGAGGTCTTGCGGCAACAAGCTGTTGCACTCGTGGTCAGTGACCTGCGCTTGCCGGACCTGGACGGCATCGCCCTGTTGAAACAGGCGCGCGAACTGCTGCCGGAAGCCGAAGTGGTGATGATCACCGGCTATGGCAGCATCGAAAAGGCGGTCGAGGCGATGCAGTTCGGCGCGTATGACTTCCTTCAGAAGCCGCTGGACAGCACCGCCTTGCTCAAGACGGTGGCCAAGGCCCTGGAGAAGCAACGATTGACCAGTGAGAATCGACAGTTGCGCCGCCAGCTCCAACGGCGGCGGGGTGTCGAAGCCCTCATCGGCGACAGCCCCCCCATGGAGGCGGTCAAACAACTCATTCGCCAAATCGCCCCCACCGATATCAACGTGCTGATCCAGGGCGAGAGCGGCACCGGCAAGGAGATCGCCGCCGACGCGTTGCACAGTCTGAGCGGGCGCCGCGCTCGCCCGCTCGTGAAAATCAGTTGCGCGGCGATTCCCGAAACGTTGCTCGAGAGCGAACTCTTCGGGCACGAACGCGGAGCGTTCACCGGCGCCACCGCGGCCAGGCCCGGCAAGTTCGAGCAGGCCGACGGCGGGACACTGTTGCTGGATGAAATTGCGGAAATGACTCCGCAGTTGCAGGCCAAGCTGCTCCGCGTGTTGCAGGACGGGTCCTTTCACCGCGTCGGGGGCGCCACCGAGATTCAAGTCAACGTGCGTGTCCTCTGCGCCACCCATGCCGACATTCCGAGGGCTGTCGCGGAGGGACAATTCCGCCACGATTTGTACTACCGGATCAACACGGTGCAGATCGTGCTGCCGCCCCTGCGCGAGCGCCGGGAGGACATAGGGCTGTTGGCTCGCCATTTCCTGGGCACATTTGCAGCCCTGATGGGCAAGCACGTCACTGAGATCGCCCCGGCGGCGCTCGATCAGTTGCTGGCGCACCCTTGGTCTGGAAACGTCCGCGAACTCGAGCACGTCATTCAACGGGCGGCGGCATTGTGCGACGAGGACACCATCCGCAGCTTCGTCTTCGCGCCAAAGGTCTCCGGCGCGTCAGTGGGAACGGCGCCAGCACAGCCTGGGCCGTGTGTTTCCATCCCCATCGGCTCCACCGTCGATGAGGCCGCCAGACGACTGGTGGAGGCCACGATTGAGCACTGCGGCGGCAACAAATTGCAGGCCGCCAGGATTCTGGGCATCCCGCCCCGCACGATGTATCGGCATTTTGCGGGCCTGAAGCCCTGACAGGGGTATGCCAAAATGGCAGTAAGGACTGCCACTCCGGCATAGCGCGGTGAGCCTCCGCCGAGGGCGGGGATGTTCCAAGTCACTGGGTCAAAGTGACTTGCGCCAACGCATGACTCCTGGCACCCACACTGCTCTCAGGGGGGCATCTATGGTGGGTGTCAACGGAAAGTCCATTTTGGTCGTCGACGGTGAATGTTAAGCCGCGGATGCTCGTCGGCGGCCTGCTCGCAGCCAGCGTCGTACTGGCCCTCGTGCCATTGAGGGTCATCGGCGCCGCTCCCGTTGCGCGGACCCCTAACGTTCTCTTTATCGCAATTGACGACTTGAACGATTGGGTTGGCTGCCTGGGGGGCCATCCGCAGGCGCAGACTCCCAACATGGACCGCTTGGCGGCTGGGGGCACGCTTTTCCGGAATGCGCATTGCCAGGCGCCGCTTTGCAATGCCTCGCGCGCGAGTGTGCTCACGGGGCTGCGCCCTTCCACCACCGGGATTTACGGCTCGGTGCCGGGCATCCGTGACGTCGCCCGCACCCGGGAGTGCGTCACGCTTCCACAGTATTTCGCCCGGCATGGCTATTTCACCGCCGCCTTTGGCAAAGTATTCCATGACCTGTCCATCCCGGGCGTATTGCATACGAACGAGTTCAACGTCTGGGGTCCGGCTCCGCCCATGCCATTGCCCAAGGACAAGTTGGTTAACTGCCCCTCGACTTTGCGCGCCATGGACTGGGGGGTGTATCCCAAGGACGACCACGACCAGGCGGATTGGAGAATTGCCGATGCCGCCATCGCGCAGATGAAGTCGTTGCCGACGAATCGGCCGTTCTTCCTCGCCGTCGGGTTCCGCCTGCCCCACGTGCCTTGTTTTGCCTCGCAGAAGTGGTTTGACCGTTTCCCGCCTGAAGACCAAATCATCCTGCCTCCGGTGCTGGATGGGGACCGCGATGACGTGCCCGAGTTCGCCTGGTATCTCCATTGGAAGCCCCCCGAGCCGCGCCTCTCGTGGCTCAAGAAATCCTGTCAATGGCGTCCGCTCGTGAGGGCCTACCTTGCAAGCACGACCTTCATGGACAGCCAGGTCGGCCGGGTGCTCGACTCACTGGATGCCACCGGTCGGAGCGAGAACACCCTCATCGTGCTTTGGTCTGACAACGCCTGGCACCTGGGCGAAAAGGGCATCACGGGCAAGAACTCGCTTTGGGAGCGCTCCACCCACGTGCCGCTGATCCTGGCCGGGCCGGGAGCGGGACGGGGAACGCAGTGCTCCAAAGCGGTTGAGCTGCTCGACATTTATCCGACACTCGTTGAGCTCTGTGGCCTGCCGGCCCGGAAAGACCTTGAAGGCCACAGCCTCGTGCCGCAGTTGCAGGACCCGAAGGCTCATCGCCCTTGGCCCGCCATCACCACCCACAACCAGGGCAACCACTCGGTGCGCACGGAGCATTGGCGCCTCATTCATTATGCCGACGGTTCCGAGGAGCTTTACGACCATCGCAACGACCCCAATGAGTGGACCAACGTCGTTGCGCGCGTGAAGTGTTCCGCCACCCGCGAGGCTCTTGCGCGCTGGCTCCCAAAAGCCCCGGCCCCACCCGCCCCGGGCAGCGGTTGCGGGATGCTCCTCAAAGACAAGGACATCTGGCTCTGGCAAGGAAGGCCCGTCATCGCCTCGGAAAAGGAGGATTAACCTGTCCTCAAGCCGGTGGGAAAGGAGACATCCCGCTTGGGAGCCTTTTCCTGCTATTTGTGCTTCCCTCCGTTTTGCTGTAATAGCGTGGGCGGTTCGCGTGTCATAATAACGAAAGACTTGGATCTGGACGTTGTTGAATGTCTGGCGCGAGTGCGCGATCACGATCAGGATGCCGCCCGTGCATTGGTGGAATACCTGTACCCAACGGTGATCCGGATCGTGCGGAGCAACCTGCCGCGCCGGGCGGAAGAAGAGGATTTGGCGCAAGAAATATTCTTGAAGATGTTTGAGAAGTTGAACCAGTACCAAGGCCAAGTTCCCCTGAATCATTGGGTGTCGCGCATCGCGGTGAATCATTGCCTCAATGCGATTCGCTCCCAGCGGGTTCGCCCGGAGTGGCGGCTGGCCGACCTGCCGGAAGAACAGGCGCGGGCGCTCGACGCGGTGACTGCGCCGGATGTCCAGGAACCGCACCCGGCCGACCTCATCGGCGCACGCGAGTTGGTGGACATGCTCATGGAAGCTCTCAGCCCGCAAGATCGCCTCGTCATCCGGATGCTCGAAGTGGAGGAACGTTCGATTGAGGAAGTCCGCGAGGTGACCGGTTGGTCCTCCGCGCTTATCCGGGTTCGCGCGTTTCGGGCCCGGCACAAGTTGAACAAATACTTTGTAAAACTGAGAAAGGAAGGACGCCTGTGAACCGCTTGGACTCGGACCTGAAACGGTTGATGAATTGGGCACGTCGGGCTTTGCCGCGGCAGCCGGAAGAGGCGCCGTTGGGGTTTGCCGCCCGTGTCGTGGCTGCGTGGACCCCGGCCCGGGTTCCCACGCTGCTTCTCGAACTCCAACAGCTCGCCTGGGCTTTGGCCTGGGTATCCGCGGCGGTGATGCTTTGCGGCGTCGTCGTCCTGTTGAGCCAGGCCCACGCGCCCGAACCGGCGGCCGGCTTCTCTTCAGCCCTCCGCTTCCTGGCGAGCAGCCTTATTCAATGAAAATACTCAAGCATTGGAAGGTGTTTCTGGCCCTCGCCCTCGTCTTTGCCGCGGGCGCGGTCACGGGGGCGGTGTGGACAAACATGTGCTTCAAGCGCGCGTTCGAGCGGAGTCTTCAGCTCGAGACGTGGACCGCCGACGTCATGAACTACATGCAAAAGGAGTTGAAGCTGACCCCCGAGCAGCGGCCGAAGGTCCGAGCGATCATCGAGGACACCGGGCGTCAATTCGGAGGGACCTTCGGGCAGGCGATCCGGGAATCGCGCGGTATCCTGGTGGATTCCTGGAGGCGGATTGACAAGGAACTGACGCCTGAGCAGCGGGTCATCGAGCAACGGAGCCGCCAGAAATTCCGCGAGGGGGTCAAGAAGGTCCTGAAGATTGATTTGCCGGCGGAGTAGCTGCCTGAGCCTCAACCTCGCGGCGGCGGACCGCCTCGCGCAGCAGTTCCGTTGCGCTGGCAAGGTTGAGCTTTTCTTTTATACGCGCGCAATGAGCCTGGACCGTCTTGACGCTGACCCGCAGGGCCTCCGCTATGTGGCGCGTTCCAAGCCCCTGGCCGAGCAGATCGAAGACGGCCAGTTCGCGGTCGCTGAGTTGCTCGACCGCAAAGCGGGTGCCGGGCGTTTTTCCGCCGATGAACTGCGTCGTGATCGCCTGTGCCAGGGTGTCGCTCAGGTAGAACTTGCCCTCCAAAACCGTTCGAATTGCCTCGATCACGTTCTTGGTCGCCTCGCGTTTCATGATGTAACCCTTGGCCCCGGCCCGCAAGGCGCGCTGGGCGTAATGGGATTCCTCGTGCATCGAGAGCACCAGCACCGTTAGGTTGGGCCACGCCGCTTTGAGGTCTTTGATCAACTCGATGCCGGAGGAGTCTCTGAGGGAAATATCGACAATGGCCACCTCGGGCTTCGAGGCCGCGGCCGCCTGCATCGCCTCCGCAGCCGCCGCGGCTTCCCCACACACGGCCAGGTCTGGTTGCAGGCCGATGAGGGTGCTCAGCCACTCGCGGACCAGCGGGTGATCATCCACTAGCAGGACCCCCTTTTTGTGGTTGGCCGTGTCTGGTGTCATGCTCGTGCCCGCGTGGATGGCCTGTTCGGTCAGTTCATCCTCGCGAGGTCCCCTCGGTTCCACCAGCCCCCGCCCAGGGCCAGAAAGAGCGCCGCCGT
>CAZZFF010000015.1:0-71029 GCA_964653485.1 uncultured Verrucomicrobiota bacterium | reverse complement strand
GATCCTGGTGCGTGAAGCCGTTGTGATCCTGGCGCCAGACATGCGAGGCCAGCAGATAGTTCAACGAGGCAAGCTTCCGCCGCCACGGAAGACCGGCAGTGACCTTCAGCCACTTGGCGTGCTGGTTGAACATCGAATCAACGATGTGGATGAACGCCTCGTAGCAATTGAAGATCCCATGCCGCCCGGTGAGCAGGTAGCCCTCCAGCCAGCCCTCGCATTGGTGCTCGCTGAGCATCTCCATCACCCGCCCGGTGGGCGCGAGAAACTCGTCGTTCGGCACGGTCGCGGCGTCCCATTGGCGCTGGGTCACCTTAAAGAGGGCTTCCAAGCCGTTGGAGAGCGTCTCGTCAGGGCCAAAGACGCGGAAATTGCGCGCCTCACCGTTCAGTTTGACGACATCGCGCAGGAACGGCCCGAGCACATGCGTGTCGCCGATGCCGCCGACCCCGGGCGAGGGTACGTCCACCGCGTAGTTCCGGAAATCCGGCATCCGCAGGTCGCGGAGCAGAATGCCGCCGTTGGCGTGAGGATTGGCGCCCATGCGTCGTTGGCCCTTGGGCGCAAGTTCGGCCAGTTCCGGTTTCAGGCGGCCCTGTTCGTCGAAAAGCTCCTCCGGCCGGTAGCTCCTGAGCCAGTCTTCCAGGAGTTTGAGGTGTTCGGGATGGGTGGCGGGGTCGGAGAGCGGCACCTGGTGCGAGCGGAACGTGCCTTCAACCTGCAACCCATCAACGACTTTTGGCCCCGTCCAGCCCTTGGGTGAATTGAGCACGATCATCGGCCAGCGCGGACGCGCGAGGTTGCCGCGGACGCGGGCCTCTTGCTGGATGTTTTTGATCTGCTCGACCGCGGCGTCGAGGGCCGAGGCCATGGCCTGATGCATCAGTTCAGGCTCGTGCCCTTCGACGAAACAGGGCGTCCACCCGTAACCTCGGAGCAATTGGTCCAATTCTTCGCGGCTGATGCGGGCCAGGAGGGTCGGGTTGGAAATCTTGAAGCCGTTGAGATGGAGGATGGGCAGCACCGCACCGTCGGTGGCGGGATCGAGGAACTTGTTGGAATGCCAGGCTGTTGCCAGCGGCCCGGTTTCCGCCTCGCCGTCGCCGACAACGCAGGCGACGATGAGACTGGGATTGTCGAACACCGCCCCGAAGGAATGGCTGAGCGAATAGCCCAGTTCTCCGCCTTCGTGGATCGAGCCTGGGCACTCCGGGGATGCGTGGCTGGGAATGCCTCCGGGAAACGAGAATTGGATAAAGAGCTTTCGCAGCCCTGCCTCGTCCTGGCTGATGTCTGGATAGATCTCGCTGTAAGTGCCCTCGAGATAGGTGTTGCCCACGACCGCCGGGCCGCCGTGCCCGGGGCCGGAGACGTAGATCATGTCGAGATCGTATTTCTTGATGACCCGGTTCAAGTGGACGTAGATGAAGTTCTGACCGGGGGTCGTGCCCCAGTGGCCGAGCAGCATGTGCTTCACGTCGGCGAGGCTCAGCGGGCGCCTGAGCAGCGGATTGTCGTAGAGATAGATTTGCCCGACCGACAGATAATTGGCGGCGCGCCAATACGCGTCCATCTTGCGGAGCAGTTCCGGGGTGAGAGTCTGTGTGTCCATGGTTCAGTCCTTTTTGTTTACCGGGAGGCTTTCGAGAATGCGGGCTACCGAGCGGGCGATCATCAATTCTTCATCCGTGCGAATGACATGCACTGCAACGCGGCCGGTTTGGGTGGAGATGAGCGGCGCATTGGCGGTGTTGCGGGCCTCGTGCAGTTCGATTCCGAGGTGGCCGAGGCCTTCGCATACGCGGGCGCGGACGAGCGGGCAGTTTTCCCCAATGCCGGCCGAGAACACAAGGGTGTCCAATCCGCCGAGGGCGGCGGCGAATGAGCCGATGCACTTTTTGACCTGGTAGCAAAACAGGGCGACCGCCTCGGCCGCCCGAGGGTCCTGGGTTTCACGCTCGAGCAGGTCGCGCATGTCGGAACTGGTCTCCGACACGCCCAGGAGGCCGGACTGGAAATTGGCCATCATGTTGAACTGCCTGGGGCCCATTTTCTGAGTGCGGGCCATGTACCATACCAGTCCCGGATCGAGATCGCCCGAGCGGGTGCTCATGGGGACGCCGGCGGTCGGGGTGAACCCCATGCTCGTATCGAGGGGTTTGCCGTGATGGACCGCGGCGAGGCTGGCGCCATTGCCGAGGTGGGCAAGGATGAGCCGGCCCTGTGCCGCTTCCGCGCCCGCCAGGCGGGCCAGTTCGCCCACGAGGAAGGAGTAGGATAAGCCGTGAAAGCCGTACCGGCGCACCCCCTGCGCCTCATAGCGGCGCGGGATGGGCAGCAAACGCGCCACGCGCGGCAGGTCATGGTGAAACGCCGTGTCGAAGCAAGCCACTTGCGGCAGTTGCGGAAAGCGGCGATGAAACGCCTCGGTCAAGAGAATCTCCTCGGGGAGGTGTTCGGGATCGAAGGGTGTGAGCAGGCGCAGTTCCGCGACCATTTCCTCTGTGATCAATTGCGGGTCGCTGTACTTGGGTCCCCCATGCACCACGCGGTGGCCAACTGCGGCCAAGGCAACCTCCCCCATGCGGGCTTCGATCCAATCCATGAGGGCGCCCACGGCCGCCAAGTGATCCGGCGCGGCCAGGGGCCGTGAGAAGTTGTCGGCCTGGCTCAAGCCTTTGACCCGGAGCACGGCCTCCGGGAGTCCAATCCGCTCGATGGCGCCGGCCAGGATGCGCCGGAGCGGGGCGCGGGCCTCGAAGAGCGCGAACTTGATGCTCGACGAGCCGCCGTTGATCGTGAGGATGCTTGAGTTAACGGGTTCCATTCGTGATCGTGTTGCCGGTGGATTATCGCTTACGTCGGCTCCGCTGGCAATCGTGAGAACAGGGGAAGAAACTGACTTCTGAGAGTGGCGAACTCGCATGAAGCGGCGTATGTTGAGTCATAGGACCTTTACGCTGGGAACAGCGGCAACCAATAGAAAGGACTGAACACTATGGACACAAAAGCACAAGCAACGGGTAGTGACATGGGCACGATCTCGGAAGAGGCGCGCGGTTTGATGGCCGCCACCGCCGACGTGGCCGGGGAAAAAGTCGCCGGAGCGCGCAAGCGTCTGGCCGCCGCATTGGAGCGCGGCAAGGAAATCTACGGCACCGTCCGCGAGAAAGCGGTGGAAGGCGTGAAAGCGACCGACGAGGCCGTCCGTCATCATCCGTATCAAGCCATCGGCATCGCCTTCGGGGTAGGGGCGCTGATTGGCTATCTGACCGCGTGCCGGCGCGGACGCAACGGCGACTGAGAGGCCCATGGAACCGCCCCTCACCAACGCCGGGCAGATCGTCGAGGCATGGAAGCGATTGGCGCGACGGTTATTGACCATCGGTGAGAACCGTATCGAGTTGTTGATGGTGGAAGTGCAGGAGGAGCGCGAGCGCCTCCTGCTCGCCATTTTGTTGGCGCTGGGCGTGGCTGCCTTTGGCCTGCTGGCGGGGATGGCGCTCACGGGCGCGATTGTGGTGTTGTTGTGGGAGTTTTCGCGGGTGGCGGCGCTGGTGGTGCTCACCGCTCTTTACGCGGGGACGGCGGCTTGTTTTTACCGGCGGCTCACGCAACTCCTGCGCAACTGGGAGAATCTCCCCGGCACTCTCGATCAACTCCGGAAGGACCGCGCATGTTTGGAAACTCATCTCAGGTGAGCGCGCTGGAAATGCGGAGGCAACTGTTGATCGCGGAGAGCGAGCTCAACCGGGGCCAGTTGGTTGAGGAATGGCGAACGATGACCCACGGGGTGAGCGACCTTGCGCACCGGGCCAAGACCATCGCGGCCTGGGGCTCGTCCGCCGCGTTGCTGGCAGCCGGCCTGGCGGCATTCGGCCAGAGAAAGAGCGGTGCCGCCGGGGGAAGGCATTCGTGGTTTCAGAGGATGATCAAAGGCGTCCGATTGGCCCGCTCGATTTGGATGGCATACCAGGGGAGGAGCGAGTGAAGGCGGGGTCAACGTTGCCATAGGATCCGATCCGCTTCCAGTGGGACCGACACGCCGTCGCAGTGCGGTATCACGCGGGCCGTGTAGTCCGCAGCCGGGCGCGAGGCCGGCACTTCGGCCCGATAGGCATAGCCGCTGACCGCCCCCACCAGCGGCCCGATACGGGTCATCGGCTCTATAACGGGCGCGCTTCCGTCGACTCCGTCGGCATAGAGTTCCACCTGGACGGCATCCGGGTTGAGGTCGCCGAGATAGACTTGGACCTCGAACCGATGCCGGGCGGCGTTGGTTTCACGCATGACTTCCCCAAGGCGCACCACCGGCCATTTCTCGAGCAGGTTGCGCCGCCAGTCGACGACCTGCCGGCCGACGGTCCCTTTGTTAGCGGCGCGCTTGAGATAGGCATCCGCGGCGGGGAGGTAATGGCGTTCGGTGTATTCTTTGACGGTGCGATTTGCGGAGAACTGGGGGGTCAAGCGCGCCATGCTTTCGCGCATCCGCTTGACCCAGGCGGTGGGGATGCCCTGCTCGTCGCGGGAATAGAACTCCGGGATGACATCGCGTTCGAGCCTCTCGTAGAGGGCGTTGGCCTCGGCGGCATCCCAAGCGGGGTCCTCGTCGTGTTCCTTGCCGTCCCCCAGCGCCCATCCGACATCCGGGGTGTAGGCCTCGGCCCACCAGCCGTCCAGCTCCGACAGGTTCAGGCCGCCGTTGACAAGGACCTTCATCCCGCTGGTTCCACTTGCTTCCCATGGCCGCCGCGGGGTGTTGACCCACACGTCCACTCCTTGAACGAGCCGTTCGGTCAGGAGCATGTCATAGTCGCTAAGGAAGACGGCGTGGCGGCGGGCTTCGGGCCGGCGGATGAACTGAATCCATTCCTGAATGAGTTTTTGCCCCGGCCCGTCCGCCGGGTGGGCCTTGCCGGCGATGATGAGCTGGACGGGGCAGCGAGCGTTGGTCAGCAGCCGCAGGAGGCGCGCCGGGTCATAGAGAAGCAGGTTAGGCCGCTTGTAGGTTGCGAAACGGCGCGCAAACCCGATGGTCAGCATGTCAGGATCAAAGAGAAGGCTTGCCTCCTCCACTTCGTCGCCGGACGCCCCGGAGGCGGCCAACTGTTGAGACAAGCGTCTGCGGGCGTATTCGACGAGGGCCTTGCGGGCGGAGTTGCGGAATTGCCAGAGCTTGGCATCGGGGGGGCGGCGGATGTCCTGTGCCAGGGCCTCCGCGGTGCCTGTCCAGCGGTCTTTCCCACACGCCCCCGTCCAGAGGTCGTCGGCTTGGGCGGAATCCCAAGTTGGCGTGTGGACCCCGTTGGTGACGTGGCCGACGGGTATCTCCTCTTCCGGCCAGCGCGGGAACAGAGGCGCAAGAATCTGGCGGCTGACTTTCCCGTGGAGGCGACTGACCCCGTTGACCGAGCCGCTGCCGCGGATGGCCAGGTAGGCCATGTTGAAGCTCTCCGTCGGGTCGTCAGGGTTGCGCCGGCCCAAGGCCAGCAAATCGTGAAGCGAGATGCCGAGCCTCCCGGCGTAGGTGCGCAGGTATCCCTCGATTAGACCTGGGGCGAAACAGTCGAAGCCGGCCGGCACGGCGGTGTGGGTCGTGAAGACGTTGCCCGCCCGGGTCGCGGCCAGGGCGACATCGAACGGCTGGCCCGCCTCTTTCATGAAATGGCGGGCGCGTTCCAGGACCGCGAACGCGGCGTGCCCCTCGTTGAGGTGGCAGACCTGGGGCCGGATTTCGAGCGCCTCGAGGAGGCGCCAGCCTCCGATGCCCAGGAGCAGCTCCTGCTTCAAACGCAGTTCGGAACCGCCCCCGTATAGCTCGCTGGGGATTCCGCGATGCGCCGGATAATTCGAGGCGTCGTTGGTGTCCAGCAAGTAGAGCTTCACCCTGCCGACCTGGACCTGCCAGGCGCGCAGCCAGACGGAGTAGCCGGGCAGCGCCACCTCCAGCCGCAACCACTCCCCGTTGGGCCGGCGCAGGGGCGTGATTGGCAACTGCCCGGGGTCGTTGAACGGGAAGAGGGCCTCCTGCGCCCCGTCCTTGTCGATCACCTGGCGAAAGTAGCCTTGCTGGTAGAGCAAACTGACGCCGACCACCGGCAACCCCAAATCGCTGGCGGCTTTGAGCTGGTCTCCGGCGACGTTGCCCAACCCACCGGAGTAGATAGGCAGGGCTTCGCTGAGCATGAACTCCATGCTGAAGTAGGCCACGCCGGTCAATGAGGATCGCGGGTGTTTGCGCTGGAACCATGCGGGCGCTTCCGCCGCCCGGTTCCTGGCTCGCAACAGGGCATCGACCTTCCCGCGGAAGGCAGGGTTGGCCAACGTGGCCTGAAGCTTGTCCCGCGAGACCGTCTGCAAGAGGACCCAGGCATTTTGAGTGAACTCCCACATCGCCGGGTCAAGCTCGCGCCATACTTCGTCGGCGCAGTGATTCCACGACCAACGCAAATCCAGGGCCAGCTCCGCCAAGGAATCCCAGCCTTTGACTTCTCCCGGCGCAAAGCGGGACATCGGGTAGTGAAGAGGTGTTTGTTTGTTCATGTCGTGTCGATACGTTCCATTTCGGCCACTGTGGCCAAGGCGACGGGAATGCCGCTCCGGGCCGGCGAATCGCGCCGCGAGGGTATTCTAGCACACCTGGAGGTTCGATGCGTTGAGTTGTTTTTTCAGCAATGATACACGGATTTTGTTAAGGGGAGGAAAGGCCCCCAAATCCCCGGCTAAGAATTTTCATTAACCGCGGAATACGCGGAATACGCGGAAAACAAAGGGCCTTCCGCGTATTTCGCGTATTCCGCGGTTTTGTATCTTCTCTCGATTGGCATGAGATTTGAGGGGCTTTGATTCTTCTGATCCTCCATGCATCCGAACGTCACTAGGCGAGGATTTGGGAGGCCCGCCTCAGCGCCGGCTGGGGAATGGTTCGCAAGGGCATCGGGGATTAATTCCCAACTTGGGACTGAGAGCCTTTGGCGCTGACCCTCGCCGCATACGTAATGCCTTGGGAAAAAGTGACTTTGGGAGGTTGTTAGCCCGGTTGGCACTCCCCGTGCTTTTCAAGGGTGGCAGGCGACGGGCACGCCCGGCCGTTGCCGAGGGCGTCTTCAAGGAGCGTTGAAGAACGTCATAAGGAAATCTGGGGATAAAGGCCGCAGAGGTTTCAATGAAGGACTATATGCAAGGGTCTGACGCACCGTCCAAACCTGAGTGTCGCCCGCAGCGAGGACAGGAGCCGAAGTCTTCAAAGATGACGGAACTGAACACATTGCGGCGAGCAGACGCAACGCAGAAGCGCGGGCCGCACGGAGGGCTTGCCTTCCTCCTTAAGCGATACAGTCTTCAAACGCCTGAGCGGAGATGGAGACGAGCCAGGATGCCGGAACCCAACACGGATGGAGCGGCTCCGGGCGAGGCCCCGAGCGGGAAGAGGCAGACGCGGGTCCTGGTGGTCGACGGCAGCCCATTGGCGCGCCAGGCGGTGAGGGAGTTCATCGCGCGGGAGGAGGATATGGCTGTGTGCGGCGAGGCCGAAGACCGGAAGGGAGCGATGGCGGCGGTCGCCGGGTTCAGGCCGGACCTGGCAATCGTGGAGTTGAGATTGCAGGATTCGGAGGGATTCGACCTTATCAGGGATATCCACGAGGCATATCCTGAGACCCTGACGTTGGCCCTGTCGATGTATGATGATGCGTCGGCGTTCGCGCGGGAGGCGATCCGCGCCGGGGCGCGTGGTTACATCTCCAAGCTGGACGCGACGACTGAATTGCTGGGTGCGGTGCGGCGGGCGTTGGACGGGGAGGTCCGCTGACAGGGTCGCGAATCGATGAGTCCACCGTTACCTTTGGAATCGTTGCCAATTGCCCGGCAGCGATGCCGCGCGCAAGGCAAACCCTCCTCGACGCGGTCCTTAGCGGATGAGCGTTGCCACGTGATTCACGGCGGCGGATTTCGAGCAACTGCTCGGCGCGGATCGGGGCCAGTTCCGGGCGGCCATAGCGCAACGCGAGGGCGCTCTCGGCGAACTGTCTGGCGATGGAGTCGGACAGGCCGACGGTGCGGGTGAGATCCCGAAGCTTCCGGTCGGGGCTGCTTAGCAAAGCCTCGATTAGCTGGCGGTCCTCGGGCCGCGAGACCAAGCCCAGCGAAGTGCCTTCCCCGCCGTGCCAGAAAATGCCTGCCTTGGCGCAAAACAGACCCGCACTGACCGCCTGCGCGTCCGGACTGATACGAATTTGGCTTTTTGCCGCGCCGGCGGTTTTGACGCTGCGCGGGTGAGAAGCCACTCACGTCCACGTGAGATTTGTCGCATGACTCTGTCAGAAAACCAAAAGCAAACGCCATGATTTCGTTCATCGTCCCAGCCTATAACGAAGAGCGCTGGATTGCACCATGCCTGGAAAGCGTGCGGGCAGCCATGGAGAAAACGGACACATCCTGGGAGGTGATTGTCGTGGACGACGCGTCGACGGATTCTACGGCACAGATTGCGGAGCGGATGGGGGCACGGGTGATTCGCGTCGCGCGGCGCCAGGTGTCGGCGGTGCGGAATGCGGGGGCCCGGGCGGCGCAGGGCCAGCAGTTGTTCTTCGTGGATGCGGACACATGCGCAAACGAGCGGGCGATCGGCGCCGCTCTGGACGCCCTCCGCGCCGGCGCGGTTGGCGGCGGGTGCGTCTTCAAATTTGATCGGCCTTTGCCGCTCTGGGGCCGGATCTTGTATCCAATAGGGGCCGCCGTGGGGCGGCGCATCCGGTTAGTCGGCGGCTGCTTCCTGTTTTGCACGCGGGTGGCCTACGAGGCAGCAGGCGGGTTTTCCGAGCGCCTTTACGCCGGCGAGGACATGGCCTTTATCCAGGCTCTGAAGCGGGTGGGGAGATTTGTGGTGCCAGCGCCCACGGTCATCACCTCGGGCCGGAAATTCGACGTGGTCGGACTGGGTAAAGCGATCTTCTTGCTGGTCAAGATTGCGGTTGGCGGGCGGCACCTGGAAAGCCGGGACAGATTGGATATCATCTACGGGAAGGGAGCTGCGGAGAGCAGAGAGCCTCGGCGGGACTGACCAGCGCATCCACGCCGGCTATTTGGCGTTCCTCTTGCCCGAACGCTTCGCTTCTGCCGCCACGTTGATGGCCTGGTTCATCCAGAGCATCAACTGATACACGTCTTCCACCACGTCCGCCGGGACCTCGCAGTACCCCATCGCTTTGTCCTCCCCGAAAGGGCGGAACGGCTCCATGCCCCGGCGCTCGAATTCGGGCCGAGTCGCGTCGTTCACCCTCAAATACAGCTTGTCTTCTGCGAATCGGTGATCTGAAACGCGCCGGGGCTGTCCGCCGAGAAGACGACGCCGGCAAAAGGGACCAGGATCCCGCGGGCTTCGGCCCGGGGCCACTCAGGCAGGCTCTCGATCTGGTACCACCGGTCACTGAACTGAACTGATAGAAATTGGTTTTTTTGCCGCACCGCCGGTTATCGACGCTGTGCGGGTGGTGACTTGGCGGACGAATTTGCAGAACTGCTCGGCATGGAGGGGCTGTGCGGATGGCGCTACTTCCCCGCGGCTCCGGCTCCGGCCACCCGGGTCGAGGCGGGTACATGAGCCTGCTGGTTCGCGCCTATCACCAGGAGACGGCCCGCACCCCGCGCTCTCCCGTTGATTAGTGCGTCGTGCCCATGCCTTACGGTCTGCCAGCCGAAATCGCCACAGCCGGCAGTTTGAACGTTCCAGCCCACACAGGGTAGCCCAACGGATGGACCCGATTCGTTGTGGGAGTGAAGGTGCCGGACAGGAAAAACAAATTGGTGTCACGGGCTGGGATATGCCAGGCGCGGCGCCCTAATTGAATGGTCAAGCCGTCGGACCCGGATGGCGACGACGGGTTGCCAGGGTCAAGGGGAAACTTCACCTCGCCATCGAAGGGCACGGTGATCCAGCACGACCGAGGGGCCGGGCTTTGACTGGCGGGGAGGCTCGGCACGAGGGCGCCCCGCGCGTCTCGCAGTTCACATTGCAGGCTCTGACCCGGATCGAAATAGACGGTGAAGGGAAGGCCATCGGGGGACAAGGCCAAATGCTGCAACTCCATTTCGATCCGCGGTGATCCTCCGCGGGAATTGTTGCGGCGGTCCGACGGCCACGAGGCGAGCAGTCGCCCGCGGAGCGTGCGTCGCTTCGGAGGCCCCGCCGCTTCGGACCAGTCGCCCACAGTCAAGGGCGGCGTGTCCGTGCCAGCCTCAAGAATCGGGGTGGTTGCCGCGGGAGGTTGGATTATGGGGCGGGGGCCGCTGAGAAAAGCCACCGCGTCCACCTCCGGCTCGGTTTCCGGAGTCGCGGTCTCGGGACCGGACGTGGTTGTCGGTGGCGGTTCCACGACGGGGCGGGAGTTGGTGAGGACCCTCTCGGCGGTGTCCGGGTCGATTTCCTGAAGGGCAAACCGCGCCCAATAGCCATCAGGGCCGGGCTTGTCGCGCATCGCCAGCAACTCCGGCACGAGTGGCTTTGCGCGGGTGGTTGGTCCGGGGAACGGGAGGGACTTATGGATCTGTTCCACAAGATCGAGACTGTGCGAAAATCGCGGCTGGTTGCCCTGCTCCCAGGGGAGGGGCTCCTTCCCGTCAACGCATCGCAAGGCATCGAGCACTGTGCGGGTGGAGTTGGTGCCGCTGGCCGCGTCACGGCGCAGGGAGGGCTCGGCGTCCTTGGCCGCGGGGCCAAGGCCCACGAACAGTTGCGCAATCTGCTCTTTCAGGAACCAGGAGGGGGTGAACAAAGGCGAGGCAGGCGCTTCGTCATATAGCTTAACCAACTCCGGCATTGCGAATTCCACCCGGGGGCCCATCTCCAAAAGGGCCCGTATCGCTTCCTCATGGAGAACCCCGGCCATCCGCCAGTGGAACTTGATGAAGTGCTGCTTACCCGCCAACTGGACGAGCTTGAGTTTCAATGGCGAGTCGGTGGCGCGCAACATGCGCACGAGCGTCGGGATCGCGTTCGTGCCGCAGGCGCGCACCGCCCTGCGGGCATCCCGCCTTGACGCGCCGGCCAACCATCGGCTCAGGGGTTTTCCCTCATAGACCGGTTCCCGCGCGGGTAGGCTCGACACGAGCAACCAGGCAAGCCCGCTCAGAATGGCGGCAAGGACCGCGACTGTAATGCGGCCGCGTTTGCTCATGGCTTGGGAGCTCGAAGCTCGACTGCCGGCAGATCGAGCCGTCCTTGCCAGGCGTGCGCATCCGGCGGACTCGGATGATCGGTGGGCGGGCTGAAGGTGCCGGAGAGAAAGTACCTGTTCGTATCACCCTCCGGGGCATACCAGCTTGGGCCCCTGCTCATCTCGATGTGCAATCCGTCCAGGTTGGGGCTGCTCAAACTCAAAGACGGGCCGGCTCGCAGCCGCACTGAGCCGTCGATCGGAACGGCAGCCCAATACTGGCGGGTCCAAAAATAACTGTAGGCCAAAACACTGGTGAGTGCCGTATTATCATTATTCGGCCGGCAGGGCTTGCCATGCACATCGCGTAAATCGCACTCGAGGCCATCGGCAAGGGCGAAATACACGGCCACGTCTCTATCCCTCCGCGACGAGAGGTTCTGCAACTCGAGGTACACGGGGCAACTGCCCCGAAATTCCATCCCACTGTTGCTGAAGTGGGGCTTGTCAAATACCAGCAACCGCCCGCGCAGAGTGTACCCGGCTCGGTCCGTTACAGGCCTCGACCAACCGCCGACCCCCAAAAGCACTCCGCTCCGGCCGGCCTCCAACGTGAGCCCTTTGCATTCGGGTGAGTTCGGGCCGCTCTCCCCGCCGGGGTTCGGAGCGCCGCACCCGCATAGAACAGCGGCAATCAAGAGCGCCGATGCGATGGACTTCATGGCCCTGTGGCTTGCACAGCAGTTTGTAGTTGATGCTCCGCGCCGCCAGAGCTTGCGTCAAGGGGCTTCTCTCAAGCCCAAATCCTCGCCTAAGATGTTTTTGAGGAACCGCGGAATAAGCGGAATACGCGGAAAAGGAATGGTTTTCCGCGTATTCCGTTTATTCCGCGGTTCTCTATCTTCTCTCGATTGGCATGAGATTTGAGGGGCTTTGATTCTCCTAATCTTCCTTGCATCCGAAGGTCATTAGGCGAGGATTTGGGCTCAAGCGTCTGCGCGTGGGCGGTTTTGGCGGCGGCGGGGTCGGAAGCGGCAGATAGGGCGGGAGGCTGAGGCAAGGCTTGGCGAGCGCGGGGTGACTGGGCGAAAGCGACACAATTAATACGAGGGAGCGTCTTCCTGGGAAGCCGGGTCTTGGCGTGTCTCGCGGTGCGGGGTAGCAGGGAGCGTAAAAGCCGGCGAGGCTCGGCGACGGGGGAAATCTGTCCGGGGCCTGGGTGGCGGGGTTTCGTGGAGTTTGATTCTTCATATAGCCTTTCAGTTCTGCCCCGACCACCGGGGAGTTTGTTTCTTCACGTGGTCCCTGAGAAACAACGACCCGGTGGGCGAGCAAGCGCCAGCCGGGAAAGACGGAGCGGAGGGCGGCGGAGCATCAGCCTGGCGACTGATCAGCTTGCTGGCGGGAAGCCTGCGCGGAGCAACCGGACCGATGGAGTGGAGGCGAGAAAGGTGTTGAAGAACCGAACGGCGGCAAGGACCGGCCACAATCCGGGACGGCGGGCGCTTTGGCTTCGTCCATAGGCCCCGGTTTAGCGTGGCGGTCGGTGTCCTGCAGCGATCGGCTCGATAGACGGGCACCGGTCGTGTTTGGCCGGGAGTGTGTAGCGCCGAGGCTGGGTCGGCGTAACCAGCGAAGGCAAGTTGGGCTTTTGGCCAATGGGCCAGGATCGCGGCGTCGGGCGGCGGCGCAGACGGTGTCCGGGCGGAGTTGGCGCCGGAGACCGTGAGATGCCGGTTCATCGCCCGGAGTTCATCCGCTTCGTCCGCAATCCGCCCCAGCAGGCCGATTTCACCGCGCAGTCGCAGCAGTTCCCTGTGCGCGGCGGCGGCGCTCGGAGCACAGGCTCTTGCCGGCCGCAAAACACGTCTCCCGGTGCAACCGCCCGCCGAGCGAGGACTCGCGCGCTAGCCTGCGGGCGTTGTGGGAGAGGCGCACAAACACGGTCTGGGTGACATCTTCCGCCCAATGAGTGTCCCCGCCCAGCAGCCGGAGCGCGATCGAATAGACCAGGTTGACGTAGCGCGCGGCCAATTCGCGAAACGCCCCGTCCGAGCCGCTTTCAACGTATTCCGCGAGCAATGTCTGCGTTTCAGTCATCTTCGTTCAGGAGTATAAACCCGCCGCCGGGCCAGACCGGACAAAAAATGGAGTTGCAAGAAGGCGGTGAAAACGCAGAGACGCGAAGAACCGGGAGAAGGCGTTATTCGACTCCTCCGAGGGGGGTGGGCTGTTGCAGCGCGGGAAAGAGGCGATTCGCAGCCCGCGGGCAAGCGGGACCCTTATTCGCCCGTCGGTTTCCTCTTAGGGTTTTGGATGCCCCACCGACTGCGCCAGGATGATCAGTTGGTCGGGGCGGAGTTTCATTCTTGAGCCAAGGGCCGCCCGGTCCACTGACCCCCTTGCCCCGGTCGCCAACCCTTCCGAGGCGCAGAACAGGTACACGTTTTGGGAGATGTAGCCGACGTTCACGTTGGCGGTGTTCCTCTTGGACTCCGCGGTCCCATCGCCCATCTTGGAGAGGTCGGTCACAAAGACCAGGGTTACCGGCGCGTTGGCTACGAAGTCCTGCGTGCCGCCGAGCTTCCGGATGTCTTCCGCGAGGACCAGGTCGAGTTTGTTCGCCTTGGCGTCGTAAAGGTAGGCGCCGCCCTTGAGGAGCACGTAGATATCGGTTGCCTGTTTGTTGTTGGCGGAGGGGGCTGTGCGTTTGCCGTCGGCTCGATTGATGCCGAAGGCCGCCCAAAGCAGGCTGGAAATTTGCTCGGCCGGCAGGTCTTTGGAATCAAAAGCCCTCGAGGTGGACCGTTTCGCCAGCGCGTCCATGAGGGGCATTCCTCCCGTCTTTTGGGGCGCGGGCAGGCTGATGTCCTGGGCAAAAAGGCCGCCGGTGAGGAGCGCGGCAAGGAGCAGGCAAAGGGCCGGTGTTAATCGGGTGCTCTGTTTCATTCGGGAGCCGATTACAGGACAACGCGAAAGAGGGGTCAAGTGGTTTTGTTGCTCCCCAAAGGCTCGACAGGGCTGCATCAAGCTCGCGCGGAGCGCCGTATTTATGCGGCAGCGGCCCAGGAACCCCCGAAATCTGCCGGCTGAAGCCGGCGTTCCGGCGCAGGCTCGACGTATTCGGCATCGCGCGGTGCCGGCGAAACCGTTGAAACGGTTGCAGAGGCCCGGGGGGCTTTTTACACCGGGCTGAAGCCGCGGTGTCAATGGGACGTCCGGCGGGGCAATGGAATATCCGGGCCAGTCCTCCGGGGAGTATTGCCAATCCGTGAATACGAGATTCAGGAATGCCGTCTCACCTGATTATGATCAGTGGTTCCCACTCTGTTTTTCCTTTTCGTATGAAGAGCAACCGTCGGACCTTTTTGAAGACGGGGCTCGCTGCCGGCGCTTCGTTTACGGTGGTTCCCCTCGGAGGCTTGTTTGCCGACGAACCGGCGAGGCCGGCGGGGGGAGGGGAGGGGCCTGTGCTGGTGGCCCTGCGGGACGGCTCGCGACGCGCCATGCTCGACAAGGGCCTGGCGGCGTTGGGGGGCATCGGCGCCTTTGTCAAGCCGGGCCAGACGGTGGTGATCAAGCCGAACATCGGCTGGGATGTCACCCCGGAAGGAGGGGCCAACACCGACCCGGAGCTGGTGGGATACCTGGTCAAATTGTGCCTTGGCGCGGGGGCGAAATCGGTGAGTGTTTTTGACAATACGTGCGATCAGTGGCAGCGCACTTATGAAACCAGCGGCATCGAGAAGGCCGCCAAGGAGAACGGCGCCCGCGTGGTCAACGGCAAGGATGAGAGCCTTTACCGGGAAGTCGCCATCCCGAAAGGCGTCAAGCTCAAGACGGCCAAAGTCCATTCCCTCGTGCTCGACAGCGATGTCTTTTTCAATGTGCCTGTGCTCAAGCATCACAGCGGGTCCCTGATGACGGGCGCGATGAAGAACCTGATGGGCGTCATCTGGGATCGCGGGTTCTATCACCGCACCGATTTGCACCAGACGATAGCCGATTTCCTCACGCTCAAGAGACCGACGCTGAATATTCTGGACGCCTATCATCCGATGATGCGCAACGGGCCCCGCGGGAAATCGGCGGAGGATTGCGTGGAGATGCGCACCATGCTCATTTCGACGGACCCGGTGCTGGTCGACGCGGCGGGCGCCAAGACGATGGGATTCGAGATGGCCAAGGTGACCCACATCCAACTTGCGGCTGAACTGAAGATCGGGTCCAGCGATTTAGCCCATGCCGACATCCGCCGCTTCAAACTGACCTGAGTTCATGCGGCGCCATTGGCTGAAGTTCGTGCGCGCAATGGCGGCGCTGGTGGTGCTGGTCGGTTTGTTTGGCGCGTTCGCGGATTTCCGCGGACTGGTGCCCGCGTCCGTTTCGCATCGCCTGGCGTCGATCCAGTTCGTGCCCTCCATGGTCGCACTGTTCACCGGCGCCTCGCTCGCGGTTGCCGGGTTGGTCGTGATGGTGGCGACGCTCCTCGTGGGACGGGTCTATTGCTCCGCCATTTGCCCGCTTGGCATTTTTCAGGACGTGATCGGCAGGGTTGCCGGGTTGGTCCCAGGAACGCGAAAGCGATTGGTATATTCCCGCGGCTACCCGCGGCTGCGGCAGGTGTTTTTCCTGGGCTGCCTTGCGGGCATTCTCGCCGGGTGGGCGGGGTTTACGCTGTCGCTTCTCGATCCCTATAGCGTGTTCGGGCGGATGGTGTCCGGGCTGTTCCGCCCCGTGGTGACGCTGGCCAACAACGCGCTGGTCAAGACCGCCGGCGCCCTGGGCACCGACGCCCTATACCGCGTGGAACCCCAATGGGCCGGGGTGGGGGCGCTGGCATTGCCCGCCGGGATGCTGGTGTTGATCCTGATCCTGGTGGTCTGGCGAAAGCGGCTGTATTGCAACACCGTGTGTCCCGTTGGCGCGCTGCTCGGTTTCCTGTCCTCGCGCGGCGCGTTCCGCCTGGGGATAGACGCGAACGCGTGCCGGAAATGCGGGGACTGCCTGCGCGTCTGCAAGTCTCAATGTATTGACTTGCGTTCCGGCGCCATCGATTTTTCGCTGTGCGTTGCTTGCTTCAATTGCGTGGGCGTCTGCAAGGAGCATGGCATCAGCTACAAGCTCGCGTGGAAGCGCGGCCCGAAGGCGGCGCCCGTCGCCGCCGCGATTGTCCCCGATCCGCGGAGGCGGGAATTCCTCGAGGCCGGCGCGTCTCTGGCGGGCGCCATGGGGGGCTGGCTTTGGTTCGGGGGCTCGGAGGGAAAGCGCGTCGAGCGGATGTCGCGGGTCGTCTCTCCGCCAGGTTCCAGCGGGGTGGCTCGGTTTTTGAGCCATTGCACGGCCTGCCAGCTTTGCGTGAGCGCCTGTCCGACGCATGTGCTGCGGCCATCCTTTCTCGAATACGGCCTGACGGGCCTGATGAAACCGCGCCTGGATTACCGGCACTCCTTTTGCAACTTCGGATGCAACGAATGCGGCCGAGTTTGTCCGGACGGGGCCATTTCCCTGCTCGACCTGGCTGACAAGCAGCTCGCCAGGATTGGCTGCGCGCAACTGGACCTGGAGCGATGCGTCGTCAAGACCAAGGGGACTGATTGCGCGGCCTGTTCGGAACATTGCCCCACCAAAGCGGCGAACACCATTCCTTACGGCAACAATCTCCGGTTGCCCCAGGTGGATGAGACTCTGTGCGTCGGTTGCGGCGCCTGCGAATACGCCTGCCCGGCGCAGCCGGTGAAGGCGATTACGGTGGCGGGCCTTAACCGCCATGAACGGGCTCAGAAGCGCGCGGAACCCAAGGCTGAAAGGCCAAAGGGAAACGGGGATTTTCCGTTTTAGGCGGCCATCCAACATCCGGCCTTGGCCAGCAGCAGAAGGGCGGTGATCCAGAGCAACATAGCGAGTCAACCTCTACCGCATGGACAATTCCAGCCCATCATCGATCGGAATCGCACTTGAGATATAGCCGTTCGCCGGATTCCGAACATACGAAAGATAGCCCGCGAGGATTTCCGGCATCAGCGTCGTATCATCTGCGACGATTACACATCCCGGTGATAAGCACGGCTCAAGCTGCTTCAGAAGCGGAAGGTAAAGCGCTTTCCAGCCGTCCAGCACGAGCAGATCGATCGCGCGCGTGCCGACGAGTGTCTCAAAAGCATCCCCGCAACGGACTTCCACCAGATCGGCGAGTCCGGCTTCCTCGATGTGCCCGCGCGCCCGCTCGACCTTGCGGGGATTTCGCTCCGTCGTGATCAGCCGCCCAAAGCCGTTATCGCGCAGCGCCGAGCCAATGTGAATGGCCGACACACCCTGAGACGTGCCGAATTCCACTATAAGTGCCGGTTTGTGCATCCGCACCAGGAGATAGAAGAGCCTTCCCACCTCGGGATTCACTGCCATGAAGGCGTTGTCCAGGATCGGAGCGAGCTTCAGGTCATCCATAGCGCCTTGTTTGCCGGCTTGCGACCTGATCTGCGGCGTCAGCCGGCTGTCGTTGGCCGCCGCTTCAGCGTAAAGCCGTTCCAGCAGCATCGCGACCCTGGTTTCTTCCAATGTGTGCAAAGGACTCTTCATAACGTATTGAGATTTGACAAAAACATACAACGCGATCCAGTATACGAATGTTTATTCGCATTGCCAATTCGCGTTGCGAAGCAGCCTCGCGCCATGAAGAGAATCAGAACATCACCCCGTAAAACGCCCGTTCAGAAGCGTTCCAAGCAAATGGTGGACGACATTTTGTCCGGCGCTATTCGTGTTCTGAAGCGCCAGGGCGGCAGACACTTTACCACGGTCCATGTCGCGGAGGCCGTCGGCATCAGCGTGGGGTCGCTTTACCAGTACTTTCCCAATAAAGATGCAATTCTGTTCGAAATCCAGCGTCTGGAGTGGACGGAGACTTCGCGAAGCACTCTCGACACCCTCGCGGACATGAAAATGCCCCCGCTTGACCGCCTGAAACGGATGATTGTGCAGTTCTTCAAATCTGAATTGGAGGAGGCGGACTTGCGCAAAGCCATCGCAGAAACCGGGCTTGTTGTGGAGGATACGGACGATTTTCGTGCAATAGCCGACCGTGTGTTTTTGGCGATGCTCGGTTTTCTGGAGGAAATCCTGCCTCATGCTTCGCACGCCCAGAGGCGGTTCCTGGCACAGTTTCTTTCCCTGACTGTCAGATCGCTGGCCGAGAAGTTGACAACTCAGGTTCATTCTCCGGCGGAAATCCAACGGTGGGCGCAAGCATGCACCAAGATGGTCGTGGCGTTCCTGAGGGAGAGTTCTTCCGGTGGGCCGTTGATGAAAGCATGAAAGTCCAATAATCGTGTAATTGCTGTCGGCTACTCGATGCATTTGGCTCGTTTTGCCTTCATTCACGTGACACCACCCGACCTTTGACAGCGGACCGAGTGAAGGGCTTTTTCGGATCGAGATTTACTGTAACATTCTCTCGGTTTCGCCTCTGAAGGGAGGTATGGATGACAATGAAGTGAATCCGGCCACGTCTCAGAATTGCACCAGATGCGGGGCGCGGCTGCCGGCCGGGGCGCTGGCAGGCATTTGCCCGGCCTGCCTGCTGCGGCAGGGCGCCGCGGCGGACACCCTGACCGGAGCCGCGGCACACCCTTTCGAGCCGTCTCGCGTGGCCGAGTTGGCCCCCTTGTTCCCCCAACTCGAGATACTGGCCCTCCTGGGCAAGGGCGGCATGGGCGCGGTGTACAAGGCGCGCCAGACCAATCCGTGCTCGGCGAAGGGCTCCGCTCCCACGGCTGATGTTTTCGCGACCTTTCCCGCCCATCAGGGTTCAACTCCTTCCTGAGTCAAACGCTTCCGCATAACGCCCTCCAATTCAGCCGCGATGTGCTCCAAGGGCGCGGAGAAACGAATCTGTTTGCCAAGGCTCAGGGCCACGGTATAGGGGTGGATATGGAGGCTGGCGCCGCTGGACACGGCACGCTTCTTCCCCCTGGGCTTTTTGGTCCGACTGGCCCGGTTCGGCAGGGGTTGCCCGACGTTGCGCACTTCGTTCATCATTCCATCATACAACCCCATGACAAAAAGACCCCGATCCTCCACGTTCACGCCGTCCACCGCGCTGAATGTGTCAAGGAGGGTGCGGAAGCTGTTGGCGATGTGAACGGCGATTTCCGTCAGCCGGTTTGCCGTGCTTGGCGTCGCTTCGGCCAGCAGATCGCCGTCCCGGAACAAGCATCGGATTCCGGATGCCGATTCGATAGCCCACTTCACGGAATTCGCGACATCAAACTCGTTGCGGCCGAAGGAGGAAATCCGCCTTGCCGTGGACGAACGTTTGAAACTGCCAAGAAACAAATCCGGTGTCTCCGCGGGGTCCGGCGCGCTGAAGTCGAGCCGGGCTTTGAGCCGGGCGACTTTCCGTTGAGCCGAGGTTTTCTCGCCGTCGATTCCCCGCTCGGCCAGGGCCTGCAACTTTTTTAGCAAGGCCCGCGCTTTTGAGTTGGCTGGTTTCAAGTTCGCTTTCACGCCGCCACTGTCTCACCTCCGCTCCCGCGGGGCAACCGGGAACCCAAGTCCTGCCTAACGGCCTTCGAACGCAAGGAAGAGCAGCGCGTCCGCGCCGCCGGAACCGCTTGATTGCGCCCGCGCCACGGTCTCCGTGATCGACAGCGTCGTGCTTGAGACCCTGCACGAAGCGGGCCTGGAAGACGCGGTGACTTGGATGGGCCCGAGGAATAGGGTGTTGGTCCCTCGAGGATGACCGTTACAGCGGCCGCCAAAACAATTCCCGCTTGTCTTGATCAGAATCAAAGCGTTCGCCTTGGCGCCAATGAAGGGTATGCTCGTCGCTCGCGCCTCGGCTGAGTGAAAAATCCATTGCCGCAAATGTATAGCTATTTCGGGGACACCACACTAGGCTTGCGGCATGAATGATGGAACCGCTGGATCGAGCGTGTGAGGCATTCGACTTGGAAGTGCGGGGTCAACTTGACCTCAGGGGACTCGAAGCGTTCGCTGCCGATCTAATGCACCGGTATCCGGCCAACCCGGCCCAGTTGGCGGTGTGTGGATTTATGCGCGCGGCAACACCTCGGTGGGTGACGGGGCGGCCGCGCGAAATACCACGACAGAAGAAATCTTGCCGTTTGCCGTTATTCAGGCATAATAATAACCGTTGCTGACATGTTGCGGCGGGGCTGGTGTTTCTTTCGGATTGTTCACAGTCGAAATCCGCGGGCCACAAAGCAAGAACCAGCAATTTTGAAGTCGCTGTAAGTCATTGATAATCAACGGCGGGAAGGGTGGCTGAGTGGTTAAAGGCACCTGACTCGAAATCAGGCGTAGGGGTAACCCTACCGGAGGTTCGAATCCTCTCCCTTCCGCCATTGCCCGAATGGAACGAGGCTTGTCAATGCCGCCCGCGGCGGTACATTGCAGCCATGACCGCGGTTGTAACGAAGGACGGCCAATCGCCTCTGCCGCGCGAGTTGTGCGAACAACTCGCTCTTGGCCCCGGGCCAGACCCTCGAAGTCCGAGGCGAGTACGGCTGGCTCGTGGCGTGGAAAAAATCGGCTGACGACCCCTTTGAAAAATGGCGCGGGCGAGATGTTTCGCGCCTGCCTCGACCGCAGCGGGAAGCGGGCCGCGCGGTGCCCGATTTCCTGATTGCCACGCACGCGCAACAACTTGCCGATCGCTTGCTCGCTCGGGACCGGGGTTGTTACCGTGATTACGTCCGGCAACTCGATCTTCGGTGGTCGAGGCTTCGGCCTTTGCGCATCTCGGATGGGAGGTTAAGGAGTATCAGGGCAGCGCCATGACTCTGGCCCGCGCCGTCGCCGCTTTGCTCTGCCGGCGCACTCCACGAGACCGCTGTGTCCACCGCCGCGCTCCGTCACCAAATTGTCACCGTTCTGCCTTTGATTCGTCGGGGCGCAGCCCTTACTCTTTGCCGGCTATTTCTGTGTCGTAAAAACCATGAAAAGCACCTTTGCAACGTCTTGCCGCCGCCTGTGTTTGCTTTGGGTGGCGATGCTTGCCGTTCCCTGTCTGGCGGGCGACCCGTCGCCGGATTCGGCCCTCGGTGAACCGGTCGGGCGCAACAGCGCCGGGCTGGTCGTCACCCCGGTAAATCAGCTCGTGCTGCCCGCCGGCCAAACGCTCGACTTGCCTGAGATGCGTCCCCAGGCCCTGGCCCTCAGCCCGGACGGACGGCTCCTCGTGGCGGCCGGCAAGACCCACGAGATCGTTGTGGTGGACCCGCAGACGGGGCGGATTCTCCAGCATGTTCCTTTGCCGGCAGAGCCCGGCCCGGAGGCCACCCCGGACGCCGTCTCGGCCCACATCCTAAAGCCCGATAAAGAAGGACAGGTCAGCTTCACGGGGCTGGTCTTCTCCCCGGACGGCGCCAGGCTCTATCTGGCGAACGCGAACGGCAGCATCAAGGTCTTCAGCGTCGGCCCCGGCGGCGAGGTGGCCGGCTTGTTCTCGATGCCCCTGCCCCCGGCCAATGCCCCGCGCCGCGCCGCCGACATCCCGGCCGGACTCGCCTTTTCGCGCGACGGCCGGCGGCTCTACGTCGTGTTGAACCTGTCGAACCGGCTTGCCGAGTTGGATGCGGCGACCGGGACCGTGCTGCGCCTCTGGGACACCGGCGTCGAGCCTTACGACGTTGTCCTCGCCGGCGGCAGGGCCTGGGTGAGCAACTGGGGCGGACGCAGGCCCGACGCTGACAGCGTCACCGGCCCGGCGGGACGCGGCACCGTTGTGCGCGTGGACCCCGTGCGGCACATCGCGAGCGAAGGCTCGGTGACGGTGATCGATCTCGCCAATCCGCAGACCGAGCCCCGGCAGGATTCCCAAGCCCGCCAGGCGAAGTGCGAAATCCTCACGGGGCTGCACGCCTCGGCAATGGCCTTGTCGCCCAACGGCCGTTATCTGGTCGTGGCCAACGCCGGCAGCGACACCCTGAGCGTCATCGATACCCGGAGCGAGCGGGTCGTGGAGACGATCTGCGCGCGCCAGAATCCCGCGGACCTCTTCGGCGCCAGCCCCAACGCGCTGGCCTTCTCTTCATCCGGCAAGACGCTCTTCGTGTGCAACGGCACCCAAAACGCCGTGGCCGTCGTCGCGTTCGCGCCCGGCAAGTCCAAGTTGAAGGGCCTCGTCCCGGTGGGCTGGTTCCCCGGCGCCATCGTCTATGACGCCCCCCGGAAAAGCCTCTACGTCGCCAACATCAAGGGCATCGGCCCTGGACGACCCCGGAAGTCCGACGGCCGGCCCGAATTCAACTCCCACCAGTATTACGGTTCTCTGTCGCTGGTGCATGAGCCTGGCGCGGCGGAGTTGGCCTCGCTCACCGCGCGTGCGCTGGCGAACATGCGTTACCCGCGCCTGGCCCAAGCCAGCCTGCCCCCCCGCCCCGGCCAAGCCCCGCGCCCCGTCCCCGACCGAGTCGGCGAGCCCAGCGTGTTCAAACACGTGGTTTACATCATCAAGGAAAACCGCACCTACGACCAGGTGCTCGGCGACGTCAAGGAAGGCAACGGCGACGCGGACCTGTGCGTCTTTGGCGAAGCCATCACCCCCAATCAGCACAAATTCGTTCGCGACTTCGTGCTGCTGGACAACACCTACTGTTCCGGCATCTGCAGCTCGGACGGCCACCAATGGGCCGCAAGCGGATTCGCCACCGATTACATGGAGAAATCCTTCGCCGGATTCCCCCGCAGCTATCCCGACGGGATGGAAGACGACGACGTCGACGCGATGGCCTACTCGCCGGCCGGGTTTATCTGGGACAACGCCATCGCGCACGGCATTTCCCTGCGCGACTATGGCGAGTTCGCCATCACGCGAAAGTCCTGGAAGGACACATCGCGCAAAGCCGAGTTGAAGTTCCTGGATCACTATCGCGAGTTCGTGGACGGCACGCAAACCATCAACCTGTGCAGCGAGCCGGGAATCGCCTCCTTGCGCCCTTATTTGGCCACCAACACCGTCGGCTGGGACCTGGCGGTGCCCGACGTGTTCCGCGCGGCGCAGTTCATCAAGGAACTCAAACAGTTCGAGCAGACAGGCGATTTTCCGGGCCTGACGATTATCTGCCTGCCCAATGATCACACCAGCGGCACCAGCGCGGGTTCCCCCACGCCCGCCGCGCAGGTGGCCGACAATGACCTCGCCTTCGGCCAAATCGTCGAGGCCATCAGCCACAGCCGCTTTTGGAGCCAGACCTGCATCCTGGCCATCGAGGACGACCCCCAGTCCGGCTGGGACCATGTGAGCGGCTACCGCACGACCGCCTACGTCATCAGCCCCTACGCCAAACGCCGCGCCGTCGTCAGCGTCCAGTACAATCAAACCAGCGTCCTGCGCACCATCGAACTCATCCTCGGCCTGCCCCCGGCCAACCAAATGGACGCAACCGCCGCCCCGATGTCCGATTGCTTCACCGAGAGGCCCGACCTGACGCCATTCGTCGCGCTCAAGAACAACATCCCCCTCGACAAGATGAATCCGGAGCCGAAGAAGATCGCCGATCCCCTCCTGCGCAGGCAGGCATACGCCTCGGCCCGCTTGCCGCTCCGAAAGCCCGACCAATGTCCCGAAGACCTGCTGAACCGGATTTTGTGGCACGCCATGAAAGGCTCGCGGGCGCCATACCCGGCCTGGGCCGCTCAGGAGACGGACAACGATTGACAACCTGTTGTGGGATCGCAACCAGAGTCAACGCCCCGGCCAGTCCGTGCTTATGCCTTGCTCGGCACCATCGTCGTTGCCTACATCGGCGTGTACCTCTGCCGCAAGAACCTCTCGGTGGCCGTGCCGGTCCTCCAAAGAACCTGGGGCCTCACTAAGAGCCAGGTCGGCGTCATCGAGAGCGCCGGGACCTTTGCCTATGCATTCGGAAAGTTCTTTTGGGGACCCGTCACCGATCGCGTCGGCGGGCGCGCCTCCCTGCTCGGCTCAATGGTCCTGGTGGCGCTCTTTGGCGCAGCCGGGGCCTTGGCCCCCTCCCTGCTGATGCTGGCCGTCCTCTACAGCACCAACAGGCTGTTCGGTTCGGCGAGTTGGGGCGCGATGGTCAAGCTGGTGCCCGAATGGTTCGCGCCCAAGACAATGGCCTTCGCCTGCGGCTTGCTCTCGTTGAGCTACGTGTTTGGCGGCGCCTTGGCCTCGTCCTTCGCCGGCCTGGTCGCCCGCTTGACCCACGAATCCCTGCCGGCGCTGCTGGCGTTGCCCTCGTTGGTGCTCCTCGTCCTGGCGCTGGTCTGCGGATGGGTGCTCCTGCGCAACCGAAAGCCGGGCCCGCCGCCCGGCGTCTCCGGCAAGAGCCCGCGTTTCCAGTTCCGGCACGTGGTCGAACTGTTTCGGGACCGAGGCTTCCTCGCCGTCCTGGCGTTGAGCTTTACCCTGACCCTCCTGCGGGAGACGTTCAATTTTTGGACCGTGGATTTCCTGCGCACCGAGGGCGGCAACCAGGTGTCCGTTTCAGGAGCGGCCCTCCTTTCGACGCGCTTCGATCTGTGCGGCGTCGCGGGCATCCTGCTCATGGGCTGGATTTACGGCCGCCTAAGCATCGCGGCCCGAAGGGGCCTGCTGGCGGCGGAGCTCGGCCTTTTGGCACTCCTCTTGGCGGCCTTGCCCAAGTTCTTCCACCTCGGCCCCGGGGTCATGGCCGCCGGCGTTGGCGCCATCGGGTTCCTCGTTTACGGCCCATACAGCCTCCTCTCCGGTGTGCTGGCCGTCGAAGTCCGAGGCGGGGAGTTTACCGCCACGGTGGCTGGGCTGGTCGACGGGGTCGGCTATGTCGCGGGATTCCTCTCCGGGGTTTGCTTCGGCAAACTGCTCATGCTTGGGGGGTACACCTTGGGCTTCCAGGTCATGGCGGCCCTCACGTTGGTGTCCGCCCTGACCTGCTTCCTGCTTTACGCCAAACCACCCCCGGCGCTGATTGGCCCCTCCGTCCAACCCGCCGGCCCTTTTCCGGTCGCATCTGAAAATCAATGACAACGCCCTCGATCAACCCACCCCCGGCCTCACGCGACAAACTGCTCTTCACACCCGGACCGCTGACGACCAGCCTCAGCGTCAAGCAGGCGATGCTGCACGACGCCGGCTCGTGGGATTCCGAGTTCAACGCCCTGGTCGTTGGCCTGCGCGAGCGGTTGCTGACCCTGGCCGGCCTTTCCCCTGATGCCGGGTGGGAAGCCGTCCTACTGCAGGGCAGCGGGACCTTCGGCGTCGAAGCGGTCTTCCAAACCTGCGTTCCCCCCGAAGGCAAGGTCGCCGTTCTGGCCAACGGCGCCTACGGCGAGCGCATCGTCCAGATTCTTCGCCACGCCAGGATTGCCCACGCCGTGCTCCGCACCCCCGCCGACACCCCCGCCGACGCCTCCGCCCTGGACCAACTGCTCACCCAAGACCCGCGAGTGACGCACGTTGCCGTTGTCCATTGCGAGACCACCACGGGCATCCTCAACCCCATCGAAAGCCTCGGCCGCGTCGCCACGCGCCACGGCAAAATCTTCGTCGTCGATGCCATGAGCAGCTTCGGGGCGATACCCATCGACTTCAGCGCTTGCGGCATTGACTTCCTGGTCTCCTCCGCCAACAAATGCGTCGAGGGCGTGCCCGGCTTTTGCTTCGTCATCTGCCGCCGCAAAGTGCTCGCTGCCTGCGCTGGGTTTGCCCGCAGCCTGAGCCTCGACCTCCTCGGCCAGCTCAACGGTTTCGATAAGAACGGCCAGTTCCGCTTTACCCCTCCCACCCACGTCCTCGTGGCCTTCGACCAGGCCCTCAGAGAATTGGACCAGGAGGGCGGCATCCCCGCGCGCGGCGCCCGCTATCGCCAAAATCACGACGTGCTCCTGGCCGGGATGAGAGACCTCGGCTTCCAACCCTACCTCGACCCCGCCGTCCAAAGCTTCATCATCACCGCTTTCAAGTACCCCGCAGACCCGCGGTTCTCTTTCGAGACCCTCTACCGGAAACTGAGCGACCGCGGCTTCATCATCTATCCCGGCAAGCTGACGGAGGCGAACACCTTCCGCATCGGCACGATCGGGCGGCTCTTCCCCCGGGACATCGAACAACTCGTTCACGCCCTGCACACGGCCATCCTTGAAATGGGATGCGCCGGGCCTGCAAAGGCCGTTTCAGAAATGTGACACTGCCGGCACTGCGCCGCCATCGTATAGCTGTATGAGTGCTCACGATGAAGACAAGATGTTTATTCCCAGCCTCCAAGCCACCGGCCGGCTTTACGCTCATTGAGCTGCTGGTGGTCATCGCCATCATCGGCATCCTGGCCTCGATGCTCCTCCCGGCCCTGAGCAGGGCCAAGGAGGCGGCCAAGTGCGCCCAATGCATCAGCAACCTCCATCAGATCAGCCTCGCCACCAAGCAATATGCCGATGACAACAAAGACACCTTTTACTGCGATGCGAACGGCACCATGGAAAACGGAGGCGAGTGGACCGCCAATCCGAACTCAACCGTCCTCCTGGCGGCCAACGACGATAACGCCTACTGGGCGCTCGGCTTCTATGCCTACTTCGCGGGAAGCCAGAAGTTATTCGGCTGCCCGGATGGCAAGGTCGTGGACGAATGGCACGACGGCGGGCTCTTCTATCCGCACTCCTTTTGGGCCAACTCCACCTACGGCGTGTGCCAATACCTCACCGATCCCTACACCGGGCCCGGAACCCAGTATGGCTCCCGCGCCACCGGACAGATGAAGACCACCCGCTACCTGAGTCCCCAAAGCACGATCCTCTGCCAGGATGCCACCGAACAAAGGATGGAAGGCGACGACGACTCCTTGGGCCTCTTCCCGGGCGAAAGCGAAATACTGACCCAATGGGACAACGAGAGCTACTTGCAGACCCTCTATCCCGGCGTCGACCTTTTGAGCGGCTGGTGGCGCCACAACTCAAAGTGCAATACCCTCTGGCTCCCGGGCAATATCTCCAAACTCAAAAAAGTCCGGCGCACTATTGGTTATGATTATCGCTGGTACACCGGCGAAGTCCCCGTCCGGATGCCGCAGTTTTAGCCGCCAGCCGATCCAACTCCAATTCCATGAACAGCCGGCTTCTCAGCCCGATCTGGCTCCTCGTCAGCCTGACCCTCCTCGGACCCGCCGGTTGCGGCCGAAGTCCCGCCCCTCTGCCGCCCCTTGCGGCCGAGCAAATCCCGGCCGAGATGGAAAGAGCCTTCAGCAACGCCAGGCCCGAGGTCAGAGACGCCATCGGCCGCATCACCGCCGCGCTACAGGCAAAAGACAACCCTGCCGCCTACCAGGAAGTCCAGGCCCTCTGCAAGCTCCCGGGCCAGACCAAGCCGCAGCGCCTGCTGGCCGCCCGCGCCCTCCTAACCGTCACCGGACTGCTCCAAGCCTCGCAGGCCCAAGGCGACCCCGAGGCCGCCGCCGCCCTCAAACTCCGCCGCCTCACCAGGTAGACGCATAGACCGCCCCGATGAAAACATGGATCGGTCCAGTCGGCATCCTGGTCCTCTGCCTGGCCGCGCTTGTTCTCGTGGCGGCGGTGATCGGAACGCGCCCCTCGCGCCCCAGCCCCGCTCCCTCGTCGCGGCCCCTCGATGTCGAGGCCGTCCGGGCCAGGGCCGAGCTTGGCGACGCCCGGGCGCAGTGGCAACTGGGCGAGGCCTACGCCCGCTGGGAAGGCGTCGCCCCCAACTACGCCGAGGCGGCCAAATGGTATCGGCGCGCCGCCGAACAAGGCGACGCGGATGCCCAGGCTGCCTTGGGAGAGCTGTGCCAGGCAGGCCAAGGCGTCCCCAAAAACCTCGCCGAGGCCGGTTCCTGGTTCCAGCTAGCCGCCCGCCAGGGCAACGCTCGGGCCCAATACAGCCTGGCGTTCATGTACGAAACGGGCCGGGGGTTTCCCCAGGACCAGGCTGAGGCGGCCCGCTGGTACCGCCTGGCCGCCGAGCAAGGCATGCCCCTGGCCCAATACGATCTCGGCCAACGCTACGACCTGGGCGTCGGTCTGCCCGTTGACCGCGTCGAGGCCCTCAAATGGCTCAGCTTGGCCGCGGCCCAGGGACAAACCGACGCCCTCGATAGACGGGACAAAGTCAGACGCAAGATGACCCGCGAAGAAATCGTTGAAGCCAAAAAACGCATCGCGCGGTTTTCCCCAAGCCAACCCCCGGCGCCGTCGAAAAGCGATTGACAACAAACAGAACCCGGACATCGGTTCTTGGTTCTCTCCGCTTCGTCCCGTTAACACGGCCAAAAGAAATCCAAGATTCCCGCTTGACAGTTGCATCTGTTTGCTACACAATATCGCGCATGAGCCTTCACGGGTCCAAATCTCGCCTCCGCGTGCGCCTCCCCGCCGGGGACGCCCAGAAGCTGCGCCAAGTGGCCGCCGCCTCGGGCATCGCCCCCTCGGAGGCCCTCCGCCTGGCCATTCTCAACGAACTGCCCCGTTTTGAAGGACCGCATGAAACCATGAAAACACTCACGATCAACTCCACAGAAGGACTGGAAGCCGCCATCGGCGCGGTGGTGCGAAAGCGCATATTGCACACGCAGGCGGTGGCGGCCAAGGACGCCGAGGCCGCGGAACTCGAGCAGCGGCACCAGCGGACGGTTTCCAATCTCCTCGACGAAATCGCGGAATTCGAGTCCGGCATCCAGGATTACTGCATCGCCCACCGTGCGGCGCTCTTCGCCTCGAAGAAGAGCCGGGAGACAACCCTGGCCGAGTTCGGCTTTGAGCTGACGCCGCCGCGGGTGGAAACGGCCGGCAAGAAGGTCAAGTGGAAGGAGGTCGTGGGGCGGCTCTTGCGGCTCCCCTGGGCGGCCGCTTATGTGAGACAACCCGAACCGCAGCCCGACAAGCAGGCGCTCCTGGCGGACCGCGAGAAGCTCTCGCCCGAACAGTGCATGGCCGCGGGCATTCGCTTCTGCCAGGACGAGCAGTTCTTCATCCGCCCCAAACCTGAAACAGCCAGCACCACCAACCGCGGTTGACCCGAAGGGAACCTCGTATGAAAGCGACAAGCAAGCAGAAGACCCCCCATGCCCTTCAGCGGCCCTCAAAGCCGCCCGCCGCGCCGCAACGAGCCCCGGTCCCCGCCCCCGTGGCGCAGGCAACCTGCCTGCGCGCCCGCGCTCTGCCCCCCGAACTGCCGCGAGGGCCGCTTCCAGAGCCTGCGATGCTCCGGGTCCACCAGGTCGCCCGGCGGCTCGGCGTGACATCGCAGCACGTGCGCGACTTCATCGAGGAAGGCGCCCTGGACGCCATCAACATCGGCACGGCGGGGCGCAAATTCTGGCGCGTCCCGGTCGACGCTTACCAGGCCTTCCTGAAAGAGCGAAGCACCCTTGATAAAGTCCGCCCTTAGTGGTCGTGACGACTTAGCCTCCGCCCCTGCCCGCTCGCCGTCCGGCCCTCCCGTTCTGGCGCAACGGCGCGCGCTCTTCGGCAAGCGCAACAGCAGATAACTGTAACCTTTCCGCGTTGCCGCGTGTATACCTGTCAGAATGATCCTCAAGAAAGCTCTCTCGGTTTGCGCGCCCGTTCTGGCAGTGTTGGCCGTTCAAGCGGCCGGCTTGGCCGCAGGGTTGCCCCCAGCCAGCCGGTGGGCGCCCGAGGATGCCGCGCTGGTGGTCGAGGTCTCGGAACCGATGGCCTTGCTTGAACCGCTGCTCAGTCCCGATCTGGCCAAGGCCATGACGGCCCTGTCAACCAATCAAGAGTCCACCCTCAAGCTTCAGCAGCTCCAGGGCATCGTGGCCTATCTTGAATTGCAACTCGGCACAGACTGGCGGGCCGGACTGCGGGCGCTTCTCGGAGGCGGCTTTGCCTTTGCCCTCGAACCCGGCGGCGGAACCTTGCTCTCGGTGGACGCCAGGGACGAGAAGATGCTGCGCCAACTCGAGGAGACCGTGCGCCAGTTCGCGGTCGGCCAGGCCTCGGCGCAAGGCCGCGCGGGGCAGGTTGCCTCCCGCCAATACCGTGATGCCACCCTCTGGAGCCTCGCCACCAACGAGGCCCATGCCGTCGTGGACAACCGCCTGCTCCTGGCCAATGGCCCGGCGACCCTCGAACGAGCCTTGGACCTGCGCCTGGAACCTGACGGCAAGTGCGTTGCCTCCGCTCCCCTTTACCAGGCGGCCAGGCAAGCCGTCGGCAGGGACGCCCGCGCCATGGTCTTCTTGAACATGCAAAAGCTGCGTTTGGTCGCAAAGGTCAAGGAGGCCCTGGCAGGGGACGCCAACCCGCTAGGCGCGCTGCTCCTGGCCGACACCCGGGAAGCCCTTTGCCAGGCCAACTGGCTCGCCCTGGGCGTCTATCTCGACGAGGGCAAACTGGTGCTGAAGACCTTCACCGATGGCCAGGCCCCGGCCGGCGCAAAGACCGTGGCTTTCGCCAATCCGCTCAATGCGGGCGAGGGCTTGCTGCCGCCCCTGGAGGTCACCGGCCGCATCGCCTGCCTGAGCCTGCACCGGGATTTGCGCGAGTTCTACGCCGCCAAGGACGAGTTGTTCCCGGAGCGGACCTCGGGCCTGGTGTTCTTCGAGAACATGATGGGCATCTTCTTCAGCGGCATCGAACTCACCGAAGGCGTCCTGGGGGAGACTTGGCCCGATATCCGCGTGGTCGTCGCCGCCCAGCGCTATGACGCAGCCATTGGCACGCCAGCCGCCCAAATGCCCGCCTTCGCCGCGGTGCTTCGCCTGCGTCACCCGCAAGCCTTCGGAGAGATCGTCGAGGAGGCCTGGCAAAAGGCCGTCGGCCTGGCCAACTTCACTCGCGGCCAGCAGGCCCTGCCGGGCCTGATCATCGACCGCGCCTCCCATGGCGGCGTCAAGTACACCCTGTCCTATTTCCGACCTCCGGGCGACAAGAACACCGCCGCCATTGACGGCCGCTACAATTACCGTCCATCCCTGGCCCGGCCCGGCGACTACTTGATCCTGAGCTCGACCGACGGCCTGGCGCAGGACTTGATCGACGCCGTCCAGAAGGAGGCGGCCAGCCCTCCGACGCCCTCCCAGGCTGCTCATAGCACGCTCGAAATCGACGGCGCGCGACTGCACGCCATCCTCCTGGCCAACCGCGAGGAGTTCATTCGCAAAAACATGGTCGAAAAGGGCGGCAGCCGTGAACAGGCCGAAACCGAAACCGGCTTTTTGATGGCGGCAGTCGGTTGTTTGGACCGTGCCGTGCTCACCTTGGCCCGACAGAACGCTCACCCCCAGGCGACCCTGGAACTCAAGCTCAAGATGCCCGACGGGAAACCGGAGAAAACCACCGCCATGAAGTGAGAGACCAAGCGCAAATAGACGGCCGCGCGGCTCGATTACAGAACCGGAACGGCGACCCGTCCTGGGCGTGGGCGCCTTACCGTCCCGACGCCGAGCGACCCTGGACCCTCGAACTGGCAGCGCATCTCTATCGCCGCGCCGCCCTTGGGGCCAACTGGGGCGAACTCCAACAGGCCTTGGCCGACGGGCCGGAAGCGGCCGTCGGCAAACTCCTGCATCCAAAGCCCGAGACGACCGCATTCAATCAGGCTTTTGACGCCTACGAAAACGCCGCAACAGGCTCCGACGGCGGGGTTCCTGCCTGGTGGTTGCGGCGTCTCATCCAGACGCCTGACCCCGTGCTCGAACAAATGACCCTCCTCTGGCACAACCATTTCGCCATCACCAACGCCCGAGTCAACAACCCCGCGATGATGTGCCGCTATGTTCACCTGCTTCGCCGCCACGCGCTCGGACGCTTCGATACCCTCCTGGAATCGCTTCTGGATGAACCCGCCGTCCTGGTCTGCCTGGGCGCGCGCGCCAATCGAAAGGCGCGTCCAAACCTGGATTTTGCGCGCGCGTTGATGGAGCGATTCACACTCGGCCCCGGCCAATTCTCGGACCAGGACGTTCAGGGCGCGGCCCGCGCCTTGACCGGTTGGTTCGTCTCCCAGGACGAGGCGCGCTACATCCCAAGGGAGCACGATTCAGCCCCAAAGAAATTCCTCGGGCACGAGGGCGATTTTGACCGCAAAGACCTCCTGCGTCTGTTGCTCGAACAGCCCGCCACGGCGCCGTTCCTCGTTCGAAAGGTCTATCGCTGGTTTGTCTCAGAAACCGTTTCGCCCCCGGATGCCCTGCTTGCCCCGCTGGCCGCCGATTTCGCCAAGGACTTCGACGCCGGCAGGTTGCTGGAGACCGTGCTTCGGTCGAACCTGTTCTTTTCCAGTTGCCGGCAGAGGATCAAGAGTCCCGTCCTGTATGCCGTGAGCCTAATCAGGGGGCTGGAGGCCACTGTCGGGACCGCCCGCCTGGCCTCGGACCTGGCGGACCTGGGCCAGGACCTGTTCCAGCCTCCCACCCTCAAGGGCTGGGCTGGAGGCCAGTGCTGGATAAACCGCTTCACACTCCTGGGCCGGGCCAGGCTGGCAGAGGACCTCCTGGCCGGCTCAGGGCCTTACGGAGCCAGGCTCGATCCGAGCGCGATCGCCTCGAAATACGGCCAGTCCGCCCCCGAGGCGGCAAGCCGGTTGCTCCTCAATCTCTTTCTCGATGGCAGCCTGCCGGAAGAGACCCGGCAGGCCCTCTTGGCCGCGCAGGCCCGCGGCCCGGATCAAGGTCCCGAGCCGCTCCGCCGCTTCGCCGCGCTGCTGGCCGCCTTGCCGGAATCGCACCTGGCCTGATCGAATGTCATTATGCAAACCCCGAGGCGTGAGTTTCTAAGAACGGCCGTGGGCGCTTCGACACTGTTGGCGCTCAGCCCCGTGGCGCCGGCTTTCCTCTGCCGGACCGCGCTGGCCGCCGCCGCCCAGCGCCAGGACCGCGATTCGGTGCTCGTGGTCGTCCAACTCTCCGGCGGCAACGATGGCTTGAACACCGTGGTGCCTTACGAAGACGACGCTTATCATCGCAGCCGCCCCACCCTGCGCCTGACGGCCCAGCACGTTCTCAAGCTCGACTCGGGCCTGGGTCTTCATCCGGAAATGACGGCCTTCATGCGGCTCTATCAGGAAGGGCATTTGGCTGTCATCCAGGGTGTCGGCTACCCGGACTCCAACCGCGATCACGAGGTCGCCATGCGCCACTGGCACACCTCCCGGCCCCTCGAAAACTTGACCCAGACCGGCTGGCTCGGCCGCGCTATCGACCGCTGCAAGACTGGCCGGCGGGATGTGCCCGGTGTCTTCGTCGGGCCAATCCCCTCGCCGTTCGCCGTTCAAACCGAGGAAGCGGTCGTTCCCGCAGTCAAATCCCTCGACCAATGGCTGCCCGCCGGCCAGTGGGCGGCGGCCTCCAGCTTCGACTCGCAAGCCGGCGCGCCCGGCGCCGACTCGCTTCCCGATTTCCTGCGCCGCGCCACCCTCGATGCCTCGGCGAGCGCGACGCGCCTCCAGGCGGCGCGCCGGAGCGCCGAGACGAACGGCTCAACCCAATACCCCGGCTTCCCGCTCGCCCGGACCCTGCGGTCGGTCGCCCAACTCATCCGGGCTGAACTCGGAATCCGCATTTACTTCACCGAACTGGGCGGCGGCGGCATCGGCGGCTTCGATACCCACGCCGGTCAGGCCGCCAACCAGGGCGCCCTCCTGCGCGAGCTCTCGGAGTCGGCCGCCGCGTTTCTTGACGACCTAAGGCGCGACCGCCTGCTGGACCGCGTGTGGTTGATGACCTTTTCCGAGTTCGGACGCGCCCTGTCCGAGAATGGCCGGCGCGGCACGGGACATGGGGCCGCCGCGCCGGTTTTCCTGGCCGGAGGCGGCCTCAAAGGCGGGCTTGTCGGTCCGCATCCCAGCCTGACTGAGCTGGACGACGACGCCCCCAGGTTCCATACCGACTTTCGCCGCGTTTACGCAACCGTCCTTGACCGCTGGCTGGGTCTCGACAGCCTGCCGGTGCTGGGCCAGAGATTCGCGCCGCTCGACGTGGCGCTTTGAATCCTCCGCCCGGGATATTGTCATTGACAGGCACCGCGCGATGCCCGATGCGTGATGCGTGAAAAATGAAACCGGAATCGGCTCCGGCAACCCGCCTGCTCGTCGATGAGTAAGGTCTGGCGCCGGTCGCTTCTCCCATTTTGCAGCCTCCTGGCGATTCTCCTCGATGCTGGCGGGGGATCGAGTGCTCTGGCCGCGGATCGTCTGGAGGGAATCCGCCAAGGCGGCGTCCTGCTCTGGGGCGCGGATGCGGAGGGAGGGGCGCCTTACGTCTATCCAGACCCGCAAAGGCCGGAGCGGCTAATCGGGTTCGAGTGCGAACTGGCCGATGCCCTGGCGTCCAAGCTCGGGGTCAGGGCCCGCATGGTCCAGAACCAATGGGACCAGCTTATCCCGGGCCTGGAGCGCGGCAACTTCGACATCATCCTCAACGGCCTGGAACTGACTCCGGAAAACCAGCAGCGCGTCGCCATGTCGCTGCCGTACTTCGTCTATGCGCAGCAGATCGTCACACGCCGGGAGACCGGCGGTCTGGAGCGGATGGAGTTGCTCAAAGGCAAAACAGTCGGCGTGCTCTCGGCATCGGTCGCCCAGCGGTTGCTTGAGCGGATGGGCGGCGCCGACTTGCGAGTTTATCCCGGGAATGTCGAGAGCTTCCGCGATCTCAAGGCCCATCGGATCGAGGCGGTGGTGCTCGACCTGCCGATCGCTCTGTTCTACGCCCTGCCCGACCCGGCGTTGCAATTCTCGGGGCCGCCCTTTGCCCCGGGCTATTACGGGATCGGCGCGCGGAAGCAGGATGGTTCGTTGCTGCGCGCGATCAACCGCGCCATCCGGGAGTTGACCGCCGATCATACCCTCGAACGGATATATCGGAAATACGGAGTCTGGGACGAGCGCCAGGAACTGCTGAAGGAGTATCGGCCGGCGGTCGTGGCCGGAAAAGAGCGGGTTTCCACCCTGCGCGAGTGGCCGAAGTATCTGCCGTTGCTCTTGCGCGGGGCTCGCACAACGGTGGAGTTGAGCGTCCTGGCGATGGCGTTGGCAGTGGTGGCCGGGCTTATTCTGGTCCTGGCGCGGCTTTACGCCGTGGCGCCTCTGCGATGGCTGGCAACGGCCTACATCGAGGTCATCCGGGGCACGCCGCTGCTCATCCAGCTCTTCCTCATCTATTACGGCCTGCCGGAGATCGGCATTCGGCTCAACGCCTTTTGCGCGGCAATCCTCGGTCTGGGACTCAACTACGCGGCCAACGAGGCCGAGAACTATCGCGCCGGCATCCAGGCCGTGCCGCACGGCCAGACCGAGGCGGCGATGGCGCTGGGCATGAGCCAGTGGCAAGCACTGCGCCGCGTGGTGCTGCCCCAGGCCGCGCGCGTCGTTATCCCGCCCGTCACCAACGACTTCATCGCGATGTTCAAGGACTCCTCGATTGTTTCGGTCATTGCCATGGTCGAGCTGACCAAGGTCTATGGGATGCTGGCCATGACCACATACGACTATATCGGTTTGGGCCTCATGACCGCCGGCATCTACTTCGCCCTGAGTTACCCAGCTTCCCTGCTTGCCAACCGACTCGAACAAAGGCTGCGCCATGATCCTCGTTGAGAAGCTCGTCAAGTCCTATCACTCCAACCGTGTGCTGGACGGCATCGACCATGCCCAACGGCGCGGTGAGGCGGTCGTGGTCATCGGCCCGAGCGGCTGCGGAAAGAGCACGTTCCTGCGCTGCCTCAACCAGCTCGAGGCCTCCGACGCGGGGCGCATCACCATCGGCGGCATCACCGTCGAGGGCGGGCAGGCTCTGCGCACACGCCAGCAGCGAGAGCGGCAGCGCCAACTGCGCCTCCAGGCGGGCATGGTATTCCAGTCCTTCAACCTCTTCCCCCACCTGAGTGTCCTGGAAAATGTGACGACAGCCCCAATCCTCGTGAGGCGCATGACCCCGGCGGACGCCGAGCTCCGCGCCCGCGACTTGCTTGCCAAGGTGGGTCTGGCCCAAAAGGCCGCGGCCTACCCAGGCCAGCTCTCCGGTGGGCAGCAACAGCGTGTGGCTATCGCCCGGGCCCTGGCCATGGACCCGCAGGTCATGCTCTTTGACGAACCGACCAGCGCCCTGGACCCTGAGTTGCGCGGCGAGGTGCTCCGAGTCATGCGCCAACTCGTTGAGGAAGGCATGACCATGATCGTCGTCACGCACGAAATGCAGTTCGCCCGCGACATGGCCCACCGTGTCCTCTTCTTCGAAGGAGGGCGCGTCGCTGAAGCGGGCGCGCCCGACCAAATCTTCTCCCATCCGCTGCACGAACGCACCCGCGAGTTCCTGCGCCGTGTCGCCGCCCGGTAGCAACGCGGGGTCGCAGTTTCGCCTCCGGCGCGACCCCGTCTTGTCCGCTCACTGTTCGAATGAGTGTCTAACTGGCCAGGATTGCCCCCTGGCTCGCGTTGCTCACGAGCTTCCGGTAGCGGGCCAGCCAGCCGGTCAATTCCCGTGTCACCGGGTGCAAGTTTGCTTTGCGCTGGGCCAGTTCGGTCTCGGGGACCAGGATATCGATCCGCCGATTGGGAAAATCGATGCGCAGACGGTCGCCGTTTTGAAGCAGGCCGATCGGTCCGCCTTCGGCGGCCTCGGGTGAGACATGGCCGATGCAAGCGCCGGCGGTGCCACCGCTGAAGCGGCCATCCGTGATGAGGGCAACCTTGTCGCCGAGTCCCATGCCGACGATGTAACTGGTAGGCGAGAGCATTTCCTGCATGCCGGGGCCGCCGCGAGGACCTTCGTTGCGAATGATCACAACGTCCCCGGCCTTGACCTTGGCGGCAAGAATGCCTTCGCAGGCCTGCTCCTGGCTCTCGAAGATAATGCAAGGGCCTTCGAAGACCGAGCCTGGGCCGCAATAGGCCTTGAAGCCGTCGCTGATCCCGGCGGTTTTGACGACGCTGCCCTCCGGGGCCAGTTGGCCGTAAAGGATGGCCAGCCCTCCATCGGCCGAGTAAGCGGTTTCCTTGGTGCGGATGCAATCCTTCGCGTCGAACAGGAACGCGGGATCGTAGGGCATGAGACCGCTGATCACGGTGTCCTGAATCTGCGCGGGCCTGGACTCGTGGTAGGCCTTGCCGATCTGCCATTGGCGGAACCGGGCGACCCGCAGGAGGCAGGAAATCTTTTTCCCGCCGTCCTTGGTGTATTGCCAGATTATGAGCACGGGGGTCTGCTTGAGACTGCCCAATTCGGCGCGAACCAGGCCGCCCCACTCCGCGAACTTCTGCTTCAGGCCGGCCTCGATCTCCGCCGTTCCCTTCCAGGTCAGGCTGGCATCCACCTGCAACTCGGCATCGTCGCAGAACAAGGCTGCGGCGGTGGCGGCGTCGGCGACGTTAAACGCCGCAGCCAGACGCCACAGGGTGATGGCACGAAGGTCGCCTGGGAAGAAGAGGAGCGGTTTCGGGGCCAAGTTGCCGCTGGCGGTGCGGGCGACGGGACCGAGTTTGTCGTTGGGGTCCAGGACCAGCGCGGAGCAACCGGAGACGCGCGCGGCCTTCGCCCAGGCGGTGCATTGGGGGGAGCGCGCGTCCCACTGGTCGATGTTCTCGCCGATTGTCTTGCCCGTGACCGTTTTGCAGGACGGGGTCAGGGCGCCCAGGCGCTTGAGCTCGCCCAGGATGGTGTGAATGCCGCCGGCGCGGTGAACATCCTGCACATGGTAGTTCGAGGAAGGGGACACCTTGCAGAGGCAAGGCACGCGGCGCGAGATGGCATCGATGCGGCCGATTTCGTAGGAGATGCCCGCCTCGCGCGCGACGGCCAGCGTATGCAGCACGGTGTTGGTTGAGCCCCCCATCGCGACGTCCAGCGCGATGGCATTGTCGAAGGCCTCGACGGTCGCGATGTCGCGCGGCTTCAAGTCCGTCTCGATGAGCTTGACGATCGCCCGCGCGGCCCGTTCATACAGCGCCTCCCGCTCTTTGGAGACCGCCAGGACCGTGCCGTTGCCGGGCAAGGCCATGCCGAGGGCTTCGCAGAGGCAATTCATCGAGTTGGCGGTGAACATCCCGGAGCACGAACCGCAAGTGGGGCAGGCGCTCTGTTCGAGCTTCTGGAGCTGCTCGGCCGTAATCTTGCCGCTCTGCAGCTCCGCCACACCCTTGAAGACCGAGATCAGATCGGATTTCTGGACCGCCGGACGCAGATGCGCCGGCAGGTCGCCTTCCGCTTGCTGGGCGATGCCCGCAGCCATCGGACCGCCGCTCACGAAGACAGCCGGGATGTTCACCCGCATCGCCGCCATGAGCATGCCGGGCACGATTTTGTCGCAGTTCGGGATGCACACCATGCCGTCGAAGCAGTGCGCCCGGACCATCGATTCCACGCAGTCGGCAATCAACTCGCGCGAGGGCAGCGAATACTTCATCCCATCGTGGCCCATGGCGATGCCGTCATCGATGCCGATCGTGTTGAAAACAAACGGCACTGCCCCCGCCTCGCGCACCAACCGCTTCATCAACTGCCCCACCTCGTTGAGGTGGGCGTGTCCGGGAATGCAATCCGTGTACGAATTGACAATCGCGACAAACGGCTTGTCCCAGTCCGCTTCGGACTCGATGGAACCAGTGGCGCGCAACAGCGAACGATGCGGCGCGCGTTCGGGGCCTTTCTTAATAATATCAGAACGCATAAATTGCTGAAAGCTAGTGTGGGGAACCCGAAATTGCGATATTTTTCTTGGGAGTTTTTCCCAGTGACAACGCCGCGCTTTGGGCGCACATTCGCCGCGATCAATCGATATGAAAGACAGTTCAGCGCGGCGAAGCCGCAACCCGAATCCCGCGAATGCCGCGGATGCGGCGCGGCCTTCGGGCGCCGGGCCCACGGTCCCGGCGATTGCGCCGGTTTCGCGCAGCGGCCGTTTTTCCGCCGGCCCGGCGGCGGATATGGCGCGGTTCACCGAATCGATCTCGTTCGACTGGCGCCTCTGGCGGCAAGACATCCGGGCATCGATCGCGCACGCAAGGATGCTGGAGAAGGCGGGGCTGCTCACGGCGGTGGAGTTTAAGGCGATCAGGCGCGGGCTGGAAGACATCGCCCGGGAGATCGAGGCGGGCCAATTCCGGTGGCAGCCGGACCTGGAAGACGTACACATGAACATCGAGGCGGAGCTGACGCGGCGGGCGCCGGCCGGCGCCAAGCTGCATACCGGACGCTCGCGCAACGACCAGGTGGCCGTGGACCTGCGGCTCTGGTTGCGGGACGAGACGATCGAGTTGCTCAAGGAAATCCGCCTGGCCCAATGCGCTCTGGTGCGGATGGGCCGCCGTGAGGAGGGAGTCATTATGCCCGGCTACACGCATTTGCAGCGCGCGCAGCCGGTTTATCTGGCGCACCATCTGCTGGCCTATGTGGAGATGCTCGAACGCGACCGCCAGCGGTTCGAGCAAGGACTGGCTCGCGTGAACGTCTGCCCGCTGGGCAGCGGGGCCTTGGCCGGCTCGACGCTCCCGCTCGATCGCGAGCAAGTAGCTCGCCTGCTTGGCTTCGTGGATGCCCAGGGCCGGTCATCCGTCGCGCAGAACTCGATGGACGCCGTCAGTGACCGGGACTTCGCCGTCGAGTTTTGCGGCAGCGCCGCCCTCCTGGCGGTGCATCTCTCGCGCCTGGCCGAGGACCTCGTTCTTTGGGCCAGCAGCGAATTCAACTTCATCCGCATCTCTGACGCCTATACCACCGGCTCGTCACTCATGCCGCAGAAAAGGAACCCCGACGCGGCCGAGTTGACGCGGGGAAAGACCGGGCGCGTCATCGGGAACCTGGTGGCCCTGCTCACGCTCCTCAAGGGCTTGCCGCTGGCCTACAACCGTGATCTGCAGGAGGACAAAGAGCGGCTCTTCGACACCGTGGACACCGTGCGCGCCACGGTGCGAGTGTGCGCGGCAATGCTCGATCACACGGCCGTCAACCGGCAGGTCTGCCGAGCCGCCGCCAAGGACCCCGCCCTGCTCGCGACCGACCTGGCGGATTACCTCGTGCGGAAAGGCCTGCCTTTCCGCCAGGCCCATCATGCCGTGGGGGCGGTGGTCGCGCTCGCGGAGAGCCTCGGCAAACCTTTGGACCAACTGAGCCTGGCCGAAATGCAATCCGTCGAGCAGCGGTTCGCCTCGGATGCCCTCCAGACGTTCAATCTGGACCAGGCAATGGCCAGGCGAAACCTGACAGGAGCCCCCGGCACGAAGGAGGTAACCAAACAGTTGCAAAGGTGGGGTGATGCCCTCGGCCTTGAAGCTCGAAGCTCGAAGCTCGATGGTCGAAGGTCCAAAGGCCTCGACAAAGACACTTCTTAGATCGTTCGCAGGACCATTGAAAGTCCGCACGAGAAAGCAGGGAGCACAGAGCAGGGGATTCTTCTCCGAAGCCTTGGCGCTCTTCGCGCCTGGGTCTGCAACCGCCACTCAGAATCTGAGACGATGTCGCTGATTGAAATTTGCGGATTGGCTCTGGCCGCTGCCGCGGGCGGGGCAATCAACGCGGTGGCTGGAGGAGGGACGTTAGTCACGTTCCCGACGCTGCTGTTTTTTGGCGTCAACCCGATCATCGCAAACGCCACCAGCACGCTGGCGCTGGTCATCGGCACTTCGGGCGGGATTTACGGCTACCGCCGGCACCTCGACGCTGTCAAGACCTGGCTGTGGCGCTTTGTGCCTATCAGTCTCCTGGGCGGTCTAATCGGCGCCATCCTCCTGACCTACACCAGCAACAAAACCTTCTCGAAATTAGTCCCCTTTCTCATCTTGTTCGCCACAGTCCTGTTCCTGGCCCAAGGGGCCTTTCGGCGGCTTGCGAATCGGCAGCAGGCGGTTCGCGGGGCGATTTTGTTTCAGTTTGGCGTGGCAATCTACGGGGGTTACTTCGGGGCCGGCATCGGCATCCTTATGCTGGCGACGCTCGGCTTCATCGGCCTGCGGCACATTCACGAAATGAACACGCTGAAGACCATCCTGGGATCCCTGATCAACCTCGTTGCGGCGGCGTGGTTCATCCCCGCGGGGCTAATCGATTGGCCAAGAGCGGGAATTATGACGGCAGGGGCCTTGTTCGGCTACTACCTGGGCTCCCATTATTCGCAGCGAATCCCCCAGGAGCGTGTCCGCCAGATTATCACCCTCATCGGCTTCATCCTCTCCGCCGCAACATTCTACCAGGCGTTCATGCGGTAGTAATGTGCCCCCGCCCCTTCGCGCGCAACCCGCACGAACTTGAACTCGAACACCGAGGCCCGGTGTGAGACCGGGTCCTCGGCGATGACAATTCCGCAACCGCGGGTCAGTAACGATCGCGAGCGCGGTCGCGATCTCGGCCGCCGCCGCCACCACCACCACTCCCGCGTCCGGCGAATCCACCGCGTCGGCCACCACCGCCGCCGCCGGCGGGACGCTCTTCACGGGGCCGGGCGACGTTGACCGTCAGGGCACGCCCATCCATCTCCTTGCCATTGAGGGCAGTGATTGCTTTCTGTGCCTCCTCTGGTGAACTCATCGTGACGAAGGCGAACCCGCGCGGTCTTCCCGTGACGCGGTCCATCATCAAGTTGGCTTCCACCACCGTGCCGTGGGCGGCAAACGCATCCTGCAGATCATTCTCCGTGGTCTTGAAGGAGAGATTTCCCACAAACAATTTTTCACTCATGGACTGTTCTCGTGTCCGAGGCTCGATGCTGCTCTTCTCCTGACTGTTCCCGACTGTCGGGTTTCAAATCATCACTGAACCTGGTTCACGCGAGGATTCACCATTTCTGGAGACTGACACAGCCTCTACCTGACCCGTGAAGCGTGGCCGTTTTCGAGGCAAAAGCAAGATCGAAGGGCCTGTTTCCGAGGTAGGAGATCACCCCACACCGGGCGGGGAAGAGCGCCGAGGCGTACGGCGCGAGAGAACCGTGGCGATGGTGTCGCTCCAACGCTCCACGCGCCCTTACGCTCCGCGCGAAGCATCCGGTGCCGAAACTCGTTCCCCTCACGGCTCCTAAACGAGGGGGAAGCGGTAAGTATCTGCCGGGTCAAAGCGAACGGGCGAGAATTCGAGGACCTGTCCGGGTGCGGAGGCTCGAACGGCGTGAGCGACGCCGGTTTCGATGACCGCCACGTCGCCCACCTGCAATGACACCGACTCGCGTGTTCCTTGCGTGATCTCCTGCACGACAAGGGAGATTTCACCCTGGATCACGTACAGCATCTCCTTCTTGAACTTGTGGTAGTGATTGCCTCGCGCCCAGCCCGGCCGAATCTCGGCCAAGGCCATATAGCGTATCGGCTCTTCCGCATCGTAGAACTGCGCCAACTCGCCCTGGGGCAGGAGCAATCGTTTCAGCAGCGGGGCTGCGGCGCCCAGCGGAGGCTGCAACGACGGCAGCGACAGCTTCGACACCTTTCCCGCCAGATAAATTAAATGCGACATAAACTCATTGTGAACGCCAGCCAGGGTCTCCGGGCCGTTCCGGAGGCAATCGGACACGTTTCGATTAATAGCGGCCTCTCGACGGCTCGAAACATCGATAGCACGCGGCGCTCAGGTTGGCTAGTGCGCTCTCTCCTGAAACCCGAATGGCCGGTCGCATCAGGCCACCGGCAAGGAATTGGATACGGGAAAGGCCTGCGTCCGTTCAACGGTTTGGGGGGAGCGCCGGAAGCCGTGCAACGACTGGAACGACCCGCCGCGCATCCGCACACGGCGCTGAATCGGCGGTCTGACCTGCTTCAACCGAACGGGCTGACATCGTTCAGGTTGGGACCGACCGCAACGTCAGCCTCGCCAACGCGGCGGGCCAAAGGGATGCGGCATGGAACAGAACGGCCATCCCGCCGTCGGCTCCAGAACGTGGTTAGGCGAAAGTCACTGTGCTGTGTTCCGCTTGGAAACAACCCAAACAATCCTCTCTACGATGACGCCCCACATTAAACCGCTCAACGCGATGAGCAAAATCAAAACCGGCAAAGACCAGGAGCCATGGTCCCCATAGATGAAAAAGGCGTACAACCTCACCGGCAAGGCAAGCAATGTGGCCAGGATTTCGATAGTATAGGAGTGGCCGATGGGCATGAGACGGCCAATGGCCAAAAGCAAAAGAATCACCCCAATCACGGCGAGCGCTACCAACGTGATGATTTTCTTATTCATGACTTATTTGACCTTTCCGACGCCGGTTCGTCACGTGGTCTTGCGAGCCGCAATCGTGTTCCGCCACGCCGCCGCTATCCCCAGCCGCAAAAAGGCAATTCATCCGTATTGAGAAACGGCTGCTGGCGAGGAGTAAGGGATGTGTCCCGACGAATCAAAGGCGGAACGGTGACAATTTGGTGACGGAGCGCGGCGGTGGACACATTGGTCTCGTGGAGTGCGCCGGCAGAGCGAACCGGCGACGACGCGGTGGGTCGCCCGCGACACCCAACGACGCGTTTGATGCCGACGGTGCGCAGCTTTTCAAAGAACTCAGCGGCGGTTTATTTAGTGAAGCCGACGGTGAATACTGGGATGGTTTCGGTGGGCGTGGGCTTTAGGCCAGTGGGGGTGCTGGCTCGGCAGACTCGTGTAGGCGGCTTATTGACACCGTGGCTTCAGCCCGGTGAAAAGAGGCATCGGAGCCATTTCAACCGTTTTAACGGTTTCTTGGGAGCAGCCGGGAGCCGTCCAACGACTGGAACAGACCCTCGGGCAAGACGTGGTATCCGTCCACCGTCCGCAACGTCATACACGAATTATGAGCGGGAAAATCGAATACCTCCGAGACGGCAAGGGAGAAATTATCGGCCAAATCCGTGGGAATTGGATTCTCGACGCCCGATCCCGACAGGTCGCACGGTATGACGCCGGAATAAACCGAACTCGCAGGGCCGACGCCTCCATTGTCGGCTTTGGGGACCAGCGCCTCCGGGCCTTGGAGGAAAGGCGGAGGAAGTAAAGCCGACGGCGCGGAGTTGCGCCGAAGGGTCGTGTTTCCTTACTTCCCTTCCCTCGACTGTGCTCGACCTTCGACCGTTGCGTGATTTGTGCCGGATGGAGCAGGTGCGCCACCAGCACCGGCATTGGCACCGATGGCGATGGAGCCGGGGCCAGCGTGGGCGTTGCGCCCGACCGCCATTGGTTGATTCAAGATTGTGTTTCCATTGCTGTCGGTCGCACCAATAACCACAGACCCGTTACCTATATTGCCGGCGGGAACTCTCCCATAGACTACCGAATCATTACCAACGTTCAGCCCTGGAGTCACGGGAGTGGCAGGGGTGGGCAACAAAAAATAGCTCAATAACCAAATCGCAAACCCTCCCGTCGCCGCCATCACGAAATTGCCTATCGGGCCTGAAACTCGGAGTGAGCCAGCAAAGCAACCGCAAGCGAATCCCGACGCGAGCGGCAAGAGCCACATCAGGAGGAAATGTTGTGATTTCGTCAGGTTCCCGAGGCTGAACGCCCAAAAGAACGCAACTAAGGCGGTGACCAGCAACACGCACCCAATAATGAACCACGGCCACGCTATTTCGTTACGGCTTCGCATTCTGCACTCTGTCGCTGAGCTAGGGCTATGTTACCTCGGACAGAACGCGTGACGCAACACCTCAGTTCAGTGCTATCGTGTTCTGACTCAATACCGCTGTCCCCACCCGCAAAAAACCGGTTATTCCGCACTAGAGCGAGGCCGAAAACCGCTCCATCAGTCTCGCTGCACGTTCATCACGGAATAAGGTCCGATTTGCGCCGTAAAGGCTGCCGGGCGTCTTCCCGACCCTCCAGCCGTCTCAACACCCCCGCCCCCGTCAAAACCCAATGCCAGCCCATTCAATACCCCATTTCCACCCCTTCCTCCACGTGTTCTGGTTTTTGTTCTGGTTTTGGCCGTGGAGCTAGCCCTTTTACGACCGACGTGACCGAACCGGTTGAAGCCGTGGATTTCCCAAAAAACCATTGATTTTGCTGAGGTTTTGAAGCGGAGCGGAGAGCGAAGGCTGGTGCGCGAGGAGAGGGTCGAACTCTCAACCTTCGGCTCCGGAGGCCGACGCTCTATCCAATTGAGCTACTCGCGCAGACCGGCCCCAGTCTAGGTCAAAGGTCGTGGCGCGGCAACTTGTTTCTGATCTCACGGGCGGCGGCGATGAGGGCCGAGGCCTGAGCCGGGGTGCCGACTGTGATGCGGAGGTAGTCGCGGACTTCGGGTTGATCGAACCAACGCACGAGGATTTTCCTCTCGCGCAGTTCTTGCAGCCAGGCTTCGGCCGGAATGGCCGGGGGCCGGGCGAGGATGAAGTTGGTTTGGCTGGGGAAGACCGTGAATCCCAGTTTGGCCAGCTCGGAGGCGAGGCGCTCGCGGGTATGGATGACGGCGCGGAAGTTGGCCCGGTAATAGGGCAGGGCGCCGAGCGTGGCCAGGGCGGCAATTTGGCCCAGGCCGTTGACGTTGTAACTGTCGCGGATTTTGTGAAGGGCGTCGATGAGGCCGGGGTGGCCGACTAAATAGCCGACGCGCTGGAAGCAAAGGCAGTAGGCCTTCGAGAAGGTCCGGGCGACCAGGACATGCGGGTATTTGAGGGCGAGATCGAGGGCGTGCTGGCGGGCGAAATTCACGTAGGCCTCGTCCAGGAGCACCACCCCTTTGTGCTCGCGGCAAAGGGCCTCGAGCTCCGCCGTAGAATAGCCGCGCCCGGTGGGGGCATTGGGTGTGGTGATGATCGTGAGCGCGGCCCTGGGGTCCCAGAGTTTGCCTCTGCGCAATTCGCGGGGCGAGGGCAGGCCGAAATCGGGTTTGAGCGGCAGGCCGAGCCTGGCCGCGCCCTGGATGTCAGCCAGAACGGGATAGAGCGAATAGCTCGGGACGAAGTACTGCAGGACCGACCGGCTCGGGGGGCGGGCGGGATTGCGGACGCCGGGAGTGCCGTTCGGGGCGGAGTGGACCAGAGGCTCCACGAAGGCCCGGACGGCGAGGTTGAGCAGTTCGTCCGACCCGTTGCCGACAATGAAGTTCTCCGGCCGGCAGTTGTGCAGGCGGGCCAACCTCTCCCGCAACGGCCGGGCCGTAGCCGAGGGATAGAGCCGCAGTCCCGCATCCACGCCGGCCCGGGTGGCTTCGAGGACTCTGGGGGAGGGGGGATAGGGGTTTTCGTTTGTGTTGAGCTTGATCAGGCCCTTGATCCTGGGCTGTTCGCCCGGGACATAAGGCTTCAAACGCCGCACCAGCGGCCTGACCAACGAAAGCGAGGACTGCATTGACATCGGCCGAGTCTAGCGGAACGGCTCCAAAAGCTCAATCGGGCCCTTGATTTTGGTCTTTGGTTCGGCCAGGCTTTTTTGATAGCGTGGGGGCCATGGAAATGTTTCATCGTATTTTGAAGACAGCGGTCGAGGGCGGGGCTTCGGATGTTCACCTGAAAATCGGCACTCCAGTGGTCTTCCGCATCAATCGACAACTCATCGCGATCGAGTGTCCGTTGCCGACGGAGGAATGGATGAACAACGTGGTCAAGCAGGCGACGCCCGGCCATTTACGGCAGCGCCTGGATGAGCAGCGCGAGGTGGACTTTTCCTACTATGTGCCCAACATCGGGCGTTTCAGGACGAACCTGTTTCAACAGCGGGGCCAGTGGTGCTTCGCAATGAGGTATGTGAAGACGATCGTTCCGAGCTTTGAGGAGCTGGGCCTGTTGCCGCAGATCAAGCAGATAGCGGAATCGCCGCGGGGCATCGTGTTGCTGGCCGGCTCAACCGGGTGCGGGAAGTCCACCACGCTGGCGGCGATGGTCGAGCACATCAACTCGAATTTCAAGAAGCACTTGATCACTCTCGAAGACCCGATTGAGTACGTGTTCGAAGACAACCAATGCGTCATCGAGCAGCGGGAGGTCGGCCTGGATACACTCTCTTTCAACCACGCGCTGACGCACGTGCTGCGGCAGGACCCGGACATCATCATGATCGGGGAAATGCGCGACTCGGTCAGTTTCACGGCCGCCATGAGCGCGGCGGACACCGGGCACCTGGTGCTCTCGACGGTGCATACGACCAATGCCGCGCAGTCGGTCCACCGCATTCTTGACTTTTTCAAGGCGGAGGAGCGGGAGCAGATTCGCCGGCAACTCTCGGGCACGCTGCAGGCGGTGATCTGCCAGCGCATGGTTTCGACGCTGGCCGGCAGCATGACTCCGGCCCTGGAGATACTCATCAATACGGCGACGGTCAAAAAACTGATCGAGGAAAACCGGCTCGACAAGCTGCCCGCCGCCATCGAGACGGGGGTCGATGACGGGATGCTGAATTTCAACCAGGCGCTCTTCCAGCTCGTCAAGGACGGCAAGGTCTCGGAGAAAGAGGCGCTGAGCAAGGCCACGAACCCGCAGGCCCTGGAGATGAATTTCAAAGGCATCTTCCTCGACGAAGGACGGCGAATTCTTTCTTGAACAGCTCCGTCTAACCCTCATGGCAGTGGCGCCCCCCACCCCGCCGCGCATCAGCGTGGACGGGAAATTCTTCCGGCTTGGCGAGAAGCGATTTTACGTCAAGGGCGCGGCCTACGGTCCATTGGCTCCGGCGGCGGGTTTGGAGCCTTCGGGGTTCGCTTCGCCGGAACAGACGGTGCGGGACTTTGGCCAACTCAGGGAACTGGGCGCCAACCTGGTCAGGGTTTACCAGGTGCCGCCGCGCTGGTTTTTGGACCTGGCGGACGAGGCGCAGCTCAAGGTGTTCATTGACATCCCGTGGAGCCAGCACCTGTGCTTCCTGGAGTCCGCCGCGCGGCGGGCCGAGGCCGTTGAGGCGGTGCGGCGGGCGGTGTCCGCGTGCGCTCGGCACCCGGCCGTCTTCGCCTTCAGCATCGCCAACGAGATTCCGCCCGACATCATCCGATGGAGCGGCGCGCGCGCCGCGGCCGATTTCATCGATCTGCTCATCCAGGAAGCCAAGCGGGTGGATGGCGAGTGTCTATGCACGTTCACCAACTATCCGCCGACGGAGTTCCTGCAGCCCCGGAACGTCGACTTTGTCTGCTTCAATGTCTATCTTCACCAGCGCCAGCCGTTCCACAATTACCTGGCGCGGCTGCAGATGTGGGCCGACTCCAAGCCGCTGCTGCTCGGGGAGTTCGGGATGGATTCGTTGCGAGAGGGGGAGGCCAACAAATGCGCCTTCCTGGAGTGGCAGATCGAAGAGGCATTTCGGGGGGGGCTGGCGGGGGCGATTGTGTTTGGCTTTACGGACGATTGGTGGCGGGGCGGGCAGCGGGTCGAGAATTGGGCGATGGGGCTGACGACGCGCGAACGCCAGCCCAAGGAATCGTTCCACACGGTGAAGAAGATGTTCGCGGCCGCGCCGCACTTTCCGCTGTCGCGCTACCCGAAGGTGTCGGTCGTCGTGGCCTGCTACAATGGTCAACGCACGCTGAAGGCATGCCTGGAGTCGCTTTGCCGGCTCGAGTATCCCGATTACGAAGTCATCCTTGTGGATGACGGCTCGACGGATGACACGGCGCAAATCGCCTGCCTTTACCCCAAGGTCCGCTGCTTTCGGCACCCGGAGAACCTGGGGCTATCCGTCGCGCGCAACACGGGCATCGCCGCGTCCGCCGGAGAGATCGTGGCGTTTACGGACTCGGACTGCCGGGCCGACGAGGATTGGCTCTATTACCTGGTGGGGGGCCTGGTGGGGAGCGAGTTCGCCGGGATTGGGGGCCCGAACCTGCCACCGCCGGAGGATTCGCCGGTGGCGGCGGCGGTCATGGCGTCGCCGGGAGGACCGGCCCACGTGATGCTGACGGACCGCCAGGCGGAGCATATCCCCGGATGCAACATGGCCTTCTATAAATCGGTGTTGGACCAGATCGGCGGGTTCGACCCCATCTTCCGGAGGGCGGGCGATGACGTGGACCTGTGCTGGCGGCTGCAGCAGGCGGACTACAAGATCGGCTTCAGCCCGGCGGCGTTTGTGTGGCATTACCGGCGGCCTGCGATCAAGGCTTATCTGAAACAACAGCACGGCTATGGCGAGGCGGAGGCCCTGCTGGTGCGCAAACATCCCGAGTACTTCAATTCCCTGGGCGGGAGCATTTGGCGGGGCCGAATCTACGCGGCGTCCAAGTTCAGGGTCTTGCTCCGGCCCCCGATCATTTATCGTGGGCTATTCGGCAGCGCCGGTTTCCAATCGCTCTACGCCGCGGAGCCGGCTGTGACCCTCGCGCTCTGCACGACGCTGGAGTACCACGCATTTCTGACCCTGCCGCTGTGGGTGCTCTCGGCGATTTTCCCGTACCTGCTGCCCTTGGCGATTGCCAGCCTGGCGGTCTCGATGGCTGTCTGCGTTGCGGCCGGGGCGCAGGCGGCGTTGCCCGAGGAGAAAACCCGCAGGTGGTCGCGTCCGCTGACGGCGATGCTCTTCTTTCTTCAGCCCATCGTTCGGGGGTGGGCGCGCTACCAGTATCGGATGGCGTTGAGGCCCCTGCCGCCCGCCGCGCGGCAGAGCCTTCAGTCCGTGGCGCTGAGGGACGGCGGGCAGAGCCTGGATGTGGTTCAATACTGGGCTGAGGAGCGGATCGACCGATTGGCCTTTGTGGCGGGTCTTCTGCGGGACCTTGACCGCCAAGGCTGGCCGAACAGGGCCGACATCGGCTGGAGCGACTACGATGTCGAAATCTACGACACGCGTTGGAGCAAATTGCAGCTTGCCACGGTCAGCGAGGAACATCCTGGCGGCAAACAACTCATCCGCTGCCGCCTGCGCGCGCGGTGGTCTCTGAAGGCGAAGCTCAGTTTCTGGCTGCTCTGCGCCGTCGAATTGGTCGTCCTGGGGTTCGTGGCCTCGCGGCAGCCCTGGTTCTGGCTGTTGCTGCTGACGCTCCCGCTTTTTGCGGGGTTCCTGGGGCGGCAACAGAGGGACCTGCAGAGCCTCATGGTGGTCTTGCTCGACCAGCTTGCGAGGGACTGGAAGCTGATCAAGATTCCCCAGGAACCGGTCCCTGCGCCCGAAGTCTCCGCCGCGGCCCCTCGGGACCCGTCAGCGTTCGTCGGCAAGGCGGACGGAAAGCCCGAAGCCGCCGTGGCGTCCCAGAGCGTCCCGCCGGACCTGGCCTCATGAAAGTCACACAAGTAGGGATCCTGCCCAGCGAGGCATCGGCCAAGGCCGGGCGGCCCGCGTTGACACCGGAACTATTGGCCGCATGTGGGGCGCGCTATTCGAGGAACCGGGGCGGGCTTGAGACCATTCTCTCGAAAGTCGACCCGGCCAACCTCGATAAGTCCGTTGACTCGATCTTCCGGATGGTGGACTACGGGCACCAATCCATCGCGGATATGGTCCCCGTGGCGATGTTCATCGACGGCGTCTCGATCTGGCTGGCCTATTATCTCTGGAGCCTCAGCCCTACGGCGGGCGGCCAGGAATCCTCCACGCGTTATGTGAAGATTTCTCCGGATGGACTCATCCCGCCCGAGGCGCTGGGAATCCCTTCGGCCCACCTGCCGGCCTGGCGGGAACTCATGGAGCGGTGCTTTCGAGCCTATCAATCCTCGCTTGGGCTTTGGGAAGAACTCGCGGCCGAGAACCCCGCTCTGATGGGAATTCCCGCGTCGTTATTGAATGATGGCTCGGAATCGGCGCAGAAGAAGGTGGCGCGGATGAAACGGAATTACGCTTTTGACCGCGCCCGGTACTTTCTTCCCGTGGGCGCGGCGACCAACGTGATGATGGTGATGTCGGCGCGGGGTTGGGTCGCTCTGTGCCAGCAGTTGCTGGCGCATAGCCTGCCGGAGCCGCGTTGTCTCGGGCGATTCATCCGGGACGAACTGGAAATGTGCGCGCCGCGGCTGGTCAAGCATGCGAGTTGCCTGGAGCCTGTGCAGCGGGCTCTGGCTTGGGAATTCGAGAAGCTGGCCGGCCTGGCCCGTCGCCAGGCCCCTCGATGGGACGACTGCCCGGCCTCAAGCCCCGGGGCCTCGGCAATTCCCTTCCTGTCGGTGATGGCGCCCGAGGGGATTACGACGGAGGAGATCACGCGGGACCTGGCCAACCACCCGAACCGTTACGCCCCGACGGGCACCAGCCTGCAGCGGATGAGCGTGCGGTTCGGTTGGTCGGCCATCGGGTTTGCCGAAATCCGGGATTTGAACCGGCACCGCACGGGAGCGAAGTATTGTCCCCTGTCGCCGCAGGGCTTTTATTTCGCCTTGGACCAACTCCCAGCCTCGGGGGACGGCTCGGGACAAAGGCGGGCGATGCTGATGGAGCAGGGCCGCGTGGGGCGAGAGGCTTCGGCCAAGGCGGGGGCCTTGTTGCGCCAGGGCGACCCGGCGTGCGTTTATTGGTCTCTGTTGGGAACGGAGTATCCCTTCGAGCACACGACGACGGCGGACAAGTTCATTTACGAGGCGGAATTGAGGACCGGGCTGGGGGCCCATTTCCGCTACGCAAAGCATCTGCGCGACGTGCTGGCCCTCTGGTATGAGAAGTTCCCGTCCACGAAAAGGCTTATTCTCGAGGGGAGCGCCGAGCCCGAATAGGATGGGACATGCAAGACACCCTTGAGCAACCGGTTTCCTGGCGTCAAGGTGTCACTCGTTACCAATGGATGGTCCTGCTTGTGGCCTGGCTCGGCTGGGTGTTCGATTCGATGGACGCCACCATCTACACGCTGGTTCTGCGTCCAGCCCTGAACGACTTGTTGTCCGCCCAAGCCGGCGGCCCGGTCACGCAGGAGACGATTCTTTGGCACGGCGGCGTCATCTTTTCCATTTTCCTCATCGGCTGGGCCGTGGGCGGAATCCTGTTTGGCGTGGTGGCCGACCGCTTCGGCCGCACTCGGACGCTGATCGTGACCATCCTGTTCTACGCGCTCTTCACCGGGATGGCGGCGCTCTCGGCCACGTGGTGGCAGTTGGCAGTGTATCGGTTCCTGACGGCCCTGGGCATCGGGGGTGAATGGGCCGCGGGCGCCGCGCTGGTTGCGGAGGTGTGGCCCGAGGAGAAACGGGCGAAGGCCGCCGGGATTCTCCAGTCCGCCTGGGCCGGCGGCTTTCTCATGGCCGCGGTGATTCTGCTTGCCTTGCGGAATCAGAACTGGCGCTTGGTTTTCCTCGTCGGGATTGTGCCCGCGCTGCTGGCTTTGTGGGTGCGGTCAAGCGTCAAAGAACCCGAGCGCTGGGTCAGGGCGCACCGGCAGGAATGCCAACCGCGCGGGCGCCGGCCCGCAAGGCTTGCGGCGTTATTCAAGCCTGAACGGCTGCGCGCCACCCTGGTCGGTTCGGGGCTGGCGTTCGTGGCCGTGTTCGGCCTGTGGGGCGCCACGAATTGGACGCCGGAGCTGATCCGTTCGCTCCCGGACCTCAAGGGATTGAGCTCCAGCGCGCTCACTTCCCGTGTCAGTTGGGCCGCGATGATGCTCAATGTCGGGGCCTTGGCCGGGTATCTCGCATTCGGGCCGCTGGCGGACCGGTTTGGGCGCCGGTGGGTCTTCGCCCTCATGTGCGCCGGAAGCCTGGTCATGCTGCCGGTCACGTTTCTGACGCCCCGCATATACTTGCACGTGCTGCTGCTGCTCCCCCTGCTGGGCTTTTTCAACAACGGCATCTTCAGCGGCTTTCCCATCTACCTGCCCGAGCTTTATCCGACGGCCATCCGCGCGACCGGGGCGGGTTTTTGCTTCAATGTGGGGCGCCTGCTGGCCTCGGCGGGGCCGTTCCTCACCGGGTCCCTGGTGACTGCGTTGGGCGGCTTCGGCCGCGCCGCCAGCGCCATCGCCTTAATCTACCTTCTCGGTCTGCTCATCCTGCCCTTCGCACCGGAAACAAAGGGCAAGCCGCTGCTGGGGTAGCGGACCGTTCAGTCCCAGATGCGGTAGGGCACGGCGTTTTTTTCGAGGAAGACGCCGCACTTGGGACACTTGCCGGGGTCGCGCCAGACTTGCACGGAATGGCTTGGCGAGACGGGGCACTGGAGCTTGAAATCGAGCCACTTGAAGCGGGCGAACCCGGTGAAGGACAGGCGTCCGAGTGCCACCTGGAAACTGGGCGGGCCGTTGGCGCCCCAGGAGCGGGCCGGCAGCTTGAGCGGGCGCGGGACCCCCGGAGAACCGTTCGGCGGGACCGGGTCCCGGACCTCATCCGGGATTTTGATGCGGGTCACCGCGTCATGCAATTCCCTGCAGTCGCGGCAATGCACGGTCTGAACAAATAAATTCACGCCGCGATCGGGACGCCCGGACACCTTCACGCGGTAACCGCATTTAGAACATTCAAACCAATAAGATCGCCCCATGCCAACTCGTGATTCGTGTGCTTGTTGGCCGATTATGCCGGGTCGCGGGCGGAATCTCAAGAAGTCGTTGCAAAAAAGAAAGGCGGACCAGCAAGCCAGTCCGCCATTCCTAACCACAACTAAACCAAACCTCGATAAGAACCTCGCCCAGGATGGACTATATACAATGGGGTGATCACTCCAGGGGCGCCCGGCCGCGTTTCAGAACACTCGACACTCGGGTCTAGTCGGCGATACGAAGGACGCGGAACGCGTGTGTCCACGGATCGACTCGGCAAATGGAGCGGTATCCGCATTGGTCGCAGGCGGTGGCGGCGCCCTTGCGGTAGGGAGCCACATCGGCTCGCCCGGAGTAGATTTGGCGGCCCATCTGGAGGAGTTGCTCCTGGACGGCGTCCAGGAGCGCCTGGAATTCGGCCGTGTCCATGGCGTCGGGGGATCTCTTGTCGACGGCCCCTTTGGCGGTGAGGCGGAAGTTGAACTGATCTCCCTGGCGGGCGTTCGGGCGGGCATCGAGCCGGGAAAGGACGCGGGTGTCGAAGCGTCCCGTATGGCGGTAGGCCAGCTTGCGGGCCAGTTCGACGTCGGCCAGCGCATCCCTACGGTTCTGTCCCCGTTCGTATCTGCCGCGGAGGCTGACATAGAAGACGCCGGCCGGGGTGATTTGTTTGGCGCCGAACTGTTTTTGGGGATCGGGCCAATGGCGCAGCACGTTCAGGTAGGCCAGCAGTTGCAACTGCAACCCGTGGGCCATGAGCACCGGGTCAAGCTGCTTGTGGCCTGATTTGTAGTCCACAACCACGCAAAGGGCGGAGCCGGTTGCCGCCTCCCGGTAGAAATCCACGCGGTCGATCCGGCCATGGAGATCGAGGCGATGGCCGTCCCCGAGCGGGATTCTCCAGGCCGGCGAGCTTTCCTCCTCGCCGAAGGGGAGTTCGACCTTGGCTGGTTCGAACTCGTATTGTTGGCGCATCCAGCCGACGAGGGTTTCGACAAAGTCCTGGAGCGACTCCATCAGGGTCCGGGCCATGAAGCGGCTCCGCTCGCTGGCCTGCAAGAGGCCGTCGCGGTAGCCGGCCATAAGGCCCTTGGCAATGCCGGCGACGCGCTGCCGCGCCTCAGCGGGGGTGATGTCGCGCCAGCGCTTGTTTTCCCGGGACAACTCCTCGTGAAAGAGCGCCAGCACGTCGTGCTGAAAGGTGCCTTGCTCCTTCACATCCAGCTCGAAAAGTTCCCGCTCCTCGGCCCGCAGGCCGGAGTCGACAAAAAACTTGAACGGGCAGGCGGCGAATTGCTCCATCCGGCTGACCGACGTGCGCAAGACAGGCCCATAGAGGCGGACAGCCAGCGCCGGGGAAAGCCGCTCCCGCGTCTGCGGGTCCTGGAAGTATTTCAATCGCTCCAGCACCGCGGCCAGCGCCGGCAGACCGGCCAGGGCCGTGATTTCGGCGCCAGGCGGCTCCTTGCCTTCCTCCGGGCGCGGTGTCCTCTCCCCGCTTCGCGCCTGGTCCCTCGCCCTTAGGACTTGCGACGCCCTGGCCTTGAGCAGGGGGACGACCAACTCGCTTGCGTGCTCGCCGCGCCGCCAGTCGGTCTCCAGGGGGGCGAACTCGATCTGCATCGTTGGAAAGAGCCGGCGGACCTGGGACAGGAAGGGGGAGGGGTTAAGGGGCGCTCCTTTGGCATTGTGCGAGGCGCCCGTGAGGACGACGCGCTCGCGCGCGCGGGTGCAGGCAATGTATGCGTAGTAGCGTTCCCGTCCGAACTGTTGGCGAACGGTGGCACCCAGGATGATGCCGCGTTTCTCCAGTTCGAGCCGGTCGGCCTCCGTCAGCAGCACCGTCGTCTCCGGCGGGGCGGGGAAGAGGGTTTCGTTGAGTCCGAGGACGAGGGCGAGCTTGATGTCCGGGTTGCGGGACCGATCTATGGCGCCGATGAGCACCTGGTCCAGGGCGGGGGGAATCACGCCGACACTCAGGTTGGCCAGGCCGGCGTCGAGGATGGGCAGCCACTCGCGGAGAGATAGGGGTTCGGCGGGAAAGGCCAGCTCCACATTGTCCACCCAGGCGGTCATCTGCTCCCAGACGGTGGCATGAACGGAACCGGGGATGCGGAACCTGGCGCTGGAGATTTCCGCCGCCGCCCATTGCCGGAGCCGCTCCGGGATTTCAAGGCCCTTCCAGAACTCTCGCAGGGCGGCGGCCATCTCCCGGCCGGTGGGCCTGTTCTGTCGGGCCGCCATTGCCAGGGCGAGCCGCTGAAAAGGCGGGAGGAGCCGGTGATGCAGGTCCGCCAGCCACCGGGTCAGCTCCGGCTCCTGCTCGATGACCAGCGGCTTCTGCCAGACTTGGCCTTGCCAGCCCCGGGCCAGCGCCTCATTCTCCAGACGGTCCACTTCCTCCTCCGAGGCCGGCACGAGGCCCGTCTTGAGCGCCGCGAACCAGTCGTCCCGCTGCCAGCCGGAGGCCACTGTGCGCAATGCGCTGCGGGTCAACTCGGCCAGCGGGTGGTGGGACACCGACTCGCGCCGGTCGAGAAAGAACGGAATGTCGTAGCGCGAGAAGATGCGTTGGAGAGGCTCGTGATAGCCTTCCAGTTTCCGGACAAGGACGGTCACCTCGCGATAGCGTCCGCCCGCGCGGACATGACGGAGGACTTCGTGCGCCGCTAACGTCACTTCGGCCTCCGGATTCGAGCACATCACCACGCGCAAGCTGCGCCTCAGGGCGTCGTCCGGAATGGCCGCGTCTTCCGTCCCTGGCGGGCGCTCCGAATGCCCCTGGGGGGGCGTGTAAGGCTGCGGCTCGGCCCAGAACTTCTCGAGGTGCTGCAAGACCGGGTTGTTCAGGAAGCGGGTCCGGCTGGGATGCCGGGATAACGTCTCGACCGAAACCACCGCCTCGGCCAGGCTGCCGAGCCGTTTCCGGCACTCCTCAAAAGACTCGCGGACGACCGACCAGTTCGAGAGCCAGGAAACCTCGCCGGCCCCGGGCCGGTCCAGGCAGAAGGTGAGGGTCGCCTGGCCGCAGTGCGGCACCAACGCCACCAGCAGGTCCAGTTCCTGAGACGACCATTCCGCAAAGCCGTCAACCCATAGCCGGTCGATGTCCAGCCCGCTGCTTCGGATTTTGGAGTTCGGAATGAGAGTGTCCGCGCTTCGCCCTCGGTCCAGCGCCTCGACCGCCGCCGCCAGCAGGCAATCGGCATCCTTCAAGTCATGCGCCCGTAGCCACTCCAGATAATCGCGGAGCAGAGTCGCCAGGTCTTGCAGCTTCAAGGCCAGACCCTCGGCCTCCCGCGCCTGCTCCGCCAATTGAAGCAGGGACTCGGGCGTGAGCTGGCGCCGCTGCAACTCGCGCAAAACCTGGCTGAGCTGCTGGGCAAAGCCGGTCAGGCGGGCGCTGGCGCGGAAGAGCTTCAGTTCATGGCGCTTTCGGGCCAGCAATCCCCGCAAGACCATCAAGCGGCCTTCCTCATCGAGCATGCCGGGCGAGGACAGACCCAGGCAGTCGAAGATGAAATGGGCGAGGCGCTCGAATGAGAGGATGTGCAGCCGCGTGTAACCTGGAATGCCCGGCTGGGCCAGAAGCTGCCGCTCCAACTGGTAGGTGGTCTGCTTGGGCGCAATGAGCAGCAGCGGCCGTCCCTCCGGGGAGGCCGCAAGCTCATGACCCAATTCCGCCAGACAACGGAATGTCTTCCCGCTCCCGGCCGGCCCGAGTAAAAGCCGCACCTGCACCCCCCTAATCTTGCGAAACAACCCGACCGGCGCAAACCTTTATGGAGGGACGGCGGAGCGCGGCCGTGAACAAACCCACCCGTCCTCCGGTATTCACGGTTTGGGTTGGGATGTGGTCCTGCCGCCGATCCAATCCACGAGCAGGAAAGTGCAGGCGAAGAACGGAAAGACGCCATACAGGGTATCGGAGGCGGAGTGGGAGTGCCGGTCCACCGCCCGGAAGACTGTCAGGCAGAACACCGCGGCGAGGAGGCACACGAGCGCGCCCGGAACCGACACGGGGAGATAGAACCAGCCGAGGCGCTTGAACCAATTGGCTTTCATAGCTTTTGCAAGACGGCGTTGTTACTTTGCGCCACAAAGTGAATTGTGTCAAGTGGGGCGCCGCGGTAGGTCGGGGCAGGAGCCGGAGTTGCAGGGGACCGTCCGCTGCGTTCCGGCATCGCGGGTCAGCGCCGGTGACGCAGCCCGGGCCGAGGTTCAAGCCTGCTCAGCGCAATGTCAGGAGATTGGTCTGGCCTCCGCCGACAAGGGTGGCGCTCTCGCGGCTAATGGCCACCAAGCGCATCTCACCCAACATGTCCCCAACGAAGAGAGTCTTGCCGTTGATCATGGCCGACGGGCGTGTCGGGTGGAAGACGATTGCCTGCAGCCGAATGGCGGGCGTCGCCGGCGAGGGCTCTTCAGGCGGGGCCGCTGGCAGGGTGTTGGTGGCTGAGGCCGGTCCTGAGAAGATGAGGACGTTGGTGGAGGGCGCCTTCGCCGCCGGCTCCGCTTCGTGGCCGGGCGAGGGTGGAGATTCACCGGCCGCAACGGCGGGCTGCAAGTCCGGCGCGGGCGCGGCGGAGCGCGGGACGTCCGATGGGGAATTGCTTGCCCGGGGGGCTGCGGGCATGGTGGCGTCCGCGGACCCCGGTTGGTGGCTTCGCGTCGCCTGCCAAATCAGAAGCAGCCCAACCAAAGCGGCGGCGCCCGCGACGCCAAGCCGCATCAGCCTGCGGTTCGGAGGCGGGAGGACCACGGCCTCCAGGGGCTGGAGTTGGGGGCCTGGTGGGGCGGACGGCAGGGCCCGCTGTTGGGACTGTTTGGTCCGTCTCAGCGCATCGTTAATCAAGCTCATGCGGCGAAGTGTCCTTCGAGTTCACGGACGGCGCGGCCGACCATGCTGAAATCGATCCGCTCGCGCTGCTGCACAAAGCCGGCCAGCAGGGCCTTGTCGCAAATGGCATTGACGAGCCGGGGGATGCCCTGGCTGTAACGAAAGACACGCCATAGGGCCGGCTGCGTAAAGAAGGGCGCGCCGTTGGCGCCGGAAATCTGGAGGCGATGCTGGATGTACTGGACCACTTCCAACCGGTCCAGCGAGAGCAGATGGTAGCGGACGGTGATGCGCTGGCGGAGTTGGCGGAGGCGGGGATTATTCAGCCGCTCTCGCAACTCCGGTTGGCCGAGCAGGACAATTTGCAGCAGCTTGCGGGTGTCGGTCTCCAGGTTGGAAAGGAGCCGGATTTGCTCCAGGAGCTCATCGGTCAAGTCCTGGGCATCATCTATGATGAGCACCGCCTCGCGGCCTTCCTCGGCTTGCTTGAGAAGGAACTGGTTGAGGACGGCCAACGTCTCGAGGCGGTCCAGACCATGCACGGCGAGGCCAAATTCAATCGCCACGGCTTTGAGCAACTCGGCCGCGCTCATGACCGGGTTCAGAATCAGCGCCGTCGAAAACCGGGCGTCCAAGCGCTCGAGCAGCGCCCGGCAGAGCGTCGTCTTGCCCGCCCCGACTTCCCCGGTAAGCTGGACGAAGCCCTTCCGCTCGCGAATTCCGTAGAGCAGATGATTGAAGGCCTCCCGGTGCTTCACGCTGTAAAAGAGGAAGTGCGGGTTCGGTGAAATATCGAACGGCGCTTCGCTCAGCCCGTAATAATCCAAATACACAGGTGAGACAAAGCAAGAATGATGCCCGATGGAGGGGTGTCGTGAAGTGGCGACGGGGCAAAAATCCGAAATCCGAAATCCGAAATCCGAAGGAGATCCGAAATCCGAAATCCGAATGCATAAGGTCGTGATCACAAAGCTCCCCAGCATCCGCTTTGGCCTGGGTGCTGAGCCCACGAGTGACTTCGCACCGCGCAAATATCGCACCGAATAGGCCAGCGGCCTCGGGATCTCAGGTTTCGGGAATTCGGATTTCGGATTTCCTTCGGATTTCGGATTTCGGATTTCGGATTTACCTCGCGTGTCGTGTCCCAAAAGCTGACACGCCGGGCTATTTCTTCGCGGCGTTGTTGGGCAAATAGAGCGTTGTGGGCGGCTCGTTGGTGGCGGCGGTCAGAAGATTTCGGTCGATGACGTCGAGATAAAAGGCCGCATTGAGGAGGTCGGTTTTCACTTGGACGCCTTTTCCGAGGTCGAGGGATCGCTCCATCCATGGGCGGGCGGCGGCATATTCGCCGCGTTTGATATAATGCAGCCCGATGCAAGCCATGGTGTAATAGCTGTTTGGATCGAGGGCGTCGGCTCGGTCGAAGTAAGGCCAGGACTCGTCGGAGCGATCCAGCCAGTCCAGGCACCAGCCGTAGCCCAGATCGCAGGCGGCGTCCCAGGGATTGAGCTTCCTGGCCAGGGCGAACCAATCCATAGCGCGGGCCGTCAACTGCTGGTAGCCGTCGTTCCCTTCGGCGCTCTGGAGGCGGTATATGTCGCCGATGGCACAGGCGGTCCCTCCGTTCATCGGTTCGGCGGCGAAGGCTTTTTCGAACAAGTGGGCTTGAGGCAAGGAGATGTTGTCCGCGCGGGCGGCGCGCGCGAGCCACAGATTTTCGGCTGTGTGGCGGCTGGCCTGGATGGCCAGGTAGCCCAGGCCCGCCGCCAGCACGGCTGTGCCGACGACCTTGGCCCAGAGCCGGGCTGTCACCCAGTATCGCTCGGTTGCAAAGCGCAGATGGCTAGTGACGATGGCCATGAGAGTGATCGCCAGGAGCGCGTTTGCGGGGATGTACATGTTGAAATCGACCAAGGCGTGGCACAGGATGGCGACAAGGCCAAGGGTGGCGCCGAGGACAAAAGCGAATTTGTTGCTGCTCTGTTTTCCGCCCAAATCCCGGGGCGCGCTGCGAACGTAGCGCCAGCTCTTGCACACACCCAGGAAGAGCAGTCCCCAGGCCGTGGCGATCAGCCCGGCGCCGACCACTCCCCAGTCGGCCAGCGCATTGAGAAAATCATTGTGCGCCCGGTCGGCCCGGGCCTGAATCTCCAAGGGCCGGTACTGCCGGAATCGGAAGTCGTAATGGGCGGGTCCGACGCCCCACAGGACGTTGTTCTGCCAGGCCCGGAGGGCGGGCTGCCAGAGGGCGAACCGGGCATCGTCGCGGAACTGGCCGTCAGCGACAAGCTGGCGGATGCGGGTGTGAAAGATCTCGCTCTTGGGGACCATGTAGGCCCCGGCGCCGGCCAGGGCCACCAGCAGCACGAGCGAGGGGAGCCGGTAGGTCCGATGCGCAAGCAGCACGCCGAAAAACAGCAGCAACGCCACCAGCGTCGAAGCCCAGCCCCCGCGCGACACCGAAACGGCGATGCCCGAGAGGATGGCAAGGGAGGCGTACCCCAAGAACACCTTGGTCAGGGGCTTGAACCGGCCGACCAGGGCATACGCCAGGCCCAGGGGGAGGAGCATCTCCAGAAAGCCCGCCAGGTGGTTCGGACATATATAAGTGCCGGAGCCGCGATGGGGAAATGGGGACACCGTGTGCCAGACCCGGTTTGATCCGGTGAGAAACTGATAGACCGCGTAAAAGGAGATCGCCATGGCTGTGAAGATCAGCGTCAGGGCGATCACCTGGACCGCTTCGTGCCGGTGAAGATTATTGACGATGGCAAGGAAGAGGAAGCCATAGACCAGGATGTGGAGCAGCTCCTGCCGGGCGACGTATTCGATGTCCGCCGTGAGATACCGGCCGACCGCATACGCCGCGAACGCAACGACAGCCCAGCAAATCGGCGGCCATAGCAACCGCGGCTTGGGGCTAAGCCAGAGCCTGGCGAGCCACAACGCCAGCAGCGGGATCATGAGCCACTGCGCAAGGAGAAAGGGGTCCAGGAGCCAAAAATCGAGAAAACAGCCCACCGGCTGCTGCGGCCTGCCTCCAAACGCCAGCGGCATCGAAACGAGAATCGCCAACGTCAATCCCAGTATTCCGCGCTCGCACCATCTATCCAAGACATTACGGTCCATCGGGATCGGAGCGTACGAAATACCCGCTCCCCGGTCACGAGAATTTGGAGCCAAGCGCAGCTCCGTCAGAAGAGGCTATATATGAACGGGGCCAAGGCGGAGCCTTTGGCAAAGATCAGCAGGCCGCCCAGCAGCAGGAGGAAGATGAAAATGGGCGCCAACCACCATTTCTTCCGCGCACTGAGAAAGCTCCAGAACTCTCTGATGATGGCGAGCTTGCCCATAGTTACGTCGTTGACTGCGTTGAGGATGCGCTCCGTCCGGTGCGTTGTAAAGCTCGATTTGCGCGGTTTTGAGGAAGCGGGTGGGTGATAGGCGGCTTATTTCGGGCAGAGGCCGGCGCATCCGGGGCTCGGTTCGGGCGAGCGCGGCGCCGCGATTGGCGGGGCGGGGCGGCGGAGGGCGGTGTTGATCGCCTCCAGGAGGCTCTGGACGGTGAAGGGCTTCAGGAGGAAGGAGACAATGGCGGACTGGTTGGCAGACACGGGATTGTCGTTGGGGGAGGTGCCGCTGACGGCCAGGATGGGAAGGCCGGGGTCGTAGGAGCGGAGAGCCTTGATGGCGGTAGGGCCGTCCAGATTGGGCATCATGAGGTCGATGATGACGGCGCGAATGGCGGGCCGGTGGCGGGCGAATATGGCGAGGGCCTCGCGGCCGTCGTTGGCGGTCAGGACTCGATAGCCGTGGGTCTCGAGGATGTGTTTAGCCAGCTTGAGAATGGACTGTTCGTCATCGGCGACCAGGATCAATTCACCGCGTCCGAGCGCCGCCGGCGGGGAGTCGACGGCCGCGGTCTCGGCGGTCTGGCCTTCGGGGGCGGGGAAAAAGACGGTGAAGCGGGAGCCTTGACCGGACTGGCTGCGGACCTGGACGAAACCGCCGTGATTGCGGGCGATGTCGCGGACCGTGGACAGGCCCAGGCCGGTTCCCTGCCCGACGGGTTTGGTGGTGAAGAACGGAGTGAAGATTTTGGCGAGGACCTCGGGGCCCATGCCGGTGCCGGTATCGGCGACCTCGAAGGCGACGTAGGGACCGGCGGGGTGCTCGGTTTTGTCAACGAGGGCGGGTTGATCCAGGTGGAGGTTGCGCACGCTCAGGGTGAGGATGCCGCCCTGGGGCATGGCGTCGCGGGCATTGACGCAGAGGTTGAGCAGTATCTGATGGATTTGGGTAGGGTCGCCCAGGACTTCACAGACCTCGTCATGGATGTCAACGCGCAGTTGAATGGACTTGGGGAAGGTCTCCTGGATGATCTTGCTGATTTCCTTGACCAGGCTCTTGGGCCTGAGGCGGACGCGGGCGCCTTCGACGCCGCGGCTGAAGGTGAGCAACTGGCGGACGATGGCGGCGCCGCGCTGGGTGCTGGTGGCCAGCATCTGGAGGAGCATTTGCTCCTGCTCGTCGCGCGGATGGAGGCGCAAGACGTCGATGGCCATCGAGACGGGCGCCAGGACGTTGTTGAGGTCGTGGGCGATGCCGCTGGCCAGGGCGCCGATGGTTTCGAGGCGCTGGACGCGCAGGAAGCGGGCTTCGAGCGACTTCTTTTCGGTCACGTCGGTGCTGACAAACAGGATGGACTTGGGCCTGTTGGCCGCATCGCGGACGAGGGTGGCGCGGCTGTGGACGATGACAGGCCGGCCATCGCGATGGACCTGGCGCAATTCGCCGTCCCAAGCGCTGTATTTGAGGGTGGCCTCGATGGCCTGGATGAACTCGGAGGGGACTTCCTCGAAAAAGAGCCTGCTGGCGTCGTGGCCCAGGGCCTCTTCGACGGGCCAGCCGTAGAGCTTCTCGGCGGCGTGGTTCCAATAACGGACGCGGCCGTCCAGGTCCAGGACGGTGATAGCGTCGTGGGCAATGTCGAGCAGGTCGGCCTGCTCGCGGACGCGCTCCTCGGCGCGCTGGCGTTCGGTGAGGTCTTCCAGGCACAAGAGGACCATGGCGCGGCTTGAGACAACGACCCTGGCGACTGAAACCAGGAGGTTGGCGGCGCGAGGCTCGCCGTTGGCCGTCCTGAGAGGGGAAACGGAGAAACGGGGGTGAGGCCCCCCCTGCTGGAGGGTGCGATAGATGGCGCGATGCAGGGCGCAGGCGCTGCAGTCCTCGCCAAGAGCGCAAGTGCGGGGGTCGTGGCGGCCCTGGGCCCAGCGCAGAAGGCACTCGACGGGTTTGCCGCGGAGGGCATCGGCCTGGGCCCCTGCCAGGGCGGCAGCGGCGCGGTTGGCACGCACAATGCTCCCCTGTTCGTCCACAAGCACGAGCATCACCGGGGCATGTTCGTATATGGCCGCAAGTTGTGCCTGTGCGGCCTCGTCGCACGGATCCGCCCCGTTGCGGTGGCTTTCTGAGCTGTTCATTTTGGAAAGGGCCGTGCCCCAGAAAACGCGATCATTGTGGGCCACCATAATATACGCCTGGTGCTTATCGGCACGTCCGGCGGGAAGTTAAGCTCCGGAACGAGTTTTCCGGTGTTCTCGCTCAAGGGCGGGGTGAAATGGCCGATACATCCCACCAGGATATGATGGAACGAAAGATCCTGACGGTGGATGACGACATGGTGACCCGACTGATCGTCAGCACCGCTTTTCGAGGGTTCGCCTGCAAGATTATCGAGGCGGGGGACGGAGTGGAGGGCTTGGCTCTGGCCGACGTGGAGCTGCCGGACCTGATCCTGCTGGACAATGAGATGCCGGTCATGGACGGGATGGAGATGCTCACTCGGCTGAAGGCCAACGCGGCGACGAGGAAGATTCCTGTGCTGATGCTCACAGGCAACTCCCGGCGGGAGACCGTGACGCAGATAGCGAGGATGGGCGTAAGAGACTACGTGGTCAAGCCCTTTACGGCGGAGCAGATAGTGACGCGGGTCAGGCGGATCGTCGAACTCAAGGCGCAGAGCGAGCGGGCAGGGCTGTTGGTGGAGCGCGCCAAGCGCATCGTCGATATGGACACGCGGAGACAGCAGTCCGCCAGGGCCAAGCGGTCGGACGAGCAGCTCCAGATCCTGGTCGTGGACGATAAACCGGCGGTCGTCGAGCTCATTCAGAAGGGGTTTGCGGGGACGGCCTGGCAGGTGCGGCACGTGACCCAGCCGGGCGAGGCGCTGGAGGTGTGCAACCGGCAAATGCCCGATGTCATGCTCATCAGTTTGTCGTTGCCCGGGGGCGCGGGGTTTACTCTGTTTCGGATGTTGCGCGCAAGCCCGGAGGCCAAGGGGCTGCCGATGTTCGCACTCAGCGTCCAGAATGCGGCGGCGGAGCAGGAGCAAGCCCGGCAACTCGGTTTCAGCGGGATCGTGACCAAGCCCATCGATCTGGCCGGTCTGCGCCGTAAGATCATCCACACGCTGGATTTGGACACCTCGCAGCAGTACTTCCAGCAGAAGACCAAGACCCTGGTGGTGACGCTGCCCGTCAGTTTCAATCAGTTGGTCGCCACCGAGATCGCACCCCACCTTCGGGAGAAGGTCTGCGAAGCGGTGGACAACGGGCTGAGCACGCTGGTGATTGACCTGAGCCAACTCCTGGCCGTGGACGCGAACGTGATTAAGCTGGGCCAAGACATCGTCAAACTTTCCGCGGAGTTCGGCCTGCGTTGCGCTTTAATCGTGGCCGAAGGAATCTCCGGGGAATGCGCCAAATTCCCGGAGACAAAGGACTGGGTATTTGCCAGGTCGTTCGATAAGGCCATCGAGGAACTCGACGGCGTCGGAAAGGCATGACTCAAAACCGGAACGTAACGGCCCAACTTCCTCTCAAGCGGCGAAGAGGCTTCAACCAGGGATTACCGGGAGGGGTTCAGGGTTTGTCGCGCTCACCGAGGGCGCGGATCCATAGGTTGCGGAAGCGCACGGGGTTGTTGTGGTCCTGCAGCTCGATGAAGACCTCGGGCGGGTGAGGACGGGAGTACTTGGCCAGAGACCTCCAAGGCACTTCGCGGCTGATGCCGTCCGTGATGCCGACAAGCTCGTATCGGTTTTGGACGACGATGCCGTTGTGGAGCACCGTTATGATGGCTTTCTTGACGAGTTCGTTTTTGTCGTTCCAGCGCGGAGATTCGAAGATGATGTCGTAGGTTTGCCATTGGCCAGGCGGTTTGCTTGCGTTGACCAACGGGGGGGACTGGCCGTAGATGGCGGCGCATTGGCCGTCAGGGTAGGTTTTGGCCTGGAACGAATCAAGGACTTGAACTTCGTACATGCCGTTGATGAGAACGCCGCTGTTGCCGCGGCCCTGGCCTGAGCCTCGGGGCGGAACCGGCTCGGCGAATTCGACATGCAACTGGAAATCGGCCCACTTGCCGCGCGTGCGAATGCCGCCGCCGGGCTGGGTCTCCAGGTACCCATCATGCACTGGCCAGGCCGCAGGTTGGCCGCGGCCGTCTTGCCATTTGGAAAGGTCCTTGCCATCGAAGAGGACCTCGGCATCCGAGGGTGCGCGGGCATTTTGGCTGAAGGTCTCGCCTGGGGTGACGACGGGCGGTTGGGGGCGGTCCGGATCGTGCAAGTGCCATTTGCCGCTCGGGAGCATGGGCGTGTCGCGGAACCCATCGATCGGCTCGGAGGGGGCGGACGGGGCATCGGCGCCAGCCGCAGACAGACGCATCGCGAGCAAGGCGACGCAGAAGGCGAGTTTGTGGGTGAGGGATGCGTTTTTCATGGGATTTTTGTTTTTGCTTGCAAACCTGGAGAGGGGACCCGAGAATGCGAGGAGGTGGACCGTTTAGCGAGAATGTTGTTTCCGAACAATCCGCGCATGGTGCGGTACCGCAAGATGCGCCTTCTCATGTTCGGAGTGTTCATGAGTATCTTCTCGGCGGCGGCGGTCGGGCTTCTATTGTATTTGGCCAATCGGTTCCGTCCTTGACGGAGCCCCCCAATCGCGGGGGCTCGGGCTTGGCCAATCCTGCTATGCGCCCATGCCGTCCTCGAAGGAACCGGCGGCGAGCGGGAAGCAGAGGTTGTCCCTGACGAACTGAATGGCGTTGGCGCTGGTGGCGTCCAGGTCGCGGTAGGCGCTCTCGGCCTCGACAACGAGGGGGGCAGTCTTTGCGGCCGTGACTTGGCAGTAGCGTTGCGCGTAGCCGGTGTGGATAAGCAACTCGGTGTAGCGGGTCATGTTGAGGTCTCCGGAGGGGATATCCACGAACTGCATGGCGCGTTTTTGCCAGGCCGGTTCCATCATCCGCAGCGGAAGGCCCGGACGGACGGTGTGGTTCTTGACGTGGCAGGCATAAATGCGGGGGGCGACCTTGAGAAAGCGGGTCTCGAAGGACTCTCCTTCCCAGCAATGGGACGGGTCGGCGTTGACGGCCAGGCATTTGTCGCCGTCGCAAATCTGGACGAGCATGTTGAAATCGTCGGCGCACATGGCGGCGGTGCCGGGATGGATTTCGTGGCAAAGGTAGATGCCCAGTTTGTCGGCGTGGGCGCGAATTTTGGCGGTTTTTTTGACGAACCGCTCTTTGCCTTCCTTGATGAGGTCGTAATCGCCGCCGGCCCAGAAGCCCCACGGATAGCCCGTAGCGAGTTCCCAGCCGAAGGCGACGCCCCAAAACATGGGCACTATCCTGACCTCGAGTTCGGCGCACAGGTCGAGGAGCTTGAGGACGTAGTTCTCCGCCCATTTCTCGATGTCGGCGACCGGTTTTTTGGCGACGTCGCCGGGGACGAAGGGGCGGATGGTGGGGCTGCCGGTCCAGGCGGTGGTCTGGACCCAAATCGGGCAATGAGCCGACACGCCGTCCAGGCTCAGCCCCGTCTTTGCGAAGGCATCTTTGATCTCCTTGGCCGGCTTGAAGCCTTTGTCGGCTTGGAGCATGAAGTTGGAGGGTTGGGCGCCGGAGGCGCCGCTCTTTTTGGCGTAATCAAGGAATTGGGCTAGGGTTTTGGCGCCGTGTTGCGCCCCTTCGATGCTGGCATGGAAGCAGTTTTGGGCCATGGTTGGGTTGTATCGAGGATCGAAGAGGAAAGCAACCCCTTTTTCGGATGCCGGAATCCTTTTGCAAAACGGGCGTTCGCTGCTAGGTTGCAGGCATGTTGACGCAGGGTCAGAGTAGTTTAGCACGGGCTGGCAGCCATGGGGCGCGGCGCCGGGTCAGTGGCTATGGGAGCGACGGGAGGCCGGAGGCTGAGATGGCAGCCAGTCTGCACGACAAACAAAGTGAACGCGACGATCGCGACCTGAGAATCGACAAAGTGGGGGTGCGGGGTTTGCGCTTTCCGATTCAGGTTCGGGACAAGGCGCGGGCAGTGCAGAACACCGTGGCCACCATTGGAATGTTCGTGGACCTGCCGAAGGAATTCAAGGGCACGCACATGAGCCGGTTTATCGAGGTGCTCAATGCGCACGGGCACGTGGTGCATGTGGAGAACCTGACGGAGATACTCTACGCGATGCAGGCCAAGTTCCACGCCGGCACGTCGCACCTGGAGATTGAGTTTCCGTACTTCATGGTGAAGCGCGCGCCGGTCTCGGGGCGGGAGAGCGTGATGGATTACGGGGCGCGGTTCGATGCCACGGCGTGCGGGACGGAAATTGATTTTGTCTTGACTGTCAAGGCGATGGTGACCACGCTCTGCCCGTGTTCGAAGGCGATTGCGGTGCATGGGGCGCACAACCAGCGCGGGGAGGTCACGGTCCGCATCCGGTCCCTGAAGCCGGTGTGGATCGAAGATTTGATCGCGATTATCGAGTCCAGCGCAAGCTCGGAGCTTTACGCCCTCCTGAAGCGGCAGGATGAGAAGGCGGTCACCGAACGCGCGTATGAGAACCCCGTATTCGTGGAGGACCTGGTGCGCAACGTGGCTCTCAGGCTCAATGCCCACCCGGACGTGACTTGGTACCGCGTCGAGGCGGAGAACCACGAGAGCATTCACAACCATAATGCGTACGCTTGCATCGAGAAGGGGTGAGTTTGCCCCGGTGGAAGAATCTTGAAGATTCTTGTGGAAATTTTAATTTGCTTTGTTACATTCGCCCACTCGCGTCGAGGACGACGGGGGTCCGGCCTAGAGGCAACGGACTGAAGACGCTGCGAAAGCAAGCAGTCGAAGTTGTGACAACGAAGAAGAAAGACATGATTAAGAAACCGCCGGCGGGCAGCAAACCACACGTTTCGGCGACTTCTGCGGCCATTTTGGGCCAGCAAGTTGTGACGGTGAAGAAGAATGGGGATGTCAAGATAAAAGCGGAGTGGGAGAAGTATTACCAGCGGCTGGTTGAGCTGCGGGACCAACTGGTGCGGCAGATGACCGGCCTGGCCAAGGAATCGGCGCAGGAGATGGCCGGCTATAGCCTGCACATGGCGGACTCCGGGACGGACAATTTCGACCGGGATTTCGCGCTGAGCCTCCTTTCCTCGGACCAGGACGCCATTTATGAGATCGAAGAGGCGCTCAAGCGCATCGAGAAGAACACCTACGGGATTTGCGAGCTGACAGGCAAGCCGATCCCCAAGACCCGGCTGGATGCAATTCCGTGGACCCGGTTCACGGTGCAGGCGCAGGCCCAACTCGAGCGCGACGGCGCTCTGCGCCAGAGGCGCTTGGGCGCTCTCGGCACCGTGGACGCCGTCGGGATCACGGAGGTCGAGGGGGAAGAAGAGGAACCTGAAGAGAAGCCGAAAGAGAAAGAGTGATTTATGCCTCGGGAAATTGTTACCATCGAATGCACGGAAGCGCGCAAGGAGGGCAAATCGCCTTCGCGCTACATCACCACTCGCAACAAAAAACTCAAGACGGAGAAGCTGGAACTTAAGAAGTACAACCCCGCCCTCCGCCGCCACACGCTTCATCGCGAAGTCAAATAACCTCCATCCATGCCTCGCAAGACTAGACCAGACAAACCGGAAAGACGCGGCGGGCGCGATCACTCCTCGACCTCCGAAATACGCACACCGCGGCCCAAGCCGAAGATCGACTTTACCGTTGACGCGCTCGATTTCAAGAACACCAATCTGCTCAGGCAGTTTGTGACCGACCAGGGACGCATCCTGCCGCGGAAGTACACGGGCCTGCCCGCCCATTACCAGCGGCGGCTCAATTGCGCCATCAAGCGGGCTCGACAGATGCTCTTAATGAAGTAAGGCATCCGGGTCGGGTTGGAGAATTGCCGGACCCAGCGCCGTTGGCCGCGCTCCGCTTGGAGCGCGGTGTGCAGTTTTTGTGGGCCGACGGCGGGGTTTGCGCCCTGCCAGCCGCCAGAATAGCGGCGTTCCCTTGGCAGGGCTCTTTCCTGACGGCTCCTCAGAGGCAGATTGTCTGCTCGCGGCCGGGGCCTACGGATGCAATGGCGAGGCGCGCCCCGGTCAAGTCGGCCAGGGCCTTAAGGTAAGAGCGGGCCTTGGCGGGCAGGTCCTTCCAGCAGCGCGCCTTGACGGTTGAGGTCTGCCAGCCGGGGAACTCGGCAAACACCGGTTGGCAGCGGCCCAGCACTTCAATGTCGTTGGGCATGTAATCGTAGCGCTTCGAACCGTCCCGGTAAGCAATGCAGACCTTGATTGTTTCGACCGAATCAAGGCCGTCGGTATTCGTCACGGCCAGGTCGTCGATGCCGTTGAGTCTGCAGGCGTGGCGGGTGGCCACCGCGTCGAACCAACCGCAGCGGCGGGGCCGGCCGGTGGTGGCGCCGAATTCTCGGCCCATGGCATGGAGCATATCGGCAATCTCGGCATTTTCGGTGGGAAGCGGTCCCTCCCCGACGCGGGTGGTGTAGGCCTTCATGACGCCCACGACGCGGTCGATGCGATTGGGCGGGATGCCCGAGCCGGTGCAAGCGCCGCCGGCGGTCGTGTTTGAGGAGGTCACGAAGGGATAGGTGCCGTGGTCGATGTCCAGGAAGGTGCCTTGGGCGCCTTCCAGCAGAATGTCGTCGCCGCGTTCGAGGGCTTCGTGGAGGAGGATGACGGTATTGGTGACAAAAGGTTTGAGGAAATCCCCTGCGGCGCGATAGGAGGCGTGGACCTGCTTGAAGGAGAGGGGCTTGGCGCCGAAGGCGCGGAGGATTCCGTTGTTTTCCTTGATCTTGGCCTGAAGCAGGGCCTTGAATCGTTCGGGGTGGAGGAGATCAATGACCCGCAACCCGGTCCGGGCGGCCTTATCGCCATAAGCGGGACCGATGCCGCGCTTGGTGGTGCCGATTTTGTTTTTGCCCTTGACGGTCTCGCGATGGGCGTCAAGCTCGCGATGGTAGGGGAGTACCAGGTGGGCGGTCTCGCTCAGGAACAGGTTGTCATCGATGCGGACCCCCAGCTTGCGAAGCCCTTGGATTTCCTCGACGAGGCTTACGGGGTCGACGACGACGCCATTGCCTATGACGCAGGTCTTCTTTTTCCGCAGAATGCCGGAGGGAACGAGGTGAAGGATGTATCTTTGTCCGTGAAGATGCACCGTGTGGCCGGCATTGTTGCCGCCTTGAGTTCGGACTACGACATCCGCCTGCTCGGTGAGCACATCGATGATCTTGCCTTTGCCTTCATCGCCCCATTGGGCGCCAACGAGTATCGTATTGGCCATAATGTTGTTTCGGGGCAAAGCACACAGTCTTTGCGCGCAGACGTTAGGGTGAAGCCGATCTGGTGTCAATCCTGAACCGGCGGTCAAAACCCCGGCCCCGGCGGGCGCACGTCAGGTTCCTCGGAAGAAGTTGATTGAGAATCGATTATCGGTGCGCTCGGAGAAGACGTGTGCATCCGGGGGTGAAAGTCCCCCCAG
>CAZZFF010000014.1:0-71166 GCA_964653485.1 uncultured Verrucomicrobiota bacterium | reverse complement strand
CGACGGCCCCGAGCGCTGCGCTGAAATCAGCGTCGCCCGGCCCGGCAGCCCATTCACTTCTCTGCTGATCCTGCCCCAAAACGCGCTGGAAGACGCCCTCGAACACCGGCTCCGCCAAAAGGCCGGCATTTCGGTCGACTGGAACCATCGATTCGATGCCTGCCAGGCCGAGGATGCGGGGGTCGTGGCCACGGTCGAGAAGTTGGGCGGCACTTCCACCGGGTACATCGTTCCCCATTGGGAAACGGTCGTCCTCAAGCGCTTGGCCATCCGCGCGCGGTTTCTCCTGGGCGCCGATGGTCACAACTCCCTGGTCCGCGAGCGCCTGGGCCTCGAGTACAGGCCCTTGGCCGGCCCCGCTTTCTTCGCCGCTTACCAATTCAGGGCCGACGCCCCGGCGCCAAACGAGGTCCGTGTTGTCCTCGATGATTCCACCACCAATGTCCTGTGGCCGCTGGCGGATAATGAGTGCCGCTGGACGATCCAGTTAGTGAAATCCGAGGTTTCTTTGAGCACCCCTGAGAACGCGCCGGCTTCCCAGGCGCCGGAGTTTCCCGACAAAGAGCGGCGCGGGGTCCATCTGGAGCAAAAAACGGTGGACGAGCGTGTGCGACAATACGTCCAGAGCGTTGGCCGCCAGCGGGCGCCCTGGTTTTCGGCGCCGGTCCAAGGAGTCACCTGGTGTGCGGATGTCGTGTTCGAGCAGCGGTTGGTGAAGCAGTTCGGCCGGAACCGATGCTGGCTGGCGGGCGACGCGGCCCATCAGACGGGACCGGTGGGAGCGCAGAGCATGAACGTCGGAATGTGCGAAGCGGCATCGCTGGCTGCGCGGCTCGAAAAGGTCTTGCGCGGAGGCGCGCCGCTGACCTCGCTCCAGGATTACGACCGCGAGTGGCAGGCGGAATGGGGGCGGCTGCTGGGTCTTTCGGGCGGGCTCACACTCAGGAGCAACACCGCCGAATGGGTGCGGCGGCGTCTTCCCAGGCTCTTGTCATGCCTCCCTGGGTCCGGCGAGGACCTGGTTTTCCTTGCCAATCAACTTGCATTGGATGCGCATTGAACGGCGCTCGCGACACTCGAAAACGAGCTTTTCATTAGTAGCGCGCCGTGAGATATTCCGGAAGGTTCAACTTGGTTATGAGCATATCGATCAGATATAGGCGTATGGCTTTGGCGATTTCGATCCTGGCCGTTGGAACTGCCGCCTTTGCATTGCAGCCTCCGCAGCCCACCCCCACCCCGGCCCCTGGAGGCCTGCCATCCGTGTCGCCCCAGGTTTCGCCGGCAACCCCCTTGTCTGCCGCCCCGGGGAGCCCGGTTGCCGCCACCTCGCAAACGAACACTCGCGGTCCGAGGGTTCAATTCGATGCCACCGTATTTGACTTCGGCAGAGTGATGGCAGGCGAACAGGTCAACCACACTTTTTATTTCACCAACACCGGCAGCGAGGACCTTGTCCTCGGCAACGTCAATGCCGGCTGCAGTTGCACCGTGGTCGGCGATTGGACGCACCAGGTCAAACCTGGAAACACGGGTCGGATTCCCATTGCGTTCAACAGTTCCGCGTACAACGCTCCCGTCAACAAGCTCATCACGGTCGTCTGCAACGACACGAACCAGCCCAGGGGCATTTTCTCGCTCCAACTCAAGGGAGTCTGCTGGAAGCCCATCGAGGTCATCCCGCCAGCCGCCTCCCTCCTCCTCAAGCCGGACGCCCCCTATGCTTCCGCCACCCTCCGCATTACGAACCGCCTGGACCAGGTTATGGTCCTCTCCGCCCCTCAGAGCAGCAATCCCCTTTTGGGCGCCGAGTTGAGGACCAACACATTCGGCCGCGGCTACGAGGTCGTTATCTCGAACACGGCGGCTATTCCGCCCGGCAACGTGCAGAGCCACATCAGCCTCAAAACCTCCATCACAAACATCCCCGTCATCGACATTACCGCCTGGGCCAGCTCCCAACCGCCGCTCAACGTGGTGCCCGCCCGGCTCGATCTCAGGCAGGCCCCCCTGGCGACCAACCAACTCACCTATGTGACGATTATCAACAACAGCACAAACCCCATATCCGTCTCGGAACCTGCCGTCTCCGTGGCCGGGGTGAACCTTAAGGTCATCGAGAGCCAGCCCGGGTACATGTTCCAGGGCCAGTTGGGCGTGAGCGATAAGGCCCTGAGCGCGGGGGAAAAGCCCGCGGAAGTCAATAGCAAGACGGTGGCCGTGGCGATCACCGAAACCCGGCCGGGGAGCTATTTTTCCATTCTGCTCGGCTTCCCTGGCGGTTTCGAGTTGCCTCCGGGCCAACCCGCCACCTTCACCATCAAGACCACCCACCCGCAAGTCCCATTGGTCAAGGTGCCGATCTACCAGGCCGCCCGATCGACCCGGCCGCCCGTCGTGCTAAAGCGCCCGACGCCGCCCGTCGCCGGTATGGCAACCGTCGCTTCACACCCGTTCAGGGCGGCGCCGGCCACACCTTCCTCGACTGGAGCCTCGCCGCAAAACCCGCCGGCGGCTCCGGCCTCCAGCACAGGGACTGCGTCCGCCACAAACCGCCCGCCTCCGCCCCCGCCGCCGACCTTCCCGTGAGAAACATACTGCTCGAAGGCCTCCTGGTAGCCGCTGTGGGCGCCGCCGTGGCCTTCGTTGCCAACGCCCTCTCCCCCCGCGGCCTCAAGCTCGACCGGGCTTACTTCCCTCAATCGAGCGGCGCCAATCCCAGCCTCAAATCGCCGGCCGCCACCACCAATTCCGCGGACGACTTCCTGGCCGCGAAGATAAGGTCCTTCGGCCTTCAACCGGCCCAAAGCAATCTCGTTTCCCAGCTCTTCAACGACCCGCGCCGCGAAAGCGACCTCATCCTCTTTATCGACGCCCGCGATGAGAAGGACTACGCACAAGGCCATATCCCGGGCGCCTTCGAGTTCTACGACCCTTACAGAGACAAGTACCTGGACGTCGTCGGGCCGGCCTGCCAAGTCGCCCAGCAGGTTGTGGTCTATTGCCACGGGGGCGATCAGTGTGACGACAGCATTCAGGCAGCCCTGACTCTTCGCGACGTGGTCCATGTCCCAAAGGAGAACCTGCTTGTCTATGGGGGCGGCTTCACCGAATGGTGCGCCAACGGTCTGCCCGTCGAAATCGGCGAGCGTAAGAGCGGGCAGATGAGCAAGTAAAGTCCGAAAGCCATAGCTCGAACCTCAAGCCCCGCGATGCAAGACCCAATACCCACTGTTCAACACCGGAAGTCCGAGGCACAGGCTCAGGGGCATGCAGGTCCGGCCTCGGGAAGGTCCGGGATTCTCGAAGCGGCGGCCGTGCTCATTCGGTGGTTGTTGGGGCTGTTGTTCGTCTATATGGGCCTGAGCAAAGCCCTGCATCCGGACCTGTTCCTGAAGTTGGTCCGGCAGTATGACCTTACGAGCAATCCCTATTTCCTGAACCTCATCGCCGCCGGCTTGCCATGGTTCGAGGTCTTTTGCGGGCTGCTGTTGCTGGCCGGCGTTGCCGTGCGCGGGGCCGCCTTGATGCTGCTGATGATGCTCATCGCCTTCACGCCACTGGTCCTCCAGCGGGCATTGGCTCTCGCCGCCGCGAATAAGCTGCCGCTCTGCCTCGTGAAGTTCGATTGCGGCTGCGGCGCCGGCGAGGTTTTCGCCTGCAACAAGCTTGTCGAGAATTGTTTGCTCATCCTTGCTTCAGGCTGGCTGCTCACCGGCCGCGGCCGCCGCCTCTGTGTTCGCTTCAGCCCGTTTGGGACGGCCCCTGGCAGAGGACCCAGCAATTCCGGAGACGCGGGATAGCTCCGTTTCCGGTTTCAAAGCCTGCCCTCATTGGGTAGATTGACCTCATGCGTTATCGAGAACTTGGGAACACCGGGTTGAAGGTGTCCGTCATTGGCGTCGGAACCTGGCAGTTCGGCGGCGAGTGGGGCCGGTCCTATTCACAAGGCGACGTCGATGCCATCCTCGACAAGGCCGCGGAACTGGGCGTCAACCTCATCGATACTGCCGAGTGCTATGGCGATCATCTCTCCGAGCGGCTCATCGGGGATTACCTCTCCCGCCACGACCGGTCCCGCTGGGTGGTGGCCACAAAGTTCGGCCATCATTTCCGCAAATTCATGGACCGCGCCGACGATTTCTCCGTCCCCGGAGTGCGCGACCAACTCGAGGCCTCCTTGCGGTCCCTCCGCATCGAAGCCATCGATCTCTACCAGTTCCATTCGGGCCGTGACGACGCTTTCGAAAACGAAGAACTCTGGGCGATGCTCGCCCAACAGAAGGACGCCGGCAAGACGCGTCACCTCGGTGTTTCGATTCCGGGCAAGGGCAGCGAACTCCAGGCCCGCCAAGCCCTGGGCGTCGGAGCGGAAGTCCTGCAAGTCGTCTATAACCGCTTGGACCGCCGGCCCGAGCAAATCTACTTCCCGCACGCCCAGCGTGACCATCTTGGCATCCTCGCGCGCGTCCCGCTGGCCAGCGGGTTGCTGACCGGCAAATACCGTCCGGGCGCCACATTCCGGCCCAGCGACGTGCGCGCGACTTTCGACGCGGGCAGACTCCGGAACGACCTGGCCGAGGCCCAGCGCCTGAGCCAGGCCGAAGTGCCTCCCGGTGTGCCCATGGCCCAGTGGGCATTGGCATGGTGCCTGAAAAACCCGGCCGTCTCAGCCGCCATCCCCGGCTGCAAAGACCCCGCCCAGGTCGCCGCAAATGCCGCCGCCGCCGAGTTGCTCCGGGATTAAGGGGCGGCTTACCCCGGCTTGACCACCGCAATGACCGGAGTCTCGGGCTTCAGGTACTTTTGCGCAACGGCTTTGACCTGGTCGAGCGTCACCGCCTGGAAGAGGGCGTCTTCCCCATCGGAGTGGGCATAGCCCAATCCGTAAAGCTCGTCCAGAGCGGCGGTCATGGCGAGGCTCCCTACGTCCTGGCGGGCGATCTTGCGTTGGCCGATGATCTTGGCCTTCGCCCGTTCGAGTTCCTCTTTCGCGAGACCCTCCACCCGGAGCGATTCGGCCTCGGCGAGCATCTCCTTCTCCACCAAGCCGGCCTTTTCGGGCGTGGTGCCGGCGTAAAAGGCGAAATAACCGGGTTCCAGTCCGATGAAGTTCTGTGCCCCGACATAATAGGCCAGACCCAGTTTTTCGCGCACGCGCAGGAAGAGGCGGGAACCCAGGTCGCTGCATGCCTCCTGCAGCAGTTCCAGCGCATACCGGTCCGGGTCATGCAGGCTCGCGCCTCGAAAGCCGATCACTACGACTGCTTGCTTCTTGTCGCGGATTTCATCCACACGCCGTGGACCCTCCGCGGGCGGCGTCCCGTTGCGGAGTGCGGGCAAGGCGGCGTCAGACCCCGCTTCCCAATTGCGGAATGCCTTTTGGACCGCGGCATGAACCGTTTCGGGATGGATGTCCCCGGAGATAGCGAGCACGGCGTTGTTGGGCCTGGCGAACTTCTGATGGAATGCCTTGAGGTCCGTGGCGGCGAGGCTTTGGACGCTGGCCTCGGACCCCATCACGTCCAGGCCGTAGCCGGTCTCTCCAAACAGCGCCCGGCGCATCGCCTTGGCGGCGCTGGCCAGGAGATGGTCTCTCTGCGCCCGGATGCCGGCCAACTGGACCTCTCGCTCCCGCTCAAGCGCCCCTGCCGGGAACGAAGGGTCGAGCAGCACGTCCGCCACCAGGTCCAGCCCGAGCGCCGTGTCGCTCGAGAGGACCTCCGCGTTCACGCCAAAGCTGTTGTTGCCCCCGTAGCTGTCGAGGCTGCCGCCGACCGATTCGATGTCCAGGGCGATCTGCTCCGCGGACCGGGCGCCCGCGCCCTTGAGGAGCATCTTGCCGGTCAGTTGAGTCAGCCCGTTGTTCCCGGGTGTTTCGGCCAGCACTCCACCCTTGAATACGGCCCGAAACTCGACAAAAGGCAGGCGATGGTCCTCTTTGAGCAGCAGGCGCAGGCCGTTGGGGAGCTCAAACCTCCGTATCGGGTGCTCTTCCGACACCTCCGCGTCAAGCACGGGTTTCGGCGCTGTCCCGGCCGGCAGCAGCGCGTAAAGGGTGCGGTTCTCGGCCGTAAGCCACGTGCGCGCGACCCGCTGCAGGCTGGCCGCGGTCACGTCCCTCACGGCGGCGAGGTATCGCTCCGAGAAATTCAAATCGTTGGCCGCAAGCCAGTTCGAGCCTAAGTCCTGCGCCTGCCCCTGCATGGTCTTGCGCGTGGCCAGAGTGGCCGCGGTGAACTGCTTGACGGCCTTGTTTAGCTCATGAGGCGCCACCGGGGCCGCCTTCATCTTCTCGACCTCCTCGAGCATCGCCTCGCACGCGGGTTGGAACTGCGCGGCTTCCGCCGTGGCGCTCAGACCGAAAAGACCCGCGTTGCCGGGGCTATAGGTCCAGGCATCCACCGAGGTCACCAGCCCCTTCTTTTCCCGCACCTCCTGGTAGAGCCGCGAGCTGCGCCCGTTGCCCAACAGGGCCGCCAGCACGTCCAGCACGGGCACGTCCGGATGCCGCAGCTCAGGCACATGCCAGGCGAAATGCAGATAGCCCAGTTGGACGGGAGCCTCCTCGATGATCTCCCGCGGGGCCGTCTGTCTCGGCTCTTCCAGGAGCAACACCGGAGGCAGCGCCCGCGCCTTGGCCCCCGCGTATGCCGCGCGTATCTGCGCCACCACTTCCTCGTTCCGCACGTCGCCTGCGACAACATAAAACACGTTGTTCGGGGCGTACTTCTCGCGGTAGTAGGCCAAAACGTCCTCGGGCTTCAATTCGTTGAAGATGTCCGGGTAGCCGATAATGGCAAAGCGATATGGGCTTCGCGTGTAGGCCGTCTCGAAGAGCCGCCGCGTGGCTCGCCGCCCGGGGTCGTCCACGTTCATGTCCATCTCCCGCAAAATGACTTGCTTCTCCTTTTCCAGCTCCTCGGCCGGGAGAGTCGCGTTCTGCATGATGTCGCAGAGGATGTCCAGGGCCACCTTGGCCCCCGTGTTGGGCACATCGATGTGATACACCGTGCGATCCAACGACGTAAACGCGTTCATGTACCCGCCCGCCTCCTGCACCTCCTGGTCTATGCGGCTGCCGGGGCGCGTCGTGGTGCCCTTGAAGAGCATGTGCTCCAGCACGTGAGACAACCCGGCCCCCAGCCATTTGCCCTCATGCGCGCTGCCGGCCATGCACCAGCCCTGCGCCGAAACCACGGGCGCGCTGTGATCCTCGCGAACCACAATCGCCAGGCCGTTGTCCAAGAGGGTGAGCTTGACGCCGGCAGGCATGGCCGGAATTTGCGGCGTCCGATCCGGGGGAGAGGCTGAGCGACGGGACATGAGGGGAATCAATTTCCACTTGAGGACGCGGGCGCGGCAACGGGTTTGGCTTGCCGGCTGGGCGGCAAGAATGGCCGGCGGAAGGCATCATAGAAGTCGTAGCCCCCGTCGAAATCGCTCCGGTTGTCCTTGTCGGTCTTCGCCAGCAGGCCAATCTCGACCATGTTGAACACAATCTCCCCGAAGTCGTGACACCCATGAATGCCCCATTCCTCAAAGACATCCATCGCCATGGGACCAAATTGCGTCAGCGCATAGTCCCGGATGCCCTCAAGCAGCTCCTGGCCGCTAACATGGCGGATGCGGCCCCGGTTCTCCCGGCCGATCGTCTTCTGAGTGTGGTCCAGCGCCTCGCGAACAAATTGGTAGGCGTCGCACGCATAGCGCGCGTCTTTGGCCCGGATTAATCCGAGCGCTTCGTCGAAGCTGACTTCGTGCATATCAAGGCATTGCTTGTTTGACCGTCTGTACCGTGGGGTGCCCGCTGCGGTACGCTTTGACAGCCCATCCGGTCAAGAGCAGGCCCAGAATCACACATAAGACCATCTGTTCCTGTTTGGTCAATCGGTTCACGCCCGAACATTAGCATAAACCGGACCCGCCCACAATGCCTGAATCGAATTCATCGGCGGTTGCCCCTCTCTCGGTTCACGACCCACCCCGAACCCCAATCAGGGCGGTGGACAAAGTGGCATTTTGGAGTGCGCCGGCAGAGCAAAGCGGCGACGGCGCTTTCGGCCGCGCGGGACATCCAACACGCCAGACGCTGCCCGAACCAAAGCGGTGTCGCGCTCCGCTTGCCACCGCACTCCCCAAACGGCCTGCCCGGGACCTTCCGACGGACTTTGTCAATGGCCCTGGAGCCCCACGCGTTGACTCACGGAGTTGACTCGGTTTGGTTGCTTGGCCACTATTGGCGCTCTATGAAATCGGATCTTAAGGACAAGTGGGTGTTGATTACAGGAGCCTCAAGCGGCTTTGGGGCCGCGGCGGCGCTGGCATTTGCGGCGGAGGGGGCGCGGCTCTTGCTCGGGGCGCGGCGGGCCGCCCTCATCGAGCAGGTGGCCAGGGAGGCCCGCAACGCCGGTGCCCCCGAAGCCCATGCCCATCCGCTGGATGTCGGCGACACGTCGAGCGTGGAGACCTTTTTCAAATGGGTGAAGACCAGGACCGCGCGCCTGGATGTCCTCATCAACAACGCGGGCGGCGCGCACGGGTTGGAAAAGGTGGCCGAGGGCAAAGATGCGGACTGGGAGGCAATGCTCCAGTCCAACGTGCTCGGCGTCCTGCGGGTAACGCGCGCCGCCTTGCCGTTCATGCTCGCCAACCCCGGCAGCACCATTCTCAATGTCGGCTCCGTGGCCGGCCGCACCGCTTACGAAGGCGGCGCTGCCTATTGCGCCGCCAAAGCCGGCGAACTCCAGATCACCCGCGCCCTGCGGCTCGAACTGAACGGAACCGGTATCCGCGTCGGCACCATTGACCCCGGCCTGGCGGAGACCGAGTTCTCGCTCGTCCGCTTCAAAGGAGACGCCCTCCGCGCCAAGAAAGTGTACGAAGGAACCAATCCGCTCCGGGCACAGGACATCGCCGACATCATGGTCTGGGTGGCCAGCCGCCCACCCCACGTCAACATCGATGAACTCGTCGTCAAGCCGGTCGACCAGGCGGAAGTTTACAAGGTGTTCCGCCGAAAGGCGCTGTAGCGGCGCCGGGCGGCGGCAATGAATATGCCTGGCAGGATGCCGCCGTGGTTTTGCCGCCCAGCACTGAGCCAACGAGGCGCATTTCACTCCTACTGCCCTTGGACGCGGAAGAAGGCGGCGCCGTTGGAAGGCGTCACGAGCAATGTGGTGTTGGTCGTGGGAGGGCCGAGGTTTTGCCAACCGGGACTGGCCAAGCCGCCGGCCACTTGCACTTGGTAAAGAGGCTGTTGGCCGCTCCAAATTAGCAAAACGTTGGCGCCTTGTTGCGACAAGGCCAGAGTGATAACCGGGTTGAGCACCACGGCAATCTGCAGAGTCGCGGTACTGGACCAACCGTTGGTGTCCGCCAGTTTCACGGCAAAGAGGTTGGTGCCCACGTCCGTGAAACCGGGAGTGCCCGAGAGGACGCCGTTCGGAGCAACGATAAGCCATCCCGGCCCGCTGACCTTGGCGAAGGTCAACGAATCACCGGCAGGCGTGAGCGCGTTGGTGGCCAGCGAAGCCGAATAAGGGGCTGTCGCGGTCGCGCTTGCCTGAGTGAGCGGGTTGCCTAGGAACATCGGGAGCGCGAGCCGAAAGACAAGGCCGCCGCCACTGCCTGGGGCTCCGCTGTACCCGGCCCCACCGAACTCGGCGGTGCCATACAAGGAGCCGTCTTGCGCCTGAATCAAAGAGGATTGCGAGTTGGCGCCATTCGTCCCATAAAACCAGAGCAAAGTGGTGAGCAGCCCGTCGGTCGTGATTTGGAAGACGGTTCCCTGGCCGCCGATGCCGCCCTGCGAGGTCGTGCCGTAGAGGTTGCCATCGGTGGCCTGCACCAACCCGCCGACCGGACAAGCGCCATCCTGGTAATTGAACGAATGGAGGGTGGTCAGCGTGCCATCGGACGCCATGCGGAATATAGTGCCGAAGCCGCCGTTGGTACCGCCCCTGGAGGCCGTCCCGTAAAACGCGCCGTCGGTGGCTTGGACCAAGCCGTTGCTGGGATAGGCCCCTCGGGTGTAGTCGAAAGAGACCAGTGAGCTGAAGGTCCGGTTGGTGCCCAGGCTGAACACAGTGCCGAACCCGTGGGCGCCGCCAGCCGTGGTCGTGCCGTATATCCTGCCATCGCGGCCTTGGGCAAGCCGGGCGGCCGGGCAACTCCCGTTGGTCGAGTCGAAGGACCAGAGCGGCGTGAAGAGGCCATTGGTGCCCAGGCTGAAGATAACGCCAGCGGCGTTGCTCCCACCGCTGGAAGCCGTGCCATAGAGGTTGCCGTCGCTGCCCTGCGCCAGCGCGGCAACGGGAGTGCCCCCCTCGTCTCCCCCGCCGAAACTGTGTAGGACAGTGAAAACGCGGCCCGGGGTTATTCTGAAGAGCGCGCCGAGAGATGGACCGATTCCCAGCACGCTTGCGCCATAGAAATTCCCGTCGCCCGCTTGGGTCAGGCCGGCGAAAGGGGTGGCCCCGTCGACGCCGTTAGTGAAGGCATGCAGGCTCAAAACCTCGCCGCCGGGATACAGCTTGAACGCTGTGCCGTAGAGCCCGGCGCCCCCGTTGAGAGTCGTGCCATAGAGATTTCCATCGGTTCCCTGAATCAAGCCTCCGTACGGGTTGGAGGGCGCAGTGCCGCCCCCCAAACGGCCCGGGAAGCTCAAGGTCGTGCCAGGTGCGTTGACTGGAAGCACTGTCAGGAGGGCGCCGGGGCTGGACACGACGTCGAGAGTGTTGCTGATGAGAACCGAATATGTGCCGGTGCTGCCGGCGGCTACCGAGACCAGAGTCAGAGTCGGTGTGGTCGAGCCTGAGACCTTCCCTCCATCGACCAGGTTGGTCCCGTTCTCTTGCCACTGGAAAGACAACGCGTCCCCAGCCGCCCGCACGCTGAACGCGACGGTCCAGCCCGCCAGCACGGTTTGGGCCGCCGGTCCTGAGATGAGGTACGGAGGCGAGGAAGTCACCTCAAGCATCGCCCCGGCGCTGGTCACCGCGCCGTACGCGTTGCTGACCACCACAGAATACAATGCCACATCGGCAGCGCTGATGTCGCTAAGGGTCAGGGCGCGCGAGCTGGAGCCGGAGAGGTTGCCGCCGTCAGACAGGTTGCCTCCGCTCTTCAGCCACTGATAGGAAACCGGCAGGCTGCCGGAGGTCGCGACACTGAACGTAACGGCGTCGCCCGCGAAGGCCTGCCGCGGCTGCGGCTGTTGGGTGATTTGGAGAGGGGAGTCGATGCTGACCCTGAAGATCGCCCCTAGTCCGTTGGCGCCGCCGTATTGGGTGGTGCCGTACAAACGGCCGTCAGCACCCTGAACCAAGGTGCATTCGGGATTGGCGCCCTGGTAACCGTCAAATTGGACCAGCGTCGCCAGCGTGCCCCCTGGAGTGATCCGGAACACGGTGCCGACGCCGTAAGCGCCTCCGTTCTCCGTCGCGCCGTACAGGTTCCCATCACTTGCCAGGAGGAGTTGGCCGGCGCAATTGCTGCCGTCGATACCGCCCATGAACGAGTAAAGGGAGGTGAAAGAGCCGTCGGCAGCCAGTTTGAAAACAGTCCCAGCATCGTGGGCGCCACCCTCGAACGTTGTGCCGTAAAGGGCGCCGTTGACATCCTGGGCCAAACCCCCATTTATCGGCCAGGCCCCGTTCGTGTTGGCGAACGAGAACAGAGACGTGAGCATGCCGCCAGGCGTCGTTTTGAAGACTGTGCCCCACCCCCCGTTGGTTCCCCCGCCTCCGGTCGTGCCATAGAAGCTGCCATCGCTGACTTGTAAGAGACTCGACGAGGGATACGCGCCGTCCTCGTTGTTGAAGGAGTGAATGGCCGTAAGGCTGCCACCCGCAGCTAGTTTGAAAACCGTGCCGTTCCCGTAGGCCCCCCCGGCATAAGCAGTCCCGTAAAAGTTGCCGTCCCAGCCCTGGACCAGCCCAGCGAATGGCTGCGAGCCGCTGCTTGCGGAATTTAGCGACCAGGCCGTCAAGCCGGCGCCGTTGGTATTCATCCCGAAGACCGTACCGTCGCCTGTAGAGCCGCCGAATGCGGCTGTCCCGTAAAGGAGACCGTTAGTTCCCTGAACCAGCGGAGCGCAGGGCAACGAGCCGTACGGCGGATAATTACCGTTCTGGAACGCATCTAGGCGCTTGACCACGCCGTTGGCATCCATTTGGAAAACGGTGCCAACACCCTGGGTGCTACCAAAACTCGCCGTTCCATAAAAACTGCCGTCGCCGCCCTGAATCAGCCCTCCTATCGGGACACACCCGATGGGGTCGTTCGTGAACGAGTAGAGGGTTTCCAGGGTGACTCCCGCGGCCGTCACGCCGGTGAAACTCAGCGCCGCCGCCGAACTGGTGACAGAGCCGAAGCTGTTCGTGATAAGAACCGAGTAATTGCCGGCGTTGGCAGCCGTTGCGCTCCGGATGGTCAGTGTGCTGGTGGCCGATCCGTAGATGTTCCCCGCCTCCGCCAGGTTGGTTCCGTCCACCTGCCAGAAGTAGGAGAGCGGCTCATCCCCGGTGGCCGATGCCGTAAAGACCGCGGTTGCACCGGGCAGAAGGGTCTGGCTTGCTGGCGCGGAAACGATCACCGGGGCTTGCCCGGCAATGATCGTCAGAGAAGCGATGCCGCTCGTTACGGACCCAGCGGCGTTGCTGACAATGACCGAGTAGCCGCCCACGTCCCCGGGAGAAACGTCCTCGATAGTCAGGCTGCCGGTCGCCGAGCCGGAAATGCCGCTGCTGGTTGTCAAACTCGTGGGGCCGCTCCCGCTGTCGAATTGCCATTGGTAGGAGAGCAGCGCATTGGCGGCTGTTCCCACGCTGAACGTCGCCGTCATCCCCTCGATTACGGCTTGATTCGTGGGCTGGGATAGGATGAGGGGAAGAGTGACAATCGCCAGCGTTGCCTGGCGGCCCTGAACCGACTGGTCGTTCAGGTTGGTGAAATAGAGAGTGGCCGCGTAGCTGCCCGAAGCCAGATTGGTGGCCAGTAGGTTCGGAGTCACGGCGATGGCCACAGCCGGACCTCCGCCCAGTAGCGTTCCACTGGCGGGCGAGACGGTAAGCCAGGGAGCATCCAGGCCCACACTCCAGTCCAGGGAGCCGGTTCGGTTCGTGAGCGAGTAGTCGAGCGCCCCCGGATTGAGCGGCCCGCCGGCGGGACCTGTAAAGAGGAGTTCCGAACCGGGCGTGATCCCCAAGGCCTGCGGCATTGCGAGCGATTGGATCAGATTACTGCCCGTGGGCGAGCCCCAACCCGTGCAGAGATCGTAACCGGGGACGGCGGGGAAGAGGCCGCCGCTGACGGCGGTGGCGTCGTTGCCCACCGTGATGTCGTGAAGACTATTGGTGTAGTCGGCGCCCTTCCCGAGGGCGTACAGGGCCGGATTAAGAAAACCGACGGGTGGCTGGCCTTTGGCAGTCGCCTCTTCGTTGACGAGGGCCGTGAACCCCGCCCAAAGCGGCCCCGCAAAACTGGTCCCCCACCACCCCGTCGACGCCGAGCCGTTGGCCGCGACCATAAAGCCCTCCGCCACCATAGCGACATCCGGGAAATTCCTGTTCGTGGCGGACCCCCGGTTTGCGGACATGTCGACGCCCTGTTGCCAGCTCGGAATCGGGTAGGTCGGGCTGATGCCGCCTCCACTTCCGACGTACCCAGACCCATACCATCCGGTAGGATCATTCTCATCGTTCCAAACGCTCTCCGAGGCGTAAGACGCCCCCGAGCCGTTCATGGTCAGACTTGTTCCACCGACGCTCGTGACGTAAGGGTCATCCGCCGGCCAAAACGACGTGCCCGAGAACTGCGTAGGCAAAAGCACGTTGTTGGCCCATGAATCTCCGTCACCGGAAATCTCGAAAAAGGTCTGCCCTTGTACCGCCATCTGCTGGAAAATATGATCGCTGGTCCCGCTTTTCCCGAAGCCGATCCAAGAGGAGCTGAATTGCTTGACCTCCGGATTTGCCGCCATGGCGCTCAGAATATCGTTCAAGTTCCCATTCTGACCTGCGTCAAATACGACCACCTTGCTCAGGCCTGGGGCCATGGAGATTACCATTTCGATGTCCACCGAGGCTTCGGCTATGCCGTTTCCATCGCTCGTCACAGGAATCCCGTCAAACCCATCCAGCAGAATGACTTGGATCGGCACGTTCGGCAGCCCCGCCATGGTCTCGTAGGTTGTGATGTCTCCCGCATAGAAGGCTTCAAGGGCCAGCAGTCCGACCATTTGGCCCGCGCCGTTCAGAGTGACTCCAGGCGCGTACGCATTCCGGAAGTCCTTGCCCATATAACTGCCCCCTTCCCCGGAGCCGGAGCCAGGGCGGGCCGCCATTGGAGCCGAGGCCCCATGCAACCCCGGACGCGGCTTTGAAAAGTCGTTCAGCCCGCTCACATCCAGCACCGCAAGGCCCGCTTCCACCGAGGGCTCAACGTCGGGCGCGTAAAATTGGCGCGCCTCGGTTGGATGCTCATAAGTGCGCAATGTGACTTGGAACGCCTTCTCTATCTCGGAAACCTCTCCGGCAACATCCAGCACCACGCGGTTTGGATGAGTGGCTGTGATGTCCAAGCCATGGCTCCGGGCAAACCGCCGCACGGCGTCATATTCCGGCCGGGTCGGTCCGAATCTCTCGGTGAACTCCTCCGGTGTCAGATACCGGCGAAATTGAGGGCTGGCCGGATCATAAATGTCCCGGAGCAGCTTGTTGAGCGCGTTCGTGTTCCGCAAAGGCAGACCGATAGCCAGGCTCAGCCGGTGGGTCGCCGGCAGCCGACCCACTGGCCGCAGGCCCAGCAGCGCCACAGCCTCCGGCACATGACCCCGTAATGCCTCCCGCTCAAGGGCTGGAGTCGAACTCGTGACCCCGAGCAACATCCCGGCGGCTGCGAGCGCCGTTATTCCTCCGCCGGACCCGCGACCGGCATGGCGCTGATACGACATATCGATTCTCATATCGTCTTTCGTTGTGGCTGAAGGGGTCCTCTGTGCTACCGCTGCTGTTTCCTCCTGACAAGGCCGCCACCCCATGGGCGAACCTCGATGATGTGCCGCTTATCACGGCTATTACCAGTGCTGTTGGACTAAATTGCCACAGGAAGAAAGCCGGGTCAAAAGAAATCCGCGGACATTCTAATCTGCCGACCCAGGCCCGGTAATGGACCGGTCACCCCGGCACGGAAGACGCCCGCCCGGGATCGAGGAGACGCGGATCGCCGCCCCTCATTCGCGCCTAGAACCCCTTGTTGGCTCGCCACAGCAGCACGGCGCCGACCGCCTGGAACAGAAAATTCGGCAGCCATACGATGAGGTGGGGCGCGCATTCGGGCCGCGTGTCCAGCGATTGGCCGACCATCACGAAGCTGTAATAAACGGCCACCAGCACTAGGGCCATCGCGATCCCGATATTGGTCTCGCGCCGATGGACGCGAATGCCCAGCGGGATGCCCACCAGCGTAAAACCGAAGCAGGCGAATGAAAACGACACTTGCTCATGGATCTGGACCCGGTAAGGCAGCGTCGCGGCTTCCCCGGTCTTGGCCAGCTTCTTCTTCATGTCCGCCAGTTGCTCCCGCGTCAGGCCCTTGAGCGAGGCCGAACGATAGATGGTCTGTTCCATCTCCCGCCAATTCTCGAAAAGCTGGCTCACGGTCATGTCGCTGATCCTCAGTTCCGACGACCCGCGCCCCGCCCGCTTCAACGGTGTCCGAATCGTAAAGTCTCCCATCCCGGGCGAGGCGATGTTGTTGGTGGACAGCGTTATGAACCGGCTGTCATGGAGCGTGAGCGTGACCTCGCGCGCTTCCCGGTCCATCGCCAGCGTCCCTTTGGGCGCCCGAATGATCTGATCCACATTCGTTTGGTCTTTCAGTCCCACTATCACCACGTCCTCCAGGTTCCCGCCCCGGTTCTTGCCGACATAGAAAATATAGCCCTCAAAGTCCTTGATATAGCGCCCTTCGGGGATAAGAACATTCGCCACGCCAATGTCCAGGTTGGCAAGAAGGTTCTTGTAGGCCACCCGGCACCGTGGGGCGATTTCCATGTTGAACAGGGCGCTCAGCGCGCACAGCGCCAGGCTCAGAAGCAGGACGGGGCTTATCAGCGAAAGCAGGCTCACCCCGCTGGCGCGCACCGCGGTCAGCTCCTGGTCCGCGCTGAGCCGGCCAAAGATGAGAAGAGTGGCCGTCAACATCCCCATGGGCAGGGCAAACACCCACACGAACGGGATGAGCAGCCCCATGGCCTCGACAAACAGCCCAAGGGTGGCCTGGCGATTGACTAGCAGCGACAGTATCTCCTTCAGCGCGTTTCCCAGCAACAACACGAATGTAAAGACCGCCACGGTCATCAGCAGCGAGGCCATGACCTGGCGAATCAAATATGCGTGCAGCGTCTTCATGCCGTTCTCATCGTTGGCGGCTTTCCACCATTGCGCAATCGAAATCCCGACCCGCTCAGTGCCTCAGTAGCTCCGAATGTTCCCTGAGCCAGCGCCTCGCCTCGGCGAATTCCGGGCAGAGCCGGGCCACCTCGCCCCAGAAACGCTCCGAGTGGTTCATCTCCCGCAGATGCGCCAACTCGTGCAGGATGAGGTAGTCCCGCACGAAGCCCGGCGCCTGCACCAGGCGCCAGTTCAACGAAACCGTGCCTCGCCGCGAGCAGGAACCCCACCGGGAACGCTGGTTGCGCACCGTCACCCGCCGCACCGGAAATACGTGGCTGGCCGCCAACTCAAGAACGCGGGTCGGCAATTCCTGCGCCGCCAAGGCCCGAAGCCGCCCCTCGACGGCCGGGCGTAGGTCCCCCGTGGCATCCGGGACACGCACGCTCTCCTGCCCAAAACACACCCGGCCGCTCTGCCCATCGGCCCCCGCGTCCAGGCGAACCATCTCCCCGCGAAAGAGAATCTCTGTTCCGAGCGGCCATGCCCTGGGCCTCGAAGGCCGTGCGGCCAGCCGCAGCAGTTCCTTTTCGACCCAGCCCGCGTTCTCTTGAGCGAAATCCATGGCCTCAAACACCGAACCGCCCGGCGGCAACGTCACGCGGGCGGACCCGTCCGGCCTGACGCGCAGAATGTACCGGCGAGCCCGCCGGTTCCGCACCAGCCGCAGCGGCACGCGCCGGTCGCCGGCCAGCAGCCAGCGCTCCACCGCCGCCCCGTCAGGGGCGGGGCTTCCAAGCACCACGATTTGTTGCGGAGGACGCAGCCCCCACCAGTTTCGCATAGTCTCTGGTATTCGACCCGGCGCTCGAAGGCAAGCAAACCCGGCAATCCAAAGGGAGTCTTCGTTTCTGTGCAATCTGTGCAATCTGTGGCTCAATGACTCCGGTCTCTTGTGATCTCTCCGCTCATCCGCGGCTGCCCCGGGAATTCTCGCATTGTGGAACACGCGCGGGCGGGCTTTAATCGGGGCCGATGAAACTCCGCGGGATTTGTGACAGGCGGTCGGCGAAGCTGGACGGCCAGAGACCGAGGCGGCCCGGCAAGGTGGCTTTATGCCACGCCCTTGGCTTCGCCGGCTTGGCCCTGATGGTCTTGTGGCTTTCCTCCTGCAAGACCCCGCCACCCCCGCCCGCACCAGCCCAGCCGACGCCCCCCCCTCCGAAGATCACCGTCGTTCCCCTGCCCGCCCCGGCACAACCGGTGCTTCGCGCCGAGAAGCTTGCGGAGATGGACGCGGCGGTCGCCGAGGCGATTGCCGCCAAAAAATGCCCGGGCGGAGTCTTGTGGTTCGAACATCGTGGCGCGGCCTACCACAAGGCCTACGGCAAGCGCGCATTGGTCCCCGCGCCGGAGCCGATGACGGAGGACACCATTTTCGACGCCGCCTCCCTTACCAAGGTCGTGGCCTGCGCCCCCGCGGTGATGCTGCTCGTCGAGCGGGGCCGGGTGAAGCTCGATGACCCGGTCCAAGCCTATCTCCCCGAATTCAAGGGCGCCGGCAAGGAGGCCATCACCGTCCGCCAACTCCTCACGCACACTTCGGGCCTGCGAGGCGACATCGAAACCCGGACCGACTGGCAGGGCCAGCGGGCCGCCCTCGAGAAAGCCTGCGCCGAAAAGCCCCTGAGCGCCCCGGGCGCCGCGTTTCGCTACAGCGACATCAACTTCCTGGTGCTCGGCGAGATCGTCCAGCGGGTCAGCGGAACCCCCCTCGAAGAGTTTGTCGCGCGCGAGATTTACCGGCCCCTGAAGATGACCGACACCGGCTATTTGCCGCCCGAGTCCAAACGCCCCCGCATCGCCCCCACCGAAGTCGTCAACGGCCTCCCGTTTCGCGGGGTGGTGCATGACCCGACGGCCCGGCACATGGGCGGCGTCGCCGGCCACGCCGGCTTGTTCACAACCGCGGCGGACCTGGCGCGCTATGCCCGCATGCTGCTCAACGAGGGCGCGCTCGATGGCGTCCGCGTTTTCAAGCCCGAGACGGTCCGGCTGATGACCACCCCTCAAACCCCGGAATCCTTGTCCGCCCGCCGCGGCCTGGGCTGGGATATCGACTCCGGCTACAGCGGGCCTCGCGGCGAGCATTTCCCCATCGGTTCCTACGGCCACACAGGCTGGACCGGCGGCTCGCTCTGGGTGGACCCTCTTTCCCGGAGCTTTGTCATCTTCCTCTCCAACCGCAACCACCCGGATGAGAACGGCAGCGTCAATGCCCTCAGAGCCAGGCTCGGCACGCTCGCGGCCGAGGCCATCCCCGATTTCGACTTCGCCCATGGGCCTGTCGTGCTCAACGGGATCGACGTCCTCGTGAAACAGGGCTTTCGCCCCCTTCAAGGCCTGCGCCTGGGACTGGTCACCAATCACACCGGCCAGGACCGGCATCGCAACCTCACCATTGACTTGCTCAGGGCCGCGCCGGGCGTGGAACTCAAGGCCCTCTTCAGCCCGGAGCACGGCATTCGCGGCGTCCTGGATGAGCGCGTCGGCGACGGCGTGGACGGCCCCACCGGCCTGCCGCTCTATAGCCTCTACGGCGAGCGGCTCGCCCCCGCCCCCGAACAACTCGAGGGACTCGATGCCCTGGTCTTCGACATCCAGGACGTCGGCTGCCGGTTCTACACCTACACCACCACCATGGCAAAAGTCATGGAAGCGGCGGCGGCCAACGGAAAGAAATACTTCGTGCTCGACCGGGTCGACCCGATCAACGGCGTCACCATTGACGGCCCCGTGCTCAAGGAACCGCCCACCTTCGTCGGCTACCATCGCGTGCCCCTGCGCTACGGCATGACCATCGGGGAACTGGCCAGGATGTTCAACGGTGAGCGCGATTGCCACGCCGATCTGACCGTCATCCCGCTGGAAAACTGGCGTCGTGAGCTGTGGCTCGACCAAACCGCCCTGCCCTGGATCAACCCGTCCCCAAACGTGCGCAGGCTCACCGAAGCCGCCCTCTATCCGGGCGTGGGCCTGCTCGAAAGCGCCCTCTCCGTCGGCCGCGGCACCGACACCCCCTTCGAGATCGTCGGCGCCCCTTACATTGACGGCACGCAACTCGCCGTCGAGTTGAACAACGCCGCTCTGCCCGGCGCCCGCTTTGTCCCAATCCGCTTCACCCCCGCTGCCAGCGTCCATAAAGACCGCCTCTGCGGCGGCGTGCGCATCCTGCTCACCGATCGCGACCGTTGCAGCGCCGTCGACGTCGGCCTCGAAATCGCCCGCACCCTCTGCCGCCTCTACCCCAAGGACTTTGACCCCGACAAGATGCAACGATTGCTCCTCGACCACCCGACCCTCGACGCCATCAAGGCCAACAAACCCCTCAAAGACATCCGCGCCGCCTGGCAAAAAGACCTCGATGACTTCGCCAAAATCAGGGCCAAATACCTGCTATATTGAACCTGGCGCCCTCCGGCCTTGGACCTGGCCGGACCGATCCTAAACCCTCGCCCCGGGACGGCCGGTCTTGATTCGCTTGGCGCTGGCTGTCGTTGATCGCCCGGTGCCAGTCCCTTGTTGATCGAGGTCCTCAGCCTCACGGCGTGCTGAGGCGGTAGAAACGGCGGGCAGAGCTGGTCCATTGGGGATCGCTAAAGTAAAACGAGCCATTGATGAGCGCATTGGTTCGGACGGGAGCCCATACGGGATGGGCCAGGTCGGCACAAGCCTCCACGACGATGGAGAGGTTCGTTGCCCAGGAGACGGTGAAACCGAAGCCATTCGTTTGAACGCCAAAACCGGGGCCGTTGAGCAGAATTAGCGGACTCGGAAGCACCCATGGAGCGGTGGCCAGGCCACCGAAGGTGGATTCCCAGCCCAAGGTTCCGGGCAAGTAGTAAACGGTCGCACCGTTGTCACCGTTGAACGCAGACGGGGCAACGTTGGGGGCGTTCCCGCTGAAGAAGATTCCAGCCAAGCCCGTACAGTAGCTGAACGCATCGTCGGCGATATTGGTGACGCTGTTCGGGATCGTCACGCTATTCAGGCTCCCGCAAAAGCAGAACGCCAGGGCGCCGATGTTGATCACACCATTGGGAACCGTGTAACTTCCGGCTTTGGCCTCCGGATATTCAATGAGTGTCGTCTGGCTCTTGTCGAATAAAACCCCATCCACACTGCTATAGAAGGGGTTACCTGCGTCAACGATGACGGCGGTGAGCGCGGGGCAGTCGTAGAAATCAAGGCTCGCGATGCTGGTGACGCCCTTGCCGATCGTCACTTTGGCCAGACCGGAGCAGTATTCGAACGCAAAGTCCCCAAGGTTGGTGACGCTGTCGGGGATTGTGATGTTGGTTAGGGTGGAGCAAGTGTCGAACGCGGCGGTTCCGATGCTGGTCACGCTACTGGGGATCGCGATGGTGCTCAGGCCGATACAGAAATAGAATGCGCCATCCCCGATGGTAGTAACGCCGCTGGGGACCGCGTAGTCTCCGTACTCAGACATGGGACACTGGATGAGCATCGTGTGGCTCTTGTTGAACAAGACCCCGTCAATCGTGCTGTAAAAAGGGTTAAGTGGATCGACGATTAGCGTGCCCTCGTACTCGGCAAAGGCCCCCGGCCCGATGTTCGTGACGCTGCCCGGAATCGTGATACTGGCGTTCCGATCGCCTCCGAGAAAGGTGGAAGCGTAGAAGGCCCCAGACTCGATGCTCATCACGCTGCTCGGGATCGTGACACTGTCCAGGCTCACGCACCAGGCAAACGCATTAGTCCCGATGACGGTGACACTGTCGGGGATGGTCACGGTCCTCAGACTACGGCATTCCTCAAAGGCGGAGTCGGCGATGCTGGTGACTTGGTTCGGGATAGTGACGCTGGTCAAGCCACACTGAGAGAACGCGCTATCCCCTATGTTGGTGACGCTGTTGGGGATGGTCGCGTTGGTCAGCCCAGAGCACTCATAGAACGCATCATTTCCGATGCTGGCGACGCCGTTGGGCAGAGTCACGCTGGTCAGAATCGCGGACCCTTGGAACGCGCCGTCACCAACGCAGATCACGGCCAGCCCATTGATCGTGCTGGGGATCGTCACCACGCTGTCGGACCCGGTGTATCCCGTGATGGTGATCGCGCCGCTGTTGGTCGTGTAATTGAATTGGGCTTGCACCACGGCAGGCACCGTCAACAGCACCAGCGGGAGAATCCACGAGGAAGAGAGCCGGCCCACGATAGACATTGTCATGCTGATAATCCCCAATACTGCTCTGCTTGTCTTCATAGGTTTCGTAATCCCATCGAGAAGCAGGGTGTCCATATCCACCCCGGCAGGTCTCCAGCCTCACCGGGATGACCAGTAGTCCCCTGCGGCCACAGACTTTATCCAACGCCTAACATCTTGGACCTTTTTGGACCTTTTGCCCGGGCAATGCAAGAGGAACCCACGGCCGCTCATCAAACTTCGTTTGCCAAGCCGGAGATATGCTCTTGACGTGGCGGCGGTCCTCGGGCAGCTTCCTTCCCATGCCCTCAGAAGCTCGAACCCCATTCTTCCTCACCCTTTTGGCGCGCCGTCTGGCGGGAACTGGAGCTACGTCCGCGAAAGGCTCGGTGTCGGTCACGTGGCCACGGTTGCTGCTGCTGGCCGCGCTCGTGCTTCCGGTTCCGGGCGGCCAGGCAGCCACGGTGTTAACCACGGTTTATTCATTTGACCCGTACGTTACCGGCGCGGCACCCTGGGCCGGGTTGGTTCAGGGCAGCGATGGCAGTTTCTACGGCACGACCCGGTCCGGCGGCGTCTCGACCACCACGTATGACGCAGGCTCTGGCTCTCAGGACGGGTACGGCACGGTATTCAAAATCTCCGCTGACGGGGAATTGACCACTTTACGCGCATTTGCGGGCGGCAGCGAGGGCGCGAGTCCTTCGGCCGGGCTGGTCCAGGGCAGCGATGGGCTGTTTTACGGCACGACCTCGAGTGGCGGCTCAGGCGGGTACGGCACGGTATTCAAAATCTCCGCCGACGGAGAATTGACCACTTTACATGCATTTGCGGGCGGCAGCGAGGGCGCGAGTCCTTCGGCCGGGCTGGTCCAGGGCAGCGATGGGCTGTTTTACGGCACGACCTCGAGCGGTGGGACGAACAACCAGGGCACGGTCTTCGCCGTGAGCACGGGCGGGACGCTGTCCACGCTTTACTCGTTCAGTGGCAGGGCTGATGGCGGTACGCCCTGCGGTGAACTGGTGGAGGGCAGCGACGGCTGTTTTTATGGCACGACTTCGAGCGGTGGGACCAACGTCTGGGGCGGTTGGGGAACGGTGCTTAAGATCACCCGCGGGGGTGACCTGACCACCTTGCACCAATTCAGTGGCAGCAATGGCGATGGCGAAACCCCGATGGCCGGCCTGGTGCGGGGCAGCGACGGGTGTTTCTACGGCACGACCTCGGCGGGCGGCACGAGCGGGGGCACGAATTGCTTTGGCACAGTCTTCAAGATCACTTCCGAGGGGCAACTGACCTACCTGCACCGGTTCACGGGCGACGACGGCGCGGCGCCGCTGGCCAGGCTGGCACAGGGCCGCGACGGCTGCTTCTATGGCACGACCTCGGCCGGCGGCCTGTATGTGCAGGATGCCAGCGGCGATTGGGAAAGTTGGGGCACGGTTTTCAAGATCAGTCCGGGTGGAGTGCTGACCACCTTGTATAGGTTCAACAACGGCGGGGATAGCGCGAATCCCCAGGCCAGCCTGGCGCAGGGTAGCGACGGGTATCTTTACGGCACGACCTCCGGCGCCGGGTCAGCCTGGGGAACCGGCCTGGCTGGGACGGGCGCCGGCACGGTGTTCCGAGTCAGCACCAACGGGGGGCTGACCACTCTGTATTCGTTTTTCTGCCGCAACTACGGCGGGTATCCCTATCAACTCGTGCAAGGCAGCGACGGCTATCTTTACGGAACGGCCAATTGGGGCGGCACCAACGGCGCCGACGCCGGGACGGTGTTCCGCCTCGACGACTATGGGAATCTGACCAGCCTCCACTCATTTGGCGTCGGGGCCGATGGGTCTGCGCCGCCGGACGGCTTGGTGCAGGGGAAGGATGGTTGCTTCTATGGCACGACCTCGGCCGGCGGCACGAACGGTTGCGGCACGGTGTTCAAGATCACCGCCGATGGGGTGCTCGCCACTTTATGGTCTTTCGCGGGCGGGAGCGGCGGTGGAAGCCCGATGGCCGGGTTGGTCCAGGGCAGCGATGGTTATCTGTACGGCACAACCATGTACGGCGCGAACAGCAGCTCCGTACCCGGCCTCGACCAACCGGCCGGCACTGTGTTCAAACTCAGCACCAATGGCGCGCTGACCGTGCTCCACCAGTTTCCGTGTGTCGATCCATCGGACGGTGCTTATCCTTGTGCTCGTCTGATCCAGGGCCGAGACGGTTGTTTCTACGGCACGACTTTGTGGGGCGGTTGCTACACGGATACAGGCAACATCGGCTACGGCACCGTATTCAAGATCACTGCGGGGGGCACCCTGAGCATTTTGCACAATTTCACTGGGGGGAATGACGGTTCGTCGCCCAAGGCCGCGTTAGTGCAGGGCACCGATGGCTATCTTTATGGAACAACTTCGGACGACCTTTGCGGCGGGCCGGGCACCGTGTTCAAGATCGGTACGGGCGGGGGGTTCACTACTTTGTACAGCTTCACCGGGGGTGATGATGGCGCCTGTCCCGGCCGCCTGGTGCTGGCCAGCGACGGCCACCTTTACGGCACAACCTCGCAGTGCGGAGAGTACTCCGCCGGGACGTTGTTCGAGCTGGGCAGCGGCGGTGGGCTGACTACCCTATGTTCGTTTACCGGCCTCTGTGCCGGCGAAGCCCCGTATGGGCTGATGCAGAGCAGTGACGGCGATTTCTATGGCCTGACGGCCGGCGGCAATGGCGGAGCAGGGACGGTTTTCCGCCTGACGATAGTGCGGGCGCTGGAGATCACGACCACGTCGTTGCCCAGTGCCACCAACGGCCAACCGTTCAGTCTGTCGCTGTGCGCCAGCGGAGGCGTAAAGCCGTACTCCTGGTCCTTGTCACCCGGTTCGTCGGGCCTGCCACCGGGCCTGACTCTGACGACCAACGGGGTCATCTCGGGCGCGCCGGCAGGGAGTGGCAGCTTCAGTTTCAGCGTTCGGGTGACCGATTCGACCGGAGTGACTGCCGACCAACTGCTCTCGCTAACCGTTGTGCGGTCTCCCCTCCAGGTCTCGACCGTTTCTCTGCCGGCTGCAGCGCAGGGGGTTGCATATACGGCCACCCTCTGCGCCTCGGGCGGGCAACCGCCCTACACGTGGGCTTCCACGAACCTGCCGGCGGGCCTGATACTGGCGGATGATGGGTCGCTTTCGGGAACGCCGGCCGTGCCGGGCACTGCGTTTTTCGTGGTGGAAGTGAGCGACGCCTTGGGCCAAACGGTGAGTCAGTCGTTAGCCCTCACGGTGGTGGCGTATGGCAACTTGCAAATCACTATCACTCCGGCAATGGCAAACTTACTGGGGGCCGGGTGGCAGGTGGACGGCGCGGCGCCTCAAGCCAGCGGAGCCGTGGTGACCGGCCTGAGCGTGGGGAGCCATCTGGTTTCTTTTACGAGCATCGCGGACTGGCAGACCCCCTCGAATCTGGTGATGGTGGTTTCAAGCGGACTTACGAATGAGGCGGTAGGTCATTATGTCCCCGAAGAGGCAGGCAACCCGCAACTGACCATCACGGCGCCCAAAGCTGGCCAGACTGTAAGCAACGGCGTCCTGGTCGCAACGGGCGTGCTCACGGACAAGGTACCGGTGAGCCAGCTCTACTGCCAACTGAACACCAACGGCTGGACGCAGGTCAATCTGGGCGACTCTTGGAGCCACTGGACGGCCAGCGTCAGCCTGTCGAAGGCGAATGCGGGCACCAACACGCTGAGTGCCTACGCTTTGGACGTCAGCGGCGCCTGCTCGCTCACGAACAAGGTCGCGTTCGAGTATGTCCCCAGCGCCAGCCTGGTGGTCCTTATCAACGGGAACGGAACGGTTGCTCCGTACACCACAGGGCAACTGCTGGCCCTGGGCGGCAGCTATACTCTGACCGCCTCCGCCGCTCCGAACTGGGTGTTGTCCAACTGGGTGGGCGGCGCGTCCTTGCCTTACGGTGTCTTGAGCACCAGCAATAAGCTGACGTTCACCATGCAGTCCAACCTGGTGCTGGAGGCGACCTTTGCGGCTAATCCGTTCATTCCCGAGCAAGGGACTTTTACCGGCTTGTTCCTGAACACCAACGAGCTGAGCGAGGCCAGCGCGGGTCTGATCACCCTGACCCTGACCACCAACGGGGCGTTTACGGGCAAAATTACCACCGCCGCCGGTGCATTCAGCCTGCCTGCGGCGGCCTTTGACGTGGGTGGACACGCCCAGTTCACGGTGTCCAACCCGCAGGGCGCACTCACCTTCAATCTGATGGTTGACACCAGCGACCCAGCCAGTCAGCAAATCGCCGGCACGGTTTCCAACGGCGCATGGGCTGCGGACTTAAGGGCCGACCGGGCCGTCTTCAACGGCACGACCAGCAAAGCCACCAACTACGCGGGACTTTACACGCTGGCGATCTCCGGATGGGAGACCCCTGCCAGCGGCCCCGGGGGATTTGGCTGGTCGACGGTGTCTGTCAATCTGGCCGGCCAGATCACGCTGGCGGGGAGTTTGGCCGACGGGACGGCGCTGACGCTATCTCCAGCGAGCGTGTCAAAGGATGGGCGCTGGCCGTTTTTCTGGAAGTACCCGGCCCCGCCCGGCGGCAATGGGGGTGCGCTGTTTGGTTGGTTGACCTTGAGTGACGCACCGGGGACGGTGCTGAGCGGGAGGCTGTCGTGGTTCCGTCCGGCGGGCAAGTCGCCGCCGGTGAACGCCGCCGGCTATACCAATCTGGCGGTGCCGGTGATAGGCTCGGCCTACCGTTCAAATGCCGCGCCGCTGCTGGCGTTGACCAATGCGCGAGTCATACTAGAGGGAGGCAATCTGCCCTTGGCCCTGACCAACCAAGTCGCGTTGGGGTCGAACCAGACGATTGTCGTCGCCTCGCCGAACCCCAACCGGCTCGTACTGGCCATCAACAAGGCCACGGGTGCCGTGACGGGCAGCTTTGCCAGTCCGTCCAACCCGAAGCAGACCATCAAGATTAGCGGCGTCCTCCTTCAGAACCAAGCTGGCGCAGCCGGCTACTTCCTCGGAACCGATCAGAGCGGGGCGTTTCTGCTCGAAAGCCCGTAACCATCGAGGACCTGAACGGGGTCAGTCAAAACTATTGATACAAATGTACCTTACATGTGTGGAAAACCCCTCAAGGACATCCGCGCCGCCTGGCAAAAAGACCTCGATGACTTCGCCACAATCAGGGCCAAATACCTCATGCACCGCCCCCCCCGCGCCTCGCCCGCGAACCCGCCTGGACCGATCCGAACCTCTTGCCTCCGAACGACCGGCCTTGATTCGCCCGGAGGTGGCTGGTTTTGAAACGCCCGCTGGCAAATTGCTCGAGCAATTGATCCAAAGTCGCCGCGCCCAACCGGGTCACGTACTTGAGATGAAGTGCCTCGCGAATTGCTAGCCAAAAGTGCGGTTTTTCAGGCATTTTCATTAGACTCCTGGGGAGGTCAGGTTAGGGGCTGCCCTGAAGACTTGGACGCGCTCTTACAAGAAGATGCCGCCTGAAGCTTCGATCCTCTGACCGTTGATCCAGCCGCTGTCATCGGACAAAAGCGAGGCGACGGCGCCGCCAATATCTTTCGGCAGACCAACGCGCCCAAGAGACGTTTGTGAAGCGATGATTTCATTCATCTGCTTATCGTCCCGGACGGCGCCGCCCCCGAAATCGGTTTCGATCGCGCCCGGGGCGACGACATTCACGGCGATCCTGCGCGGTCCCAGTTCTTTGGCCATATAACGCGTCAACACCTCGATGGCCCCTTTCATGGCCGCGTAAGCGGAGTATCCTGGCGGCGAGAACCGCGCCAGCCCGGAGGACACATTCACAATGCGCCCGCCGTCTCTCATTAGAGGGAGTAACGCCTGGGTCAGGAAGAAGGGGCCTTTCAAGTGGACGTTCATCAACTGATCGAACTGCTCTTCCGTCGTGGCCGTGAACGGCGCATGGATGCCGATGCCGGCGTTATTGACGAGGAAATCGAAATCGCTCCGCTGCCAGTTGTCCCTCAGGGCGGCTCTAACCTTGGCGTAAGCCGTTAATTACTGTTTACCTGACGAGCCAGGGCCTCAGACCGGCAAAAGCCACCAGAACCGAGGCGGCCAGAGCCGAGCCGGTTGCCAGTGCGCCCCTTTCTCCACTTGGCAGAGGTGCCCGCCAGGTAATCCGGGAGCGATTCGATCTGCCAGTGCCTCGCCGGGGCCCCGCGGGTGCGGAGATTCATCCACCTGGGCCGCCACGGGATATAGTTGGGCGTCGAGGCGGGGCGGGGTCTGGTTCATGGATTCTGCTGTGGCTGGGCCCTGTCGAGGGTCTCCCGCACACTCCGGCGGAGGCACTCCATCTGGAACGGTTTGCTGAGCAGCCCGACCGCCCTTTCCTGACGCGCGCGCTCCGGGAGATCTTCGCCTGCATAGCCAGTGGCGATCATGACGGGAAGCCGGGGATGGACGGCGCGCCGCCGCCAACGGCCGCCTCCAACACGCGGGTGGGATCGCTAAAGGTCTCGACTTGGAAACCCTGTGTCGTGAGAACTCCCTCGGCCAGCAGAAGCGCCGTTTCCTTTGGACCCATTGCGGCCGGGGGAGGTGGTCTTGGAAGAGTTCCTTTAGGCTTCTTTCTGTCCCGCAGCGTCGCCGACCACAATGCGCGCGCCGCGCTTATAGGTGACGTAGGAATAGAACCACTGCAAGAGCACGGCGATCTTGTTGCGAAATCCGACCAGGAAGATCAAATGAATCACCAGCCATGCCAGCCACGCCGCCAAGCCCGAAAGATGAACCGATCCCACTTGCGCCACCGCGGCCGAACGTCCGATGGTCGCCATGGCGCCCTTGTCTCGGTAGCGGAACGGGGCGCGGGTTGAGGCACCAGGAGAGGCGAGTTCGTCTTCGATGATGCGCGCCACGTGCCGCGCCATCTGCATCGCGCCCGGCGACACCCCCGGCACCGGCCTGCCGTCCGCTCCCAAAACCAGGGCCATGTCGCCGATGGCGAAGACCTCGGCATGGCCCGGCAGGCTCAGGTCGGGCATCACCTTGACGCGCCCGGCTCGGTCCAATTCCGCCCCCAGCTTTTTCGTCAGCGGCGTCGCCGCGACACCCGCCGCCCAAAAAATGTTGGCCGCCCGAATCGTTTCGCCGCTCTCCAACTCCACCTGGCCGGCATCGATCCGCTTGACGGCCGCCTGCAGGCGCACTTGCACTCCCATGGTTTCCAACTGCCGTTGCGCGCTGGCGGACAAATCCGGGGGCAGATGCCCCAGTATCCTCGGCCCCCCTTCGATCAAGATCACCCGCGCCCGCGCCGGATCGATGCGCCTGAAATCCGCCCGCAAAACATGCCGAGCCAATTCCCCGAAGGCGCCCGCCAATTCCACGCCCGTGGGCCCGCCGCCCACCACCACCATGGTCATCAACCTCGCCTGTTCCTCCGCCGTTGGTTCTGTTTCGGCCCGCTCGAACGCGAGCAGAACCCGGCTGCGAATGCGAAGAGCGTCCCCCAGGGTTTTCAGGCCCGGCGCATGTTGCTCCCATTCCGGATGCCCGAAATAACTGGTGCATCCCCCCAACGCCAGCACCAGGTAATCGTAAGATAATTCACCGCCCGCCAGCATGACTTTCTTCTCCGGCAGATTGAAGCCGGCGACCGCTTCCATCAACACGGTGATATTCGCGCGGCGGGAGAGGATGGATCGAATCGGCTGCGCGATTTCAGGGGCCGAAAGGCCCGCTGTGGCCACCTGGTATAGAAGAGGCTGAAACAGATGATGATTGGACCGGTCCACCAGTGTCACCCGGGCGGAGGCATGACGGAACCTATGGCAGAACTCCAGCCCGCCAAAGCCAGCCCCCAAAACAATGATCTGCGCAGGCTGCCGCATCACCATAAGCCGAAAAAGCCCTCATTCACGCCCTGCCAGCCCTCCTTGCCGCAACTTGCCGGCCTGATGAGCGTCACAGCGTGGCCGACCGCCGAATCGACCGTCCTCTCAATCGCGCTCACAGCCGCAATCTAATCATCAGGGACATGGTTGTCACGCGTTGGGTTCATTCCCCCTCCCTCGCCCTGAGCCGTAGGCCCGGTCGCAATCGAACGAAGTTCGACCTAATCCGACTCGAGACGTGAGAGGAAGCAAACCGAGTGCGGCAAGGCAACTCAAGGAAGCGGAGATGGCAAGGCGCGAGCCTTCCGCCTATCTGGATTGGCTCTCATACCTCGGGCGCCTTGGCAACGCGGATGCATGATCCGGAGCTTTGAAGCGCCCCGCGAACAACTGGCGAACGGCAGCCATCGCCCGAGAAGCGTCTTCACCGACGATGGTGAAGGTGATCTCCGAGCCGAACTCCGCCGCGAGGGATATAAAGCCCAGGACGCTGTCTCCGAAGGCTGTTTTGCCCCGTGCCTCGACTCGGACCGATGAGCGATAGGGTCGAAGGGTTTTGACCAGCAAGGCGCAGGGACGGAGGTGCAGCCCGTGCTCAGCCTCCACCACGAAGGTCTGCCGCAGCGTTTGAACGACAGGTTGAGTCCGGCCCGGCACGGACTCTCGCGAGGCGGCAACCCCTTTGGGCATTGGAAAGGTTACTGGCATTTAAGTCGGTAGAAACGGGCGGGAGCATTGGTCCACTGGGGGTCTTGAAAACTCGACGAGCCGGCGCTGAGGGTGTTCGTTTGAACCGGATACCAGGTGGGATTCGCAAGGTTAGTGTTGGCCTCGACTACGACGACCAGGCCGCTGGGTCCGGTCACGCTGAAGCCGAACTTGTTTGCCTGCACCCCGGCGGCGCCCAAGGTGACGGGTGTTGGGGCCGGCAAGAGACTGACGTCATCGAGTCCGAGGTAACTATTGTCATCCCGGAACCCGAACTGAAGGACCGTGCTCGTTGCCGTTGCGTTGACGAGGAACTGGAAGTTTGTCCATGCGACGGCCGGCAGATTTACGTCATTGAGAAGGGCCTTTCCATTCCAGGAGGCGAGAAACTCGTTGGGGGTTTGACCGTCGCTCTCAACCCAGAACGAGAGCAAATAGTTCGCTCCGGGAGTTGTGGCGACGGTTTGGGAAAGATAGCCGAGGGAGCCGATCTGACCCAATACCGCTTCGTAGCGTCCCGATTGAGGGGCGATTCCAGTCAGGGAGCCGTCGTCGATGAAGCTATCCTGTGTATCTCCGCTAAACGTCCAGCCGGAGAACCCTCCGTTTTGGAAGCCGCCGTCGCTCACCAGGCCGTAATCCGCGAGGAACGTGTACGCGGCGCTCGCAACGGTCGTGGCGCCGCTGTTGATCACGACAATTTGATTAGTGGGCGTGGTCCAGCCGGTGAGAGTCCCGAAGGCGAGCGTATGATTGCCCGCCGGCAAAACCAAGGCGGTCGCGCCGGCGGGCTGCGGGCTTCCACCATCCACCTGCCATTGGGCCCCGGACATGACCGCGCCGGCGGGGAGGATGGTCACTTGCAACAAGCCGGCGTCCGTCGGAACCGGCAGGACACTGACATTATCGAGTGCGAGGTAGTTATTGTCGTCCTGGAACCCGAATTCAAGGACCGTGCTCGTTGCCGTTGCGTTGACGAGGAACTGCACATTAGTCCAGCCGATGGCCGGCAGGTTTGCGTCATTCAGAAGGGTTTTTCCGTTCCATGACACGAGAAAGTCGTTGGGAGTTTGACCATTACACTCGACCCAGAAAGAGAGCATGTAATTGGCTCCCGGAGTGGTGGCTAGCGTTTGGGACAGGTAGCCGAGCGAGCCGACTTGCCCCAAGGCCGCTTCATAGCGTCCCGATTCAGGCGTGATGCCGGTTTGCGACCCGTCGTCGGCGAAGGCGTCCTGAGGGGTTGCGACAAGCGTCCAGCCGGAGAAATCTCCGGTTTCAAAGCCCCCGTTCTTGACCAGCCCATAACTGCCGAGGAAGGTGTAAGAACCGGAGGCGGCGGTGCCATTAACAGTTGTCAGGGTGACAGTTTTGCTCGAGGGGGTCGTCCATCCGGCAAGGGTGTTGAAACTAATGATATGGCTGCCCACGGCCAGATTGGTGACTATCGCCCCGCTGTTTTGCCAGGCGCCGCCGTCGACTTGCCATTTGGCCCCGGCGGTGATTGCCGTGGCAGGGGAGATTGTGACCTGAAGCCACTGCGGGTTCAACAGCACGGTCGGAAGGCCGCCAAAAAGAGGGCCCCAGTTGGCGGCGCCCGAAACGTAATAGACGGTTGCGCTGTCGCCATAGAACACGGACGAATCGCCGAGGGTGGGTGCGTTACCCTGGAAGTAGAGTCCGGCCAGGTTTGTGCAATTGGCGAACGCCAAGCTTCCGATGGCGGTGACGCCGGCGGGGATGGTGACGTTGGTCAGGCTGGAGGATTGAGCGAACGCCGAGGCCCCTATGCTGGTGATCGGCAGCCCGTAGGCGGCGCCCGGGATGGTGGCCCAGCCGCCCGAGCCGGTGTAGGCCGCAATGCTGAGAGCGCCGCTATTGGTCGTGTAAGCATACTGAGCTTGCACGGCAATCGGGAGTGCCAGGAGCGGCAGCACGGCGAGCAATCTCGCGAATCTCGACCTGGAGCGGTTGGTTCCCACGAGGGATGTTCTGGTTTTCATTAAGTGCAGGGGGTCAATAGTTCGGGGCTTCATTGCCAGGTGTGTCGCAGCAGGGGTGCGCTAGTGGTCGATTTGATGGATATGAAGGCCATGAAACAGGTCTTCAGCGCGATCCAGAGAGTTCGGATTCGCGCGGACAAGGACATGGAACGGATCGAGGTGGCGGAGGCGGCTCAAGAGATTGAGGCAGGACTCGTCGGCGCCGATGTCCCGGCAGCTTCTGGCCAGGGAACCAATCAGGCGCGGGTTGTTGGGCGCCTGGCCGAGAGCGTCATGGAAGTGGACGAACGCGCGCTGGTAATCCCCGCGCCCGCACAACAATTCCGCAAGAGCTATGCGCGCGGAGACATCGGCCGCGTTTCGGGCAAGGGCGTCGTTGGCCAGTTTTTCCAGGCGCTCGAAGAGGGTGGACGGCGGTTGTGGTCCGGGCTGTCCGTTGGGTTTGGGTCCCTGGGTCATGGGCGTCAGACAGGCGGGGCGGCAGGCTGGCCCAACCGGGCGAGCTTGGAGGTGACTTCAAGCCAATTGACTTTGGCGCGGTCGCGACGTCGCCTGGCCGTTTGGCGGGCGATCTTCTCCTCAACCGTCTTGAGCTGCTGTTGAGCCGACTCGGAGCCCGGCTCCAGTTCGATAACCCGCTCGAAGGCCAGGCGGGCCGCGTCCAGGTGTCCGGCTTCGAGTTCGCACCGGCCCAGGCAGAGTGCCACCTCGCTGTCCTGGGAAGCTTGCCGGAGGAGTTGGCGGTATTGGCGGGCGGCGTCCTGGTAACGGCGTTGTTGGAGATTAAGGTCTGCCAGCAAGCGCAAGGCGGCGGGGTTGTTTGGTTCGACCTCGAGGGCGCGTCCGAGGGCGGATTCAAAGCCGGCGATGTCGTCGCAGCGGAGCGCTGCGGCTGCCAACCGCACGAGGGTGTCGACGGCCTTGGGTTGGAGGGCCTCGGCGGCGAGGCAAGATTCGAGGGCGTCGGGATATTGGCGGAGTTGGGTTTGGACGTTGGCGAGGGCTGTCCAGAGCGTGGCGCAGAGGGGGGCATGGCGCGCGGCTTGTTGGAGAAACGCGAGGGCGGCGGGCAGTTCTCCGCGGGCGCAAGCGGCGTCGGCCTGGGCGGCCAACAAAGCGACGTCCGGCGGGAGTTCACCGGCGGCCGGGCAGACGGCGGCGCCATGGTCGGGGGCCGCCCCGGAAGTGGGGGCGGCGGTTGGGGTTTCGAGGAGGGTGAGGTTCTCGCGCGCAATCGGGTTGGCGGGTTCGATGGCCAACACGCGTTCGAATGCAGACCGCGCGCCGGCCTTGTTACCCAGGAGGAAGAGGCACTTGGCCAAGGCGAGCAATGCGGAGGAGTCGTCCGGCTTGAGGGCGATGAGCCGCTCATAGAGCCGCGCGGCTGGGGCGGTGTTGCCGCATTGGAGGTTCGTGTTGGCCAGGAGCTGGAGGGCTTCGACGCAATCGGGGTCCAGGACCAGGGCGCGTTCCAGAGCGGCCTCGAATGCGGGAAGGTCGTGGAGACCGAGGCAAGCGGCGCCGAACTTGGCATGGAGCACGGGATCGGAGTCATCCAGTTCAATGGCCTGGGCGAACCGGCGGCGGGCTTGCTGGAACTCTGCGAGTTGGAAATGCAGGCAGCCCAGCGAGGCGGCGACCAACGGATTGTCCGGGGCCAACTCCACGACGGCCTGGAGCAGGACGCGGCTTGTCTTGAGGTCGCCCCGGGCGTACTGCGCGTTGGCGATGTTCAAGACCTCGAGAGCGGGTCCGGAAAGGCCGCGGGTGGCGGGCTCAAGGAGCCGGTTGCTGGTGTGAGGATTCGTCATAAAGGCGAGCGAGGAAGGGCTCCGGCGCCATTCACCGGCCGGGATTGGATCGACCGCACGCGGGCGGGCCGGTGTCCCGCAAGTTCGGGTGTCCTGGGGCCCGGGCTCAGGAGATGAGTTTCAGCACGGTTTGAGGCAACTGATTGGCTTGGGCAAGCATCGCGGTCGTTGATTGGAGCAGGACGTTGTCGGTGGCGTACTGGGTGGATTCGTCGGCGACATTGACATCCTCGATTTGGGAGCTGGCGGCGGTGAGATTCTGCTCGCCGACGGTCAGTTGGTCGGAGGCATAGTTCAAGCGGGTTTCGTAGGAGCCGACGGTGGCGCGGTCAGAAGCGAGTTGGGTGATGGCCGCGTCGACGGCGCTCATGGCGGCACCGGCAGCGACGGTGGTTGCGACGTTGCAGGAAGTGGCGGTGGCGTATGCGCCGGAGGTGAGGTCTATGCCGTTCATGCTCATGGTCATCGCATTGTCGGCATCGAGCGTGATGTCTATGGTGTTGCCCGAGAAGAGACTGACGCCGTCGAACGTCTTGTTCGCGGTCGACATGATATAGGAGTTGAGTTGCTGGAACTGGAGGTCGTAGAGGGAACGGTCGCTGTCGGTTTTGGTCTCGTCGAGGGCTTCGACAGAGAGTTCGCTCATTTGGCTCAGGGCGGTGGCGATGCCGCTGAGGTAGCCGTCCTGGGTTTGTGTGAAGGAGAGGGCGTTGGCGACATTATTTTGGGCGGCCGTAGTTCGTTGGGCCTCGGCATTGATTCTGGTCACGGCCGCCAAGCCGGCGGGATCGTCGGCGGGTGAGTTGATTTTCGAGCCGGAACTGAGCTGTTCCAGGGACTGATCGAGGCGAGCCTGAGCCGCATCGAGATCGTTGGCGCCTTGGAGCGCCGCGATGTTTGTGTTGATTGTCATACGATTCCAGGTTTTGTTTGGTTTGTGTTTGCTTTAATGCTGAGTTCTGACCTCCCTGTCAGGGTTTGGCTGGCAGCATCTCTGTCAGCGGTTGGAGCCCGAGCGCGGCGGAGGAGGCGCGCTGCGGGGCGGAGAGTTTTGGCACCGGACCGATGTTCGGAGCAGCGGCAGCTTCGTTGCTCAGGCGGATTTCCTCATAGACTTCCTGCCGGTGAACCGGCACGTCCGCAGGGGCGGTGATGCCGAGTTTGATCACCTCGCCGTCAATCCGCACCAACTTGACGGTGATGCGTCCATCGATGACGATGCTTTCGTTAAGTTTCCGGGAGAGAATGAGCATGGTATGGCTCCAGTTCAGTGGCCTCGGACGGGCAGGGGGTGAGCGACGGAGAAGGTGGGAGCGTTGAGAGGGATGATTTGCTTGGCCGTCAGTGTGTGGCGGTTGAGCACGATCGGCCCCTTCAAATTGACGGTAGCCCGCCCCGGCCCGCGGACGGTTACGATGGTGACAACCAGGGCGTCTTCCGGGCTTTGCAGAGCCAGAAACTCCGCATCCTCGTTGGGGATGGTCGGGCGGTATTCAGGCACCGCGATGAAGGGCGACACAACGAGAAAGGCCAACTTGGGATTCCCGACAGCCTGCAACCGGAGGAAGGGTTCCTCGGTTGGCCTGGTGTAGAGAGTGAAGCTCTTGTATTGCTCGAAGCCCAGCAAGCCCAGCGGCATCCGGACGACGCAATGATCGCGCTCCACCGGGTTGTCTGTTTCTGTTCTCGCTATGCAATTCATTGGGCTGTCTCAAAGCAGGGGACATGCCATCGCTTGTTTGTCGGATAAAACCAGCCCCGCGATGGGGAAACTCTCCGCTTCTTCTCCCGATCCGGAAAATGCGCCCCGATTCGACCCGCCGAAGGGCTGACAGGAGGGAAATTTCGACCCCAGGCGTGGTCAATTATTGCCGAGCCTGCAGCCGCGAGGTTTTCTGGGGAAAAGGCGGAAAACATGGAACGCCCACCATCAGGGATGGCTGAGATCGGGTCCGGGGTTCCACTGGGCATGCGGAAAGGGGTTGAAAGGGCCGGAACCCTGCGTGACGCGGCCTCAATCGCTCACACCTGGATATAGCTCATCAAAGACAGGTTGCCGTTCAGCAGGCTGGCGCCGCTCTCAAGGGCGGCCTGGTAGGCGGTTTGCACGCTGGACAGTCGTGTGAGGGTCGTGGCCATGTCTGCGTCCGAGGCTTTGGAGATGTTTTCGGTCAGGGCGGTGGACTGCGTGGAGGCGACGGTGCTGGCATCCGTCAGTTGGGACTGGATGAGGCCGTTGGCGGAGATTTGGGAAGTGATATTGTCCTCATCCTTGGTGAGGTTGGGCAGGTCGGTGGTAGTGATGGCCTGGGTGTTGCCGGCTTGGAGGTCATTGCGCAAGGCGATCAGGTGGTTAAAGAAGTCGGCGCCGGTGCGGGAGTCGGTAATGACACCGGCAGGCCCCGAGCCCGAGGTGTTGGCGCCAGGAACCTGGGCGGAGAGAGAATAGCCGGCGGCCACTTCGGCCGAGGGGACGGAATCATTGCCCTGGTAGGAGACGGCGGTGACGTTGCCGGAGGCGTCGGTGGTGGCAACGAAAGGGGGCTGGGAGTTGTCAGTGCCGCCGAAGAGGTATTCCCCTTGGGCGTTCTGGCTGTTCATGGCTTGGACGCCTTCCTGGATGAGTTGATTGACCTCTGTGGCGTAGGAGGCCAGGTCCGAGGACGAGGCGGTGCCGTCGGCCTCGGTGGCGATTTCAGAGGCGCGGGCCGAGATTGTCTGGAGGCTGTCGATGGCATTGTAAGAGCTGGTGGCCTGCTGCTGGAGAGTGGTGATGTTCTGTTGGTACTGGGCGGTGGAGCTGTTTTGGACCTGCCAGCCGAGCACTTGTTGCATAACGGCGGGGTCGTCGGAAAGCTGGGAGACACTCTTGCCGGTGTCGACCTGGTTCTCCAACTGGGCTTCCTGGGAGTTGAGCAGAGACAACCGGTTGACCAGGGAATCCGGGAACGAGTTGAAGGCGATACGCATATCAAGTTAGGGGGTTATGACTGTTTGGCGCTCATCAGGTCACCGAGCATGGTGTTGATGGTGTTGACCAGTTCGGCGGAGGCTTCAAAGGCCTGCTGATAGGTCATCAGGTTGGTCATCTCATCGTTAAGGGATACGCCACTGACCGAGCTGCGCTGCTCGGAGAGCATGCTCTGGACGGCCTGTTGGTCGCTGAGGTTGCTGTTGGCGTTGGAGAGGGCAGTGCCCAGGTCGGTGATGGTGGCGTTGTAACTCCCGGAGAAGGTCTGGTTGCCCAGACTGGACTGAGACGCGCTGCCCAGTTGAGCGAGGGCGACGGCCACCTGGTTGTCTCCGGAAGCGCCCGAGACGCCGGCTGCCTGGAACGTTGAAGGGGCGCTGGCAAGGGTTGCATTGACGCCAATATCGCTGGCATCGGTGCCGGTGAAAAGGTCCGCGCCGGTGTTTCCGTTGAGGTCGTACCCCGTGGTATAGACCGCGTTGACCTGGGTAATGAGTTGGGAGGCGAGTTGGTTCAGGCCGCCTTGGAGGGAGGTCAGGGCGTTGTCGCGGGTATCGATGGCGCCCTGGATGCTGCCGCCGGTGAGTGTGAGCGGCGTGCCGGGGCTGGCCGAAGTGCCGACGAGCATCTGACCGCCGCCGGCGTCGTAAGCCTGGAGGGTGTCCTGCACGCTGGAGCCGGACACGAGCAACTGGCCGCCGACGACGACGTTGACCGAGCCGTCGGAATTGGCAACGGGCTGGAAGTTGACGAGGTTGGACAGGCTTTCGAGGTCCTTCTCGCGCAGGTCGACGAGATCATTGGCGGTGCCGCCGGAAGAACCTTGGGCCAGCATGATTTGCTGGTTAAGGCCGGCGATTTGCGTGAGGAGTTGATTGGCGCTTCCCACGTCGGTCTGGACGGACTGGTTGAGCTGGCTTTTCAGACCGCTGAGACTCTGGTCGACCTGGTTGAACTGCGCGGCGACCTGCTGGGCCTGAGAGATCACTGTCTGGCGATTGGCGGTGGAACTGGGGTCGGTGCTCAGGGTCTGGAAATCGTTGAAAAGGGTGCTCAGGCCGCTGTCAAGTCCGCCGGTGGAGCCGACGCTGTCGGTGTCGGTCGAGGAGGTGCTGGCCAGTTGTTCGCCTATGTCTGACTGGGCGGTCTGGAGGGCGGTCTGCTGGGTCTGAAGGAAGGAAGTGATGCTATTCTCACCCTGGATCTGATTGTCCAGCATTGAGTCGCGAATCTGCTGGATGGCGACGACGTCAACCCCGGTTCCCTCCTGGCCGGCGCTCGTCTCGACGGGCGTGGCCGCTTGCTCGACCACGACCTGGCGGGAATAGGCCGAGTTGTTGACGTTGGCCAGGTTCTGCCCGGCGACCTCCACGCTCTGCTGCTGGGCATTGAGGGCGCTGGCCGCGATATAAAGGCTGTCGATGAGACCGGGCATAATGGATAATGGGGCAGGGTCTGGATTATCCGATGCTATCGTAGAGAGCGCAGCCTGGCGTGGCGTGCGCCACCGCGCCGGCCTGGGTGTAGAGCGGGGCGCCAATCGCGCAGATAGAGTTGATGAACCGGCCCATCATCTCTACCGCGCGGCTGAGCAGGAGGTGATTCTGGCGCGCGCGCTGCCGTACCCGGGCCAGCAGATGGTTGTTTTCCTGGATCAAGGCGGTGACCAGGGGACGGTATGGCTGCGGCAGTTGCGAAATCAGCGCGCCGGCGCGCCCCTCGACCGCCAGGCCGAGGGACTGGGCCAATTCCCGCTGGCGCTGGGCGCGTTCGCGGCGGGCCGCCTGGATGGCCTGGCCCTGGGTGTTGATGGCGGACACCGTGGCCAGCAACTCGTCGGGGAGGCGGCGCACGACTTGGTCCCGCTGCAAATCGAGCAGGGCCAGCAGCTCGCCAAATTGCTTGAGCTCCTCGCGCAAGCTTTCGATAAAATTGTTCAGCGGTTCAGTCATGGCACGTTGTTTTTGGCGGAGACAGCAACAGGAACCTGAAGTTTGCGGTCGGACAGGTCCATCATCTTCGGAGAATTCAATATTCGGGCCGCGGCGGGACCGGAAACCAGCTTGGCGTCAGCCGGCGTAAGGGTTGCAGGCGAGGTGCCAGCGGTTTGGGCCGGGGGCGTGAGCGGATGGTCCGCGGCGTCTTTGGGGCTCCGGAGGGGGTTGCTGCCGGCTGGGGCTGGCGTTCCGGGCGTGATCGGGTCATGGGCCTCGCCGCCTGTGGCGGCGGCGGAGGAGGGGGGACGGAATTGGCGTTGCAGTCCTTTGGCCAGGCTCTGCGCCAGGCCGAGGCTATTCGATTTGGCGATACTGTCGGCCAGTTGCTCGACCACCATGTCGCGGTAGATGCCGTGGGTGGTGGAATCGTTGGCATATTTTGACTGAAAGACCGGGCGTTGGGCTTCCTGCAACACCTGGCGCAGGAGGAGGGCCTCAAAGGCGTGGCTGGCGGCGGTGATTTTTTCCGGTTCGGACAAGCGCGGGTTGGAGGCGAGGCGGTCGAGCGGGATGTCCTCGGCCTTCACATGAGGGGCTTGGAGGGGGGTGATGTCCATATCAACGGATAATCAGTTCGGCCTGCAAGGCGCCGGCCTGTTTCATGGCCTGAAAGATGGCCATCATGTCGCGGGGGGTGACGCCGAGGGCATTGAGGGAGGAAGCGACCTTTTCGACAGTGGGCAACTCCGGCAGGAGGATGACCTTGGCCTGGGCTTCGTTGACCTTGGGATCGGTGCGGGGCTTGGCGACGGTGGTGCCGCCGCTCATGGGGTTGGGCTGGGAGACATCCACGGTGCTGGCTACGGTGATGGTGAGGTTGCCCTGGGAGATGGCGCAGTTGGAGATGCGGATGGTGGAAGTGGCGACGATGGTGCCGGTACGTTCGTTGATGATGATGCGGGCGGCTGTATCCGGGGTGACCTCAATGGCCTCCAGCCGGGCAATGAAATCCACCGGTTGGTCCTCGTGCCCCTCGGGCAGGCGCACATGCACAGAGGTTGAGTCGACGGCCTGGGCTGAGTTGGTAAAGACCTCATTCACGGCTTCGGCCAGGCGTGAGGCCGAAGTGAAACTGGGTTCGCGCAGGAGCAATTCGATGGATTTATCGCGCACGATGTGCGCCTGGATTTCACGTTCGACCAGGGCGCCGCCGATGATGGTGCCGACGGTGGGATGGTTCTTGGTTACGTTGGCGCCTCCGGCGCCGCTGGGGCCGGCCGAGAACCCACCGACTGCCAACGGCCCCTGGGCCACGGCGTAAACGCCGTTGTCCGCTCCGTAGAGCGGCGTCTGGAGCAAGACGCCACCTTGGAGCGATTTGGCGTCGCCCATAGATGCCACTTGCACATCCAGGCGCGCGCCCGGCTTGACAAAGGCCGGGATGTCCGCGGTGACCAGCACGACGGCCACGTTTTTGGAAGAGAGGGTGGAGGCCGCGATGTTGACCCCGTAACGTTGGAGGAGGTTTGCCAGCGTTTGCTGGGTATAGGCCGGGTCTCTGTCGCCGTCGCCTGCCAATCCCACTACAAGGCCGTAGCCGACGAGTTGATTGTCGCGGGCGCCAGCGATCATGACGAGGTCCCGAATCCGCGCGCTCGCGCCTGCGGCCTGCAAACAGGGCAAGAGCAGGAGGGTGGCCAGCAACAAGGTGGCGGAGCTGCGCGAGAGGTTGTCCAACCCGGACATTTCACGATCCCTGCCACGAGCAAGGGCTCCTTCAGGCGAGATTCGTGTTGAATTGCGAGTTGGCATTTTTCTGAATGGAGGCAGGTTCATCCGCGGGGGCAAAGGTCAGAAGGGCGCGAACTTGTCCCAGAGCCGGTGGAACCAGCCTTTGCGCTGGGCGTTGGTGATGGTGCCTTTGGAGATGATCTTGATGGTGGCGTCCGAGATGTTGTAGCTGTAGATGGTGTTATTGGCCATGATGTCGTCCCGGCGGATGGTGCCGCGCAGAATGACGGTCTGCTGTTCGTCTGCAAAGGAACTCGCGCGCGTGCCCTCGATAATCAGGTTCCGATTGGGCAGGACATCTATGACGCGGACGGCCACACTGGCGACGATCTGTTGGGCGTTGTTGATGCTGCCGCCGCCGCTGAAATCGCTCTTGCCGGAGAAGCTCAAGGCTGGCAGTTGGCCGCCTTTGGTGAGGAGACCGCTGCCCGCCGGGCTATAGAGCAGCTTGGCGATGGAGGAATCAACGCTGGATTGTTTGGTGGTGGTGGTGTTGTTAGCGGTGGTGGCGGTAGTGTTTTCCTGGACCAGGATAGTAACGATGTCCCCAACACGGCTGGCCCGTTTGTCGGCGTACATGGGGTTGGACTGGCTGTCCCGCCACAATGAATCGCCCCGGAGGTTCCCGGCCCCAAACCAAAAGGCCCCAGCCAAGCAGAGGCCCAAAATCCGGCGTCCGAAGGCTGAGTGCGTAGGGCTACAGTGGAATGGCAATGGTGTGTTCATCCTGGACCTTTCCCCGCAATTCACGGCGGGATTGATAGTTGCGGACACGGATCATCTGGCCGGGCACGCCTTCTTCGAGCACCTCGACTTTGAGTGAAATGACCATGACGCCGTCGGTGACGACGGCATCGGCTATCTGGCCTCGGGCCACGACCGGGCGAAGCCGGAGGGAGTGGGCCAGCAATGGGGAGCCGGCAGGGAGGCTTTCGGCCAGCTCGTAAGCGGCCGCGTTGGCGGGCATGTCGCAAAGAGGGTCGCGCAGCGCCAGCGTGTCGCAACGCTCATGCACCAGGGGGGCCTCCTTGAGGGGCAAGCCTCGCTGGAGATTACTGTGGGTCACCAGCACATCGCGCCATAACCGGGCCTGGACGGGCATCTGCCATGAGCCGAGCAACTGGCCGCCTGCGCGCAATTCAAAACGCAGGATGCTCGTGGCTTTGACGTGGCTGAGAGCCGGCTCGATGATGTCCACTTTGAGCGGTTGGTCCGGCACATTCAGAGGCGCCCAGGACCGGGTCAAACGAAGTTCCCATTCTCCTCCGTCAGTTCCCGCCCGTTGATTCAGGGCGCCAGCCAGCAGGGTGCATAATTCTTCCGCCTCCAGGCGGCGGGGGGGCCGTGGCGCGGTGGAGGCGGGGGCGTTAGTCCCGCCGGGCACAGCGGCGGGCGAGACCGGCAGGTCCTCGGCCCGAGTGGCGGATGGGGTGGGGGCGAGCAGAAGCAGGGCGAGGAAGCTAACTTGATAATTCATAGCTCCTCATCAGCGTTTGAGGTTGTTGCCCTGCTGCAGCATTTCGTCGGCGGCCTGAACGGCCTTGGAATTGACCTCATAAGCGCGCTGAGCCATGATGAGGTGGACCATTTCTTCGACGACTTTGACATTGGACAGTTCGAGTTGACCCTGTTCGAGTTGGCCGAAGCCGTTTTGGCCCGGGGTGCCCAGTTCGGGGGTGCCGGAGGACTGGGTCTCTTTGTAGAGGTTACGGCCAAGACTCTCGAGGCCGTTGGGATTAAGGAACCGGCTAAGCTGGACTTGGTAGGTGGTGGTGCCGCTGGGAGTGGTGTAGGTGACATCGCCTGAGGAATCAACCGTGATGTTGGTAGTGCCAGGCGGCACCGCCTGGAACCCGCTGGAGACCGGCAGGCCGTCGCTGGTCATGATGCGGCCGTCGGACGCGGTCTTGAACGAGCCGGCGCGCGTGTAGGCCAGGGTGCCGTCAGGCATCGTGACCTGGAAGAAGCCGTCGCCGTTGATGGCCATATCAAGAGGCTCGCCTGTTTGGCTCAACTCGCCGTTGGTGAAGATGCGGGAGGTGGCCACTACTTGCGAGCCGTGGCCGATTTGGATGCCGGTGGGGAGCAGGTTTCCGGCCCCCGCCTCGCTGCCCGGGGCGCGCGTCGTCTGGTAGAGCAGGTCTTCGAACTCGATCTTGCTCTTCTTGAAGCCGGTGGTGTTGACGTTGGCGAGATTGTTGGAGATGACGTCCAGGTTCAATTGCTGGGACTCCATCCCGGCGGCGGCAGAATAAAGGGCGCGCAGCATAGCGGTTCGGTTGATTGCGGGAACTTATCTTGTCTTAGGCCATCTCATTTGTCTCACGTTGGGCTGGCCACATCGCTGATCAAGTGGTTGATCCGGTCATCCTCCATTTGCGCGACTTTCTGGTTTGCCTCGTAGAAGCGCATGGCGGTAATCATGTTGCCCATCTCCATGACCGGGGAGGTGTTGCTGCTTTCCAAGAACCCCTGGTGGACTGTGACTGTGGCCGGGGTGCCGGGCTGCGTGGCGGGGTCGCCAACCACAAAGCACCCTCCGCCGGCCTGGACCAACGCAGCGGGGTCCTTGAATTCAGCGAGTTTGAGCCGGCCCACGACAACGCCGGCCTGGGATATCTCGCCATTGAGCGCCACGGTGACGGGCGAGGCGCTGTGCGGGTCCAACTGGACTGGTCCGGTATCTCCCATAACCTGGAGGCCTTGTTTGTTCACCAGTTGGCCCTGTGTATCCACACGGAACTCGCCGTCGCGGGTGTAAGCGTGCGTGCCGTCAGGCAATTGGACATCGAAAAAGCCGGTGCCTTCGATGGCCAAGTCGGTGGGGACGCCGGTGCTGCGAAGCTCCCCAGCCTTGAAATTGACGGTCGAGTTGGCTAACGGCATCTGGAACCGCTGGGCCGGGCCGGGCAAGGCGCCAGGGGGGCGCGCGACGTAACCGGATTGGATCGCGCTAAAGGAGACATCCTGCCGCTTGAAGCCGGGGATTTGGGAGGATGTCAGGTTATCGGCGATGACTTCCTGCCAGCGCGAGCTGGCGTTCATCCCCGAGGCGGCTTGGTAAAGGCTGACATCCATACGCAGTTAGCCTTGCAAGCAATGAGGATGCCACAGCTTGATCCGCCGCCTTTAGCACCCTCCGCAGACGCGAACGTCCTGTCCGGCGGCAAGACCTGCCGACTCGGCGGTCGTTTTTTCCCTTGTCATCCCGGAGGTGGATCAGAAAGGCCCCCTGTGTTTTTTCTTTCTTTGGACAATGGGATTTGGTATCGAAGGGCCATTGTGCGCAGAATGTATTTTATCATCGGTTTATTATTGTGCGGGCTCGTTGGTGGGATGGCTCGCGCGGAGACGTACAAGCTGGCTGACGGCCAGGATCTCGTGGGGGAGGTGCTGCCGAGTTCCGCCACGGACCAGGGAGTGGAAGTCAAGGTGGCGGAAGGGGAGTATAAGAAGGTTGCTTGGGGGAGCTTCTCGCAGGAGGACCTGAAACGGTTCTCCAGGAACTCCAAACTCGAGGCCTTCGTCGAGCCATTCATCGAGGTGACTGTCCAGGAAAAGCTCAAGAGAACCGAGGTCAACATCAAGGAACCGGCCCGTCTGGAACTGCCGGCCCGCCGATCCTTGCTGGGGGCGATTTGTTCCTCCGGGCTTGGACTGCTGATCCTGCTGTGCCTTTACGCAGCCAATGTCTATGCCGGTTATGAGGTTGCGATCTTTCGCGCCCAGCCTGTTCCTCTAGTCTGCGGAGTCGCCGCGGTGCTGCCTGTGGCGGGGCCGATTATTTTCCTTTCGATGAAGACGCGGATAGAGCCCTCGGAGCAGAGCGCAGCGCCGGCGCCCGAGGCGGCGCCAGAGAACAAGCCTGCCGCCGTGACGGCCCCGGCGGCGGGAGGAACCGACGAACTCAACCCGATGCAGGCCGATGGCGTGGCGCATCCGAGCGCATTGAAGTTGGCCCATCAGGACAGCGAGCGGGACCAAAAGGCATCGTTGCCGCCAGCCACGACCTTTCAGCGCGGGCAATTCACCTTCAACCGCCGCTTCTTCGAGACAAAGTTCTCCGGCTTTTTCGGAGTTGTGCGCCGCGATGCGGAGAAGGACATGGTCCTGGTCATAAAATCGACGCGCGGCGAGTACGTCGGCCAGCGCATTAGCCGGATAGCCGCCAACGACCTGCATCTGCAGGTCCAGCGCGGCCCGGCCTCCGAGGAGGTCGTGATCCCCTTTCAGGAAATCCAGCAAATCCAACTGCGCCACAAGGACGCAAAATAGCCCGAATGATGCAGCAATTCGGCAAGTTTACGGCGAGTGAACTTTATTGTCCCAAGTGCCGGAAGTCGCAACCTGTGCGCGAGCGTCTGTTGCTCGTGTTGCCCACGGGTGAACTTTACGAATTCCTTTGCTCGGAGTGCGGGTCTTCTTTGGGCAAGCGTACGGTGACCGGTCCGCCAGTTGCGCGCACGGTTCCTCCGGCGGCCCCGATGCCCCCCCCGCGACGCCGCTTGCGGCACGGCTAGGCAGGAATGTCGAATGGCCGCTCTGGGAATCATCTTCATGGGAACCGCTGAGCTGTCCTGCGCCAGCTTGGAGGGCCTGATCGACAGTCCCGATTTCCGCATTTTGGCGGTGGTCACGCAACCTGACCGGCCCAAGGGGCGGGACATGAAACCGCACCCCTCCCCCGTCAAGGAAATGGCCATGGGGCGGGGCTTGGCCGTGCTGCAACCAGAACGGGCGCGCGAGGAGGCATTTGCAGAGGAACTCGGCCGTCTGGGGCCCGATCTGATTGCGGTCACGGCGTTCGGGCAAATCCTGCCGCAGAGAATCCTGGACCTGCCCCGTTACGGTTGCCTCAATGTCCACACTTCCTTGCTTCCCAAGTACCGTGGCGCGGCCCCGATCCAGTGGGCCATCCTCAAGGGCGAAGCGCAGACGGGGGTCACCATCATGAAGATGGATGCCGGGCTGGACACCGGTCCCATCCTGGCTCAGGAAGCGACGTCCATCGGGCCGGAAGATGATTCGCAAACGTTGCATGACCGGCTCGGAGCGATGGGCGCCAGGCTGTTGACGCGGACCATCCGCGAATACGTTGCCGGCTCGATCACTCCAATCCCCCAGCCCGAGACCGGGAGCAGTTGGGCTCCGAAGCTCAAGAAGCAGGACGGCCGCATTGCCTGGACCGAGCCGGCTTCCGCAGTATGGAACCGAGTGCGCGCGGTCATCCCCTGGCCAGGCGCCTTCACCTTCCTGCCCTCCCAGCCCCAACCCCTGCTGCTCAAGGTCTGGCGGGCCGAGGTCGTCGAGGCCTCGGGCGCCCCGGGCCAAATCCTCCAGGCAGACAAGGCCGGCATCGTCGTCGCTTGCGGGCGTCAAGCCCTCAGGCTCCTCCTCCTGCAGCGGGAAGGCGGACGCCGCATGAGCGCGCAGGAGTTCCTGGCCGGACATGCGCTGCTTGGAGTGGAGCGTCTGGAGCGGGGAGCGTGAGAGGGAGGAGCGCGGCAGGGGCGGCTGCGCTCTCACACTCCCACGTCGCCTTGCCCGGCGCGAAAAGCCGGTTACACTGAGCGGGTGATTCGAAACATCATCTTTGATTGGTCGGGGACGCTAGTGGACGACCTGCCGGCGGTCTGGAAGGCGACCAATTATGTGCTGGCCCAGGCGCGGGAGGCGGAGATGAGCCTGGAGGAGTTCCGCGCGGAGTTCTGCTTGCCCTTTACGATTTTCTATGACCGTCATGTGCCGCACGTAGCCTTGCCTCAACTCGAGGTGTGGTTCCATAGCCGTTTTCGCCAGGTCCAGGATTCGGTCTGTGAATTGCCGCACGCGAGGGAATTCCTGGAATTCTGCCGGAGCCGCGCGTTGCGCACCTTCCTGCTCAGCACTGTCCACGGGGACCACTTTACGGTGCAGGCGGCGGTCACGGGGTTTCAGCAGTTCATCGACCGGGCGTACGTCGCGGTGCGGGACAAACGGCAGAAGATTCATGAGGTCCTGGAGGAAAACGGCCTTGAACCTCGGGCGACGCTCTTTGTCGGCGACATGCAGCACGATATCGAGACCGCCAAGCACGGGGGGACTCATTCCTGCGCGGTGCTGACCGGCTACAACACGCTCGATCAGCTCCGGGCCGCGGGCCCGGACCTCATTGTGCAACACCTTGGCGAATTGCAAGAAATCCTCCAAACCAACGGCTTGCGCCTCGAGCCTTCGGGCCGCGATGCGCAAGCAGGTCAATGAACGCCATGTCCAAGATCACGATTGCCGACCTTGAGGTCTTCTATTGTGCGGGCGTCACCGACGAGGAACGGGCCAAGCCGCAACGGCTGCTTATCAGTGTGGACCTTGATTTCGATTTCACCCGCGCCGCCCGGAGTGACCGTCTCGAAGCAACAATCGATTACCATGAAATCGTTCAGGACTTGCTTGCATACGGCGAGGGCCGGAGTTGGAAGCTCCTGGAGAAACTGGCGGCCGACATTGCGGAGCGGGTCCTGAGCCGATGCCGCCCGGAGGCGGTGGCCGTGGAAGTGAAGAAGTTCGCAATCCCGCAAGCGCACTACGTGTCAGTCTCCCTGAAGCGTTGGCGCGACGGGCACGGTGCGGATGCGGGGTAACTTCCTCATATCGGGTATCCGGCGATGTAGGTCTGCAATTGGCTAATCCTGGTGGTCTGGGCCGAGATGATCCAGTTGACGAGGTCCCCAATGGAGACGATGCCGAGGATGCGGCCTTCGTCGAGGACGGGCAGGTGCCGAATCCGATGGTCGGTCATCAGCCGCATGCACTCCTCCACTGAGCTTGTCGGGCTGACGTGAATCACATGGCCGGACAGGATTTCGCGCACCGCGGTCTGCCTCGATGACTTGCCCTTGAGCACGACCTTGCGCGTATAATCTCGTTCGGAAATGATCCCCACGAGGTTCTCTCCTTCGGTGACGAGCAGGGCGCCGACGTTCTTGTCGGCCATCAGTTGAATCGCCTCGAAGACGGTGGCATCGGGGCGGATGGACCAGGCACTATTTCCCTTGTAGTGGAGAATATCGCGGATTATGCCGTCTGGATTCATAGTGGCGCGCGCTAACTAGATGCTCAAGGTCAACATAACTATTGATATAGAGTATCACGAATGCTGTCGCTCATGTCAAGAGAAAACCGATCGAAAATAACGCATCGGACGCGACCAGCGACAAGGCGTCTCGTGAGCCATTGCAGGAGGCGGCGTCCGCCTTCCGGCGGCGGCGGACTCTTACGGGCCTGACTTGCGGCCGCGCCAGAAGAGGGCGAGCATGGTTATGCCGAAGGCCAGCAAGACCAACCCCCAGCGGAGGTTGATGTTGATGCCGAGGGAGCGGGTGTAGAGGGCGGTATCGGAGTGGGTGACGAAGCCGTCGATGGCGAGCATAGCGCCAATGAGGGTAAACATGAGGCCGATTGGGAGGCGAATATCCAGACCCATAGATTTGTTCCTTTCTCTATCGGAAAATGAGGTTAAGCACGACGCAGCAGCCGAGGAGGACCAGGCCGAGGGTGGCCGGGCGCAAGTACCAGGCCGTGCCTTCATCCTTGAGCTTGGGGGTCAGGGAATAGACGAGGCCCTTGAGTTCTTCGTCGGTCTTGGTGCGGCGGGTGAGCAGGGAGATGACGAAGGTGAGGCTGAAGCAGACGATAAAGGCGAAGCTGGCCAGCCAGAAGTTTTGGGCCATTTCACTGGGGAAGGTCTGGAGCACGCCCAGGTAGCCGCCTTTGACTCCGGGGCTGTTTCCGGCGGCGATGGTGAGCGCGTGGAAGATGGCGGAGGCGCTGATGCCGCTGAAGAGGCCCAGGAAGGCCCCGATGCCGGTGCAGCGGGCCCAGAACATGCCGAGCAGGAAGGTGGCGAACAAGGGGGCGTTAACAAAGCCGAAGACAAGCTGGATGATGTCCATGGCGTTGTTGTATTGCTTGGCGAAATAGGCGCAGGCGATGCTGAGCAGGATACCGGCGACCGTCACGGCCTGGCCCATCCAGAAGTAGTGCTGGTCGCTCTTGTTGCGGGCGATGTAGGCCTGGTAGAGGTCGTAGGTCCAGACCGTGTTGAAGGCGGTGACGTTGCCCGCCATGCCGGACATGAAAGAGGCCAGCAGGGCGGTCAGGGCGAGTCCCAAGAGGCCGCTGGGACAGTATTTCTTGACCAGCGAGAGGATGACGCCGTCGTAATCGTAATCCGTCATCGAATTGCTGAAGGCAGCGACGAACTCAGCGCGCAAGGCCCTTTGCTCCGGGGTTTGGTCCTGGTCAATCGGCTGGGCGGCGTAGGTCTTGACCACCTCGGCCAGCTTGGCCTGATCGAAGCCGAGGAGCTTCTTAGGCTTGCCGGTCTTGGGGTCGAGGCCCTTTTGGGCGGCGCTGACCTTCTCGATAATGTCCGGGAGGGCGGCTTGGGGGCTGGAATTGCCGGCTTGTTTGACGGCGGCCACCGCGGCCACAACCGCCTGATCGTCGAGGGCCGGCGGGGGGATGCGGTAGTTCTTGGCGGGGATGGAGGTCAGGGCGACGGCGATCATGCCCGGCAGGATGACCAGGGCGGGAAAGAGCATCTTGGGGACGGCGGCGATCAGCGGGGTGCGGCGCGCGGCGCTCATGTTCCTGGCAGCCATGGCGCGCTGGACGACGAGGAAGTTGGTACACCAGTATCCGAAGGAAAGCACGAAGCCGAGGCCGAAGAGCATGGCAAAGCAGTCCACGCCCATGGGATTGTGTTTGGCGCCGGCCAGCAAGGGCCCCCAGGCGCTGGTCCATCCGTCCGGGCCGTAGGACACGCCGGGGTCTTTCAAGTGCAAGGCGGAGGGGTCGAGGGAGACGCCGCTCAGGGCATGAATCATGGCATCCCAGCCGCCGACATCTTTAAGGCCGAGGTAAACGACCGGCGCGAAGCCCATTACGATCATGAAGAATTGGAGGACCTCGGTGTAAATGGCGGAGGTGAGCCCGCCTTTGAGGACATAGACCAGCACCACGGCGGAGCAAATCCAGAGGGCGACATGGTAATTCCAGCCGAGGAGTTGGTTGAGGAGCTTGGCCAGGGCGTTCATCGAGATGCCGGAGGCGAACACGGTCATGACGGCAAAGGCAACGGAGTTGAGGGCCCGCACCGGCTCGTTGAACCGCATTTTCAAGTATTCGGGCACCGAGCGGGCCTTCGAGCCGTAGTAGAAGGGCATCATGAAGATGGCCAGGAAGATCATGGCGGGGATGGCGCCGACCCAGTAGAAGTGGCATGTGGCCATGCCGTATTTTGCGCCGCTGGCGGCCATGCCCACCAATTCGAGGGCTCCCAGGTTTGCCGAGATGAAGGCCAGACCTGTCACCCAGGCGGGAATCGAGCGGCCCGAGGTCAGGAAGTCCGAGGAGCTTTTCATGTATCGCCTCAGCACAAACCCGATGCTGATGACGAAAATGACATAGATCAGCAAGATCGCGTAGTCGAGGAACCCGAGTTGGACGCTTTGCATAGGCTTTCAGTATCCGAGTTGCGAGTGGTTTAAAGGTTTTTGGGGTTCGTGTCAACGCCGGCGGGCGATGGGCGCCGGATCAACGATGCCCCCGGAGCCGCTGGTGAGGGCCCAACGGGCCAAATTCCCGCTGTGGGAGGTGTCCCCGTGCATGCCCGCCGGTCCGGGTTGGCAGAGATAGGCCCCCCTGGTCCTTGCTGACGAGCCGGCGGAGCGTCCGGATCGACTTCCGTGAATACTCCCCGTACGAATCCAGTCGATCAAAGAAGGCGGGCGACGGAAAAATGTGACAGGCGGCAGAACAGGGCTTATTCTGTCAGGAGCACTATATGAAAAACCGGATATTGTGGAGCCTGAGGCTGGTGCTGATCATGATACCGTTGGCCATTTGTTGCGCTCGCGAGACGCCCCCTCCTCCCGCCCCCCCCACCGCCCAGGACTCTTCTCCAGCCCCTGACGCTATCCAAGCGATCTCGGAGGCGCCCGCTGTAGCGGTGTCCGCCGAACGGCCCGCCCCTCCCAACGTCAGGACCGACGGTCCGGTGGGCGACCTCATCAAACTTGCCAACGCCGGAGTCGACACGTCGGTATTGCTGGCCTTCGCCACCAATTCCGCCAACCTCTTCAGTCTGAATGCGGACGAGATTATCTACCTCAGCGACCTTGGCGTTCCGAGCGGTGTCGTGACCGCGGTACTCCAGCATGATCAGGCCCTCAAGGACCTTGCGGCCAATCCCAACCCGCCGTCTTCTCCCCCGATCCCCTGGCAGGTTGCCCCTGGACCCGGCCCCCAGGACGCAGCGGGTTCCGCTCCCGAACCCGAAACCGCGCCTCCCGACTATCCGCCGCTCCAGGACTACTCGCCGCCGCCTGAGGAAGCGACCGAGCCCCTCTTCTACGACACTCTCTCGCCTTACGGAAACTGGGTCCAAGTGGACGGCGCCGGCCTTTGCTGGCAACCCTCCGCCGCGGTCATCGATTCCTCCTGGCAGCCCTATTTCGACGGCGGCCACTGGGTCTTTACCGACTGCGGATGGTATTGGGCTTCGGATTATTCGTGGGGCTGGGCTCCGTTCCACTACGGACGCTGGTTCCACCACCATCAATGGGGCTGGTGCTGGGCGCCCGATACCGTCTGGGGCGCCGCCTGGGTCTCCTGGCGCCATACCAACGGCTATTGCGGCTGGGCGCCGCTGCCGCCGGGCGCCTGGTACAGACCCGGAATCGGCCTCACGTTCAACGGCCGCGGGGTTGGCGCGGGTTTCTCCTTCGGCCTGGGTGCCGACAGCTTTGCTTTTGTCCCGTGGAGCCATTTCAACGATCGCCATTTGCGCCCATGGACCGTCGGGCATGACCGGATTGAGCGCATCTATCGGCAAAGCACGGCCGTCACTCGCCTCGAGGGCAACGGCCGCGCGGTTTCCAACTACGGGCTTTCGGCCGAGTATGTGGCTTCGGCCACTCATCGACCCGTCCATGCCGCGGCCATCACCGAGGTCAAAGCTCCGGCCGCCGGCACACTGCGTGCCGAGCGTCTGGCCCCGAATGGCAGGACCCTGAGCGTCTTCCGTCCCACCGCCTCCGAGCTGCGCCGCGCCCCCGCCGCGATTTCCGGGCGGACTGAGAGTGCCGCCGTCCGTCCTGGCGGCCCCGCCTCATCTCAGGCCACCGCCAGGAACGTGGCAAATCCCCCCTTCCGCTCCTTCGGCGAGTCGCGCCCGGTTCCATTAGACCCCGCCGAGCGGAGTCGCGCCCTTGGAGACGTCCGCCTCTCCACCGGAGTCAGGGCGGCCTCGTCCACATTCCGGGCGCAACCCGCGTGGCTGGCTCCCCGAGCGCAAGAGGCGCGCAACCAGCCTGCTCCCGCCCAGGGAGACACCCCGCGTCCTTCTTACCAGGCCCCGGCACAGCGCGAATACCGGGCCCAAACCTACCAGGCCACCGCTGAAGTGCCGCGTTACCACCCTGCCCCCGAGCGATCTCGCCCCGACCCCAGCCCGAGTTACTCAAGTCCGCCCCGCGCGTATTCCGCCCCCGCTCCGGCGCCGGCGCCAAGCCCAGGCCAAGGCCCTCAACCCCGGACGGACCGAAGTGGACGATAAGCGGCCGATCTTCGAGCTGACCGCGCCTTATGCCCCGGCCGGCGATCAGCCCCAAGCCATCGCCAGGCTCACGGAGGGGGTGCTGTCGGGCGTCAAGCACCAGACCCTCCTGGGAGTCACCGGCTCCGGCAAGACCTTCACCGTGGCGAACGTGATTAGGAACGTCAACAAACCGACCCTCGTTATCTCCCACAATAAGACCCTCGCCGCGCAGCTTTACGCCGAGTTCAAGAGTTTCTTTCCAAACAACGCCGTCGAGTACTTCGTCAGCTATTACGATTACTACCAGCCGGAGGCCTACATCCCGCGCACGGACACCTACATCGAAAAGGATTCGAGCATCAACGACGAAATCGAGCGGTTGCGCCTCTCGACCATGAGCGCCTTGTTCTCACGCCGGGATGTCGTTGTCGTCGCCAGCGTCTCCTGCATTTACGGCATCGGCAGCAAGGAGGACTATGAGGCGAGCGTTATCTCCCTGCGCGCCGGCGCCGAAATGACCCGCGACCATTTCCTGCGCCGCCTGGTGGACCTCCAATACGCCCGCAACGACGTCGAGTTCACCCGCGGCCAGTTCCGCGTCCGCGGCGACACCGTCGAACTCTGCCCGGCCGGCCGCGAGGATGCGCTCCGGGTCGAGTTCTTCGGCGACGACATCGAGCGTCTCACGCGTTTCGAGCCTTTGACCGGCCACAAGATCGAGCCGCTGGAGGCCGTCACCATTTATCCGGGGAAGCAATTCGTGACCCCGACCGAGAAGCTGCGGCCGGCCCTGCTGGCCATCCGCGAGGAACTGGGCGAGCGCATTGCCTGGTTCGAGAAGAACGGCAAACTGCTCGAAGCCCAGCGCGTCAAAATGCGCACCGAATACGACCTCGAAATGATGGAGGAAATGGGCTTCTGCTCCGGCATCGAAAACTACTCCCGCCACCTCGCTGGCCGGGCTCCGGGCTCCCGCCCATGCACCCTCTTCGACTTCTTCCCCAGCGACTACCTCCTGCTCATTGACGAATGCCACGCCACCGTCCCTCAGATCGGCGGCATGTATGAAGGCGACCGCTCCCGCAAAACCGTCCTGGTGGACTACGGGTTCCGCCTGCCCAGCGCCCTGGACAATCGCCCTCTCAGTTTCGAGGAATTTCAAGGGCTGCAGAGCCAGACCATTTATCTCAGCGCCACGCCCGGACCGCGCGAGTTGGAATGGTCCAGCGGCCACGTCATCGAGCAAATCGTCCGCCCCACGGGCCTGGTGGACCCCAAGGTGACCGTCAAGCCCCTGGCCACCCAGATTGACGACCTGATCAACGAATGCCGCAAACGGGCCGATGCCAAGGAGCGCATCCTGGTCACCACCCTCACCAAGCGCACCGCCGAGGAATTGACCGATTACCTCCGCGAGATCGGCATCAACGTCCAGTACCTCCACAGCGAAATCGACGCCATTGAACGCGTCGAAATACTCCGCGCCCTCCGCAAGGGCGAGTTCGACGTCCTGGTCGGCATCAACCTCCTGCGCGAGGGACTCGACCTGCCCGAAGTCTCCCTCGTCGCCATCCTCGACGCCGACAAGGAAGGCTATCTGCGCAGCGCCACCAGCCTCACCCAAACCGCCGGCCGCGCCGCCCGGCATTTGCACGGTGAAGTGATCCTCTACGCCGACGTCATGACGCAGAGCATCCGGAAATTCCTGGCCGTATCGGAGTACCGCCGCAACAAACAGTTGGCCCACAACGTCGAGCACCACATCACCCCGCGCAGCGTCAGCCGCGCCGTCGAGGAGAGCCTCTCCACCCGCCGCGACGTCTCCCACCGGGCCGACGTCCTCCTCGCGGAGTCGGGCGTGGACATCGACATCCACCAGACGATCAAGGAACTCGAAGAGGAAATGCTCGGCGCTGCCAACAACCTCGAATTCGAAAAGGCGGCGCTGCTCCGGGACCAAATCCGCGAGTTGAAGCACACGCTCGACGGCGGCGCCCAGCCCCCGGCAGGCCAAACCCGGCGTTCCAAGCCCCTCGCTTACCCCAAGGCCCGAAGGCGCTCCGGCGCCCGGCCCGGCCACGGCGGCACGCCGTTCTAGCCGGACTATTGCAGTTCCCTGCTTCGCGGAAAGCTCCCCTATGAGCGCCGCGCTTGGAGAGACGTCGGCTAACCGAGGCTTTCTTAAGCCCCGTCAAGGGCGGCACGGGTCTGGATGTTGCGATTGTTCTTGCGGAACGGTGCTTGCGCTTGTGGAAGAGGTCTTGTACTCTTCGCAGGTGTTGGCGCTGAGTTGTGCATGGCTGTGGCCCGTAAGAGCCTCCTCACGCCGGCCCTTTTTCGTTGGGGATTTGGTTGAATCGGGGGGGGAACACAGGTCCAGAGCGCTTCTGGACTCGGCGCATCCGGGGTCCGGGTTGGTAGCTCAGTCGGTAGAGCAGCGGCCTTTTAAGCCGTTGGTCGCGGGTTCAAGTCCCGCCCAACCCACCACCTCGCTGCCCTATGAATTTCGCATCAACAGGGGCTGAAAGGCGCGGCATTCACACTTGATTCGCCGCTCGAAAAAACGGGATGAAACTCTCTTGACGCCCCGGAAATCCAACAAAACCGAGGTTCGTGGGCAAAGAAAAGGCGCACCAACAGGGTGCGCCCAAAGACACACGGTTCAAGGCGACAATACCAGCTACCCCCGGCTTGGCAATGATTTTGCGCGTCCGCGAACCCCGGCCGCCAGGCTGCTCGGAAGTTAAGGCGGGGGCGCCCACTGGCTGCCGGTGACGCCTTTGTCCAGCCCGGCATCGGCTCCGGTGCTCACGCCGGAGGTGCCTTCCTGGAGACCCTCACCGTAGGGTCCGCTGCCGCGGGTGCCCTCCGAAGGGGAGGCGCATCCGGCCAGGAGTCCCGCGAGGAGGATGACAAACAATGACTTTTTCATTGGGCTCCTTTCCACCCATTTTCCGCCGAAACTTGTTAAATGAATCCGCCGACTCTCGTCAGATAAACAGTCCGTCCGTTCCGCTAAATGTCAACCGTGGAGCGTTGCTGGACGGGGCGGCGGCGGAAGCAGACGCGATTGAGGGCGTTGAGGAGGCAGACAAGCTTCTCCTTGCCGCACTCGCCCATGAGGCTGATTTGTATCCAGTTTTTCCGCCGGAGGTACTCGCTGTTGCAGCTCAGCAAGTAGCCGGACTCCTGCATGAGGGCGCCGATGTTGACCGAGTTGAGTTGCCGCGGCAGGGGGATGGTGAGGATCGCTGGCGAGGCGAGGGTGTCGGAGCCAAGCACTTCGAGGCCCAACCCGGAGAGTCTTTCTCGCAGCCAGGCGGAGCGTTCGGCCAGTTCAGCGAAGCGATGGTCCCACTGGACCCGCCTCGATGCGGCCAGGAGGGCGTGCAACAGGTTGGAGGAAAAGGTGAATGGAATGCCCTGGTTGGCCGCATAGTAGCCCAGGTCCAGGTAGCGCGGCAGGGCGTGGGGCGCCGGGGGGACGTCATGGTGGTAAAAGACCATGGAGATGCCCGGATAGGAGCGCAGGCCCTTGCCGCTGGAGGAAGTGGCCAGATAGACGCCCCGCAGGTCGATGGCGAGGGTGCCGATAGAGCTCATGGCATCGAGGCAAAGTCTGGCGTGGAACTCGCCGCAGAGTCTCTTGAGCGCGTCCAAGTCGTTGAGAACGCCCGTGGAGGTCTCACAATGGGCGCACCAGACCCAGCCCGGAGCCGGGTCTTGGTCCAGCGCCTTCCGAACGGCGGCCAGGTCGAGGGGCTGGCCCCAAGGGAACTCAATGGGCTGGAAGTCCAGATGGAATCGCTTGGCGTGGTCGATGAGACGCTCTCCGAACTCACCGTTGCTCAAGACCAGGCCCCGGCGATTCTCCAGGGAGAGTTGCCCCGCAACGAGGTCGTTGGCGAGGGTTCCCGAACCCAGAACCAACTCGACCTTGCCCGCGCGCACCAGTTCGCACAAGACCTGTTTGGTTGTCTGAAAATCCCTGACAAAGGCCTCGGCGCGATGGGATTCGGCGGCTTGCTCGAAGGCACGCCGGACTTCGCGTCGCACGGACACGGGGCCGGGCAGGAAACTCACGGCGCTGGGTTGGAACGAGCGCGAGGGGGCGGAGCGCAGAAACTCCCTTGCCGCGTGCTCGAAGGTCTCCAGCGTGACATACATCGGCTGGAACTGCGCCTCGCCGCTCCCGACCACGGGTCCGAACGGGACGAAGCCGAGGTGGTGGTAGAGTTTGAATTGCCGCGTGGTCCCGGAAATGATGGCCAGGTCATAGCCTTTTTCGATTCCATGCTGCCACAGGAGCGCCAGAATTCCTTGCAGGACTTGGGCGCCGCGGAACTTCCTTTCGACCGCCAGGAGCCGGATTTCGCAAATCCTGCGCCCGGGCGGGAGGTAGGAGTCCAGGTTGGGCAGTTTGAGGTCCAGGGAGAAGGGGCGGTTGCCGCGCGCGGCCAGCATTCCGGCGAGCTTGCGCCCGCACAAACAGATCAAATAGGTGTTCTCTGAATGGAACTTGTCCACTAACCGGTGCGAGGGCGAGGCTTGGTGCTGGGGAATCTCCTCGACGAAGGTCTTGTAGTTGAGCCGGTGAATCTCCTCGAATTCCCAGTCCTCGGATGCAAACTTGAAAACCAACGGGGGTTGCGCGCTCATGATTCGTGTTGATCGGGTTTGGGATGGATGTCAGGGTGCTCGAAGAGACGGCAGCCTTCGGTGACCAGGTTCTTGCGGTGGGCAACCAAAACGATTGCCGCGAGGGTGAAAAGGGCCAGAGTTCGGGCGGCATCGGCCTGGGGGCCGGCATCGGTCCTCCAATAAATGCTCAGCAAGGGCAGGCACGCAAAAGCCAACAAGCCGGCCGGGACCACCTTGCGGACGATCACCAGGCCGACGGCGAAAAGAATTCCGAACGCGAGGGCGAGTTGAAAGTCGTAGATCATCAGGGCACCCAGGGAGGTGGCAACTCCTTTGCCCCCGCGGAAGCGGAGTTGGGCGGGCCAGACGTGCCCGACGACGACCGCGAGCATGGCCAGGGCGACCAGGAGCAGGTCCTTGGTGAAATGGCCGGCGAGCCAGACGGCCAAGGCGCCCTTGGCGACATCGCCGGTTAACGCCGTCAAGAAGCCCGCCGTTCCCAGGATGCGGCCTGTGTTCGTGGCCCCCAGGCTGCCGCTGCCTAACTGGCGCAGGTCCAACCCCGTCCGCCACCGCACGAGGTAATATCCCGTGGCCAGGCAACCCAGAGTGTAAGCCCCCAGGGCGATCCAACCCGCTTGAGCCCGGTTTGCGGCCTGTAGTTGTTCCATCCACGGCATAGGGTGAAGGTCAAATTATCATCGCCGTTCTCTGCTCCGGCCTGACACACGGCAATTGTATATCGGATTTGCTCCCCGCTGTGAATCAAAAACTCGGCTTCGTGATTGATTAATTCGACTTTGCGGCTTGTGCCCGGCGCCTTGCAAGGCGTAAAAGAAGGGCTGATCGCAGTCGCGCTCGGCGGTTCGACTTGAGAAAACATCGAGGACATGTCACCTCGCTCTCGGCTCGAACGTCTTGTCGGTTGTTTGGGCGCTTGAATCGAGAAAACCATGAAGACTTGTCACGCGGTGCTGGGTCAGAGGGCGGACGGCGGAAGTCCGAAGGCGGAAGTCCGAAGGCCGAAGGTGTGGGTGGGGAGGTGGCTTCGCCTGCTGATCGGCGGGTGTCTGCCGCTGCTGCTGTGCTCTTTGAACCCGTCGTCGGCGAGCGCCACTCTGACGCTAACGGCGCTAGTGAACTTCTACGGCACCAATGGGGCGCAGCCTTACGCGGGCCTGCTCTTGGATACCAACACCGGCATTCTCTACGGCACGACCTCCGCCGGTGGGTCCCACAACCAGGGCACGGTCTTCAGCTTCACCCCCACCAACCAAGCGTTCAGCCTTCTGCATTCGTTCTCGGGCGGGACTAACGACGGGGCCAGGCCGCTCGGCGGACTCATGCTCGGCAGCGACGGCAACTTTTATGGGACGACCTCCGCCGGCGGCCCGGATGACCTGGGCACGGTTTTTGTCTTTGGGGCAAGCACGACGAACCAGATCAAAACGCTGGCCGCGTTCAATGGCACCAACGGCGCTCAGCCCGAGTGCATTCTGGTGCAAATGCCGGGCGAGACAAACCTTTTCGGCACGACCCTGATGGGCGGCGAGTTCAACTTTGGCGCGGTCTTTTCGTGCCCGCTCTTCTCGCCGCCCACGCCCGGCTCGGCTTCACCCGAGAGGTCCCTCGCCGGAGTGAGGTTGGTGGGTTCGTTCGACAACACGAACACAGGCGCCTACCCGGCTGCCGGGTTGACCGTCGGCACAACCTATCTGGACGGGCAGCTCAACCTGTTCGGGGTCACGTCCGCCGGCGGCAGCGTATTTAATTCGGGCGCGGTTTTTATGGTGCTGCCCAATGATCCCGACCCCTTGCAGACGTTGTTCGCGTTCTCGGTCACGAACGGCGCCAGTCCACAGGCGCCGCTGCTTTTGAGCACGAATGTGACCACTAATTACGTCACCTTTTTCTACGGCACGGCCGCCGGGGGCGGCGCCAACGACCTCGAGGTGGGAGGCGACGGGACGATTTTCGGCGTTACCGCCTGGGGGGCGTACACGAACATCGTGTCCTTCTCCCTGGGGAGGACCAACGGCTCCAGTCCTTCGGGCGGCCTGGTCGAAGGGTCGGATGGCAATTACTACGGCACGACCACCGCGGGCGGGGGCGCCAACTCCGGCGTCGTCTTCAGCTTCAACCCTTCCAATTCCACTCCGATGAAGCTCCTCAGTTCGTTTACGGGCGCCAACGGGGCCAACCCATACGGAGGAGTGGTGCAGGCAAGCGACGGCAATTTCTACGGAACCACGGTGGCCGGCGGAAAGGGCAAGAAGGGGGCTCTATTCCGACTTTCGGGCTTCGTCCCTTACATCATTACGCAGCCGACAAACCAATCCGGCCAAACCAGCAACACGATCACTCTTGCGGTGGCGGCCGGCGGCTCGGCTCCTTTGACCTATCGATGGATGTATAATAGCAACTACCTGGGGGGCGGCCGCAATTTCTACGGAATCAACAGTCCCATCCTGACGATCAGCAACGCGGTGCCCGCCGACTCCGGCACCTACACGGTGATCATCAAGAACGCCAACGGGTTCATCAGCAGCACCAATTTCACGCTCACTGTAGTCGACCCTTACGGCGAGGGGATACCCAAGCTCAAGATTACCGGGCCGGCGCAAAACACCTACCTGAGCACGACGGCCATCACGGTCACGGGCACCACCAGCAGCACGGTGGGTGTGGCACACGTGTTCTACAAGCTCACCAACTCATCCTCAAGCGCGAGCAGTTGGCAGTTGGCCACGCCGATCAAAGGATGGACGCGCTGGAGCGCGGACATCAATCTCGCCCCCGGCACGAACCTCTTCCAGGCTTACGCCGTCAGCACCGTCGGCCATGCGTCTCTCACCAACACCGCCTACTTTGTCCCCAGTCCCTTTGCCCAGGTCGCGGGGACCTACAACGGCCTTTTCTACGATACCAACAAGGTCACCTTAACCAACGCCGGGTTTTTCTCCCTCCAGGTCACCTACCTGGGCAAGTTCAGCGGTTCGTTGCAGATGGCCGGCGCCCACGAGTCCTTTAGCGGCCCGCTTGACGCCACAGGCATGGGCCAGGCGACCGTCCCGATGGGCAAGTCGCAGCCCCTCAGCCTCGGGCTGCAATTGGACTTGACCCAAGGCACGGACCACATCACCGGCTCGGTCAGCAATCAGGCCTGGGTGGCGGAGTTGGCGGGGGACCTCGCCGTGTTCAACGCGAGCACCAACATCGCTCCGCAGCAAGGTCTTTACACGTTCGTCATTCCTGGCGCGGACGCGACGCCCCAGCCTGCCGGCGATGGTTGGGGCACAGTGAAGGTCGATGGCGCCGGCAACATTCATTTGTCCGGGGCCTTGGCCGACGGCACGCCCCTCGCCCAGACGGTCCCCGTCTCGCCCTCCGGCCAGTGGCCGCTCTATGTGTCGCCCTCCGGTGGCCAGGGCCTGCTGCTGGGGTGGCTGGCGTTCCCAAGCGGCTCCGACCAGGGATTCGGAGGGGATGTTACGTGGCTCAAAGCCGCCCTCTCGACGGCGAAGTACTACCCGAACGGGGTTGCACTCCAGACGAGCGTCCTGGGTTCCCCTTACGCTGCTCCGGGACGGGGGACGAACCTGTTCAACACGACCAATCTTCTTGTGATCCTGAGCGGCGGCGGTCTTGGCCAGAGCATCACCAACCTCATCACCCTGGACTCCTCCAACAGGGTCGTCAACCAAAGCCCCAACAAGCTGAGCCTGTCGTTCTCGACGGCGCTCGGCTCGTTCAGCGGCAGTGTGGCGGCCCCTGGCGTGTCAAAACCGATTTCCTTTGAGGGGGTTGTCCTTCAGAACCAAGGGGTCGGGTCGGGCTTCTTCCTAAGCTCAGGCCAAAGCGGCAGGGTCTTAATCGCCCCCCCGCCCGCGGTGCCTTGACGGGGGCGGGCCGCCCCGACTCCAGTTCAATGATATGGATGACGCGGGCCGGAGCCTCCGGCCCTGCCGGCAGCGGCGGGCTTATTGCCGCACTTGGATATAGCTCGATCCCTTCGCCTTGCAGATGGGACAGTGTTCCGGCGGAGTTCCGAACTCGATATGGCCGCAGACGGGACAGAGGTAGATTTTTTGATCCGGCAAGTCCTGCCCTTTTTGAACCGCTTCCAGAGCCAGTCGATAGAGGTGGGCATGGACCGCCTCGGCCTTGCAGGCGTAGTCGAACATCCGCTTGGCCTTGTGTCCTTCGGCTTCGGCCTGCTTGAGCATGGGCGGATACATCTTGGTGTATTCGTAGGTCTCCCCGCCTATCGCGGCCGCAAGGTTCTCGGCGGTCGAGCCGATGCCGTCCAGCGCGCCAAGGTGGCCCTCGGCGTGAATCCGCTCCGCCTCAGCGGCGGTGCGGAAAAGGGCGGCAATGTTCCCAAACCCGTCCTTTTCGGCCTTTTTTGCGAAGGCCAGGTATTTCTGGCTGGCTTGGCTTTCGCCGGCAAACGCTTCTTTCAGGTTATCGATGGAGTTTTTCATGCTATTTCGCGGATGTTCACCATCCGGGAGCCTATCATAGGAAGCCACGGGAAAAAGACAACCGGGAAAGAGCCATTGACAGTGAGGCTATCCGCCTGACAATAGGTTGGTGCATTTATGAAATGGAGCAATAAGCTGGTTCTGCGCCTTGCCGGGTTTCTCTTCTTGTTGGTCTGTTGGCGCGCGGCTTGGGCAGTCGAGCCTAAGAAACAGTCCAGGCCCTCCCTCCGGGGCGCGGCGTCCCAGAACACCAACGCCCTGGCCTCGTTCCAGGTCGAGCGCGGCTTTCGCATCGAGTTGGCGGCGGCCGAACCAATGGTTGCGGCGCCGGCGGCGTTGGCGTTCGACGAGCGGGGGCGCCTCTTCGTCGCCGAGATGCGCGACTACCCCGACCGCCGCGAGCAGAGCCCGCACCTGGGCCAAATCCGCATGCTTGAGGATATGGATGAGAATGGCGTGTTCCAGACCAGCACCGTTTATGCCGACAATTTGCCCTGGCCCTCGGCGGTGGCATGCTACGCTGGCGGCCTTTTTGTGGCGGCAACTCCTCAGATTTTCTTCCTGAAGGACAGCGCGGAGAACGGCATTGCCGACGTGGTCAAGGTGGTGTTCACCGGTTTCGGTCCCCGGCCTTACGCACCCGACCCAACGGCGTTGCTGAACAGTTTCAACTGGGGGCTGGATAACCGCCTGCACTGCGGCATGGCTGGCCTGGATGGCGTCGTCAGCGTCCTCAGCGCCGCGCAACTCCCTTCGACGCCGCTGTCCGACAGCGATTTTGCCTTCGACCCGCGGACCCTGGCACTTGCTCCCGAAGCCGGTCCAGCGCAGACCGGCATGAGCTTTGACGATCGCGGCCGGAAGTTCGTGTGCGACTCGAGCCACCCGCTGCGCATGGCGATGTGTGAGCCTCGTTACCTGGCGCGCAACCCATTCTTCCCTCCGCCGCCGCAATTGCTGGACGCAGCCGGCCCGGCCACGGCTATCTATCGCTTCCCCGCGCCAGGCCGCGCATCCGCCTCTACGCAAGGAAGGCCCCCGGCGGGCCGGGGCCAACCGCCGTCCACCAACGCGCCGGCTGCCGCCTGGTTGACGGACGCCCGAGGCTGCGTCGTTTATCGGGGCGGCGCCTTCCCCTCGGATTATCTAGGCAATGTCTTTGTCGCGGACCCGGAGGCGCATGTCATTCACCGTTTTGTGCTGCGGGACCATGGACTCGAGATGGCGGCCGAACGCCCGGGCGAGGAGCGGCGCACGGAGTTCCTGATTTCGAGCGATACGTCGTTTCGGCCGAGGCAAATCGTCAACGGCCCGGAGGGGGCGCTTTACATCGCCGACTTTCGAGAAGGCCGCGAGAGCGGCCGCGTTTATCGCATTGTTCCGGAGTCGTTCAAACGGCCTGCCTCTACGCGGCTGGACCGGCTCCAGACCCGCGAACTGGTCGTGGCGCTGGCGCAAAACAACGGCTGGCAAGCCGACACGGCGGCCCGGCTATTGTACGAGGAGCGGGACCCCGCGGCCGCGGCCCTGCTCCGGAGCATGCTGGACCACTCGAAGCTTCCGCTGGCGCGCCTGCGGGCCTTGCACGCGCTGGACGGGTTGGGGGCGCTTCGGGCGGGGCAGGTGCTCGCGGCCCTAAAGGACAGCGATGCAGGGGTGCGCGAGAATGCCGTGGTCCTGGCGGAACAGTTCGCGGCTTCGCCCGAGATGTCCGGAGAACTCGGGGAGCGGCTTCGCGCCATGGTTGACGACCCATCGCCGCGCGTGCGCCTTCAACTGGCCTTCACCCTCGGCGAGTTGCCGCTGCCGGACCGAGGGTTCCTGCTGGCGCGCATCCTCGCCCAGGACCTGGACAGCCCATGGATGAGCGGGGCCGTGCTGAGTTCCTTGCGCGAAGGCGCAGGGCCGTTTCTGGCGACGTTGGCCGGGGTTGCCCCCTTCGGCAATACTCCCGCGGGCCAACGGTTCCTGGCGCAGTTGGTTGCCATGATAGGCGTCAGAGGCAAACTGGACGACGTGAGCCAGGTCCTGAACCTGGTGGACCAGGTCCCGGTGACAGCCCAGCCGCCTTACGGGATGCTCATTGCGTTGGGCGAGGGATTGCACCGCAGCGGCAGCTCCCTCCGGCTGGCGGACACGCAACACCGGCTCCAGCGGTTCTTCGATGCGGCGCTGGCGACCGCGATCAATGAGAACATGCCCTGGGCGGAGCGCGCCGATGCGGTCCACCTCCTGGGCATTAATCCGGCAGATTACCCCCATGCGGGAGATTGGTTCCAGGCGTTGTTGATTCCGACGGGGCCTTACATCCTGGAATCGGAGGTGGTGGCGGCGCGGGGGCGCTGCTACGACCCGTCGGTGGCTTCCGACCTCGTTCGTTTTTGGGCGGGAACGGGGCCCGCGCTGCGCGCGCAGGCGATGATGGCGCTGATGGCGCGGCCGCAACGGGCCGCGGTCTTGCTCGCCGCCATCGAGGCGGGCAATATCAACGGCGCGGCCCTCCCTTCAGCCTGTCTCAACCTCCTGCGCACCGATGAAGACCCGGGGGTCAGCCGGCCCGCCGTCCGGCTTCTTGGCCCGGTCACGCAGTCACGCTCCAATTTAGTTGAGCAATTTGAGCCGGCCCTCCGGCTCAAAGGTGAGGCGGTGCGTGGCCATCGCCTGTTCCTGGCCCTGTGTGCCGGGTGCCACCGTCTCGGAGGCGAGGGCCAGTTCTTCGGCCCCGACCTGGCCGGCGCGAGAGTCCGCGGAAGACAAGCCGTCCTCGAGGCCATTATCGAGCCGAATCGGCGCGTGCGGCCCGAATATGCCACATGCGTCGCCAGGACCAATGAAGGCGAGAGCCTGGTGGGGATCAAGACCTCACAGAGCGCCTCGACTCTCAACCTCCGGCGGCTCGATGGCGTTCAAATCGCCTGGCTGCTGGCCGACCTCCAGTCCATCCAGACCCAATCCTGGTCCCTTATGCCCGAGGGCCTGGAGCAAGGCCTCTCCTTGGAGGACATGGCCGACCTGCTCGATTACGTCCTCACAGCCGCTCCCTGAACTTGGACCGGCCTCATCGCGCTGATCCTCTTTCAGGCACAGCGCGGCCTCACGTCGCCCCCCCTGCCCCGCCCTGCCTGGCCTTGATTGCCGCGCGGGCGAGGCGGAGGCGGTGGTAATCGTAACGGCCGCCCAGAGACTCGAAGACGTCCGAGAGGCTGGCCAGACCGAGCTTATTGAAGGCGGCCGCGACTTCGCGCTTTTCTTCGACCGTGAAGAATGGGTTGAGATCGAGCCGTTCGCCGGCCTCGGCGGCTTCCGCCAGGTGGCCCCACACGGTGCCGGGCGTCAGGAGCCGCTGGTGGGCGACTTGCTCGACTGATTGACCCGCCCGGAACAGGCGGAGCGTTTCGCGGACGGTGCCGGCCAGCCGTGCCCGGGTGGGAGACGGCGCGGGTGCGGCGAAGGAGTCTTCCGCGAACATCTGGCGCGGATGGCTTTGAAGGTGCGCGGCAATCTCCGCAAGGAAGAGGGCGCCGAATTCCTGGAGCTTCTTCTCTCCCACCCCGCTGATGCGCGCGAACTCGCGCTCGTTGGCCGGATAGTCGCGCGCCATCTGCCGCAGGGAAACATCGGAGAAGACAATGTATGACGGGACGCCGCGCTCGTCCGCCAGGCTTTTTCGTATCTGGCGCAGGCGCTCGAACAGGGTCTCGTCGCACGCGATGTCGCCCGTCGCTCGCGCCTTTTCGGCCGGCGCGCTTACCGGCTTGGTCAACGTGACGCGCCGGCGCTGCTTGAGCGCGGCCAATCCCTCCGCGGTGAGGTCGATCACACTGAACTTCTCCGTCGTCTGGGCCAAGTAGCCCAGCCGGATGAGTTCCCGCCCAATCGCCCCCCACTCCGAGCGGCTGTGTTCGGTCCCGATGCCATAGGTGGAGAGCCGGTCGTGGCCCCAGCGCCGGACCTTCTCGGTGTCAGCCCCGGTCAGGACCTCGACGATGTGATGGAGGCCGACGCCGAACCGGGTCTTCTGGCGGACGCGATAGACGCAGGACAGGAGTTTCTGAGCCGCGATGGTGCCGTCGAATGTTTGGCGCGGCACCAGGCAATTGTCGCATCCGCCGCAATTGTCCTCCTCGAAGGTCTCGCCGAAGTAAGAGAGCAGTTCGCCTCGGCGGCAACCCGAACACTCGGCATAATGCACCATCTGCTGCAATTGGAGGCGGGAGATTTGCTGTTCCTTGGGGTCGGGTTTTTCGTCGATGAACCCCATTTGCTTCACCACGTCGCCCGGGCTGAACAGCAACACGCATTCGCCGGGCAGTCCGTCCCGTCCGGCGCGTCCGGTTTCCTGGTAGTAGCCTTCGATGTTCTTGGGCAGGTCGTAATGGAGAACGAAGCGGACGTTGGGTTTGTTGATGCCCATGCCGAAGGCAATCGTGGCGCAAATGACCCGCGCCTCGTCGCGAAGGAACAGTTCCTGGTGCTCGGTGCGCTCGGCCGGCGTCAAGCCCGCATGGTAGGGCTTGGCCTTGATGCCGTCCTCGCTGAGCCGCTCCGCGACGCTCTCGGCCGTCTTGCGCGCCTGGCAATAGACAATCCCACTCTCGTTGGGCCGCGCCCGCACGAAGGCGAGCACTTGGTCGTAGGGCCTGTTCTTGGCAAAGACGCGGTAGGTGAGGTTGGGCCGGTTGAAACTGGCCACATAGCAAGCGGGCTCCCGCAACTTCAGCAGCGTGATGATGTCCTGGCGCACCCGCCCGGTGGCCGTGGCCGTCAGCGCCATCATCGGCACCCCCGGCAACAGCGGACGCAAGCCCGCCAGTTGACGGTATTCCGGCCGAAAGTCATGCCCCCACTCGCTGATGCAATGCGCCTCGTCAATCGCCACCAGCCCCACCTTCCACCGCTGCAAGTCCGACAGGAACCCCGAGAGCATGAGCCGCTCCGGAGCGACATAGAGCAGCCGATACTGCCCGGCGTGCAACCCCCGCAGCCGCTCCCGGGACTCGCCGGCCCGCAGCGAGGAATTCAGGAAAGTGGCCGGCACGCCCCCCGCGTGCAAGCCGTCCACCTGGTCCTTCATCAGCGCGATCAGCGGTGACACCACCACGGTCAAACCGTTGTTGGCCATCGCGGGCAACTGGAAGCACAGCGACTTGCCACCCCCGGTCGGCAGCAACGCAAAGACGTCCTTGCCCGCCAGAGCGTCGCGGATGATCCGCTCCTGCAACGGACGAAATGAGGTGAAGCCGAAGTATTGCTTCAGCAGTGGCAAGAGGTCTGCGCCCGGCGGTTCCATCCTGGGAACTGTAACCGGCTCCGGGCGGATTTTGAAATGAAAACGGTCTATTCCTACATATCCGTGATTGACTTACAATTATTCATCAGTAGTATAATCTCGTGAAGACAGGAACAAACGTGGATACGGTTTACTTTTCGGTGAAGGGCCAGATTGTCATCCCGCGCTGGCTGCGCAAGAAGTTCGAAATCGAGAAAGGCACCCGCGCTTGCGTGCTCTCCACGCCGCAGGGCATTCTCATCAAGCCCGTGACTCGCGCCTATATCAAGAGCCTGCGAGGCTCTCTCAAGGGCAGCGGCTTCTTGAATGCGCTCATGGTGGACCGCAAACGCGAGCAGGAGCTTTGATATGGCCTCAAAAGTCCTGGACAGTTGGGCGCTCATTGCGTTTTTTGAAGACGAGCCCGCGGCGGAGGCCGTGGAGAAATTGCTCCAGCAGGCCGCGGACGAGAAGCACAAGCTGCTGATGAGCGTCGTGAGCTGGGGCGAGGTGTACTACACGATGATGCGCGCGGTTGGCCGGGAGGCCGCCGAGCAGAAGGCCCAGGAAATCGCCGCGCTCCCCATAAAGGTCGTCGGCGTGAGCGAGGACAGGCTCCTCGTGAGGCAGGCCGCCGTGTTCAAAGCGGCCCACCGGATGTCCTACGCCGATTGCTTTGCCGCCGCGCTGGCCAAGCAAGAGAACGCCGAACTCATCACCGGCGATCCGGAGTTCAAGGCCGTGGAGCGCGAGGTCAAGGTGTCATGGCTGCCCCCCGCCGCCGGCACGTCTGTTTCTTCACCTGGCGCCCGATAGCGCGGCTTTACACGTTGCAAAACTGGTTCAGGTGGTTTGCTCCGTGCCGGAAGCCGTCTTCCGGGCCGAAGGTGTCGTCCTCGTGCTCGATGCTGAGCACTCCTTTGTAGCCGACGTCACGCAGGTTGCCGATGTATTGGCCCCAGTTGATGTTACCAAAGCCGGGGATGACATAGCGCCACCAGCCGTGCCCCAGCACGCCCACGTAGGCGCGCCGGCGCTCGTTCACCAGGGTGTCTTTGGCGTGGGTATGGAAAATCCGCTTGCTGAACATGGTGACGGGCGCCATGTAATCGCATTGCTGGTGGACGAGGTGCGAGGGGTCGTAGTTGAAGCCGAAGTGTTCGTCGGGCACCGTCTGCATAAGGCACTCAAGGGTGTCCAGACCCTGGAGATTGGTCTCGAACCAGTTTTCCACCGCCACGTGGATTCCCTTCTCCTTGGCGTGGTCGATGATGGGGCGAAAGAGTCCGGGAATCACCTCTTTGATCACCTGGATTTTGCTCTTGCCGGGAACGGGCATGCCGAGGCCGACGCAGATGGTAGGCACACCGAGCAGGGCGGCGGCGTCAATCGTCTTCTTCAGGGTCTCCTGGACCTCGGCGGCCTTTCCGGGGGCGGTGGTATTCATGTAGTTGGACAGGGCGCTAATCTCGAGGCCGCGCTCGGCCAGCTTCTGTTTGATGGCTTCCGCTTGGCCCTGTTCCAGGGTCGTGGGGTCGATGTGCGGGTGCCCGGGCTCGGCAACGACTTCCAGTGCCGCGATGTGGCACCGCTTGGCCATATTCAGGACTTCCTCAAACGGCAGGTCGTGCAGCGGCGCCGTCAACATACCTGTGCGGATGTCTTTCGGTTTCTTCACCTCCGCGGAGCTTTCGGCCGCGGCGGCGGTGGAGGAGAGTGTAGCCACACCGAGCGAGGCGAGGGAAGCGGCGCTCATAGCCCCGGCGGTGGTTCCAATGAAGGTCCTGCGTGATAGCGAATTCATGGAGACGCATCGTCGGCAACTGCGGCCTCCAAGGCAAGCTCATTCGCGGTGTCTTGCCGAGCCAGGAGCCTTCGTGTATTTTCCGTGTGGTTATGTCGTACAAAACCCTCACCGTTAGGACCGAAGCGTACGCCCGGCTGAAAAAACTCAAGGCGCCTGGGGAGAGCTTCTCGGACGTCATTTTGCGCGAGCTGCAGGAACCCTGGCAGACGTGCGGTGATGTGCTCCAGGGACTGAGGAACATACAGGCGCCAATGCCCGATGCCAAGTTGATGGCGGCGGTACTGAAAGGGCGCGGGCGGCGCTCGCGCAGAACATGATCTGCGATACTACCTTTCTGAGCGATCTGCTCCGGGAACGGGCGGACGGGCGCCCGCGCGGCGCCCAGTCCCCGGATTGCCCGCATGGGCCGGAAGGGCTTGTCCCTCTGGCATCAACTATCGTCGCAGGCTATGGGTGGTGTCTGCGGCGCTGGTTACCCGTTGGGCTGAACCTCATTCGGTAGAAGCGACAAGACGAAATTCACGAGGTCCGATGCCAACTTCAAAGCCTCGGCGAATTCCACACGGCTCGGCTCCAGAGTGGTCGATTCGCCGGGATAGCGATAGGCCGTGGCGTACGGCGTCAGGGTGATTGCGGCGTCATCCATAAATCAGTCGACCGCGCTCAAGAATCTCGGCTTCGAGGGAAGAACGGACATGCCGAAAGCGGTCCAGCTCCGCGCGCGTCTTCACGAGAATGTCCTTGGCGATGCTCAGCCCACGCAGACACCGATGCGCTCGTTGCGCCCGGCGGACCGGGGATTCATCGCTTTGGGGGACAACCACCAGCAGGTCGAGGTCGCTGCTTTCATCTGGCTGGCCCCATGCGTACGAGCCAAACAGCCACACCTGCTCCGGCTTGAACTCCACGGCCAGGCGGCGGGTCACCTCATGAAGCAATTCCTGACTGACGGTTTTCACAGACACAATGTAATCCAATTCGATTGGTTTTGTAAACCGCCGCGCCGCTGCCGACGAGTTCGCGCCACTGAACCGCCAGGCCGACGCTGCCCATACCGCGGGCGCGTAGTTGCCAACCTCGGCGGTCAGTTCCCTGAGCTGGAACCGGACCTATGCCTCTGAAACCCGCTGCGGTCCAGACGGCGGACGCCCGTTTGTCTGGCTTCAACCGGCTTCCATCCTTCCTGCTTGACCTATTTCAAGGCAATATTGTGCTCGGCCAACGTGGCGCGAACGGCCAGCCCCAGCTCGCTGCGGATATGGGACCAATCCTCGGATTGGTTGGTCCAGACCCGCAGCTCGAAACTCATAGAGTCGCCGGTGAAAGCGCCGAGCAATACCTGGGGCGGCGGGTCCTTGAGAACCTGCGGTTGCTCGGCGGCCACGCGATTGAGCCACTCCATCAGTTTGCGGGCATCCACCGGGCCGGCTACGACGACGGGCAGATCAATCCGGCGCAACCGGTCCGAAAAGGTCCAGTTTGTCACAGTCTCGGAAATCAAGCTCGCGTTTGGCACGATGAACTCCGAGCCGTTGGAAGCCTCCACAATGCTGGCGCGAATCCCGATGTGTTTGACCACGCCTTCATTGCCGGCCAATTGGATGACATCGCCGACTTTGACCGGCCGCTCGAAGAGCAAGATCAGGCCGGAGACAAAGTTGTTGATGATGTTCTGCAGCCCGAAGCCCAGGCCCACGCCGAAGGCGCCCACGAGGATCGTCAGGCGCGTCAAGTCGAACCCCAGCATGGCGATGGCAATAGTGAAGCCGATGAGCAGGATCAGATAATTGACAATCTTGGAGATGGAATAGTAAAGACCGGGAGCCAGTTTCACCCGGGAATACACCTCTTCCTCGAGGACAAACCGCAAGAGTCGCGAGACGAGAAATGACGCCCAGACCGTGACCCCGAACAACACCACGTCGCCGGGCGATAATTTGAACGAGCCCACCGCCCAGGAGGCCGTCAGGACCTTCCGGAGGTCCTGGAACACAGGCGCGCGCAACGAGAGCGCCTCCAGCAGATAAGCCGCCCAAAGCAGCATGGCCGTCCATTCCAGCACGGCCCGCGTCCGGCTGAGCAGCAACTCCCGATGCCGCCGCACCACGCCCAACCGCGCCAGGGGGGGAACGCTCAGCGCGCTCAAGAAGAGTCCATTGATAATTTGCACCACGGCGTATAAGACCAGGGACATGTAGGCGCTTTGCAGCAGCGCGTGGCCGAGGAGCTTGCTCAGGCTCACGTAGCCGAGCGCGTCGGCGATCAAGGCGGCCGCAAACCAGCCGAGCGCCACCCCGCAGGCTTTGCCAATCTGCCTCCAGAGGCGGTTGTTGGCTTCGGGCGCGGTCTCGAGCCGCCCCGGCAGCAGCAGCCATCCCGCGAACAAGGCGCCGCCGAGCATTTCCGCCAAGAGCATGAGCCGGGACAAGACCGCTTGCGACGCGGCGACCGTCCGCAATTGATCTACAAAGTAGAACATTGCCAAGGCGTTGAGGACCGGAAACAGGCGCCGGTCAATGAGCTTGCGGACCACCAGGATGGTCGGGATCATCGCCACGGCGCCGGAAATGGCCCACAGCAGGCGCGGCGCTCCGGGGTAAATCCAACCGCTCGCCAGCAGGGCGAGCACCAGCGCCGTCGCGACCGGG
>CAZZFF010000013.1:0-74625 GCA_964653485.1 uncultured Verrucomicrobiota bacterium | reverse complement strand
CGCCGGGAAGAATCCTTCACATTCCCACCGTCGCGGGCGCGGTAGTGCTGACCTACAACCTGCCCGGCGCGCCCAGGCTCAGGCTCGACGGCCCGGCCCTCGCCGGCATTTACCTGGGCAGGATAGCTCGATGGGATGACACCCGGCTCCTGGCGCTGAATCCGGGCGTGACGTTGCCGAAGTCGGACATTGTTGTGGTGCATCGCTCCGACGGCAGCGGCACTAGCCACATTTTTACCGATTACCTGAGCAGCGCCAGCAAGGAGTGGGAGACGCGCGTGGGGCGCAATACCTCCGTCAAATGGCCCGCGGGGCTTGGCGCCAAAGGCAACGAAGGCGTTTCCGGCGAGGTCAAACAACTGCCCGGGGCGATTGGCTATGTCGAGATGGCCTACGTGCGGGAAAACAAACTGCCGGTTGCCGAAATCAAGAACGCCGCCGGCGCGTTCGTCGCTCCTTCCTTGGATTCGGTGACCGAGGCCATGGAGAGCGCCAGCATCCCGGACGATTTCCGTTTCTCACTGGCCAAGCCGGCCGGGGCGAGGGCCTACCCCATTTCCGGCGCGACCTGGCTGCTGGTTTATGAACGGCAGAAGGACCCTCTGAAGGGCAGAAAACTGGTGGAGTTCTTGAATTGGGCCGCGACCAAGGGGGAGACCATGGCCCCCGCCTTGGATTACGCGCCCTTGCCGGAGACTCTCAAGGCGCGGGTCCTCCAGCGAATTAAGACCATCAGGTACTAGGGCGGATGAGTCGTGTGTTCAATGACAACTAAACGTGCGCTCCGAACCGCCCCGGGCGCGCTCTCGCGCCAGGGGGTTGGCGACAGGGTGTTCAAGGGGCTGATGCTGGTGATGGCCCTCTCGGTCATCGCTCTGATCATCGTCATCGGGTGCGAGTTGGCGCGAGGCTCGCGGCCCGCGCTTGGGAGATTCGGATGGCGTTTTCTGACCAGCGGGGACTGGGACCCGGTCAACGAGCAATTCGGCGCGTCGCCGTTTATCTTCGGCACCGTGGTCTCTTCGGTGATCGCGCTCGTGATAGCGGTGCCGCTGAGCATCGCCACGGCTGTTTGCCTCACCGAGTTGGCCCCGCAATGGTTGCGGCAGCCCCTGACCCTCTTCATCGAACTGCTGGCGGCTGTGCCCAGTGTTATCCTCGGGCTTTGGGGCATCTTCGTGATGGTCCCATGGCTGCGCGAACATTTGTTCCCCGGGCTGCAAGGGGCGCTGGGGTTTCTGCCTTTGTTCCAGGGGCCGATTTATGGCGTGAGCATGCTCGCCGGGGGCATCATCATCGCGATCATGATTGTGCCGATCATCACTTCGGTTTCAAGGGAAGTTCTCCTGTCTGTCCCCCCGTCGCAGCGTGAGGCGGCCTACGCGCTGGGGGCCACGCGCTGGGAGGTGACCCGCATCGCGGTGCTCAGTTATGCCGGAAGGGGCTTGTTCGGGGCGGTCATCCTGGGCCTGGGCCGCGCCTTGGGCGAGACGATGGCCGTCACCATGGTCATCGGCAATCGCCCGGAAATCGCGGCTTCTCTTTTCGCCCCCGGCTACACCCTGGCCAGCGTGGTGGCCAACGAGTTCACCGAGACCCCGCCGGGCATCCATCTCGAGGCCCTTTTCGAGCTCGGCCTGGTTCTGCTGGGAATTACGCTGCTGGTCAACGCCTTGGCGCGCCTTCTCCTCGCGGCGTTCTCCGGTCCCGCCCTCTCCGCGTCGTGAGCCTATGAACACCGCTTGCCACCGCTGGCGCAGATTCAAGGACCTTGGGATGCAAGCCCTCACTTGCGCCTGCGCCCTGCTGGTCGTCGTGCCGCTGGCGCTGGTGTTCTACCATGTCCTCAAGTCCGGCATCGGCGCCTTGAACTGGGCGTTCTTCACCCAATTGCCAAAGCCCGTCGGCGAGCGAGGCGGCGGGATGGGCAACGCCATCGTGGGGACTTTTGAGCTTCTCGGCCTCGCCGCCCTGCTGGGGGTCCCGGTCGGAGTGTGCGGCGGCATCTTCCTTTCCGAATACGGGCACACCCGGCTCAACTGGTGGATTCGCTTCGCCGCGGACGTGTTGAACGGCGTGCCCTCGATCATTTGGGGGATGGTCGTTTGCGCCCTGGTGGTCGTGCCGATGAGAGGCTTCTCCGCCTGGGCGGGAGGCATTGTCCTGGGTTTCATCATGATCCCCCTGATCATGCGCACCACCGAAGAGGCCCTGCGCGTGGTGCCGAAGGGCTACCGCGAAGCCGCCCTGGCGCTGGGAATCCCCCTTTGGCGCGCCATCCTTCACATCGTCGTCCGCACCGCCCTCAGAGGCATCGTTACCGGCATCCTCCTGGCGCTGGCCCGTGTGGCCGGCGAAACCGCCCCGCTCCTGTTCACCGCCTCCGGAAACAGGTATTGGAACCATCACCTGTCCGACCCGATCGCCGCCGTTCCTTTGCAGATTTTCAACTATGCCATCTCGCCTTACGAGGACTGGCATCGACAGGCCTGGGCCGGAGCCCTGGTGCTGCTCGTCATGGTCGCAATCATCAACATTGCGGTCCGCGCCCTCACGCGCGAACGCCTCGGCAAAGTCCCTTGACCAAACCCGCCGATGCAAAACAACCTGGACGAGACCAATCCCAAACTCCCGGCGCGCCCGCCGCCGAAGCGCGCGCCCGGGGCTCAGGTCGCGATCGCCGCCGCGCCCGCTCCAGCGCCCCCGGCCGCCGCGCTGGCCATTCGGGACCTTTCAGTCTCCTTTGGCGCCAACCGCGCACTCACACAGGTTTCCCTGGACATCCCGGACCGGGCGGTCACGGCCATCATCGGGCCGAGCGGTTGCGGCAAATCCACCTTCCTGCGCGCCCTCAACCGCATGCACGACCTGGTCCCCTCGGCCCGCGTTGAGGGCCAGGTCAGGCTCTTTGGCTCGGACATCTACGGTCCGGACGTTGAGCCGGCCGTCATCCGCCGCCGCGTCGGGATGGTCTTCCAGAAAGCCAATCCTTTTCCCACCATGTCCGTGGCGGACAACGTAACGGCCGGGTTGCGCCTCAATGGGGTGCGTGACCGCGCCGTGTTGGCCGAGCGGTTGCGTCAATCATTGGTCATGGCTATCCTCTGGGACGAAGTCAAAGACCGGCTCGACGCGCCCGCCGTCAGCCTCTCGGGCGGCCAGCAACAGCGCCTCTGCATCGCACGCGCCTTGGCCGTCCAGCCCGAAGTCCTGCTCATGGACGAGCCGGCTTCCGCGCTCGACCCGTCGGCCACCGCCCGCATCGAAGATTTGATCCTCGAGCTCAAAGAGAGTTTCACCCTCGTAATCGTGACGCATAATATGCAACAAGCGGCCCGTGTGTCCGATTACACCGCTTTCTTTAACATGGGGCAACTCGTCGAATACGGCCCCACGTTGAAGATCTTTACCAATCCCGCCAAGCAGCAGACCGAAGATTACGTGACTGGACGCTTTGGGTGAGATTTGAGATTTGAGATTTGAGATTTGAGATTTGAGATTTGAGATTTGAGATTTGAAATTCTGAAATCTGAGATATGTCATTTGAAATTTCATTTTCGGGATTCGACATTTAAGCCATGCAGCACTTTGTGAGCGAACTGGACACCCTCAAGGAACGGCTCCTGAGGATGGCCAGCTATGCCGAATCCGCGGTTCGGAGCGCCGTCCAGGCCCTGGTCACCCGGGACCACGAGCTGGCCCTGCGTGTTCGGAGCGAGGACGGGGCCATCGACCAGTTCGAGCTGGAGGTGGACGAGCTGGCCGTCAAGCTCCTTGCCAAAGCCCCCTTCGCGACGGACCTTCGGCTCATCATGGTGGCGATGAAGATTTCCCAAAACCTCGAACGGGTGGGCGACGAAGCGACGCAAATCGCCAAGCGCGCGCGCGACCTGAGCCAGGAACCGCCGCTGAAACTGGTCGTTGGAATCCCCCAGATGGCCGACCTTGCCCTGCAGATGCTCAAAGCCGCCCTCGACTCGTTCGTCAACCACGACCCCGTCGCCGCCCGCGCCCTCATCCCCCAGGACAAGCAGGTCGATGCCATGAACAAGGAAATCCACGGCCTGCTTGCCACTCAGATGGTCCAAAGCCCGGACACAATCTCCCGCTGCCTCAACCTCATGGTCGTCGCCAAGAGCCTCGAACGCATCGCCGACCACGCCAAGAGCGTCGCCGAGGAAGTTGTCTATTTTTGCGAGGCGCGGGATATCCGCCACCCCGGCGCCATCAACGACGGCCTGGCGCAGTAGGGGCCGGGATAGCCAATCGCCGATAGCCAATAGCCAACCAAGACTCGGCGCAGTGGGGGCCGCGGTTTTCCAAGGGGCGAAACCCGTTTCCGTCCTCAAGTCATTGCGGATTCAGCCGATACCGTGAAAAAGGGCGCACACTGCCGTTACAGAGCATGCCAAACGTTAAACTCGAGTCATTGCAGCAGGGGATGATCGTAACCTCTGACGTCCGGAATCTGGACAACATGCTCCTCATCCCGGCGGGCTGCGCCCTGACCGACAGACAAATCAACATCCTGAACTCCTGGGGCATTGCCGAAATCCAGGTCGAGGCCCTCGGCGATCCGGAGGACTCGGCCGACCCTTTGCTGCTGGTGCCCCCTGAGACGCTGGAGCAGATGAAGGGGGAGTTGCGGGCCGCGTTTTGGGAACCGCGGGACACCGGTCCCGTGGAGGAGGAGGTTTTTAACCTCGTCCTGCGCCGCCGGGCCAGGCAGATTCTCGAAAGGCAGCCCTTTCACTCATGAGCCCCACACTCAGCCACTTGATCAATGGAATCCCCAGCCTGGGGTCCTATGCTCGAGCGATGGAAGAGTTGGAGACCGTCCTGCATCATCCTCGCAGCACCCTCGCCGATTTGGGCAACGTCATCGAAAAGGACCCGGACCTGACGGCCCGGCTCCTGAAACTGGGAAACAGCTCGTTCTTTGGCTTTCCCAATCGCCTGGAGACGGTCGCAGAGGCCGTCGGCGTGATTGGCATCCAGCAAGTGCAGGACCTGATCCTCGCCTCCAGCGTGGTGGAGGCCTTTGAAGGCATCGCGGCGGACCTGGCGGACATGGAGTCCTTTTGGAAACACTCGCTGGCCTGCGGGATTGGCGCCCGCTCTTTGGCCATCGCCTGCCAGATGCCCAAAGCGGAGAAGTTCTTCGTGGCCGGCCTCCTGCACGACTTGGGACGCCTGGTCCTCTTCTCGCGCGCTCCCAATCAAACGGCTGAAATCTTCAAACTCTATCAAAGCCGGCGGATGCTCCTGCGGGAGGCTGAAACGGCCGTCCTGGGCTTCGATCACGCCCTCATCGCCGAAACGCTCATGCGCTCCTGGCAATATCCGGCCAACCTCGTCCACGCCGTGGCTTATCATCACCATCCCATGTCCGCCGGGGTGTACCAGTTGGAGAGTTCCCTGGTCCACCTGGCCGATTACCTCGTTCACGCCATACAAATGGGCGGCTCCGGGGAACGGTTCATTCCCCCTCTCAATCAGAAGGCCTGGGAACGCGTCGGCTTGGCCACGAGTATCCTCGAGTCCGTCATCCGCTCGATCGACGAACAGATCGAGATCGTTCAGGAGGCTTTTCTCAAGGTGCCTGAAAAGGCCGTTAAGCGGTGAACTACGATTCCATCTATCCCGAGTTCTTCAAGACCGGCGTCGGCAGGCTGCAGATGCAAGGCGCCTGGAGTCAGGATTTTCAAGGCCTCTTCGCCGCCCTCGAGCACTTCCGCCATGACCTGGCCGACCAGCGGGACGTCAAGGCTCTCCTGCAGATGACCGAACTCTATGTGCTGGGGCTGGGCCTGTTCAAGACGGTTGGCTTCTTCGTGATCAATCCCAGGGACTTGGGTTTCGAGTTGGCCCATTGCGCCCCGCAAGACCAATCGGCGCTCATGGATAAGCTCGTGGGCCAGGAGATCAGGACCGGGCGGTTCGCCTGGGCTCTGCGCCAGAATCGGCCCGTCTTCTTCACCTCCCAGACCCAATCCGGGCCGGTGCGCGGGGTCTTTCACACCCTCGGCGTGGCCACGCACCGCTTGGGCATGTTCTGCGGCCTGCTCGAACGAGAGCACGTTCCAAGCCAGGAGGTCACTTTCAACCTGCTCTCCATCCTCCTGGGCGCCAGTTCCGACGCCCTGGCTGGCATCCGAACCACCGAGGAGCTTCAAAACAAAATCCTCGCCGCCAATAACGATCTTCAGCGGGCACTTACCGAAAACGAGGTGCTGGCCCGCATCCCCGCCGAAAGCCCCAGCCCCGTCCTGCGCCTCCATCGAAACGGCCGGGTCCTCTACAGCAATCAAACCGGGGCTCAAGTGCTCCGGGCGCTGGGTTGCCAGGTCGGCGACCTGATTTCAGGCAAATGGTTGGACCTGCTGGCCAGTTCGTTCGGAGAGGGCGCCCGCCACGAATTCGAGGTCGTCTTTGACGGGCGCGTCTATGCCTTCTTAATCGTGCCCATCCCGGACGCCGGCTACGCCAATTTCTACGGCACCGACATCACCGCCCGCAAGCTCGTCGAGCGGGAAAAGGAGTCGCTCATCCGCGAGTTGCAGGAGGCCCTGGCCAACGTCAAGACCCTCAGCGGCCTGGTCCCGATTTGCGCCTGGTGCAAAAAAATCCGCGATGACCAGGGATTCTGGAGCCAGGTCGAGGTCTTCATTCAGAGTCATTCCGACGCCGTTTTCACTCATGGCGTCTGCCCCGACTGCATGAAAAAAGTCGCCGGCGAGGCGGCAGGGCTGCTCGACGGCCGCGCTGATTCTCATTGACGCGAACCGGGGCTTTTTGGTTTTTGTTGGCACGATGTTATATCGGTGCTCGAATGCGTCGCCGCCCCTGCCGCGTCGTTCGTTCCTGAAGGCCGTCGGCGCCACGCTCGCGGCTGCCCCATTTGTCACGCGGGACCTGATCGCGCGTCCTCCGAGCGACGTATTGCGCCATGCCAGCTTTGGCGCGGGCGGCATGGCATGGCAGGACGTCAACTACCTGGCCCAATTCACGCAACTGGAGTTGGTTGCGGCGGCCGACGTTGACCTCGAATGCGCCGCCCAGCTCAAGAAACGGTTCCCGAAGGTCCGGATTTACCAGGACTGGCGGAAGATGCTCGATTTCGAGGGGAAGAACATCGACTCGGTGAACGTGTCCACGCCCGACCATACACATGCAGTGATGGCGATGAGCGCGATGCAGTCAGGCAAGCATGTTTATGCCCAGAAACCGCTCGCCCATGACCTTTACGAGGTCCGACGGCTCACCGAGTTTGCCGCCCGCAAGAAGCTGGTCACGCAAATGGGCATCCAGGTCCATGCGTCGCCTGATTACCAGGCCGCCATTTTGCTCATCCAGGCCGGTGCGATTGGCAAGGTCAAGGAGGTCCATTGCTGGTGCCCGAAGTCCTGGGGCGACCCCGCCCCGCTTCCCGCTCGGGAAGACCCCGTCCCCGCGGATTTCGACTGGGACCTCTGGCTGGCGGTGTGTTCGCCCCGGCCCTTCATAGGCCAGGCCTATTATCACCCGGCCAATTGGCGCAAACGCCTCGACTTCGGCACCGGCACGTTCGGCGACATGGGCTGCCATCTCTTCGACCCGGTCTTTAGCGCCCTTGACCTCCGCCGGCCGATTTCCGTCCGTTCCGAAGGGCCGGCCCCCAACCAGTGGAACTGGGCCATGGATTCGCGCGTCCGTTATGTCTTCGAGGGCACCGCGCTGACCGAGCAGAACACCCTCAATCTCACCTGGTATGACGGCGCCCAGAAGCCCCCGCCGGAGGTCCAGGCCCTGCTGGAAGGCGACCCGCTGCCCAACGCCGGCTCGCTCTTTGTCGGCGCCTCTGGCGCGCTGGTCCTGCCGCATGTTGCCCGCCCGGTGCTCCACCCGCGCAAAAAGTTCGAAGGCTTGAAATACCCGGATGTCCCTCCCGGCAACCACTGGGGCGAGTTCGTAGGGGCCTGCCTCGGCCACAACCGGGCCTCAACGCCCCTCGCGTATTCCGGGCCTTTGACCGAATCGGTCCTCCTGGGCGGCGTCGCCGCGCGCTTTCCTGGAACCACCCTGAAATGGGACGCCGCCAAGCTCCAGTTCGACCTCCACGAAGCCAACCGGTTTGTCCGGCGCGAATACCGGGATGGCTGGGGCCTTAAGGCCCTGTTGTAACCTTTCTGTGACATTTGCGGAGTTGTGGGGAGGGGGCTGCCGTGGTATTCCTCTTGCGGCATGAAACCCAAGATTCTGGTCGTTGATGATGAACCTGAGGCAGTCGAGCTGGTCGAGTTCAACCTCACCCAAGCCGGGTTCGATGTGGTCACGGCGACCGATGGCACTGACGCCTTGAAGAAGGCGCGTTCCCTGCTGCCGAGCTTGATCGTCCTGGACCTGATGCTGCCGGAAGTCGACGGCCTGGAGGTCTGCAAGATGATCCGCCGCGACCCCGCGACAGCCGGAATGCCGATCGTGATGGTCACGGCCAGAGCCGCCGAGATTGATCGAATTCTGGGCCTTGAACTCGGGGCCGACGACTACATCACCAAGCCCTTCAGCCCGCGCGAACTGATCTTGCGGATAAAGAAAATCCTGCAACGCAGCCAAACCGCCGCCGAAGAACCGGCCATCCTCAAGTTCGGCGACCTGGTCATCGATGCGCCCCGCCACCTCGTGAGCTGGCATGCCAAGGAAATCGAACTGACCGCCACTGAATTCAAGCTGCTCACCATCCTGGCCCAGCGGCGCGGACGCGTCCAATCGCGCGAGCAACTCCTGCGGGACGTCTGGGATTACAACAGCCTGGTCGACACCCGGACGGTGGACACGCACATGCGCCGGCTGCGGGAAAAGCTTGGCCCCGCCGCCAGGCTCCTCGATACCGTGCGCGGCGTCGGCTACCGGTTCACGGAGGCTTGAGCCAGTGTGGACGCCCGCGCTGCTTTCCCTGGCCCTGGCCGCCGCGGTTGTCTTGTACCTCGCGCGGCAGGCCCACTGGAGCCGCGCACAGGAGGCGGCCCGGACAGAAATCCAGAGGCTCAAAGAAGAGCATCAGAGCGCCCTCACTCAGCTTCAGACGCAGCAGGAGGCATTGTTCGACAGCATGGTCGAGGGATTGGTCGTGCTCGATGAGCATGGCCGAATCCTGCTGGCCAACCGGGCGTTCATTGACCTCTTCGGGTTGACCTCCGACGTCCGCTCTCGCACGCTCCTGGAGGCCTTGCGCCTGCATGAACTGGCCGAGTTGGTGGATGTGCTGGGGACCCAAAAGCAGGTCCTCGGCAGGCAAATCCGCCTCTCCCGGCCGACGGAGCGCTGGCTGGGGGTCAACGGGGCCGCGATCCTCAACCGCCTGGGCCGGCGCGAGGGCACCGTCCTTGTCTTGCACGACTTGACCCGCGTCAAGCAACTCGAGAACACACGCAAAGACTTCGTGGCCAATGTCAGCCACGAACTCCGCACCCCCCTCTCCCTCATCCAGGGTTACGTCGAGACCCTCCTGGACGGCGCCAAGGACAACCCCGATGTCGCCGTCAAATTCCTCCGCAGCATCGAGCGCAACACCGAACGGCTGCGATTGCTCATCGAGGACTTGCTCGTCATCTCCGAATTGGAATCCGGCCGCATCAAACCCGATCTCCAGCCCGTCCCGCTTCGTTCGGTGGTGCAAAAAGTCCTCGATGACTTCAAGGCGCGCGCGGAGGCTGGAAACCAGCGCCTGTCCAACGAAATCCCTGACCTCGCAGTGCGGGCCGACCCGAGCCGGCTCGAGCAGGTCCTGAGCAATCTGGTGGACAACGCCATCAAGTACGGTCGGACGGGCGGACACGTCAACGTCAGCGGATGCCTGGCAGCGGGCGGGCAAGTCGAAATCTCGGTCCGGGACGACGGCCCCGGACTTCCGCCCGAGTCGCTCGACCGTTTGTTCGAGCGGTTCTATCGCGTCGACAAAGCCCGCTCCCGCGAACAGGGCGGCACCGGGCTGGGCCTGGCCATCGTCAAGCACATTGTCCAGAGCCACGGCGGGCGCGTCTGGGCCCAAAGCCAACTCGGCCACGGCGCCACGTTCCACTTCACGCTCCCGTTGGACCCCGGCGGCGTCCAGGCGCCATCGGAAACCCCCTCTTAGGAGCCGTTACGAAATAACATTTACAATCTGACTTGGTCTTTTGCCGGCTGGCGGCGTTGCTCGCTCGTCGCAGATCCGGGATATGTTCCTCGCTCGCGCCTTGCCAGCCGCCAAAATCCCGGCGTGATATTGTAAATGTTATTTCGTAACGGCCCTTAGGGGCCGGCCCGCTCAATCGGCGCTCATCAAGTGCAGCAGCGAACTCCGAATCGTGAGCGCCAGCAGGTCGTTGATGGCGTCCAGGACGATGAACTTGCGCACTCGGCCCCAGATTTCGGTCTCATAAGCGGCGCCAATGTGCAGCAGGAGTGAGTCGAGCATCTCGCGGGTATCTTCGCGGGCCAGGATGCGCTCGAAACCGCTTCGGATCGCCGGGAGAGACACCTGCACGATGTTCGTATGCTCCAAGGCCCCCTCGAAGGCCAGCCGGAGAATGACCCGCATTTCCTCCGAGCAAAGCCCGCCTTCCCCGGGGACGGCACGGGAGGTCGCCCGCTTGGAGAGCAGCAGGTAGAGGGCCTGGAAGCGAATCCTCCTTTGCGGCGGCGGCTCCAGCCAAGGCTCCGGACGCAGCACGCGGAGCACCGTCACGGCCGGGTCCGAGGCCAGGCTCAGACGCCCCTCCAGCGGCGTTCCCATGACGCGCTCGTCTTCCCACCACCCCGGAATTTCCTCGAGCGACCGCCGGGCTTCCCGCGCCATCCGCCGGTCGAAGTCCCGCACCAGCCGCAGCTCCTTATGAAGGTAAGTGTAGCTGAGCGGGGCAAGCACCGCCTTGCGCAGACGCAACGGCAGCGGCACCAAATCGGGCACGACGAGCCGGACCTCGATCTTTCCGCCGTGATGTTCCAGGGCGGCGCGCATGCACAGTTCCCAGCATCCCTCGATCCTGGGCAGCTTCTCGTGCAGGTTCATGCCCGCCAGAAGTGAGACCGCCGCGGTGTGCGTGACCTCCCGAGTCAGCAGCGGCGTCAGCCCGTGACGGCTCGCCAGGCCGTAGAGAAGGTCATACGCGGTCACGTTGTTTTGGACCGTGAGATTCGAGTACCACTCGGAGAACTCGTTGAGGCCGCATTGCCACACCACTTGCTCCTCCTGCCGGCATATACAGCCCAAGCCGCTCTCGTAAAGCGCGTACGCATAGGCGCTCCTGAGCATCGCGCGGCCCCGAGGTCCTTTCCATTTTCCGTACTCCTGCTCCAGCTCCCACGGCTTGAGCTGTGTCGAGTCCCACCCAAAATACTCCGGCGCCACCCGGTGCAGCGCCGTGAAGGCGGACACCCCCAGCCTCGAGAGGATCTGCGGAGACACCTCGTCGAACAGCCCGGCCCAGCCGCGAAAGCAACGGGCCAATTCGTAGTCCAGCCCGCCGTTCTCCCTGAAAAGCCGCGGCTCCGCCACCCGCACTCGTTCCATGACCCGCCGGGCGATTTGGTCCAGCCCTTCCCAAATTGCCTGGCCCCGATCATGACAAATCCGCCGAGGCCACGCGGACACCCTTCCCAGGACTTCCGGCGGCAGGTTTCCGCACCCGATTTGCTCGATGCAGCGCGTGAGCACCGCCCGCCAATCCATCAGCCCGCTCTCGCGCAGCAGCGAGTGAGGAACCCGGACCCCCAATGAAAGAAAGGCGTCTTCCCAGTCCGTCCGCGCGAAGGCGCCGATGTTCCAATGCGCCGCGCCCTCTTGGAGGGTCACCATCCGCAACTCGTACTTGATCTTCCACAGCGCCGCCACGATCAGCAATTCCGCTGCCCGCTCGTCGCTTAGCTCCTGCCTTAGTGTCAGTTTCCAAGGCCGGACCGGCGGGTCTTCCCCTCCCGTGATGCCCGGAAAGGCGACCTCGGCGACGAGGCTCGAACGGACCAGGCGAAAGCCCACGCTCCTGAGCAGGTGCCGCAAGTCCGCATTCTCGATTTCCGCGCACGTGCGCAACCCGAATTTCTCGCACAGCAAGTAACGCAGATAAACCGGCGCGCGCCGCTCGAAAATGGAATGCTCCCGCGCGGAGAGCGCGGCCAGCGCCCTCGGCGGGGCGCTATGGCATAGCGGGCAGAGCAGCGCTTTGGGGTAGGAACCAAGAAACCCTTCCACGCCGGGCCGCACGCAGTGCCAGGCCGTGAGTATCAAAAGCGCGTCGTAGTCCGGGGCGTCCTGGGGGTCCTCCACGCCGCCCATCGAGCTTGCGAGGCGGAACACTCTTTCAAAGTGGGGGGTCTCCGGATGCTGGGCGCCCGGTCCGCTCCCGGACAGGTAACGGTATTGCGCCTCCGCGGCCGGGAAGTGCCCCGCGATCACGCGCGCCTTTTCCAGCAACAGCGCGTCGAACTCCGGCAGCGGGATGCGGGATCGCCCCTCCGCCGGGTTGGGGGACAACGAGGAAGGAACCGGCCAGCCATAGGGGCCCTGCAGCCGGGCGGCCGCCGCGGGCGGCCGAGGCGAACCCCGCTCCGCCGGCGCGGCGGACGCGAAGGTCGAAGGCCCCTCGCTCTCAGCGGACGCAGGCGCCTTGTCTTGTCGCCTCGGTTGTAGCTCTACTTGCGCGGATTCGGTCAACACAGCCTTAACAAACTCCGGCCAGTTGTACCATCAACCGCCCCCCTTTTCAATAGCAGTTTCTTTTTGCGCATGAGGCGTCGGAGGCGGGATAGCAGGCACAATTGCGCCGCTTGCTTTGAGACCGCGCGTTGGTAAGCTTGAGCCCAATGCGCCTTTTGGACCGTTATTTTTTGCGCGAACTGCTCATCCCGCTCGGCTACTGCCTGGGCGGGTTCCTGATATTCTGGATCGCCTTCGACGTGTTCGCCAACTTGAACGATTTCCAGAAGAACGGTCTTCTGGGCCGGGACATCGTCCAGTATTACGTCGTTCAGGCCCCGGAAATCCTGGTTGTAATCCTGCCGGTGACTCTGCTGCTGGCCCTGCTCTATAGCCTGACCAACCACGCCCGACACAACGAACTCACCGCCGCCCGAGTCGCCGGGGTGAGCCTGTGGCGGCTGGTGTTGCCCTACCTGGCCGTCGGGTTGATCATCAGCCTGGCGTCGCTTGCCCTCAATGAACTGTGCGTCCCAGACAGCGCCGACGCCGCCAAACGCATCCTGGCACGGCGCCTTGGACCCGGCGCAGGCGCGCAGAAACCCGGCGAGGCTCGCGGGTTGCCCCTCATGAACGAGCGCGACGGGCGGGACTGGTTCATCGGGCTTTACAACACCGTCACCGGCGAGATGATCAACCCGATGGTCGGCTGGCGCGACACGGAGGGTGCCCACATCCAACTCCATGCCCGGCGCGCCGCCCGCCTCCACGGCGTCTGGACGTTCTACGACGCCGAGGAATTCAAGACCGACATGCGCACTAACATGCCGCCGGTGCCGGTGCTCCAGACCAATCTCCTGGCGATGCCCGAGTTTTCCGAGACGCCGGAGCAGATCAAGAGCGAAATCAAGATCGGCAGCAGCCTAGCCCTGCCCGGCGCCGCCAAGACCAAGAAATCCGACATGTCGATCGCCGAGATTCTCAACTACCTGCGCCTGCACCCCAACCCGTCTCCCTCCAGCCGCTCGTGGCTTTACACCAAGCTCCAAGGCCGCCTGGCTGCGCCCTGGACCTCCGTGGTCGTGGTGCTGATCGCGATTCCCTTCGGCGCCGTCTCAGGCCGGCGCAACGTGTTCATGGGCGTTGCCGGCAGCATCGTCATCTGCTTTGTCTATTTCGTGGTTCAGCAGCTTGCCTTGGCCCTGGGCACCGGCGGTTATTTGCAGCCGTGGCTGGCGGGCTGGCTGCCCAACCTCTCTTTCGGCCTCGTCGGGCTCCTTCTCACCGCCCGCATCCGCTAAGGCGTCACGAAAAAACAACATGAACACTTCTGGCTGGTTTTTTTGGCCGCAGGCGGCGTTGCTCGCTCGTTGCAGATCGCCTTGGATATGCGCCTCGCTCGCGCCTTGCCAGCGGCCAAAACTCCTGCGCCATAATTGTTCATGTGATTCTTTCGTGACGCCTAACCCCGCTTTATGAACCAGCCGGATGAACTTGCCCAGTTGCGGGCTCGCTACGAGCGGTTGAGCCAGCTTAGCCAGGTCGCCAGCGTGATTCATTCCACGCTCGATGCCCAGGAGGCGCTCCAGCTCATCCTGAAGGAAGCGGTGCGCCTCATGCGCGCCTCCAGCGGCTCGATGGTCCTCCTCAATCCCACAAACGGCCTGCTGGAGATTCACGCCTCCCACGGGCTCTCCGCCCAGGCCGCCCGGCTCAGGTTGCCGATGGGCGCCGGCCTCACCGGCTGGGTGGCCCGCAGCGGCAAGGCGGCGCGCGTGGGAGACGTGACCCAGGATCGCCGCTACATCATGGTCCGCCCGGAGGTCCGCTCCGAATTGGCTGTCCCCCTCGAAGTCAAGGGCCAGGTCCGCGGCGTCCTCAACGTGGATTCGGACATGGCGGAGGCCTTCACCGCCGACGACCAGGAATTGCTCGAGGCGCTCGCCACCCAGGCCGCCAGCGTCATCCAGAATACCTGGCTTTACGAGCAACTCCGCCTCAAGGTCGGCCTCTTCGAGTCGCTGTTCACCGTCAGCCAGACCATCAACTCCACTCTCAACCTCGATGACGCCCTGAAGGTCATTACCCAAGAGGCCTCCGTCCTGATGCGGGCCAAAATGTGCTCGCTCATGCTGCTGGACCCCACCGGCCAGTGGCTGGACCTCCGGGCCAGTTACGGCGCGGGTCCCGCCTACCTTGGCAAGCCGAGGCTCAGCACTGAAGACAGCCTCCTGGGCATCGTGGTGAGGCGAAAAAAGCCGATCCAGATCGAAGATGTCCGGGTCTCCAGCCGTTACCAGCACGTCGAGGTGGCGCGGCTTGAGGGTTTGGTGGCCTTGTTGAGCGTCCCCCTGGTCTTCACCGGCCAGGCCATCGGCACCCTCAGCGTCTATACCGGCCGGCCCTACAGCTTCTCCAACGAGGAGGTTCGCATCGTCTCCGCCCTGGCCGAGCTGTCGGCCATCGCCATCCACAAGGCCCGCCTCTACGAACGGGTCGTGGATGTCGAAGAACAGTTGCGTCTCAACGAAAAGCTCGCGGCGCTCGGCCTCCTCGCCGCCGAGGTCGCCCACGAAATCCGCAACCCGCTCACCGTCATCAAGCTCCTCTACCACTCCCTCGACCTGAAGTTCCCCCAAGGCGACCCGCGCGGCAAAGACGCCAGCATGATCGGCGAAAAGATCGAACACCTCAACCGAATCGTCGAGCAGATCCTCGATTTCGCCCGCACCACCGAGCCTCACATGGCCCCGGTCAACCTGAATGAACTGATCGATGAATTGGGCCTGCTGGTCCGCCACAAACTCAAGCACCAGAACGTCCAACTGGAACGCCGCCTCCAGCCCGCCCTCCCGCCCGTCATGGGGGATGCCCCGCAACTCGAACAGGCCTTTCTCAACCTCATTCTCAATGCCGCCCAGGCCATGCCGGCGGGCGGCACACTCACCATCTCCTCCCGGTCCCTTTCGACCCCGCGCCACGCCGGGCGCCCAACCCATGTGGCCGTCGAGTTCGCCGACACCGGGCCGGGAATGACCGAGGACCAGCGCCGGCGCGCTTTTACTTCGGTCCTGGGCACCACCAAGACTACCGGCACCGGCCTCGGCCTGGCTATTGTCGGCCGCGTCGTCGAGACCCACCACGGCAAGGTCAAGATCAAATCCCCGCCTGCAGGCGGAGCCATTGTCACCGTAACCCTGCCCCTCTGAGAGCGGGGCACAAGAGGGCCATAGGCGCCTTTGGCAGGGGTCCAACCGCCAAGGGCGCGATCTTGGTGGCGAGTGCCTGTACATTCAGCGTCAATTTGGCGTGCCGAATTGAACGACTTCGGCCCCTGTCTCTTCCTTATTCCCGGCGTGGGCTGGTTACCCCATAGGCGACAGGGCTGACCGTGGTTTAACATTCCTCTTGCCATAGGGAACCATCGAATGAACCCGACCTTTTGCCGCTGCTGTGGTGGGAGCATATCCGAATCTGGGGAGGCTTCCAGAGGAAATCCTAATATCTGCGCATCTTGTGCCTCGCTCGAAGATGAAACGGGGCAAACCGTGACACCACGCGAGTCTTCTATGTGTCTCAGGGCGGTTACGACACCCATACCAAGCAACTTGCCGCCCAGGACCGAATTTGCAAAGACCCTGGCGATTCCGTAAAGACCTTCGTCCCGGACATGGAGGGGCAAGGCAACCTGCCGCGGGTGTTTAAGGCTCACCCGCGCCATCAACGACGGTAGGTTCGCCAGTGGCCAAATTGTCGGAATCCCCCGCTGACGGAACTGGGAATGCTGCACCAGCCCGCCTCGGTGGCCTTGGCAACGCATTGACAGGAAATCCTGGTGGCGGGGTTATCGGGAAACAGCGGCGGGAATCGGTAGTTGGGGGGCAGCGCGCGGAGCAACATTCTCTTGAGAGTGGATTTGCTTGGTGACGTCAGTCCACAGGACCGCCAGCCAGACGCTCCAGTCTTCGTCTTTGCCCACGTAGTTCTTTGGATCGCACGTCTTGAAGTACCTTTCGCTGGCGCAGCCAAGGTCCAATCGGCTGTCCAGGGATTCCGTTTCATAGCCAAGGACTACCAACGAAAAATCGGGGTTTGGCAAAAAGTCCAATGCCGCAAATTTGGGCGGGAGCCCAATCCCGAAGGCGACCCTTCTGGCATAAGTCTCACGTCCCACAGGCACCCGAACCTCGTTTGTTCGCCCGTTGCGCCAGGTTGTGACGGGGAGCAAGGTCCCGGGGTTACTCCGATCAACGGTCCGGTACAACGTCCGCAGCCGCGTCGCGGGCTGATGATTCAGTTCGAGGATGAGATCGCCCTCGCCCAGGCCGGCTAGCTGAGCCGGGGTGTTGGTCCTTAGAGCCGTGATAAGCAGGGCGGCCTTTGGCGGGTGCTTGAATTCCGGGGGGAACTGCTTGACGACCTGGTACCGGCCCCCAATCCAGCCGCGGTGCTGCTCCGCGGCTTCTTTGGGCTTGCTCGATGAGCAGCCGGTGAGAACGATGGCCACGGCGCCCAGGAAGAGCGGCGCAGCGAAAGGAACCCGACACGAGGAAAGTATGTTGCGCATGGCGGTAGTTGGCCCTATCCGCCAGGGATGGTCAATCTCCGAGACCGTAACGTTGTTACAATTTTCGCATTGGCCCTCCTTTACGGAATGGCCTGGCACAATCAGCCTGCCCGTCAACCCCCACCCGTGCCGCCAGCCAAAGCGGAGTAGGGCGGGCAGCACCAACCCTGAAACAGGTTGATCGTCCGGCGGATGTGGGGTAGGACTGTAGGGAAAAATGGCACTCTGCGCGACAGCAAACGACCAAAGATGATGAACCTGTTTCAAATCGGCGGGGTCATCTCCGCAACGCTGCTCGCGGCCGCGCTGATGGCTCAGGACAGTCGAAACCCAGTGCCTCCGACCTCGAGTAAAGTTGGGCCGGTTCTGTCCGCACCTCAAACACGGGAGTCGCCTCAGCCGGCCCCGAGTTGGCTCACTGACTTTCACCAGGCAAAGGCCCAGGCAAGGGCTGAAGGAAAGTCAATCCTGCTCTTTTTCCACGGCTCCGATTGGTGTCCGCCTTGCGTGCAAATGCGGCGACAGGTGATCGACTCGCCCGAATTTGCCCAGTATGCCCGCCAATCGCTCATCCTGGTGGACGTGGACTTCCCTGAAAAAACCAAGCAGAGTGACGAATTGAAGCGGGCCAATACCGCGTTGAAGGCGCAGTTTAATCTCAGCCAGGAACGGGGGGAAGGTTTTCCCACTCTCGTGCTGCTCAACCCGGCGGGCGAAACCGTTTTCCAGGAAACCGGGTACTTTGGAGGAGGTCCGCCGGAAGTCCTGCCAAAGCTGCGGCGGCATACTGGGCCTGCCCCATCCACCGTGAACTCTGCCGGCTTCAAGAACCTCACCGTCGATGAATTCGCCCAAATGACGGCAGACAAGGCGAACATCATTCTGGACGTGCGGACAGCGAGAGAATTTGAATCCGGTCATCTTTCGGGGGCACTGAATCTCGATGTCACCGCGCCCGACTTTGCCGAGAAGGCCGCCGCGCTCGACAAAAGCAAGACGTACCTGGTGCATTGCGCCGCCGGGGGGCGGAGTGTAAAAGCTTGCGAAACGCTCGGCCGTCTTGGTTTTTCCCAACTCTACAATCTCCCCGGGGGGTTCAGGGCTTGGGCCAAGGCTGGCAAGCCGGTCGAGAAGTGATGGCGCGATAACCCGGCCGTAATCGGCTCGATGGCTTTCTTGGGCAAGTCCGGTCTGGAGGTCTCCTTTTGCATTGTAAGGCACCCTAACGTTTCAGTTGCGCCTATGCTATGCGCGCCTACAGTCATTCCGTCAAAATGGGGCTCACAAATCAGAGGCTCATAACGGCCGATGGCCGTCCGGTAGGAGTTTGCTCACGCATTAGAGGATTAGCAACAGCGTCAGGCCGATCCCCAAACTCCAGGCGATCAGCTTTTTTCCACTGGCAGCAACGGTTTGTACTCCTGCCGCATTTTTTCAATTCTTCTCCGATTCTCGGTTCATCAGGCATAGGTCACAGAGTGAAGTGAGATTTGAAACACGGGTCGTGGCACGCCGTTTCCTAAGGGTGGACAATGGGTGGATGCACTCCACCGAAGAACACCCAAGACATAAGTGGAAACGACGGCCAGCCAGACGGGCATCCACTTGAACGAAGCGGCCACCGGCGTGATGGCCTTGGACAAGTCGGTCCAAGTGCTGCCCTTCGCGCCAAAGCCCGGAAGATCGGCGTGTAACCTTTCTCCCGTTCGCGGCTCGGTTCTAGCAGTGATTGAGATATGGAGAATATGGAAAGCATGACCGAATTGTCCGAGCACACTTTTGAAGCCGAGGTTTTGCGCGCTGACCTTGGTCTTGTTCCGTGGCGGGCAGCAGATCAACGCGTTGGTGGGCTTGGCATCACCGAAGGCTTTGAAGTCCTGGCTCGAAGGCGCCGCTGCCGCAACTCCACAGGCTCCGGCAACTTCGCCGCGATGAAGAGACCAAAGCCGATGATTATACGCATTGTTGTCGGTGCCGTCGTGGGTGGAGGCCTGGGCTTTGCCTACTACAAATTCGTCGGCTGCTCGACGGGAACTTGTCCGTTGACCAGCAATCCGTTCATCAGCACCCTTTACGGCATGACCGTCGGGGCCCTGGTGGCGGGCAGTTTTCACTGAACCCTGAATGCCAAAAACAATCCTCTGCTATGAAGACGCAACTCATCATCCGCCGGTTCGCCGGAACTTTCATTCTCATCAGCCTGTTGCTGGCGCATTATCATAACCCGAACTGGCTGTGGTTCACAGCCTTCGTTGGTTTCAACCTGCTCCAATCCTCTTTCACGAACTTCTGCCCCTTGGAGATCGTCCTCAAAAAGGCGGGCGTTGGCGGTTCGTGTTGTGCGCCCGAGAAGACTCGCGGAACCTGCTGCTCGAAATGAGCAGGTGGCCGGTCATCTTCGGGCTGTGGGTCGCGTGGGCCGTAGCAGCGCTCGGCGCGGAGCCTTGGACACTCGAGCGCGCGTTGGAGCAGGCTTTGAACCACAACCCCGATGCGCGCATCGCTCGCCAGCGCATCGCGGCCGCCCAGGCCGGGTTGGAACAGGCCAATGCGGCCGTTTGGCCTCGTCTGCAGTTCCAGTCCAGTTACACCCGTACAGATAACCCGATGATGGTCTTCGGCAGCATCCTCAACCAGCGCGCGTATCCGAGCGCGGGCCTCAACTTCAACGATGTGCCCGACATGGACGATCTCAACACGCGGGGTTTGGTCACCCTCCCGCTTTACGCGGGAGGCAAAATCAAGGCCGGTCGCGAAGCCGCGAAAGCCAACACCGAGGCCGCCCGGCAAGAGAATGGAGCGGTCCGAAACGCCCTCGGGTTCGAGGTCGCGCGCGGGTATTACACGATCCTCAAGACCCGCCAATTCATTGTCGCGGCTGAAGGGGCGGTCAACTCCTTCGTGACCAACCTTGGCATCGCCCAGAAGCGCCTCGAAGGCGGCACTCTCCTAAAAAGCGACGTGCTCGACCTGGAAGTTCGGTTGGCGCAGGCCCGCGAGGACCTCGTTCGCGCCCGCAATGCCAATGCCTTGGCCAACCGTGCCCTGCGCAACCTCCTGGGCATTGAGGCAGGCGACTTCGAGGTGGCGGACAGCCCTCCGAGCGCGGCTGCCCCTGACACGGGCGATTTCTCCCGGCGCGCTGAACTAGCGGCCGCCCGGCAGCGCGAACGCGCGGCCGAGGAGCAAGTCCGCGCCGCGAAAAGCGGTTACTTGCCCCGCCTCGGCGCCTTCGCCGGCGCCGACTACGATTACGGGTCCAGGTTCGACAGCGGAGGCGCCAGCTACACCGCGGGCGCGCTGCTCCAGTGGGACGTCTGGGATGGCAACCTGACGCGTGCCAAAGTACGGGAAGCCCGCGCGAATTTGGAGTCTGCTCAGGAAGAGCAACGAAAGCTCCGCCTCGCCCTGGACCTGGAGGTCGAGCAGGCGCGGTTGGACCTCAAGACCGCCTACGAACGGCTCGACGTAACCGAACAGGCAGTGGCCCAAGCCTCAGAAAGCGCCGGCCTGACGCGCGCCCGTTTCGAGCAAGGCGCGGCGCTCTCCACGCAACTCATCGACTCGGAGACCGCCCTGGTTGCAGCCCGGGTCCGTCGCGCCGAAGCCGAGGCGGATCGGCACATCGCCATCGCCGCCTTTCGCAAGGCTCTCGCCTTGCCCCAATTGGACCCCAGGTCAGACTCGAAACAGAAATGAAAATCCTCTCTGCCTTCGCGGGAACGGTTCTCCTGCTCTCAGGCTGCGGCCGCAAAGTCGAAACCCATCCCTTCGCACAGCCCGGGTTGTCCGTGGCTCAAGTCCAGGTCCGCGCGGCGGAGAGCACACCGCAGACCAGCACGGAAGAGGTGGTCGGCACCGTCCGGGCCAAACAGCATGCCACCCTGGAAGCCAAGCTGAGCGGGCGTATTGACAAAATGCCGATCCTGCTTGGACAACCCGTCAAGGCAGGGCAGTTGGTCGCCCACCTGGACGCGGCCGAAATCAAGGCGCGGCTTGACCAGGCCCAAGCCGGCCTGCAACAAGCCGAGCGTGACTGGAAGCGGACCTCCGGGCTTTTCGCCCAGCAAGCCGCCACGCGCTCGGATTACGACGCCGCCGAATCGCGCTACCAAGTCGCCAAGGCCGCCCTGGCCGAGGCGCAAGCGATGATGGGCTACGTCGAAATCCTGGCGCCCTTCGACGGCGTGGTGACGAAAAAATGGGCGGACGCGGGCGACCTCGCCGCTCCGGGGAAGCCGTTAATCGATATTGAAAACCCGGCCTTGCTTCAATTAGAGGCCGACGTCCCTGAGGGCATCGCTTCGCGCGTTCAACGAGACGCCCGGCTGGGCATCCGCTTTGATTCCCTGAAAGAGGAGCTGACCGGTACCGTGGCGGAAATTGCGCCCACCGCCGACCCCGCCAGCCGCACCTTCCGAGTCAAACTCGATTTACCCCAGGCTGCGAGCCTGAAATCCGGCCAGTTTGCGCGGCTGGTCGTCCCGATAGGAGAGAGCAGTTGCGTGCGCGTGCCGGGGTCTGCGGTCGTTGCGCGGGGTCAACTGGAGATCCTATTCGTGGTCAGCAACCAGCGCGCCCAACTGCATTTGGTGAAAACCGGCCGGAAAGTCGGTGATGAAGTCGAAATCCTTGCCGGCTTGGAGCCTGGCGAAGCGGTCGTGGTGGGTGGCGCCGCGCTTCTGGTGGACGGACAACCTGTAGAGGCGAAGTGATGTTTGGCGCACCTTCCAACCGTCCAAGCCCGGAAATCGGCGTTGCCGGACGCATTGCCCGCGCCTTCATCGACTCGAAACTGACGCCGCTGGTCGTCATTACTTCGATCCTCCTCGGCGCGGCGGCGATCATCCTGCTGCCTCGGGAAGAAGAGCCGCAGATTCAAGTCCCCATGATCGACGTGCTGGTGTCGATGCCGGGGTTCAGCGCCAAGGAAGTCGAGGAGCGCGCCACCCGGCCGATGGAGAAGCTGTTGTGGGAAATCCCCGGTGTCGAATATATCTACTCCACCTCCCGTCCGGGAGAGGGGCTGGCCATCGTTCGGTTTAAGGTCGGTGAGGACGTGGAAAAGAGCCTGGTCAAGCTCAACCAAAAGCTGCAGTCCAACTTCGACCGCATTCCGCGGGGCGTCTCTTTTCCGCTCATCAAACCCAAGTCGATTGACGACGTGCCAATCCTCACCCTCACCTTCCATAGCGAGCATTACGACCACCTGGCGCTACGGCGGTTGGTCGCCCAGGTGGACGATTCGGTAAAACAGGTCCCGTTGGTCGCCGAGACCACGATCATTGGCGGGGCCCGGCGGCAGTTGCGTGTGCTGTTGGACCCGACGAGGCTCGCGTCGCGGAACCTGAGCGTGGCGGACATCGTGCCCATGCTCACCCAGGCGAATCGGCAGGTCATCGCCGGCGCCCTGACCAGCAACAACCGCGAGACCATCGTCCAGACCGGAGGTTTTCTGGCCAACGCGCGGGAGGCGGGCAGCGTGGTGGTCGGCGTCTTCGGCGGCCGGCCGGTTTACCTGCGCGAGGTGGCGGAAATCAACGACGGGGCCGAGGAACCCGCTCAGTACGTTTTCTTCGGCTCGGGCGCGGGGCGCTCGGCCACGCCCGGCGAACAACCCGCCGTCACTCTCACTATCGCCAAGCGCCCGGGCGCGAATGCGATTTCGGTCGCCGGCCAAGTCCTCGGAAAAGTGGAGACGCTCAAGGGGCGGATCATCCCAGCCGACGTGCAGATCTCCATCACGCGCAATTACGGCGAAACAGCGTCCGAGAAGTCGAACGAACTGCTCCTCCACATGGGCATCGCGGTCTTCGGCGTTTCCGTCCTGATACTCCTGGCGCTGGGTTGGCGCGAGTCGGTAATCGTGGCGATCGCGATCCCAGCGACGCTGGCCTTGACGTTGCTGGTCTTTTATCTCCACGGCTACACCCTGAATCGAATCACCCTGTTCGCGCTGATCTTCTCGATCGGCATCCTGGTCGATGACGCCATCGTCGTCGTCGAGAACATCGTCCGGCATTTCCACCTGCCCCAAAACCGAGGCCGAAAGTGGTCCGCGATTGCCGTGGAGGCGGTGAACGAAGTGGGTAATCCGACGATCCTCGCCACCTTCGCGGTGATCGCGGCCGTCTTGCCCATGGCGTTCGTGGGTGGATTGATGGGCCCTTACATGCGCCCCATTCCGATCGGCTCCAGCGCCGCCATGGCGTTCTCGCTGGCGATCGCGTTCATCGTAACCCCCTGGGCCTCGATCCGGGTTTTGCATTGGGGTAAAAAGTACTCCTCGCTCACGGCGCGTGTGGCTCAAGCCGGCGGCCCGGTCGCCGCTCATTCAGCTCACCCGGAAGACTTTTTCACGCGGTTCTATCGCCGATTCATGGGCCCGCTCCTGGCCCACCGAGCCTGGCGGTATGCCTTTCTGGCCGGCATTGTGGGCCTGCTGATGGCCGCGATGGTCCTGGTGGGCATTGGCTTCGTAAAAGTGAAGATGCTGCCGTTCGACAACAAGAGCGAGTTCCAGATCATTCTCAATATGCCCGAAGGCAGCGCCCTCGAGCGCACCGCGCAGGCGGCCCGGGAAATTGCGGCCGCAGTGCGGGTTGAGCCTGAGGTCACGGACTACCAAGTCTATGCAGGTGTCGCCGCGCCCTTCAACTTCAACGGCCTGGTCCGGCACTATTTCATGCGCCGGGGCGCTCACATCGCTGACGTGCAGGTCAATCTCGTGCCAAAGAATGAGCGCAAGGCCCAGAGCCACGACATCGCCAAGCGGGTGCGCCCGCGCGTCGCCTCCATCGCCGCCAAATATGGCGCGCGCGTCGCCGTGGCCGAGGTCCCACCCGGCCCGCCTGTGCTGCAGACCCTGGTCGCGGAAATCTACGGCCCCAACGAGGAGAGTCGCCTGGCACTGGCGCGCAAGGCGATTGATGTTTTCCACCACACCAAAGGCGTGGTGGACACCGATTGGTATATCGAGGCGGACCAGCCTCAAGCCCGCTTTGCCATCGACAAGGAAAAGGCGGCGCTCAACGGCATCAGCGCGGAAACGATCTCAGAAACCTTGCGGATCGCAGTGGGCGGAGAAGCGGTCGATTTGCTCCACGCGCCGCGCGACAAGGAAGACGTGGACCTGGTTCTGCAACTCCCGCGCGCCAGTCGGACGACGCCGGAAGAACTGCTGGCCCTGAGAGTGCGCTCGGCCGGCAACCCCTCGGCGCCCCTGGTGCCGCTGCGTGAACTGGTCAAGGTCGAGCCGGCCAATGTGGACAAGAGCATCTACCACAAGAATCTCATGCCGGTGACCTATGTCATCGGCGACGTCGCCGGGTTGGTGGAGAGCCCGGTTTACGCGATTCTGAAAATGAACGAGGCGCTTCGGGCCCTCGACACCCGTGAGTTTGGAGGGACTGGCGCCCCGCTTAAAATCCTGAACGCCGCCCAACCGTTTAGCGACGACCAACCGGCGATCAAGTGGGACGGCGAATGGCACATCACCATAGAGGTCTTTCGGGATCTCGGCACGGCCTTTGCCGCGGTCCTGGTCCTGATTTTTATCCTATTGGTGGGTTGGTTCCGGTCTTTTCTCACCCCATTGGTCGTTATGGCGGCGATCCCGTTCTCGCTCGTGGGCATCCTCCCGGCCCACGGCCTCATGGGGGCGTTTTTCACCGCCACCTCGATGATCGGGTTCATGGCGGGCGCCGGCATTGTGGTGCGCAACTCGATCATTCTGGTGGATTTCATTGAACAGCGCCTCGCCGAAGGGATGCCGCTCGATCAGGCCGTCGTGGATGCCGGCGCGGTCCGGTTCCGTCCCATGCTCCTGACCGCGTTGGCGGTGGTCGTGGGGGCCAGTGTAATTCTCGCCGACCCGATTTTTCAAGGCTTGGCCATCTCGCTGATGGCAGGTGAGATCGCCTCGCTGCTCATCAGCCGAATGGCGGTGCCCGTGCTCTACTTCATGGCCTACAACCGGAAGCCTGCAGGCCGCTCAGCATCGACACCGCTTTCAGCCCCGGTCTCCGCTGAGAGCCTGGACTCGTAGAAATCAGCCAAACGAGGGTCGGTGCGTTCGGGAGGGCGATTTGCACAGGATAATGCTTCACCGGATCGTGGGCGGTCATCATGTTCCCCGGAAAACTGGCAAGACCTGGAATGGATCGAGATATGACAAATGTCGTATTGTGGTTTCTCCGATACGAAAGCACTATCGGGTGTAAACCGCGTGATGAAGACTAAACGACTGAACCTCCGCCCGCACACCGCCTTGCTCACAACGATGCTGCTTGCCACTGGCGCGGCGGCCCACTCCGCCGACACGCCCACCCTCAAGGACGCCTACAAAGACCATTTCTTTGTAGGCGTTGCCATCAACCGCACCATCGCGACTGGCACTGCGGTCCGGGCTGACAACGTCAACCGGACCTTGGAACTGGTCGATAAAGACATCGCTCTTGTCAAGGAGCAGTTCAGCCAGATTTCCCCGGAGAACGACCTGAAGTGGGCCCTCATCCATCCGCGGGAAGGCGCCGATGGCTATAATTTCGGCCCGGCTGACGCCTTCGTGAGCTTCGGCTTGAGAAACCAGATGTACCTCGTTGGACACACGCTGGTCTGGCACGGCCAGACACCCAACTGGGTCTTCCGGGGGACCAATGTGCCCCCCGGGATGACGAACGCCGCGGCGCCTGCGCCCGCGGGTACCACGGACGCGGCCGGGACGAATGCGCCTGGCGGCGCCAGATTTGGCCGCGGTCCCGGAGGCGGCTTCGGTCGCGGCGGCTTTAGCGGACCGCGCGCTTCCCGCGAGGAGTTGCTGCAGCGAATGCGCGACCACATTCACACGGTGGTCGGCCGCTACAAGGGCAAGATCAAGGCCTGGGACGTTGTGAACGAGGCCATCGCCGACGGCGGCACGAACATCCTGCGGAACTCCCTCTGGCTGGAAATCATTGGGCCGGACTTCATCGCCAAGGCCTTCGAATACGCCCACGAAGCGGACCCGGATGCGATCCTGCGCTACAACGATTATTCGCTGGAGAACCCGGCAAAGCGCCGCAAACTCATCACTTTGATCAAGTCACTGCAGGAACAACATGTCCCGGTCATGGCCATTGGCTCACAAACCCACGTCAGCGTTTCGTCGCCGAGCTTCGAGGCGGAAGACCAGGCGCTGACGGAACTGGAGTCGCTCGGTTTGCCCATTCACATCACCGAACTCGACGTCAACAGCGCGCAGGGCGGCCAGCGCAACACCGGGGCGGACGTCGCCAACAACGCCGCGACCACCCAGGGAGGCCTGGTGGATGACGCGAACCGGCGGCTGGCCGACGCGTACGCGAGCCTTTTCCGAGCGTTCGTAAAGCACGACAAATCCGTGAAGGGGGTCACGTTCTGGGGTGCGAATGACGGGGTTTCCTGGCGCGCGCAAGGCCGCCCGCTGCTGTTCGACGGCAACGATCAGCCCAAGCCGGCCTTTGACGCGGTCATTCACGCAGCCACTGGCGAACGACCGAGCCCGCGCTAGTCATTCCTTTACCGGGTTATAAGTCGGCCGCAGTCGCGTCACCGGATTCCTCCGTCAATTCCGCTGCCGCCTCTCGGCACTGGGCCCCCGGCAACGGCAGCGGCACCTGAAAATGGAACGTAGTCGAATGAACTACTGCCGCAGTTCCTCCTTCAGGCGCGGGAGGGACGCCATCTAAACGTTGCCCCTGGTGTCTTCCACGCTAAACTCCCAACGTATGCGCCGCGCAGTTCTGTCGCTTACGGTCGCTCGCCTCCGCTGGGTTGTAGCGGTTGGATTCATCTCCGTTTCGGTGTTCATCCTCGATATTCGGGCGCAGCCGGCCATTGCGTCGCGGCAACCTTCAGGGTCCTCGCTCTTGGTTACGAATCTTCATCAGTTGTCCGGGCTTTTGGACTCCTCCTCGCGCATGATCGCGGACGTCCGATTGGATGCCCTTGTTTGCTCCGCAAGCTCAGCGGAGATCGGGGTGGTTGCCGTGACGGATACAACGGGCGGCGAACTCCTTGAGTTGGGACCCCGTCGAGTTCCGATCAAAGTCGGTGACGTTATCCGCATTGAAGGCCAACGCTGCCTCCTTCGACGACGAGAAATAGGAGTCGAGATCACTCAAGCTCCGGAGATCGACAACGACGGGACCCACACGCTCCGGAAGGTCACCGGAGAGGTAAGACTTGCCGCCGGCCTCCACGCCTTTCAGTTGGATTACTTTAACCTTCTCGGCGAGTGTGGTTTGGAATTGACCTGTCGATTGCCCGATGGCTCGGTCCAGATGGCAAATCGCTTTTGGGTCAGGCCCAAGGGCAGTGTCCTGCTCGAATCGAACATGATCGCTGGGGTGAATGCGGCTTATTACGAGGGCGGGTGGTTAAATGTGCCGGACTTTGCGCTGCTCGAACCCGTCAAAACGGCGGCAACGACGGACATTAGTCCCACCTCATGGCCGAAGAACGAACTCCTTGGAATTCGTTTCAAAGGGTTCTTCTTAGCTCCAACGAACGGACAATACGCGTTCAGCCTGGATTCCGCCGACGGAAGCTTGCTTTTTCTGGATACGCCTGAAGTGTCATTGACTACGATGGGCCATAGAGAGGTTGCCCCCACAACCGCCTCATCTTTACACGGGCTTGTGGCCGATTCTCAAGCGCCTGGATGGATGAGTGTCGAAGGGCGGGTGGCGTTCGTCTCCAGATCAGGAAGAGGATTGCAGTTCGAGCTTCGATCCCAACCGGATTCCGTTTGGGTCATGGTGGCGGATGGCGGAGATTTGGACCCCGCGCGCCTGCTGAATTCCCGAATTCGTGTTTCCGGAATCGGTCGAGCCGCAATCGCTCCGAACCGCGATCTGATCCTGGGAGAATTATCGGTCGCAACCTCCGGTGACATAAGGATTCTGGAAGATTCGGCGGGGGCCACACCCGAGTCGGGCTCCGCTCGCACTCTAGTGGCTGCCGGCCAGATTCAGAGCCTGACCAAGGAAGACGCGAACCGTCATTTGCCCGTTAGGATTCGGGGCGTCGTGACCAGCGCCGCGCCGCCGATGTTTCACCACATGTCCGTTCAGGATGACACTCGCGGTGTCTTTGTTCGGCTCTCCCCGTCCATTTGGTCGTCGCCGCTCGCCGGCCAAATGTGCGAGGTGGTGGGGTACACTGCCCCGGGCGATTTCGCCCCGATCGTGGTTGCCGAGGACGTCATCGTGCTGGGCAAGGGCCAAATGCCTCCGCCAGCGCGTCCCACGTGGACGGAGTTAATCAACGGCAGCATGGATGTCCAATGGGTTGAGCTTCGAGGATTGATCACAGCCGTTCACGACCACAGCATTGTGCTTCTTCTCCCCGAGGGAAAACTCCATATTGAGGTTGGAGCTTATCCCGAGTCGCAACTGAGAGCCTTTGAGAAAGCGCTTGTTCGTGTTCGCGGCGTGCTCTTCGCGGCATGGAACACCAACGGCACGGTCCAGGTTGGTCATCTGTTGTTGCGCAACGCGATCATTGACGTGGACGCTCCGGCGCCGCGCGATCCGTTTGACGTTCCTCTGAAGAGTTGGAGCGAACTCTATCAGTTCGATTCCCGCGCGACACCGTTCCAGCGGCTGAGAGTTCGCGGAACCGCGATTTACGCCGATTCAAGACGGGTCTTCATGATGGACAAAGCACGGGGAATTCGGGTTTCACTGGTCGAACCAACCACCGTGCGGTGTGGAGAAGAAGTCGAGGTCGTTGGTTATCCGGACATCGGTGGTCCGGCGCCTCTTCTGCGAGAGGCGATCCTTCGGAAAACCGGCGGGGAAACCGATCCCAAACCCCGCACGCTGGACGGCCGCGAACTCGTGCGGGAAGATGTCGATTCCACGCTGGTGCGTGTTTCAGGGACGCTGATGGGAATCCATACAGAGCAGGCCTCGCGCGTTTTGGAAATGAACGCGGCCGGCCATCTGTTTCTCGCTCGCATGCCGGGGGGGAAGGAAACCGCATTTCCGCGGGTCGGGAGTCAGTTGGCTCTTACCGGTGTTTACGTTGGAAAAGCGGCGAATGGGTCGGAGGGCGATACGCCGAGTGGATTCGAGTTATTCTTGAGCTCTGCCTCCCAATTGGCAGTGCTGTCGCAGCCCTCCTGGTGGACGCCGCAGCGCTTGCTCGTCATGGTTGGGTTGCTACTCGTCATCCTGACCCTCGCCGCGGCCTGGATTTCGCAATTGCGACGGTTGGTGGAGCAGCGCACGCTACAACTCCGACGAGAAATCCGCGAACGCGAGGAGGCTGAACGAGAACGGGCCCTGGAAACAGAACGTTCGCGCATCGCCAGGGATTTGCACGACGACCTTGGTTCCAGTCTCACCGAAATTGGGGTGCTGGCGAATAAGGGCCAAAGATTAGGCACCCTGGATGAGTTGGCATCCCTGTTCCGTGCGATCGGAGCCAAGGCGCGCGGGTTGGTGACCGCTCTGGATACCATCGTCTGGGCAGTCGATCCGGAGGACAATTCCCTTGAATCTGTCGCAGACTATTTGAGTGACTTCGCCAGCGACTTTTTGAACCATTTCGGAATCGCATGTCGCTTCGATATCCCCGTCGCGTTGCCCTCGATCGTGCTGGATGGCCGCTTGCGACACGCTCTGCTCTTGGCCGTCAAGGAAACGTTGAACAACGTGGAGCGCCATGCTCAGGCTACCGAGGTGCAATTTCGGTTGACCTTCGCCGAAGGCCAGCTTCACATCATCATTTCGGACAACGGAAGAGGCTTCGATACAAACCGCACGCGCGGGGGCAAAGGGTTGAAAAACCTCCCGCGTCGGCTATCCACGCTCGGTGGGCGATACAGTATCGAATCTTCGATGGGAAAGGGGACGATTGTAACCATCGGATTGCGCCTTCCGCCGCGAAGCGAGGCGACCACCGAGAGCGCGCTCTCCTAGTATGACGTTCAGCATATAGGCTCTTAGACCAAAACGACATAGGGTGCCGTCAAGTAATGGCGCTACCGGCGTTGCAAATAGACCACAGTATGGCAAATCAAACGTCCAGTGATGAAAATGAAACCACGAAAGTCGCTATCGTTGAGGATAATCCGACGTTTCGTCAGTATCTCTCGGACATGATTGCCAATACGCCGGGTCACCGGTGCGTGTGCGCCTGCTCCTCCGCGGAAGACGCGTTGGAAAGAATTCCCGCTCAACGGCCGGATGTAGTGCTGATGGATATCCACCTGCCAGGGGAATCGGGTATTGCATGCACAGCCCGTCTTCGGGAGTTGATGCCAAGCATCCAGGTGATCATGCTCACGGTTTACAAGGACCTCAAGACGATTTTTCAGGCGCTGAAGGTCGGCGCGTGTGGATACGTGCTCAAGCGCGCTGACGAAAAGGATATTCTGGAAGCGATTGCCGAAGTGCGCGCGGGAGGCGCGCCGATGACCAGCCAGGTGGCCCGCATGGTGGTCCGGTCATTTTTGGAAGAGCCGTCTGACAGTTCGGAGACGGAGGAGCTCTCCGCCCGCGAAATGGAGATTCTGGCCCTTGTTGCCCAGGGACGATCAAACAAGGAAGTCGGAAGTCAATTACACATCAGTTCCGGGACGGTGCGTATCCACCTGTCTCATATTTACGAGAAGCTGCACGTCCGTTGCCGGACCGAGGCGGCGGCGAAATACCTCTCAGGCCAACCATCCGGCCGGCGCCAGGGCGCTTCCACTGCCTCTTGATATGATAAACGTCATATTGGCAAGAACGCGGGCTTTACCTGACACTGGGAAGAGCACATCTTTGAGTATTAGCGCACGACCATAACGACCGCAAAAACCCCCAAACAATTCGTGAAACCGAGACTCTCAAGAACATGAAAACCCGAATTATTCTTCTGACCCTAGGCCTCTCCCTGTGCTCCATCTGGGCAGCCGATGTCACCGGGGTGTGGAAAGCCCAATTCGACACGCAGCGCGGCCTGCAGAAGTACACCTTCACTCTCCGGCAGGACGGCACAAAGGTTATCGGAAACGCCAGCGCCGAGGTGAATGGCGCGAAACGCGAATCCGAGTTGAAGGAAGGCAAGATCGAAGGCGACACCGTGTCTTTTGTCGAGCCACTCAACATCCAGGGCAACGACCTGCGCATTACCTATACCGGCAAGATTTCGGACAACGAGATCAAGTTCACCCGTAAGGTCGGCGACTTCGCCACCACAGAGGCCGTCGCCAAACGCGAGTCGGCGACCGCTCCGGCGCAACCTGCGCCCGCCGCCAAGACGGTCCGGATCAAAGCCGGAAAGTCTGAGCCCGTCAAAGACGCTGAGGGCAATGTCTGGCTGGCCGACCAGGGCTTCGAGGGCGGCCAAACCCTGGAAAGGCCCGATATCCAGATTGCCAACACGAAGAATCCCGACCTCTACCGGGCCGAACGCTACAGCATGGACTCCTTCTCCTGGCCGGTGCCCAACGGAAAGTACGTGGTGAAACTGCACTTCGCCGAAACGTTTGATGGCATTACTGGACCCGGCCAGCGCGTGTTTTCCTACAACGTGCAGGGACACGAGTTCAAGGACTTCGACGTGTGGGTCAAAGCCGGCGGGCCTATGCGCGCGTACGTGGAAACGGTCAACGTCGAAGCCACCAACGGTGCGATCAAGGTTACCTTCATTCCCAACGTCGAGAACCCGCAAATCAACGCGATTGAAATCATTCCGCAAGCAACGCCCGCCTTGAAGACGGTCCGGATCAAAGCCGGCAAGTCCGAGCCGGTCAAGGACGCCGAAGGCAATGTCTGGCAGGCGGACCAAGGCTTCGAGGGCGGCCAAACCATTGAAAGGCCCGACATCCAAATTGCCAACACGAAAAGTCCGGACCTCTACCGGGCGGAACGTTACAGCATGGACTCCTTTTCGTGGCCGGTGCCCAACGGGAAGTACGTGCTGAAGCTGCATTTTGCCGAAACCTTCGAGGGCATTACTGGTCCCGGTCAGCGTGTGTTCTCCTTCAATGCGCAGGGGCACGAGTTCAAAGACTTCGACGTTTGGGTCAAAGCCGCCGGGGCTTTCAAGGCCTATGTGGAAACCGTCCCCATCGAAGTCACCGACGGCAAGATCAAGGTGACCTTCACTCCCAAGATCGAGAACCCGCAAATCAACGCGATTGAACTAATACCGCAACCGTAACCTGCGGCGCCAGGCCGGACACGATGACCGGTTCCAAGGAATCTAAATGAAAAGGACCACCCCCGTCCGCACCCGTCGAGGCGGTTCAACCGCCTCCCGTGTGCCCGCCTACAAGAATCCCGCGCTCGCGCCCGAGAAACGGGTCAAGGATCTGCTCTCGCACATGACCCTGGAGGAAAAGGCCGCGCAGATGACGTGCGTTTGGCAGGAGAAGGCGCAAAAGCTTGTGGACGCCGAGGGTAATTTCGATCCGGCCAAGGCCAAGGCCGCCTTCAGGAAAGGGCTCGGTCTCGGCCAAGTGGGGCGTCCCAGCGATGCCGGCGCGCCGACCGCCGCGCCATGGATGGGACGCACGGCGCGACAAATGGCTGAACTGACCAACGCCATTGAGAGGTTTTTCCTCGAAACCTCGCGCCTCGGCATCCCGGTTGTCTTCCACGAGGAATGCCTGCACGGCCATGCGGCCCGCGACGCCACGAGTTTCCCCCAGCCCATCGGTTTGGGCGCCACGTTCAATCCGGCCTTGGTCGAGCAGCTTTTTGCCATGGCCGCCTACGAGGCACGCGTGCGTGGCACGCATCAGGCACTCACGCCGGTGGTGGATGTGGCGCGCGATCCGCGCTGGGGCCGCGTGGAGGAGACCTATGGGGAGGATCCCTACCTGAACACACGACTGGGAATCGCCGCGGTGCGCGGGTTCCAAGGCGACGCCACGTTTCGCGACAAGCGGCGCGTCATGGCCACGCTGAAGCACTTTGCCGCTCACGGGCAGCCGGAGTCGGGACAGAACTGCGCGCCGGCGAACGTCTCGGAACGCGTGCTGCGGGAGACCTTCCTCCAACCGTTCCGTGAGGTGATCCGCGAAGCCGGCGCCGTCAGCGTGATGGCCAGCTACAACGAAATTGACGGCGTTCCGTCGCACGCCAGCAAATGGCTGTTGCGCGAGCTGCTGCGGAAGGAATGGGGCTTCAAGGGGTTCGTGGTTTCGGATTACTACGCCATCTGGGAGCTCAGCTACCGGCCCGGCACGCACGGCCATTTTGTGGCCAAGGACAAGCAAGAGGCCTGCCGCCTCGCCGTAGAGGCGGGCGTGAACATCGAACTGCCGGAGCCGGATTGCTACCTACACCTTGTCGAACTCGTCCGCAAGGGTAAGCTCAAAGAAAAGCAGCTCGACGATCTCGTCGCGCCGATGCTCCACTGGAAATTCCAGATGGGGCTGTTCGACGATCCGTATGTGGATCCTGACGAGGCGGACCGCGTGGTGGGCTGCGACGAACACCGCCAACTCGCGCTCGAAGCCGCCCGCGAGACCATCACGCTGCTCAAAAACGAGGGCAACCTCGCGCCGCTCGATCCGTCGAAGCTCAAGACCATTGCCGTCATCGGGCCCAACGCCCATCGTCCGCTCCTCGGCGGCTACAGCGGCGCGCCCAAGCACAAAGTCACGGTGCTCGACGGGATCCAGGCCAAGGTGGGCGACCGCGTGAAGGTCCTCTATGCCGAGGGCTGCAAGATCACCCAGGACGGCTCCTGGCAGCGGGATGCAGTGATCGCCAGCGATCCGGCGGAGGACCGGAAGCAGGTCAAGCAAGCGCTGAAGATCGCGAAGCAGGCCGACGTGATTGTGCTGGCCATTGGCGGCAACGAGCAGACCTCGCGCGAGGCGTGGGGACTTAAGCACATGGGGGATCGCGCGAGCCTGGACCTCGTCGGACGCCAGGACGAATTGGTGGACGCGATGTTGAGTACAGGCAAACCCGTAATCGCGTTGCTGTTCAATGGCCGTCCGCTTTCGATTAGCCACCTGGCGAAAAAAGTGCCCGTGATTTTCGAGTGCTGGTACCTCGGTCAGGAATGTGGCCGGGCCGTGGCGGACGTGCTGTTCGGCGACGTGAACCCCGGCGGCAAGCTGCCCATCTCCATCCCGCGTTCAGTTGGCCATCTGCCGGTCTTCTACAACCACAAACCGTCCGCACGGCGCGGGTACCTCTGGGATGATGTTTCGCCGCTGTTCCCGTTTGGCTTCGGGCTTGGTTATACCACCTTCAAGCTGGAAAACCTCCGGCTGAAAAAGAAGACTATCGCCCGCAAAGGTTCGACGCGCGTATTGGTGGATGTGACGAACACCGGGCGGCGCGCCGGGACGGAGGTGGCGCAACTCTATGTCCGGGATTTGGTCAGCTCGGTCACGCGCCCCGTCAAGGAACTGAAGGGCTTCCAGAAGGTCAGGTTACAACCCGGCGAAACCAAGACCGTTATCTTCGACATCACACCGAAGTCTCTGGCGTTTTATGACTTGGACATGAACTATGTCGTCGAACCAGGCGAGTTCGAGGTTATGGTCGGCACTTCCTCGCGGGATGAGGATTTGCAAAGGACGATTTTGACAGTCGAAGAGTGAGCTAAAGCGAAGCATCCAATGAGCACAACCGGACAAACGCTTTCGTTCTCCGAGAAGGCGGGTTACAGCGCCGCCGATGCCGCCGCAAACTTCGTCTTCATGACGATGGTGCTGTTCCAGCTCAATTTTTATACCGACACCTTCGGACTCAGCGCCGGCGCGGCCGCGGCCATCCTGCTGTGGCCGCGATTATGGGATGCCGTCGCCGATCCGATCGTGGGGATTCTTGCGGATCGCACCCACACGCGCTGGGGAAAGTTCCGACCGTGGATTCTGTTCACTACGGTGCCGTGGGCCGTCATCATGGTCCTTGCCTACACCACGCCCAAGGGCTGGAGCCTCGGCGCCCTGATTACCTACGCGGCGGTCACAAATACGCTGCTGATGACGATTTACTCGATGAACAACATGCCGTATGCGGCGCTCGGCGGCGTGATGACGGGTGACATCAACGAGCGCGCGAAACTGAATTCCTTCCGCTTCATCGCCGTGAACGCCGCACAGTTCATCGTCGGCGGGTTCACGCTGCCGCTGGTGGCCAAGTTCGCCCGTGGCCACGATCGCCAGTACGGCTGGCGGATGACGATGACCATCTGGGCTGTGCTTTGCGTCGTGCTATTCCTGGTCACGTTCACCACGACGCGTGAACGCATTCAACCGGCCGGAACCGGTCAGTCCTCGCCAAAGCAGGATTTTCGCGATCTGCTCAAGAACGGCCCGTGGAAGATCATGTTCCTATGGACCTTGGTCCATTTTGCCATCCTCTCCTTTCGCGGGGGCGCCCTCTACAACTATTACCACCACTACGCGGACAAGGCGGCCATGTTCGACTTTGTGGCCAGGCTTGGCCTGGTCGCGGCCCCGGGTGCCGTTCCGGGCGGCGGCATTCTGGAAGCGCTCGGCTATATCGTCCACGGAGGCCGCGCCAATCTCGCAAGTTCGAATGTCGCTGACGTGTTCAACAGCATCATCAACATGCTGGGGACTGCCCTAATAATGGTCGTCATTCTGTTGTCCCCGCCGCTCGCGCGGAAGTTTGGCAAAAAGGCCGTGTCAGCCGCCGGCTTTGCCTTGGCGACGGTCGGCACGGTGGCGTTTTATCTCCTGTCGCCGACGAATGTCTGGGGGATGGTGGGAATCACGGCGTTTGTCTCTATTGTCTATGCGCCGACGATTCCGCTGACGTGGGCGATTTTTGCGGACGTGGCGGATTACTCCGAGTGGACGGTTGGCCGCCGGTTCACGGGAATCGTCTTCGCCACGATTGGGTTCGCGCTGAAGTCCGGTCTGGCGCTCGGCTCCGCATCGTTTCTATGGATAATGCAAGGGTTCTTTGGATACGAGACAGGACTCCCGTCCGCGCCGAACGCCGTCGCGGGCTATCGCTTCACCAGCGGTGTCGTTGTGGGCGTTCTCTTCGCAATTTGCACCGTCCTGCTTTTGACCTATCAGCTCAACAAGAGTACGACCATTCAAATGGCCGACGAACTCGCCGAGCGACGAAAGAAGCGCGCCCTGATTGTGAAATGACAATCGCCATCCACCGATACCACCAACACACGCACTCCATGAAACCAAACCTTACGTTTCTCGCGCTCGTTGCCGCGCTCTCGGCGCGGCTTTGCACGGCGCAGACAGGCCAGCCGGCGGTGGAGGATTTCAAACCATCCTCGTTGAATCAGCCCGGCAAGCAGTTTCCCCAGGTCAACTCTGAGCGCCGCGTCCGCGCCCGTATCGTGGCGCCCCAGGCCACAAACGTCGCGCTCCAATTCTTGGGCGGTGCAACCTACCCCCTGACCAAGGGTGACGATGGCGCGTGGGTTGGCGTCACACGGCCTCAGGACGAAGGTTTCCATTACTACCAGCTCGTGATTGATGGAGCCGGCGTCCCGGACCCGGGCAGCCTTTACTTCTACGGCGGCAGCCGGTGGGGCAGCGGCGTCGAAGTGCCGGCCAAGGACCAGGATTTCTACGCGCTCAAGGACGTGCCGCACGGGCAGTTGCGGGAAACCCTCTATCATTCAACAAACGCTAATGCGGTGCTGCGGTGCTTCATCTACACGCCGCCGGACTATGACAAAGACCCGTCGAAGCGGTATCCCGTGTTGTATCTCCAACACGGGGGCGGCGAAGACGAAACCGGCTGGGGCAACCAGGGTCACGCCGGATTGATCATGGACAACCTGATCGCCGCCGGCAAAACCAAGCCGTTCATCATCGTGATGGCCAACAGCTACGTCCCCGGCGCGGGCGGGCCAGGTCGCGGACCGGGAGCGCGCGGGACCAACGCCGCACCTGCGACCGGACGCGGCCCCGGCGGCCGCGCGTTCGACTTCAGTGCGTTCACGAAGGTCCTCCTCGAAGACCTGATTCCCTTCATCGATGCCAACTTCCGCACGCTCACAGATCAGCCGAATCGCGCAATGGCCGGTCTCTCGATGGGCGGGATGCAGACCAGGGCGATCGCGCTGCCCAACCTGGACAAGTTCTCCCACATCGGCGTTTTCAGTGGCGGCAGCATCGCGCCAGCGGATGTGGTGGACATGGGCGCCTTCAAGCAGAAGGTCAAGGTGGTCTTTACCAGCTATGGCAGCCGTGAACTTGGCGGCAATCGCGGTGGCGGAGGTGCGGGGTTTGGCGGCGACCCGAAGACCAACAACGAGGCGCTCAAAGCGGCAGGCGTGAACGCCTACTTTTATGTGTCTCCAGACACCGGGCACGAATGGCAGTCCTGGCGCCGCAGCCTGCATCAATTCGCGCCGCTGCTGTTCCAGGATCACCCCGTCGAAATGGCGGCCACCCAGATTTCAGATGCGACGCCTCCCGGGACGCCACCTTCTGTAACGGCCGTACCTCCCGCCAACGCGATCCGCATCAAAGCCGGCACATCCGAGCCGGTCAAAGACGCGGACGGCAACGTCTGGCTGGCGGACCGAGGCTTCGAGGGTGGCCAAACGATTGAAAGGCCCGACATCCAGATCGCCAACACCAAGAGCCCGGACCTTTACCGGGCGGAACACTACAGCATGGACTCTTTCTCCTGGCCGGTGCCCAATGGGAAGTACTTGGTGAAGCTCCATTTCGCGGAGACCTACGACGGCATCACAGCCCCGGGCGAGCGCGTGTTCTCGTTCAACGTCCAAGGCCAGGAGTTCAAGGACTTCGACGTGTGGGCCAAGGCTGGAGGGCCCCTGAAGGCTTATGTGGAGACGGTCCCCGTCGACGTCGCCGGCGGCAAGATCAAGGTGACCTTCACGCCCAAGGTCGAAAATCCCCAGATTTGCGCGATAGAAATCATCCCGCTCTCGGGCGGCGACACCAGCGCGGTAACGCCCGCCCCCGCCCCGCCCATGGCGTCGGTCCCCGCCGACACCGCCCCCGTCCCAACCTCACCCGCCGGCCCCATCGTTCTGCAAATTGACGCGGCCAAAGTCACCGGCAAGGCCAGTCCGACGCTCTACGGGCTGATGACCGAGGAGATCAACTTCGCCTACGAGGGTGGCCTCTACGCGGAGTTGATTCGCAACCGCGCGTTCAAGGCGGATGCAGCAGTCCCGCGCGTCACGCCCGAGACCTACGAGGTCGGCAAGTACCTTCCTGTCACCTTTAAGCCCGACACTCAACCCAAGTTCTGGACGGTCGTCGGCGGCGCCTCGATGGTGCTCGACACGAATACTCCACTGAACGAGTTCCTGAACGTCAGCCTCAAGCTCGACGCCTCATCAGCTTCCGCGGCTTCGCCGGCCGGTGTTGCCAATGGCGGATATTGGGGCATCCCCGTCAAGCCACAGACCGCTTACAAGATGTCCTTTTTCGCGAAGGCCGCCGCCGGTTTCACTGGTCCGGCGACCCTCAGCATTGAAAGCGCCGATGGCAAGACCACTTTCGCCAGCGCGGAAATCTCTGGTCTGAGCACCGAGTGGAAGAAATTCGAAACCACGCTTAAGACCGAAAACGTTCCCGCCTCGAAGGAGAATGTCTTCAAACTCACCACCAGGAATCCGGGAACGCTGTGGCTGCAAAACGTCTCGCTCTTCCCGCCCACTTACAAGAATCGCGAGAACGGCAATCGCGCCGACATCATGGAGCTGTTGGCCGCCATGAAGCCCAGATTCCTCCGATTCCCCGGCGGCAATTATCTTGAGGGCAACGCCTTCAACCAGCGTTTTAACTGGAAGGAAACCATCGGGCCGGTCGAACAGCGTCCGGGTCATCCCAGTCCCTGGGGTTACTGGTCCACCGACGGCTTCGGGTTGCTCGAATTCGCCGAGTGGTGCGAGGACCTCGAAATGGAACCGCTGCTCGGCGTCTTCGCTGGCTGCTGCCTCGGCCGCGGCGGCGTTATCGCGGCGGGTCCGCAACTCGAGCCCTACGTTCAGGAAGCCCTCGATGAAATCGAGTATCTCATCGGGGATGCTGCGACCACCAAGTGGGGCGCGCAGCGGGCGAAAGATGGGCACCCCAAGCCGTTCAAGATGCACTATGTGGAGGTCGGAAACGAAGACTGGTTCGACCGCAGCGGCCCCGACCGTAATGGAACCTACGATGGACGCTTTGCCCAATGCTACGACGCCATCAAGAAGAAGTACCCGCAACTGAAGGTCATTTCCTCGACCGGGTACGAACAACCCCAAAGCCTGTGGGTGAAGAGCCGCACGCCGGACTTGGTGGACGAGCATTACTACCGAGGACTGGAGGAAATGATGGCGCAATCCATGAAATACGATGCCTATTCGCGGGACGATCAGTCCAAAATCTTCTGCGGCGAATGGGCGACACGCGTCGGATCGCCCACGCCGAACATGGCCGGTGCGCTCGGCGACGGCGCCTGGATGACCTGTATGGAACGTAACTCCGACATCGTTCTGCTGTCCTGCTATGCGCCGCTGTTCGTCAACATCAGCCAATTGAACGGAAACGGTCGTTCGATGCAGTGGAGTTCGGACCTGATTGGCTATGACGCCCTGACGAGCTACGGTTCGCCCTCGTATTATGCCCAGATGATGTTCAGCACAATGCGTGGCGATGAGATTCTTGCGACCAGGTCGCAAGGCATCCCGACCCGTGCGTCGCAGGGGCGAGGCCGCCGTGGCGCTCCTGGCGCCGCCCAGCAAGTTCGGGAGGTCTTCTTCTGCGCCACCCGCGACAGCCGGAGCGGCGTGATTTACCTGAAGGTTGTGAACGCATCCGGCTCGGCGCGACCCGTCAAGGTTCAAATCGACGGCGCGCAGAAGATTGAACCCGAAGGCGAAGCAGTGATTTTGGCAGCCGACAACCTCAATGACACCAATTCTCCGGAACAGCCCCGGAAGATTATTCCGCGCACGGAGAAGCTGGACAACTTGAGCGCCACTTTCACGCGTGAATTCCCGGCATATTCCATCACGGTTTTGAAGCTGAACGGCCGGGGAAAGAACCTCGAGAGCGGCTTGATTAAGGACATCGTTCCGTTCATCGAGTCGCACTATTAGAGAAGAACGTCCCGCATATTTGGCGCGTGGATGACAACGCCCACGACTTCAAACATTGGAAGAACAGTTTATACTGGTTCGCCCAGCAGCTTTTCAAATAGGCGCCGGCGACGTTGACATCTCCAACTGGACCCTGACCCAGCACCCGACCCATCCTGCCGCACGCTGACCTCGTGCCCAGGGCGTCTTTTCTCCACACCTAATGCGTGGGGGACCGTCCTTGCGGACGGCCCCTACCCCGTCTTGACGCGCCGTCCTTCCGGCGCTTGACCCTGTAAGGACGCATGTTATTATACATTCGAGTAGCTGATGAATGTCACGACGGTTTAGAGGAATCGCACTTGGAGGACTGGCACTGAGATTATGGGACTTGTTCGGTCCATCGGTCGCTGGAGCCTTACGGCACTGGTAATCAACTGCATCATCGGCAGCGGCATTTTCGGTGTGCCGGGCGAACTGATCGGCGCCGTCGGCCGAGCCAGCCCAATTGCCATGATCATCGCGGGCCTGGGCATGGGGGTGATCCTGCTCTGTTTCGCCGAGGTTGGGTCGCAGTTTTCCGAACCCGGCGGAGTTTACCTTTATGCTCGCGCCTCCTTTGGACGGCTGGTGGGTCTGCAAGTGGGCTGGTTCTGGTTTCTGTCGATAATGGCCTCCGCCGCCGCCAATGCGAATCTGTTTTCGCTTTACCTGGCCGGCTTCGCACCGTGGACGGCGCATGGCTGGCAGCGTGTGCTGGTGCTTGCCGGCGTGGTCTCCATCCCAGCGGCGGCGAATTACGTCGGGGTGCGAAGGGGCGCGGCCCTGAGCGATTTTTTCACCGTTGCCAAACTGCTTCCACTCACGGCTTTGGTCCTGTTGGGACTCCTGCAGTTCAGTCGTCATGCGGAAATCATGCGGGCCTCCGAGATTGCCGCTCCCGGATGGGCGGCGTGGGCGAACGCGCTGCTGCTGTTAGCCTTCGCATACGGGGGTTTTGAGGACGCGATGATGCCGGCGGGCGAGTTCAAGGACCCGAGGCGCGCAATTCCGTTCTCCCTTGTGGCTGGTTTGACGGTTTGCATCGTGCTCTACACGCTGTTGCAGTTTGTGATCGTCGCCACGATCGGCACCGCGCAGACAGACCGCGCGCTGGCAACGACCGCGGCACGGCTCATGGGGCGCCTCGGTGCGGCGTTCGTCGGAATCGCCGCGATGCTCTCCACCTACGGCTGCATCTCCGCTACGATGCTGAACGCACCACGGTTTCTTTATTCCCTAGCGGAGCGTGGTGAGTTCCCTCGCATGTTCAGCCGTTTGCATAGGCGCTTCAACACCCCGCATTGGTCCGTGGTCCTGTTTGCGGCGCTGGCGTGGCTTCTGGCGGTGACCGGCACATTCCGCTGGACCGTGATGCTGAGTGCCGGCGCTACGATTGTTTTCGACGGCGCCATCTGCGCCGCTCTTGTGCGTCTGCGTCACGATCAGCCGTCGAGGGTGGCTTTCCGCTTGCCCTTCGGCTCGGCATTCAGCGCTTTGGGGATCACGTTTTGTGTCGTACTGCTCACCCAACTCCGTCTGCGGGAGGTGCTTTTCATGGGAATCACCTGCATGATCGCAGCCGGGATTTGGTGGTGTACGAGACGGCGAACTCTATCAACCGCGTCAAGCCAAAGCGGCTCATCATTGGATGGCATCGCTCCCGTTCCCTAGGCTCCAGTCCGGAGCTTTTACCGCACCGCGCTGAACCCCTCACGATATTTCAAGTCCGCCAGGGGCCGCCACGGTCTCATTGGCCGGAAGCCGGGAGTGCCTGGGCAAGCGCCGGAGCCGATCCCGGCGAGCGTTTGAGAGCCCGGGACCGCCACAGATAGTAGATGGCCGGATAAACGAGCAGTTCCATGATGGTCGAGGTAACGACACCGCCGACCATGGGGGTGGCGATTCGTTTCATCACGTCAGCGCCGGTGCCGTGGCTCCAGAGAATTGGCGCCAGGCCGGCGATGATGACGCAGGCGGTCATGGCTTTGGGACGGACGCGCTTGACGGCCCCGTGATAAATAGCATCCCGCAAGTCGCCTGGGTTGCGCATCAGGCCCTTCTGTTTCCAATCCTCGTATGCCAGGTCAAGATAGAGGAGCATCACCACCCCGGTCTCGGCGTCGAGGCCGGCCAAGGCGATGATGCCGATCCACACGGCGACGCTGAATTCGTAGTGGAGGAGGGCGACGATGCCGATGGCGCCCACGAGGGAGAACGGCACCGCCAGCAAAACGACGGCGGTCTTGATGGCCGAGCGCGTGTTCAGATAAATGATAAGGACGATCAGCAGGAGCGTGAGCGGCACGACAATGATGAGCCGCTCCTGGGCGCGGAGCATGTATTCGTACTGGCCGCTCCAGAAAATGTTGTAGCCGCCGGGCAGATTGATGGTGTGCTTGGCGACGGCCTCGTTCACCGCCCGCATAGCCATTTGGACGTAGGTGCCGAGGTCCACACCCTTGACATCCACATAAATCCAGGCGTTCGGGATTGCGCCCTCGCTCTTGACTCCCATCGGGGCATGGACGGTCTCGATTTTTGCGAGTTGACCCAGCGGGATTTGGGCGCCGGTGGAGGTAGGCACGACGATTTCCCGCAACGCGCCAAGGCTTTCCCGGAAATCACGGCTGTAGCGGAGGTTGACAGCGTAGCGCTCGAGACCCTCGACCGTGGTGGTTAAGGGCATGCCGCCCAGGGCGACCTCGAGGACGTCCTGGACATCGCCGATGGTCAAGCCGTAGCGGGCGATGGCATCGCGGTCGATGTCAAACTGGATGTAATTGCCGCCCATTGTCCGTTCGGCAAAGGCGCTTAGCGTGCCGGGGACCGTCTTCACCACCGCCTCAATCTCCGAGGCCACACGCTCCAATTCGGCAAGGTCAGGCCCTGCGACCTTGATACCGACGGGGGTCTTGATTCCCGTGGCCAGCATGTCGATGCGAGTCTTGATGGGCATGGTCCAGGCGTTATTCAGGCCCGGGATTTGAACGGCGGCATTCATCGCGTCGATGAGCTCGTCAGGCGTGCGGCGTCTTCGGGTGATGGTCTTGCCCGACTCGTTCTTGATGTCCGCCACCGGCCATTCTCCTTCGGGCTTGAGCATGATCGTGGTTTCGATCATGTCGAAGGGAGCCGGGTCGGTGGCGCTCTCGACGCGCCCGACTTTGCCGAAAACGTGATGCACCTCCGGAAAGCGGCGGATGATGCGGTCAGTGGTCTGGAGAAGTTCGCGTGCCTTTGTGGGCGAGACGCCGGGGAAAGTGGTGGGCATGTAGAGCAAGTCCCCTTCATAAAGTGGCGGCATGAACTCGGACCCGATGTTCTGATAGGGAAATATCTTGCCGGCTTTGAAGGCCCACTCCTTGGCCTTGCCGTCAGGCAACATTCGGGCCACGAGGTTATTCCAGGGGAAGAAGACCCACACGACGAGCGCCGCCGCCCCAGAGACCACGAGCCAGCGCCTTTTGATGACGAAATCAATCACCGGATGGTAAAGCCACACGAGCACGCGGTTGATGGGGTTTTTCTCCTCCGCCGGGATTTTACCGCGGATGAACAGGCCCATGAGGACCGGGGCCAGGGTGATGGAAAGGAGCGCGGCCGCACCCATGGAGTAGGTCTTGGTGAACGCCAGCGGTTTGAACATGCGGCCCTCCTGCGCCTGGAGGGTGAACACCGGCAGGAAAGAGACGGTGATGACCAGCAGGGAATAAAAGAGCGTGGGGCCGACCTCGACGGCGGCGTCACGGATGATGTCCCAGTGAGATTTCTTGCCCTGGTCGCGCTCCATGTGTTTATGCGCGTTCTCGATCATGATGATCACGGCATCCACCATGGCGCCGATCGCGATGGCGATACCGCCCAAGGACATAATGTTGGAACTGAGCCCCTGGCCGAACATGACGAGGAAGGCCATGAGCACAGCGATGGGCAAAATCAGGATGGCCACAAAGGCGCTGCGCAGGTGCATGAGGAAGGCGATGCAGACCAGCGCCACCACGATGCTTTCCTCGATGAGCTTTTCTTCGAGGGTTTTGACTGCGCGGTTGATGAGCGCGCTGCGGTCGTAGGCAACGCTGTACTTCACGTCCGCGGGCAGCCCCTTCATCGCGAGGTCGAGCTTCTTCTTCACATCCAGGATGACTTGCCGGGCGTTGGCCCCGTAACGCACGACGACGACGCCGCCCACGGTCTCGCCCTCGCCGTTGAGTTCGGCGATGCCGCGCCGCATGTCCGGGCCAAATTCCACGTTGGCCACCTGTCGCAGGAGGATCGGCACCCCTTTGTCGCCGACACCCACGGCAATTTTGCGCAGGTCCTCCAGATTCCGGATGTAACCGCGGACGCGTAGCATGAACTCCTTCTCCGAGAGTTCGATGGAACGTCCACCCACTTCGCCATTGCTGCGTTTGACCGCCATGGCCACCTCGGAAATCGACAGGTTGTAGGCGCGCAGCTTGGCTGGGTCCGCCGTGATCTGGTACTGTTTGACGAACCCTCCGACCGACGCGACCTCCGATACGCCCTCGACTGAGGCCAGTTGATAACGCAGGTACCAGTCCTGCATGGAGCGCAGTTCGGCCAAATCGTGGTTGGTGGAGTTGAGGGAATACATGAACGCCCAACCGGCGCCGGTTGCGTCCGGTCCGAGGCTGGGCGACACGCCCGCGGGCAGGCGTCCGCTGAGGCCGCTCAGATATTCTAGCACGCGGCTGCGCGCCCAATAGGGATCGGTGCCGTCTTCAAAAATGACATACACGAACGAAAAACCGTAGAAGGAGTAGCCCCGCACGACCTTCGCCTTGGGCACCGAGAGCATCTTGGTGGTGAGCGGATAGGTGACCTGGTCCTGGACGATCTGAGGCGCCTGGCCGGGCCACTCGGTATAGACAATCACCTGCACGTCCGAGAGGTCGGGAATGGCGTCCAGCGGGATGTTCTTGAGCGCGTAAACTCCACCCACTGCCAGCCCGATCGTCCCGAGAAGGATGATGAACCTGTTCTTGAGCGAGAAATCTATGATGCGTTGCAACATGGCATTTGAACGCTCATTGCTGAGGTTCGGCCGCGTGCGCCTTGCGCCAGTTCTCTTCCGCGATCTTGCCGTGGGGGACCGTGCTGGCGGGCACCAGGTCCACCCCGCATTTCGGACATTTCCCAGGCTTGTCAGACACGACGTTGGCATGGGCCGCCATGGGGCAGGTATAAAGGGTGGCGGGCAGCGCTTGGGCTTTCTGGTCGCTGGCCTGGTTCGTGGCGGGTTTCGAGAGGGGTGGCGCCTGCAGCACGGGAATCAACGTCATGCCGCACTTGGGGCACTTGCCCGGTTTATCGGAGCGGACGTCGCTGTGTTCGGGCATCGGGCAGGTGTAATAAAGCAGTTGGCCGCCAGGCTGCAGTTGCCGCAATGCCGCGGCCGACACCGGCACAAGCGTCATGCCGCAGATGGAGCACTTGCCGGGATGATCGTATTGGATGGAGACATGCTCCGGCATCGGGCAGATGTACTTGAGGGCCGTTTCATCCGCGGAGGCCGCCTCTTTCGTGGCTTCGTGGCCGCCAGCCATGCCCTCGCGACCGCCATTCTTGCCCGGCTCAGCCTCACCGGACCTTTTCGGCTCCAGCATTTTCTGGATCGCTTCGCGGAGCTGGCTTTCTGAATCCAGCATGAACTGTCCAGACGTAACGATCCGTTCGCCTTCCTTGAGGCCGCTGATGACCTGGTACATATCGTTCTCGGCCTGTGGCCCCAGGGTGACGGTCCGTGGCTCGAACTTGCCCTCCGCCAATGCGACGAAGACAGTGTTCTTCTCGCCGCTGCGTAAAACAGCCATATCGGGCACCAACAGGACGGAGGGCTCCAACTCGGCGGAGACCAGGACCGTCGCGAACATGCCCGGCTTCAAGAAGAACCCTGGATTGTGGAACTCCATCCTCACGCGCGCCGTGCGTGTTTTCTCGTCAACGTCCGGATAAACATAGGTCACCCGCCCGCGGAACTCACGATCCGGGAGGTAGGAGAGGGTAACGGTGGCTTCCTGGCCCAACTTCACATAGGCCAGGTCTTGCTCGTAGATTTGGGCTTGCACCCACACCAGCCCCAGGTCCGCCAACCGGTAGAGTTTCATTCCCGGGTCCACCATCTGACCCTGCACCACCATCTTCTCGACCACAACACCGTCCATCGGCGCCACGATGCGCATGGTTTTGGTCGGCTGGCCGGTGCGCTCCAATTCGGCGATTTGCCCGGCCGAGATGTCGAAAAACTGCAGCTTGGTGAGGGCGCTTACTCTGAGCGAGGAGCCGCCGGAGGCATTGGTTCCCTGCTCCAGGGCGAGCGAGTACTCGCGCTGAGCGCTGTAAAGCTCCGGCGAATAAATATCGAACAACGGGTCGCCGCGATGAACCTGCTGGCCGGTGGCATCCACGTAGAGTTTCTCGATCCACCCTTTGAACTTGGTCGTCACGTCCTCCAAAGCGGTTTCGTTGTAGTCAATGGCGCCCACCGTGCGAATGGTCCGGCGCAGCGCCCCTCGCGTGACCGTCGCGGTGCGGATGCCCATGGTCTGGGTGGTTACCGGGTCGATCTCGATAGCCTGCGAAGCCGCCGCTGCGGCCTCATCCTCATAGACCGGGACCATGTCCATGCCCATCGTATCCTTGCCCGGCGCCTGCCTCACCTCGCCCGGCATCATGGTGGATTTGTAGTATTTGATTTTGCGCTCGCCTGATGAGGCGCTTGACCCGCCTTTCGCGGGTTCGGCTTGTTTGCGGATGGGGGTGAGTTTCATGCCGCAGATGGGACAGTTGCCCGGTTTGTCCTGGACGACCTGCGGGTGCATGCCGCAGGTGTAGAGTGTCTTGGGTGAGTCAGCGCTCGATGCAGAAGTATGAGCGGGACCGCACCCGGTCAGCAACAGGCCGGCGCCGCCCGCAACCAAGACGGTCGCAATGAAAAGAGCCGCGAGTTTCATAAAAGCAAGTCGTTCATGCGCAACTTACATTCCTCCGCCCATTTTCTTGGGGGCGGAAGCGTTGCCGCGGGGCATCCCGGAGGTCTTGGAATCCATCGCAACATTCGCCGGCGGCATGCCCCGAATGATCAGAGACAGTTCCGCCAGAACGATTTCGCGCTGCAGGGTCGCTTCGACCTTATCCAACTTGAACTCAAGCAGAGTTCGTTCGGCGTCGGTCAGGTTAAAAAAGTCGATCTGGCCCCCCAGGTAACCGGACCGGGCCACTTCCAGCGATTGCCGCGCCTTGGGCAGGAGTTGGTCATTCAAGAGCGCCAGATTGCGGGTCGCCTCGCGGTAAAGGAACGATCTTTCGGCGAAATCCACCGCGAGCGCAATCTGCTCGTCCGACAGTTGCGCCTGGGCCGAACGTTTGTTGGCCAGGGCCTCGGCAATTTGTGCCGCGATTTTATCGCGCCAGATGGGGAGCGAGACCGCGCCCGGCCCGCCGGGCAGACGGTAAAGAGTCGGATTCGCCTTCACGTCGGCCATGAACCCCAGGCTGAAATCCGGCAGACGCGCCTTCCGCGCGAGGATCATGCTGGCTTCCGCGGCGCGCACGTCGGCTTCCATGGCTTTGAGGCGCGCATTCTGTGCGAGAGCCTTATCGAACAGGTCGTCCGCCGTAAGGTCCAGGGTCGTGGATTCGAATTGAAGGGGGATTGGGGGCGTTGGAGCATCGGCTCCCAGACCCAGCGCGGCTTTGAACTGGGCTTGGAGCGAGTTGCGCGCGTCCTCCAAGTTGGCAATCTCGGTCTTGAGCCGGTCCTGCTCGATTTGCGCGCGCAGCACGTCTTGCAGCGTTACCTTACCCACCTCGTTCTGGGTCCGGGCGAGCTTCTCCAGGTCGGATAGCAGCTTCAGTGTGTCCTGATTGACGCGGATTTTCTCCTCCAAGAAATGAAGTTGGTAATACGTGCGTTTTACCTCGAAAGCGCTCTCCAGGACGGCGGCCTGAAAAGCAAAGTACTTGGACTGGCTTTCGTCCGAGGCGATGTTCGCTCCAACCCGAAGTTTCTCGGGCCAGGGAATGGTCCCCATCAGCCCGGGCATGATCGAAGTCACGACGTTCTGAATATCCATCTGAAAAGTGAACTGCGGGTCGGGGAACGACCGCGCCTGCGTGATCCGTTCGATGGATGCGCTCCAGTTGTAATAAGCAGCCTCAACCTTCGGCTGGTTGAGCAGCGCGTAGCTGAGATAATTGCTGAGGCTCGAAGCGGCCGTCAGGACCGGCAGCGCGGGCTCTTGCTCATGCGGCCGATAAGCTGAGGCGACGGTTTGAGCCTGGCCGCGAGCCTCCTTTTCGCTCTGGGTCGGGAAGCCTTTGCAGCCTGCCAGCAGCAAGACCACAGCAACAACGGCGCTCGCGTGCAAGACGCGATTCGGCCCAGGACTGTTCGTTTTTTCCATCACCGTGTGTTAATACGCCGCCAAGCCGCGTTCCCCTCAAGCGATTTGAAAAAGGGAGGGGCCAAATCCGAACTTCGCGACGTTCGTCTTTGCCTTCACCCACGACGATGGACTTCTGCTCGCAAACCGGGCACAAGTCCTCCGGGACGGCCGTCCTATCCTGATCGCTCCAAGACTTTATCAGCCTTTCGAGTTTATCGATGTTCTGCAGGGAGGTGTCCGCATTGACCTTGCCCTCATTTTCATCCAGAGAGACCGCCCCGAAAGCAGTTGTTGGCTGTCCGTCGTCATCGTTCTACCAGTAAGAACCCGGTGACGGGGAAAATCTGCCAAACTTATCGGTGTCCCAGGCCGGGCGCTTCGGCCTGCCTCCGGCCATTCAAATCCGGAAGAAGGCCGGCGCAGATGCCGAGCAAGGGGAGAAACGAGCAGACACGGAACACGAAATAAATGCTGGTATGGTCCGCCAGCCGGCCCAACACGGCCGAACCGATGCCACCCAACCCAAACGCAAGGCCGAAAAACAGGCCGGAGATCATGCCGACCCGCCCCGGAACCAACTCCTGGGCATAAACCAGGATGGCCGAGAAGGCCGAGGACAAAATCAGCCCGATAAACACCGTGAGAATTCCCGTCCAGACCAGGCCGGCATGGGGCAGCAACAGCGTGAAAGGCGCCACGCCAAGAATCGAGACCCAGATGACGTACTTGCGGCCGACACGGTCGCCCACCGGCCCGCCGATCAATGCCCCCGTCGCCACGGAAAACAAGAACAGGAACAGATGGACCTGCGCATTTTGGATCGACAGATGGAATTTGGCGATCAGGTAGAATGTGTAGTAACTGGTCAAGCTCGCCAGATAGAAGTACTTCGAGAAGAGCAGCACCATCAGGATGGCCAGCGAAAAGACCACCTTCCGCCGCGGCAAGCCGGTGGCAGGCTCGCGTCTCGTGTCCTGATGATGTCGTTGCCTTTCGAGCGCGTGGTCCTCGTACCACCTCCCCAGGCGCCAGAGAATGACGATCCCCGCCATGGCAGCCAGCGAGAACCAGAGCACCCGTGATTGTCCCCTGCGCGCGATGACCACGGCGGCCAACAGGGGGCCAAGCGAGGCCCCGGCATTGCCGCCGACCTGGAAGAGCGACTGCGCCAACCCGCGCCGCCCACCGGAAGCCAAATGCGCCAACCGTGAAGCCTCCGGGTGGAAGACCGCCGACCCCAGGCCCACAAGGCCAACCGCCAACAGCAGGAGCGGGAAATTCCAGGCCACCGACAGGACCACCAGCCCCACCAGGGTAAAGCCCATGCCAATGGCGAGGGAAAAGGGCATTGGCCGGCGGTCCGTATAAAAGCCGACCAGCGGCTGCAGCAGCGAGGCGGTCAGTTGAAACGTGAGCGTAATCAAGCCCACCTGGGTGAAGGTCAGGTGGAACATCTCCTTCACCGAGGGATAGAGTGAGGGAATTAGGGACTGAATGGTGTCATTGAGCAGATGCGAGAAACTGACGGCCAGGAGAACCGCATAGAGGGTAGGTTCCGGCCGGATGGGACCGGTTGCCGCCGGGACTTCAAGCTGCTGTGGCTGCATTTGTGATAGGCCCAAACTGGGGGAAGCGAGAGTCGGCGGGACCGTTACAGGTCGATCCGTTCTGCCGGCAATGTAAGCGCGGTCCCGTTGCGCCTGCGGGTCCGTGGCCCGGGGCACATTCAGGTCGCCGGTGTCCCGGCTTCTAGACCTGCTCGGGCGTTGGATGGCGCCAAGGCGCTCTGTAGGGGCGCGCCAGCAGCCGATTGGCCTCCTCGTCACCCGCGACCTGGCCTTTGGCTTCATCCCAGGCCAGGCTCCGCTTCAATTGCAGCGAGAGGTTGGCGAGCACGCACATGCTCGTGGACGTGCTTCCCTCGGCGATGTCCGCCCGGGGGCGCCCCCGGCTGGCGGTGCATTGCAGGAGGTCCTTCATGTGCCCGCGGATGGCCGGGGCGACATGATACTCGATGCCCCTCTCCGTCTTGTCTTCCGGATACTGATCGCTATCGACCGGGTATTTGGCCTTGGGGTCATTCCACTCCCGGTGAATGGGAGCTCCCCCGTCCAGCGGGATAAAGTCAAACATGAAGACGCTCGCCTTGAGCGTCGCTTTTTCTCCATAGAAATTGGCCCCCCACCAGTATTGCGGGTCCGGGTTCCCCCCGAAATGCCGGTGCTGCCAGGTCACCTGCAAGTCGCCGTAGTCGAAAATGGCATTCTGCATGTCGGGGATATTCGGCTTGCCCTCCTTGTGGAAATAGTTGCCGCCGGTGGAGGAAATCCTTTTGGGCCAGCCCAGGCCCATCATCCAGCGCACCATGTCAACCATGTGAACGCCCATGTCCCCGATCGTGCCATTGCCATACTCCATGTAATCGCGCCAACTACGGGGATGAATGCCGGCGTTGAAGGGGCGCATCGGCGCCGGGCCTGTCCACATCTCGTAGTCCAAGTTCCCCGGTGGCGCCTGGTCGGGCGGGTTGCTGATGCCGCGCCGGCCGTAGCAATAGGTCTCCACGAGCCCAATCCGGCCCAAACGGCCTTCCTCGATCAGTTCGCGCGCCTCGAACAAATGCGGCGTGCTGCGGCGTTGCATGCCCACCTGGACCACGCGGCCGTGCTTGCGCGCCGCCGCCAGCATGGCCTGGCATTCCATCACATCCACCCCGATCGGCTTCTGCACATAGATGTCGGCCCCCGCTTGCGCCGCCTCGAGCATTGCCAACGCATGCCAGTGGTCGGGCGTGGCGATCAGCACCACATCCAGATCCTTCTCTTTGAGCATTTCACGGTAATCGCCGTAGGCACGCGGTCGCTTCTTCGATAGCTGCCGCTCCGCCACGATGTCGACAGCCTCGGCCACCATCCGTTTGTCCACGTCGCATATCGACACCACCTCGACGGGGGCTACCTGGATGAGGCGCAGCAAATCCACTTTGCCATACCATCCGCTGCCGATCAGCCCGACCCTTTTTTTCTGGTCGGCCAGCTCGGCGGAAAACGCTGGGAATTGGGTCAACGCTATCGCGGCGCATCCGAGGCCGCTCGTTCGTAGGAATCTTCGGCGGTTCATATTCTTTTCCGTGCATATTCCATTTTTCCGAGGATGGCGGCCAGTCAAATCGCAAACCGGAGTGCAACGGCCACTTCGCGACGCCTAATTGGCCAACCCCGCGAAGTCGCCGCCCTCCACCGTCCAGTCATTCCCAAAGAACCCCGTGGCCAGGACGGCGTCGGCGCCTTTGGCCAGGACGGCGGGGCCGAACACGGTGCAATCCGGGAACGCCACGCCGGAAATGAAATAAGGCGCGCGGTCGGTGAGCTTCATCCCGGCGAGGCCCGAGCCGCTCACCACGCCGACACAGGCGGTCTCGCTGCCCGGACGAGGACGCAGGAAAAGGCAGGCCAGGTCCGCCCCCTCCCATTCGCGGGAGCCAACCCGGACCCGCCCCGCGGCAACCTGGACGGGGCTGTCCCGCAGCAACGGGTCCCAAGCGCCGTTGCTCCCCGCGTTTCCGTAGAGGATGACGCCCCGGTCCGGTTCCCGTTTCGGGTCGAAGCGGGTATCGGGCAGAACATCGATGCTTCCATTGCCGCGATACCAAAAACTCTCGGCGTCAAACCGGGCCTTGGCCAAGGCCCAGGCGTTTTCCTCGGGCGTGCCGCGGGTCCCGTAAACCATGAGAAAACGATGATTGAAAGCCTCCTTGAATGGACCGTAGCGTGCCGGACCCTTCAGGCTGGGACAGGGGGCGAAGACGGTCCGCCAGACACCCCTTTCGCGCGCAAACCAAAGCATGGGCTCAGACGCGCTCACCGCGATATGGGTCAACTGCTGGCCGTCGAGTTCCACATTGAACGTGCCGCCACGCGGGCAGCCGGGATGCTTCAAGGCCAGGCGGGCGACGTTCTCCGTGGCGCCGCTGAAGCGGCCGGAAAGACCGCCCGCGTCCCGGTCCAGGCGGAGACGAACGCTGCTGCGCGCCAATGGATGCTCCTGGGCCTCGATAAAGGCCCAGTGCGAGGAGGCCGACACCCCCGGATTGGCGGTGGTGAAATTGACCTCATGCACGCTCTCATCGCCGGGAATCCGGTGATGCGCGAGCAGGTCGAAGAGGGGCGGCCAATCGACGCAGGCGTTGCCCCACCAGTGGCCGGCGCCCGGCTGCTCGTGGTATTTGAAATCGCTGTGGAACCCCTCCAACACCTTGCGCATGGCGCGGGCTTCGCTGACCGGCACATTGTCATCGGCCTCGCCGTGCAGAATGTAAATGCCGTGGTGCAGGTAGTTGCTGGCAAGGACGAGGGTGTCCATCGGGGTCGCGGCCCTCTGGAGCAGCCGCCGGACCGCGTTGGTGCTCTCGTTGCGCGGAACCTCCACATACGAGAAGAAGCTGATCCAACCGGCACTGGGACCGATCGCGGCGAACCGGTCGGGACAGGTCGCCCCGATCTGCCAGGCGCCATGCCCGCCCATGGAATGCCCGGTGAGATAGGTCAGGCCCGGATCGGTGCCGAATTCGCGCTGGGCGATGTCCAGCACTTCCAAAGCGTCGCGGCGTCCCCAGTCTTCCCAATCGAAGCCGTAAGGCCGCCGATTCGTGGGAGCGATGATCTGGGCCCAGGTCTTCGGGGCATACGCCGAGGCCTGTCCCAGGGCCTCGACACTCGCGCCATGAAGGCTCAAGACCAGCGCCCGCGCGGGATGCGCCGGGTCAACCGGATACGCCGGGGTGACGGCAAAATACTGCACGCTGCCGTCGATCTCGCTGACGAATGTCCGTTTGTAGGTCTCGCCGGGCCGGCGGACACGAAGGTCCACCTGGACCGAGTCCAGGACCTGCCGCGGCCCCGGTTTCGTTTTGGACAGCACGAGGGTCAACAACTCGCGGTTGGTGCCGCCCCGGCCGTCGTCGCGAATTTGAAAGCCGGCCTTCCGGATGCTATAAGGAAGGACCTCGGGCACCGGCGTCGTTGTGGATTTGCCGCGGCGGGTCGAGGCGGTCAAGGCCAGACCCGAAAGCGACGCCGCAGTGCCGTTGACGATGATGACCGCGCCCCAGGTGTTGTTGTCACGCCCTTGGAGAAGGTCCGGCAGCGTGGTGTCTTGCGGCGCCAGCGTGATGGCTTTGACGGTCGGGAAAAGTTCGACGCGGATGTCTCCTCGCCCGGCGACGAAGAGCATATCATTCGTGCCGGGGCGCAGGTGGACCGGCAGCGGGACACCGCTGTTGCGGTAGAGGTCCCCGGGACGCGGTTCCCCGTTCACATAGACCATCGAGTGGCCCGCGGCCTTGAGCAGAGCCGCTTGGTCACGGTCGGAAGTCACCGGCAGGTAGAGATAGCCCCCCCGCCCTTCTGCCAGGGAGAACGTCCCATCCGCCTTGGCGCCGGCGGCCTGCCAGGTGGCATTGGAGCCGTTAGGCAGCGACACCGTGTCCCCGGCCCTGGGCGCGGACCATTTCTCCGTCACGATGGCCAACTCGACGGCATCGGTATGGAACGGGCTGCGCGCCTGGCGGCCGCCGGTGAGCAGCAGCAAGCCAGCGCGCGGCACCAGGTTCGTGGCGCCGGCGGGGGCCTCGGCCGCGCGCGCCTGGGTTGTGAAGACCAGAAGAAGCGCCGCCAGCGCCGGGCGCACAAGCCTCTCCCGGCAAGACCGGGAAAACGAGGGCGACATCCAAAATGGCCGCAACAACCTCACGAACGGAATTGCCGGAATTCGCATGTTTGATAGGAGTGGTTCTTTCATCGGCGACTTTGCTCCCGAATCGCAAGCTGTCCCGCCAGCTTGCCTGTGTCCGATGCCCTTCCCGCCACCCCGTCAAAGGCCGGTTTCCGGAACCAGAATGCACAAGCAACAAAGCAGCCGGCGCCCCTTATACTCCCCGTGCGGACCGGCTGACCAGTCTTTTCGCGGGGCCTCCGCGCGGCCTTCGGGGCGGTGGACAAAGTGGTATTCTGGAGTGCGCCGGCAGAGCGAAGCGTCCCGACGAGTCGGGATTTCGGCCGCGCGGGACATCCGACACGTCAGACGCTGCCCGAACCAAAGCGGTGTCGCGCTTCGCTTGCCACCGCACTCCAAAACGGCATGAATTCGAGCGGACCGGTGTTCTCCCCTATTCGCAGTTCTCCGGAACCTGGACCTGGTCGCTCACCGTCCGACAACCAGAATATCGAGCATTCCCGGACCTCCGCCGCGTTGCCGTCCACCTGGTTGCTCGCCACTGACCGCGGGAGTTGTTGCGGAGGCTGAAGCGGGAGCCGGTTCCGTGGTGATCAAGACAATCTGATTGTTCTTGGTGTCCAGCGTGCAAGTCTTGGCGCGTGGCTTGGTTTGCACCGTCTGTGCCACCTCGAAGCTGGTTGGGCTGGTTTCCTTGATAATGCTCAACGTCCCATCGCCCTGCGAACTGAACGCTTCCATGGTGCCGGGGTTGAACCCGCCCCCGTCCGTGCCTCGGCCGATTGGCAGGGTGGCAAGGACCTTTCCATCGTCCGCACCCAGCACGACGCATGTTTGAGGGTCACGGCACATCGCGAACAGGATATGGTTCTTCACATCCAAACCCAGGCCGGCAGGACCGCCGCCCTTGCCGGCCAAGTCGTAGTGCGTTGTCACCTTCAGGGCTTTCACGTCGACGACCGCAATATTATCCTTGTCCTCGATGGCCACATAAAGGCGGCCCTGGCCGTCGCTGGCGGCCTGTTCGGGCGCACCGCCCAGGTCAATGGTGCCCACCACCGAGCCGTCTTTTCCCTCGATCACCGTCGCGTTGGGTTGGCTGTGGCTAAAGACATATATCCGTTCCGTCATCGGCTCAAAGACGATGCCATCGGGCCGCCCCTGCACCGCAATGGTCTTGATCGTCTCCAGGGTCTTGGCATCCCACATAACGACAGGACTGCTGGTACAGAAGCCGTGCCGGGCCTTGGGGTCCACCGCCACGCCGCGGGCGCGCGCATTGGGAATCACGCCGGCCGGCTTGAGGCTGTCCAAGTCAAAAACCAGCACCTGATCGCCCCGTGGGACGTAGAGCCGCCGGTTGTCGTTGTCGGCATGGACATAATCGATCCCGCCCGTGCCCATGGTCTGCGTGGTTTTGAGGACACGATAGGGGTTTGAGGTGAGGGCGGTTTGACTGAACACAGCCGAAGCGGCGGCATTCAAGGCAATCACAATCCCGATTCTTAGAACATTTGTTTTCATTTCGCTGAACTTGACGATTTGCGGTCCCTCTGGCTGATGGGGGAAGAGTTTCCGCGTTCCGGCAAGGCGGCACGCCGGCGGACATCTTCGGCGGCGACCCATCATCACTCTTTCACACCCGAGATTAAACCACCCAACTCACAGCGTGTCTTGTTAACGAATGTTAAGGACAATTAACTGAGGCCACCCAAGAAAGTGCAATGTATCGCAGTGAGAGGATGCGCGCGAGCGGAGTCGAATTCATGTCCATACCGGGCGGTCATCATCGCCGGGAATTCACCGCTTGGCCAGCACTGCTTGCTCGTGCTATAAGCTCCCGCCAGATGACGGCGACAGCCCGAACGATTTGCAAACAACAAACCTCGAGAGTATGAGAAACCGATCCAGCAGACGGTGGTGGCTGAAAAACATGGTGGCCGGCGCGGGCCTGGTGGGGGCCTCGCGGCTGTTTTCGGCGCCGTCGCTCCTGGCCGATTCCTCGCCCAATTCGAGGCTCGCGACCGCCGTGATCGGCTGCGGGGGCCGAGGCGAGGAGAGCTTGGCGGCAGCCCTGGGCGAAAGGCTGGTGGCAATCGTGGACGTGGACGACGCGCGCCTGGAAGCTGCCACCAAAAAGGCGGCCGAGCGCGGAGCCAAGCCCAGGGCATTCTCCGACTACCGCCGGATGTTCGACGCGATGCACGGGGAGATTGATGCGGTCTTTGTGGCCACTCCCGACCATCATCATGCCCCGGCCTCCATGCGGGCCCTCCAACTCGGCAAGCACGTATTTTGCGAGAAGCCCCTCTGCCACGACCTATGGCAGACCCGCGCCCTGGCCAAGGCGGCGGGCGAACGCAAGGTCAGGACCATGATGGGCAACCAGGGCCACTGCGACGAGGGCTACCGCCGGCTCTGCGAGTACCTATGGGCGGGAGCCGTCGGCGATGTGGTCGAAACCCACAGTTGGAGCGGGTTTGTCAACGGCGGCGCGGGAGGACGTCCGCCGGCCAAACCGGTGCCGGCCGGCCTGCACTGGGACCAGTGGTTGGGGCCGGCGCCCGACCGTCAATATCATGAGGGCCTGCACCCGGCTTACTGGCGGTACTATTGGGAGTTCGGCACCGGCGGGCTGGGGGACTGGGGCTGCCACAACCTCGATGGCGTATTCTGGGCCCTCAAACCCGGTCAGCCGAGCAGCATCGAATGCCTCGGGACCATTGGTGGCGGCGACGAGAAATACCCGCAGGCCAGCGTCATCCGCTGGAATATCCCGGCCCGTCAGGGCCTGCCTGCGTTTCAGGCGTACTGGTACGACGGCGGCAAGCTCCCGCCCGCCGACGCCGCCAAAGACCGCAGAGGTTCCATTCAGGCGCCCAACTACCCGCCGATGCTGGCCGAATTCGAGAAGAAGTACGAATGGGACTTCCACGAAGGCTGGGATGGCGGCACGCTCTATATCGGAACCAAGGGCGTGATGCATACCGGGTGTTACGGTCAAAGACCGCGGCTGTGGCCGGAAGCGGCGCACCGGGCATTTCCCGTGCCGGAGCCGCGCATCCCGCGGATCAAGGGCCCGCATTTCGGTCATTTCATCCAAAGCTGCAAGGAAGGGAAACCCACCTGCGCCGACTTCAGCTACGCCTCGGCCATCACCGAGTTCCTCCTGCTCGGACACCTGGCCATTAAGGCCGGTCCAGGCGCGAAAGTGGAGTGGGACAGCGCCAACCTACGCTGCCCGAATCTGCCGGAGTTGAACCGCTGCGTGAAGCGCCAATGCCGCGCGGGTTGGGAACTCAACGCGGGTTGACTCGCCGCCGATGAAGCGCGGCACCAATCGGGTTGCGCGGTGGACCTGCATGATTCAACCTGAGAGCAGGCCGCATCGCGACTGCGGCCAGAGCACTCTTGAAGCATGACAACCGCAAAGCTGAGAATCGGAGCGCTGGTGGTGATGTTGCTCAGCATTGCCACGCTCTTCCTGTTGCAGCGGCAGATGACGGGACTGGTGGAGGAAAACGCCGACCTTCGCACCCCTGTTGAAGCCTTGCAGACGGACGGAGGCGAGTTGATGCGGGTGCGCGGTCAGGGGGTGAGATTGCGCCAACTTGAGCAGGAGAACACCGAACCGAGGGCTCAGCCTCAAGAGCGTGGCGGGATCGGCGGCGCCGTCGAATACCGAAACGAACAATATGGATTCGGAATGACTTTTCCGTCCGACTGGAAGGGATACTCGGTGGTCGCGGGGACATGGCAGGGGCGGACACAGGACGAGCAGGGCGAGACGACGGGGACTTACGCGGGGCCGGAGTTTCTTCTTCGGCACCCACAGTGGACAGCAGACGCGCCGTGGCAGGACCTTCCGGTAATGGTGTTTACGCATGAGGAGTGGGCGCTTGTGGAGCAGGAGCACCTCGCTGTGAGCGCGGCTCCCATCGGTCCGGGCAAACTCGGAGAGAACGCACAGTTCGTTTTTGCCCTGCCGCCGCGCTGGATTGGGTTCCTCGACACGCTGGGGCAGGATGAGGCGGCAAAAGTGCCTGAAACCTTCAGGGCGTTTTAGGCTCGTTGGAGGTCTTGCGATGACCACCGAGGAGGCGTCATACTCGAGTTTGATCGCACACAAACACCTGGGTTGGAGATAGGACAAACCGCGCATGGGAACTCGGATGAGCACTAAACAAGGGGTTGTGGTTTGACTTTTCGCTTGACCTCCTAGGGCGCCTTGTCCATAGTCGCGGCAATTCACTGAAACCCCGTGCGGCGTGGCGTGCGCATGTGCGCCCCCGCGCATAAGCACGAGTGTGATCTATCGCATGAGCGACTACCCAATTCGCATGCGGCGGGCGCGGGCGGAAGCGTCGGCGGTGGGGTACGCTTCCGGGAGGGCGGAGCCCGTCTCAATTCCGCATCGAGTCGCAAGCGGAGGGTGGGGAGAATGGTTGAAGCGCGCGGTGTTGCTCACGGTCTCACCCGTGGTGGCTTTCTCGCTCGCGGAGGGAGGTCTGCGGCTCTGTGGCTATGGGTCTCCGACGGCGTTCCTCATCCCAGCGAAGCCGCCCGGCCAGCTCATCAGCAACTCGAGGTTCGCTTGGCAGTTCTATTCGAGCAGTACCGCACTGAGGCCATTCCTCTTCACCCTCGCGTCCAGGAAGGCGCCTGGGACCATACGGGTTTGTGTGCTGGGAGAATCGGCCGCGATGGGCACCCCCGACCCGGCCTTCGGCTTCGGACGAATCCTGGAGATCGCCATGCGCCGCAACTTTCCAGAGCGGCGATTCGAGGTGATTAACGCCGCGATGCGCGGCATCAACTCCCACATCATACGGTTAATCGCCAAGGAATGCGCGCGGCACGAGGTCGATTATTTCGTGGTGTACATGGGCAATAACGAGGTGGTTGGATTTCACGCTCCGGACCCGGATTCCCCGCGGTGGAGTCAATCTCTAACCTTCATTCGCGTGATACGATGGCTGGGGTCATGCCGCTTGGGACAGTGGCTCGACGGCGTGGAAAGCCGGCTTTGCCCATCGATCGAGGAGGACAAGCCCCAGGACATGGCCTTTTTCCGCAAACACCGCCTGCGGGCCGATGATTGGCGGCGCGAGGCCATCGCCGGGAATTTCCGAGCCAACCTGGAAGACACCTGCCGTGCGGCCACTTCCCATGGGGCGAAGGTGATCCTGGGAACGGTGGCGGTGAATCTTGGGGACTGCCCGCCATTAGGGTCACTCCACCGAAGCGACCTAACTACGGCCGAGCAAGGGCAATGGGAGCGGGCCTTCGAGGTGGGAATCCAGCGGGAGGCAGACGGGCGGTTTCCCGAGGCGATCGAGGCCTACGAATCGGCCGCGAAGATTGATGATCATTTCGCGGAATTGCAGTTTCGTCTTGGCCGATGTTATTCGCGAGCGGGAGAGGCGGCGCGCGCGCGGGCCCGATACGAGTCGGCGAGGGATTGGGACGCCACACAGTTTCGCGCGGACTCGGCGATCAACCGCGGCATCCGCGACCTTGCCGCTCGCTGGGAGGGGCGAGGGGTGGTCCTGGCGGATGTTGAGCGGGCGTTCTCCGAGAGCCCTCTGAGCGACGCCGGAGTTCCCGGAGGACGGCTCTTTAACGACCATGTTCACCCGACATTCGCGGGCGCGTACGTGTTGGCGCGAACGGTTTACGAGCGCCTGGCGCCGATTCTGGAGCAGTCACTCGGTTGCCGGGCGCGCGGCGGCATTCCAACGTATGAGGATTGCCTTCAGACCGTGCCTTATACCAGCTATGACGATCTGAGCGTGGCGTCAGCTATGGCGCGGTTGACCGCGCGGCCTCCCTTCCTGGACCAACTGGATCACGCGGCGCGTCAGCGCGCGGCGGAAACTGCGATTCAGGCCCGCCAAGAGGTCTTCACAACCCAACACGCCGAAACCTGCCTCGGGACGTATCGGACCGTAGTCAGCCTCGAACCCGACTACTGGCCGGCGCGTTTCAACCTGGCCTGGCTCTGTCAGGAGTCGCAACGATACCAGGAAGCCATCGAGCACCTGCAATACCTGACTCGGGCGTTTCCAGGTCATCCCCCATTCAGCGTGCAGTTAGCCGCGGCACTGGCCAAGTCTGGCGACCAGAGGCGCGCGCTGCTCGAGCTCCGGCAAGCCGTCAAGATGAACCCGACCGATAAGACGTTGAAGCACGCGCTGAGGAGGTGGAGCGTTAGCCCGGGCTGTCAATAGCTGTGAGAATACACGGTACGGAGCACTGCGGGTCGCCGCCCCAAAAGAAGCGATTCCCGTTGCTTGGCCTTTATGAGGCCCGTCTGGCGGAGGATATCGTTGATGTCCAGGGTTTGCAGGCTGAACGCGCTGGCGCTGCCCAAGGGGATCATGACGATTCGTCTGCCGCGCAAATGATAGGCTATCGCCATCTTCACCTGGATTAGGCCACTTTTGTTGTTCATCGCTTGTCTCATCTTGGTAATGCGTGCGGGCTCTGCCTCGCCCTCGGCGGTCGTGGCGGCGGCGATATTGGTTTGCGCTTGATGGAAAACCGCTTATTCGGCGCCCGCTTCACCTGCGCGGTTTCAGGTCCGCTCGACCCGTTCGTCTGCGGCAACCCCGGCAGCGGTCATTTGACACGAGTGAGCTCCGGTCTATATTGAATCGTGATTCGCCCTATTAGACATTCTTCCGGCAGCGTTCCACAGTGTGGACGCTCTCGTGTGATTGCTTTGGGGTTGATCTCCAACTCAGAAGCCGGATTCACAAATTACTATGAACGATGTTCCTGTCCTCTTCCCGTCCACTCATCCCTTTGGAGGGTCAGAACCGCGCATTGAGCGATTGGGATGCCTTGTTCTCGCGTTAGTTGCGTTGCTGAGCCCCCTTTGTCTTTTCGCCGGTCCTGCGGCCCCGAGCCTGTTTCATTTCTCCCAACCTGACGGCCAGGACCTTCTCTTGCGAGTCCGCGGCGACGAGTGGTTTCACTGGTATGAGACCCAGGACGGCCGCCCGGTGGCTTTAGATGCCGTTACCGGCTTCTGGGTGTACCTGCTGCCCGGCGCCCCGGGGGCTCCGCAACTGAGTATGCAGCGGGTTGGCGTTGGCGCCCCCCCTGCCCCGGCTTGGCGGCCCAGCCCTTCCCAGGCGCAGATCGCTAACCACCCGGTCTGGTCGTCCTATGCCAGCCAACCGACGCGCGCCAAGGTTGTTGTCAGCCGCGGCACCGCCTACCTGCCGATCGTTTTCGCCGACTTCTCCGATGTGACGCACACGGTGTCATCGAGCACCATCAGCAACAAGCTCTTCGCAACCGGCGCCGGGGTGCGATCGATGGCCACCTTCTACAGCGAGGTTTCCTACGGCAAGTTCACCGTGGTCCCCGGGCCTAGCGGTGTTCAGGATTGGGTCTCCGTCGCCCACACGGCGGCCTTTTACGCGCCGAACCCCAGTCCCTCGCCGCCCAACAAGGCGAACCTCGGCGGCCCCGCCGCGCAATTCGTATATGATGCGATCCAGGCCGCCATCGCCGCCGGCTACAACTTCGCCCCATACGATCAGTCGGGTAGCGGCAAGGTGCCGGTCGTGAGCGTGGTCCACGCAGGGCGGGGGGAAGAGGCAGGCGGCGGGCCTAATGCGATCTGGTCCCACCGGGGCAGCCTGTCCAATGACGGCCTGCAGCCCATCCTCGCGCCCGGGGGTGTGCTGATTGACGACTACATCCTCGAGCCGGAGATCCTGGCAATCAACGGCGTCACCGGCCCTAGCACCGTCGGCGTATTCTGCCACGAGTACGGCCATGCCCTGGGGCTGCCCGACCTCTATGACACCACCTACGCCTCCGCCGGGGTCGGCGCTTGGAGCGTGATGGGTGGCGGCACTTGGAATTACGGGGCCGGGGGGCGCCCGGGGGATTGCCCCGCGCACTTTGATGCTTGGTCCAAGGCCAAGCTGGGCTGGATCACCCCCGTCGACTACACCCTCGATTACAAGGGGGTCCAGTTCCCGGCGTCCGCCGTCGCGCCCTTTGCGGCCCGCCTGTGGAAGGACGGGCTCAGCGCCTCCGAGTATTTCCTTGTGGAGAACCGCTACTGGACCAATTTCGACTCGGCCTTGCCGGCCAGCGGCCTGCTCATTTGGCACATCGACGACACCAAAGGCGTCAACAACGACAACTCCGATAACACGCACACGTGGTACCCTATCAGCGCGGGCGGGGCGCCCCCCAGCACCAACAGCGGTAACTATCACGTCGCGCTGATGCAGGCCGATAACCTTTGGCAACTGAGCATCACCAACGCGGGCACCAACTTCGCCGTGCAGGCCAGGCAGAACGTTGGGGACGCCGGCGACCCCTTCCCCGGCTCCACGGGCAACCGGGTCTTCGGCACCAATACCGCGCCCAACAGCTCCGCCTACAACAAGGGCCTCAACCCCGGCATCAACACCTACGTGACCGTGAGCAACATCTCCGACCCCGGCCCCGTGATGACGGCCGACATTTACACGCGGAGCCCCAACAGCGGGCCGCTGGCGGACTGGGTCAACATCGGTGGGGTCGTTCCGCCCATCGACGGCGCCCAATTCTCTGAGCTCGATGCGCAGAACCCGGTCGTCATCAGTGCGTCCCCGGGCGCGAGCGGCGCGCCGCTCAACCAGGTCCAGCTCTACATCAGCCGAGCATCCGATGGACTGTGGTGGGACTTTGCTGCGCAGCAGTGGGATACGAACGTGCTCTCGAGCAACTACGACGTGCAGAGCTCTCAGCAGGACGGCATGACGCTGGCATTCGTGACCGGCCTGCCGAGCGGAGCGGACCTGTCCGATGGCGACCACACCTTCATCGTCCGCGTCATAGACGCCTCCGCCATTCCAACGGAGATCCGGATGACCATGACTGCGGCGCACGTGCCCCGCGTCAGCCTTAGCCTCGCGAATAACTCCATCGTGAACACGCTGACGAACACCTTCACCGCGTTCGCCACAGAGGACACCGGCTTGGGGATCCAGCGCGTCGATCTGGCTATCTACTGGGATGGCGGCGCCTCCGAGGGCGGCCCGCCCACGCGCTGGTATTGGAGCGGCACCGCGTGGAGCACCACGCCCACCTGGCTCGGCACCGACTACCCGGCGCACCCGTCCGAGGTCACGGAGTTTTATCCCATCGGCCCGGATGCCCGCGATCTCCTCAGGGAGAAGCAGTACACCATTGCGGCGCGCGCGGTGGACGGGTTTGGCGACGCAGTGACCAACGCCATCACCGTGTTTTACGACCCCGGCACGCCCCCCACGATATATTGGCAATACCCATCGAGCGGGAACTGGTTTGATGAGGCCAACTGGACGCCGCAGCGCGTGCCCTTGCCGACCGACTCCGTGGCGATCAATGCGCCGGGCGATTACACGGTGACCGTCAACGGCGACGCCACCGCCGCCAGTCTGCGCTTTGGACGCGTGGTGGGGGTGGACAGCCAGCACCTCGCGATCCCGCCATGGGCGTCCTTCACGCTCAGTGGCGCCGACACGAACAGGATTTACGCCAATGGGACCCTCGATCTCGCCGGCACGCTGACCGCCAACACCGTACAGTTCTCCACCGGCTCAACCTGGAACTGGACCAACGGCACCATCACCGGCCAGTATGGAGTTCCGGCGGGTGCCGTCTTGAACCTAAGCGGCGACAGCACCAAGGCGCTGGTCTCGGCGGCCGTCACCAGCGCAGGGCCGGCTACCTGGAGCGGTGCGGGCAACCTCTGGTTCGGCGGCGACACTGGCAGCACGCTAATCAACAACGGCACCTTCACGGTGCTGAACGACTCGCAGGTTTTCCTCTCCCAGTACGGCGCCTCGGTGTTCGTCAACAACGGCACCTTCGTCAAGGCGGGCGGGACCAGCTCCATCACCAACTCCAGCTTCGTGCTTGACAACGGCGGCGTGGCCTTCAACAACAACGGCACCCTCAGTGTTCAAACCGGCGTCCTCACCTTGGGCGGTGGCGGTGCAGGTACCAACGGTACGTACCTGGTGGCGCCGGCTTCGCGGATCGAGTGGGCCGCCAATGGCTTCCTTTTGAACGGCGACACGACGTTCGGCGGCGCGGGTACTTGCTTGGTCAACGGCGCCACGGTCACGCTCGGGGGCGGAGCCAACACCCTGAATAGCGGCTCCAGCTTCGGGGTCGGATCAGGGGTCTTGGCCGGCAGAGGCGCATTCGCTGGCTCTGGGGCGTTCGATTGGACAGGGGGCACCATTGGCGCCACCATTAGCTTGCCGGCAACCGTCAGCTTCAATATAAGCGGCGACAGCACTAAGGCGCTGGTCTCGGCGTCCGTTACCAGCGCAGGGCCGGCTACCTGGAGCGGTGCGGGCAACCTCTGGTTCGGCGGCGACACTGGCAGCACGCTAATCAACAACGGCACCTTCACGGTGCTGAACGACTCGCAGGTTTTCCTCTCCCAGTACGGCGCCTCGGTGTTCGTCAACAACGGCACCTTCGTCAAGGCGGGCGGGACCAGCTCCATCACCAATTCCAGCTTCGTGCTTGACAACGGCGGCGTGGCCTTCAACAACAACGGCACACTCAGCGTTCAAACCGGTATCCTCACCTTCGGCGGTGGCGGCGCGGGCACCAATGGCATATTTGCGGCGGCCTCCGGCGCCCGGGCCGAATTCGTCTCCGGGGGCTTCCTTTTAGGTGGCAGCAATGTGTTCAGCGGCACGGGGCTTACCCGTGTCAACGGTGCGACCGTCGTCCTCGGCGGCGGCGCAAGCACTTTGGACGCTGGCGGCACCCTTGAGGTGGCCTCCGGTGTCTTGGCTGGCAGCTCCGCATTCTTGGGATCAGGGACCTTCAATTGGACAGGGGGCACCATTAGCGCCACCCTTAGCCTGCCGGCAAACGTCAGCTTCAACCTCAACGGCGACAGGGTTAAGTCGTTGGACTCGGCGGTCGTCACGAGCGCAGGGCCAGCCACCTGGAACGGGGCGGGCGACCTCTGGTTCGGCGGCACCAACGGCAGCACGCTGGTCAACAATGGCACTTTCACGGTGTTGAACGACTCGCAGGTTTTCCTGTCCCAGTACGGCGCCTCGGTGTTCGTCAACGACGGCACCTTCGTCAAGGCGGGCGGGACCAGTTCCATCACCAACACTAGCTTCTTGCCCGACAATGGTGGGGTAGCCTTCAACAACAACGGCACCTTTAACGTGCAGAGCGGCGTGGTCACTTTTGGGGGTGGGGGCAGTGGCAGCAACGGTACGTTCGCGGCGGCCTCAGGGGCTCGTGCCGAGTTCGTCACCGGCAGCTTCTTCTTGAATGGCAACACGGTGTTTAGTGGCGCCGGGGCGACCAGGTTAAACGGCGCCATGGTCAGCCTCGGCGGCGGGCTGACCGCGCTGAGCGGGAACTTCGAGGTCGCCGCCGGTACCCTCGCTGGTAGCGGCACTTTCACAGGCGCGGGGGCATTTAACTGGACGGGCGGCAGCATCAGCGCCAGCTTGGATTTGCCCGCAACGCTCGCCCTGAACCTCAGTGGGGCAAGTGACAAGACGCTGTCGAACGGGACGATCAGCAGCGCCGGGCCCGTTGTATGGAGCGGAGCAGGCAACCTCGCTTTCGCCTACGGCGGCATCTGGAACAACAAAGGTTCCTTCACGGCGTGGACCGACGCGCATGCCGTCGTCACCGGCTATGGCACTAATATGTTTGTCAACAATGGGACATTCACAAAGGCTGGCGGCGCCAATACCAGTTTCCTGGCCGACAACAACGGTGTGCCATTCAGCAACAATGGGACCGTGGACCTGCGGAGCGGCGTGCTGGTCCTCGCAGGTGGCTACACGTTCTCTCCCACGAGCAAGCTCAAGTTGGTCGTCGAGGCCCCAGGCAAGGGCACACAGCTCACCGTCAGCGGGGCGGCGGCGCTGGCAGGCACGCTGATCGTCTCCATGGCCAGCGGCTTCTCGCCCACCAACGGCACCTCGTTCATCCTCGTGAACTACGATTCTACGGGCAGCCAGTTCAGCGCACAGCAACTCCCGGCGCTCCCACAGGAGCTCGTTTGGCAGGTCGACTACGACACCAAGGCCCTGGAGCTTTCGGTCGCGCAGGGCCCTGCCGCGCTCGCGCCGGGCGTCAGCGGCACTGCGACCAACCAGACGTTTCAGTTTGACATCGTAGGTCCCCCGGCCGATGCCGCCGTGGTCCATGCAACGGTGGACATCTCATCAACGAACCTGCAGGCCTGGCTGCCGATCTTCACCAATAGCCCGTTCAACGGCTCCGCTACCTTCTCCGAAGTCATGCCACGCATCCCTCCTCGGTTTCGCGGCTACCGCGTCGAGTTCAGGGGTGTCGCCTCGGACGTAGTCCCGGGCGTCCTCCTGATCCGGCGAGACCCCGTTACAGTTCTGCCTCGACCTCATCCAGCTTCGCCGTGAGGCGCTTCTTCTCGCAATCCTTGACCCTTTGGAGCCGCCGGCTGCATAATCGCGCCGATGATATTCGCACGCGATTTTGAGGCGTCACGAAAACGGCGGCCAACGCTCCTCCGCCATAGTTGTTCATCTTATTGTTTCGTGACGCCTAAGCGGCTCCGGTTTCGGATTTGGACATCGGGGCTGGCGGTCTTCCTCTGCGCGGCTTTTGCCGCCCGGGGGCAACTCCCGGTGATGAAGCGGTCGGACGTCGTTTTCATGTATGAAACCGGGAGGCAGACGTACGAAGACTATGGCGCCACGGTCCTCGCCTGGGGAGGCAAGCCCACGGCAACATCGATCGAGCAGGCGCGGGGCCTTAAGTTCTTCGGAAGCGTGGGGATGGTCACCGAGTTCGGCCGCTATTACGAGCGGTTTCCGCAGACCTACGAACAGGGCTTATGCCGCGGCCTCGACGGCCAGCCCTACAAGGTGCCCTGGCTCACCGATCTCCAGCACAAAGGAATCCCGTTTTGGTGGTGCTGCACCCGCCAGCCGCTTTTCCGCCAGTACATCTCGGAGCGGGTCGTCGAGACCGTCAAGGCCGGCGCTGACGGCGTGCATATCGACGACCACCTTGGGACGGCGGGGGCGCTGTGGACCGGGGGTTGTTTCTGCGACCGTTGCGTCGAGGAGTTCCACGACTATCTCAAGGCGTTGCCCGCCGGCGAGCTCGCCCGGCAGGGCATCCAGGACCCGGCCGGTTTCAACTACCGAACCGTCTTGAAGGAGTGGGTGGCTCACAAGCGCGGGCGCAGGCCGCAGGAGCACCCGCTCTGGTCCCAGTGGAGGATTTACCAGCTCCAAGGCGCCGCGCGCTTCATGGAAGAGCTGCGCGCCCTCGCCGCCCGGACCGCCGGCCATCCCGTCCCGGTGGGCGCCAATGCCGGCCTGCTCTGGGGGAACCACCTCAACGATTACAAGGCGCTCGACCTCTTCAGCGCCGAGATCGAGCATCACGCCTCGGATCGGCACTTCAGCGACGCCCCGCTGGTTGCCTACCGCCTGGCGGATGCCGTGGGGCGTCCGCTGGCCTCGACCGCGAGCGGGTGGGATTGGGCCTTCGTCAAGGAGCGCAACCTGCCGGGGCTGGTCCAGGGGTGGATAGCCCTGGGCTACGCCGCCGGTCACTGCCTGATGGCCCCGAACCGGCAGTGGTGTTATACGCCCGAGAAAGGCACCCACTGGTACGAAGGACCCAAGGAGAAGTTCGCCCCGCTCTACCAGTTCGTGCGGCGGCACGCCAGCCTCTTCGATGACTACGGCAACTACGCCGATCTCACGGTGGTTTTTTCCTCGCGCACCTTCGACCGAGACCCCGCCCGGCTCATCGCCGCCTGCGGAGAGCTCGCCGCCGCCAATGTCTCGTATCGCCTCGCGCTGGGCGGGGACGAGGTCGTGGACCACCCTCTCAAGGCGGACGATCTGCGCCTCAGCCCGCGGCTGGTGGTCATCCAGCCTCAAGACCTCTCTCCAGCCGACCGCGAGGTGCTGGCGGGCGAAACCAACGTCCAACGCTACGCGAGCATCCGGCAGGCCGTAGCCGGCATCGCCCCGGCCGCGCGGGTCGAAGCCCCCGCCGCGGTCCGCGTCCTCCCGCGCGTGAAGCGCGGTTCGGTGATCGTCCACCTCTTGAACTGGGGCTACGACGCCGCCAACGATAGCGCGCAGCCGCTAAAGAACGTCCGGCTCGACCTGGACCTCGATGCGCTCGGCGTTGCCGGGGCAACCGAGGCGGACTTGTTCTCGCCGGGCGCCCAACCGCTCAAGCTGCCCGTCGCCAACCGGGGCGTAACCGTGCCGGAATTGGAGCTGTGGAGTGTAATCGAGATTCATTCCACGCCAATCGAGGGAAGCCAGAACAACGCCCCCGCCGCGCCGAAGCTGGAAGACCTGCCGCTCGCGGACAGCGTCTCACAATACGGCATCACCTGGACCTTCGAGACCCCCGCCCACGCAGGCCGCTTCGTCAACGGCGACTGGTACGTGGTCGGCCCCGTCAGCGTCGTCAAGATTGATCCCGCCCCGCGCTACGGCAAAGAGGTTGCCGACGACGAACTCGACGGCCGGGAGAAAGTCCCCGTCGACCAGCGCTGCCGCAACGGCTCGATGCTCAACCTCCCCGCCCGGCAGGAGGTGGCCTGGGATTCCGGCATCCTGAATTACTATCGCCCCGAACACCGCGCGAGGCTGCCGATCGCCATGAAGCCCGGCGACAGCCTGGCTTCCAGCATCAGCCTGCGCCGGGGCGAGAAAGTCACCTACCCCTATCATCCGGGCACCGTGCGCGGCGTGGACGACAACAGCCCCGTCAAGACGGTCGCGGTGCTCACCTGCGTCGAGGCCCCGTTGCCGCCGGACGCCTTCCGCCCCGGTTATTCCGGGCACGACCCCAAAATCCACCTGGCGCGCGACCTCAGACGCGGCTTGCTGCCGCGCTTCGACCATGCCGCAGGCGCTCCAGACCCCGCTCGGTTCGCCGAGAACTTCCAGCGCCCGTGGTGTGACATGGGGTTCTTCTCCTTCGATGTGCCGCAGCAGAGCATGCCCAACTACGCCCAGTGGTACGCCCAAGGACCCGCCAATGCCGTCCTCCTGGCCTGCTGCGCCGGCACCGGACCCGAGGACAAGGAGCGGCTGCTCATCAATGTCATCCAGATCGGGATTGACCATTACGGCCTGGTCCGCCAGGGCCATCCCGGCTGGCCCGCCCACGGCGGCCACGGCTCCGGGCGCAAGTTTCCCATCGTCTTCGCCGGCGCGATGCTCGGCGATGACACCATGGCCAACATCAACAAGAGCTTCCCCAAGGCCGCCTTCGGCGAGGACGAGCAAACCGCCTACGGCAATTGCTGGACCGGCGCCAAGGTCGTCTTTACCGGCCATTCCGGCATCGATGTGGTCACCGGCATCGGGCGCGACTTCGTGCGCGCCGGCAACCCCTGGGGGCCCTACGAGCACCTGTCCCCCGACAAGTGGGTCCCCGAAGAATTCCGCAGCGACGCCTACCGCCGGGCCAATACCTCCACCTGCTTCGTCGCCCAGGCGCTCGTCCTGCGGACGATGAATCTCGAAAAAGCCTGGGGCCACGACGCCTTCTGCGACTACGTCGACCGGTGGATGTTCGAGGACGACAAGCCCTGCCGCATCGAGATAGCCAAGTACTGCCGCCCGCCCTACAACCCGGACGACTACCTCGACGAGACCAAGGACTGGTTCCACGAGGGCTATGCCGACCAGGCCTGGGTCAAGCAACTGTGGAACAAATACCGCCCGCTCTGCCCCGCCCCAACCGACGGCTGGAAGCAGAGGCACGACGACAGCTACTATCTCAACGCCGTCGAGAAACAACGGAAACGGTAGGGATAGGCTCGCGCCGCCGGGTCCGCTTCACAGGAAATCGGCGGCGGCCCATTCATTGACTCATCTTGAAGACGGACGCACCGGCCGGAACGGCGGGAGCGTCCGGAAGGATGGCGCCGTCTTGTGCGCGGTAGCCGAAGCCCTTGGGGCCGAGCACGAACCTCGGGTCGTAAGTCGCATCGATGATTGCGTCTGCTTTGTCTCTTAGCCGAATGTTATCGCGGGGGTTGTACCCCGGCGCGTTCGTATTGCCGCCAACGTGAGGTTCGTAGCGGTCGAGGACGGCGTCGTCCAACGGCTCCTGGAGGAAAGGCTTCAGTTGGTCCATGGAGGTGGGCGGGTCTCCGTTGTTGGCGGCGAGGTAGCCTTGCAGGGCGCCGCTCAAGGCCGGGGCCACTTTGCTCTTCGCCAGGGTGCGGAGCAGACTCAGTCCTTTGCGCACGTCGTCGTCGGAGTCAGTCTGAACGCGCATGGCCGCTTGGGCCACCTCTTCGGCGAGTTGGGGTGAACGGGTCGCGCGCAGGGCTGCCGAATAGACCAGGTCCAGATATTCTCGCACCAGGGCGGCAAAGGCATCCTCGGCCCCGAGTCGGGTGTATTGTTCGAGCAACATCAGCCCACGCGTGTTCATTTCCACCAGTATATCGCCGCCGAGCGTCCAAAGCGGACACGCAGGTTCATGGCGGGAGCTTGCGCCCACCGCGAGGCAACGGGCAAGGATGGAAGTCTTTTCTTCCCCAAACCTTGATACCTTCGCCGCCAGATATGAAAAGAGCCCTGCTCCTCTGCTTGATGCTGGCGTCCGCAGGCGGCTTGGCCGCGGCCAAAGGGCTATGGGTGACCCGTTCTTGTCGCGCCATGGTCAACCGGTAAAACCGGCAGGGTAACCCGATGTCCCGTGCGCGCCGACTCGCGGGCCGCATCGAGGATTTCGGTCACGACCAGGTTCACGGAGAGCGAGGACAAGCCCTCCGGCTCGCGGTCCCCGCGCACCACCGCGGCCAGGTAAGAGAGCGGATCGGCCTGCGGACCAGGCAGCGGCGGAGCGGGTATCTCCTTTTCTGCCTCTTCCGGCCGGCGCACGCGCAACACGTCCCGGCGCGGGACCAGCACGTAGCCGGTCCGCCCGTATATCTCCATGTCCTTCCGGTCGAAGGGCCAGTTCCACGATGCCTGGATGATTCCCTGGGCCTTGGGATAGGTCAGCACGATAGTTGCCTCGTCCTCCACTTTCGGATACACGTCGGGCTTGATTTGCTGGGTTACGGCCATGACGGAGGTAGGACGTTGTCCGTCCATGAGCCACGTGATGAGGTCGGCGCCATAGCAGCCGAAGTCCGTGAGGGCGCCGCCGCCGTTGAGCACCGGGTCCGTCAGCCACTCGAGGAAGGCGGGAGAGCAGCCGATTTCCTTCGGCCCGCGATGCCCGTCATGCACAACGAACTTGCGCAATTCTCCAATGGCGTGCTCCTCGCGAACCAGCGCGTAGGCCGCATGATTCGCGGGATACCATGTGGTCTCATAATTGACGATGATCTTGATGCCGCCGCGTTGTGCCGCCGACTCGATTGCCCGCGCATGCTCCAGGCTGACCGCCAGCGGTTTCTCCATCATCACATGAATCCCGCGCGCCGCGCACTCCTCGACCACCCGCCGATGCTCGAAGGTGCTCGTGAAGGTCGCCACGGCCTGGACATTGGTTCGTGCCAGAAGTTCATCGAGGCTGGCGCAGAACAGGTTCGTATCCAGCCCGTAGCGCCGGGCGTAAGAGGCCGCCAGTTCCCGTTTAGGCTCCACAATCCCGACGAGCACAGCGTCCTGGTGCTCCCGAGTGTGCGGAATGAATCCCGCCGCGTGATCGTGCGTCAAGCCGACGATGGCAAATCGGACCGGGTCCCCGTTCTGCGCGGGGCGCGCCGTGACGGCCGCCAGGCAGGAAAGCGCCGCGGCCAGGAAGGTCAGTCGTTTCATGGACCGAGCGTAACCGAAGAGGCCGGCGAATCACAATCACCTTCCGTTCGTTCCGCGCCGGCGGCCAAAACTCCTGCGCCTTAATTGTCTATGTCGTGCTTTCGTGACGCCTCGCGTCGGCGGTTTCCTGGAGCAGGTCTCGGGCGACCGCCGCGATGACGTCGTCAGGCCATACGGGCCAACAGGTTTGCGAGATCACGCCCACAGGTTGGCGGAGGCAACGGTCTGCCGTCCTTGTGGAACAACGCGATCATGTCCTCCGCCATCTGGCACAAGTCCTCGAACACCTGTCTCTCCTCGTCGCCGTGACAACCTCCGTAGAAAAGCCCGGGACAAGACCCGACAAAACAATGGTCTTCGTCCGACCATTCAACAATCTTAAGATAACGCGCACTCTCTTTCATCGTCTTGACTCTTCGATGGCCTGATGTACCGCCTTCTCCTGGTATCGTTTGGCATCCTCGCCCGGATTTCCCTATATACCAACCGGTTTGGCAACCCTTGGATGCACGAAATCTCTGTGACTCCCCTTCCCGCCACGGTCCATAAACCCCGCTCGTTCGAGGTCTCGGATCAACTCTCTCACCTTTCGAGGCATTGTTCAATCTTACCGGCAGGCGGCCCTTTGGGTCAACGCCGCTACGATCTCCCAAATCCTCGCCTAAGATGTTTTTGAGGAACCGCGGAATAAGCGGAATACGCGGAAAAGGAATGGTTTTCCGCGTATTCCGTTTATTCCGCGGTTCTCTATCTTCTCTCGATTGGCATGAGATTTGAGGGGCTTTGATTCTCCTAATCTTCCTTGCATCCGAAGGTCATTAGGCGAGGATTTGGGGATCTGGCTCACGGAGCATTTTTCCTTGCTACGCCGATCCACAGCGGATAGTTGTTGCCCGTTTAGGAATAGAATCATGAGATTAAGCACCACTGCCGCCCTCGGCCTAACCTGTGCCTGCCTGCTCTGGGATGCCCCGCTTCGAGCGGCCCTCCCCTACCCCGCTCCGCCGCCCTGGCAACCCGATCCGGATCAGCGCGAGCACCTGCGCCGCTCGCTGACGCTGCTCGCCACCAGCACCCCGGCGGACCGCAAGACGGTGCGCGTCCTCTTCTACGGCCAATCCATCACGCAACAAGCCTGGTGGAAAGAGGTGGACCATTATCTGCGCGCGACCTACACCAACGCCAATCTGATCGTCGAAAACCGCGCCATCGGCGGGCACGCCTCGCAACTCCTCGTCAAGACCGCCGAGGCCGACCTCTACCCGTTCCAGCCCGACCTCCTGATCTTTCACGTCTATGGCTCGCACATCGAATATGAGAACATCATCCGCCAGGTCCGGGAGCGGACCGGCGCGGATATTCTGCTGCAAACAGACCATATCACCGCGGACGCGAGCCTCACTGAAGAGACCGACCCCGCGAAACTGACTCCGAAACAGTGGGACCCGTGGATGAACCACGTCTTTCTGCCGGCTACCGCGGCTAAGTACGGCGCCTGCCGGGCCGACATCCATGAGCTTTGGAAAGGGTATCTCAAGGCAAACTCGCTGAAAGCCGCCGACCTGCTTCGGGACGGGGTGCATCTGAACGCCCAGGGCGAGTGGCTGATGGCCGAACTGCTCAAGACCTACCTGGCGCCGTTGCCGCCCAAAGCCGGGTATGATCCCCTGAACGAGCCGCGCGTGCGAACTGTCGCGTTGCGGCCCTCCCCGGGCCGGGACTCGCTGCGGCTCGAATTCACCGGCACGCGCGCCGATCTGATCTTCAAGCCCGAGGCGAGCCAAATAATCTCGGTGCTGGTAGATGGCAAGCCTCCCTCGGTCATACCCGGCCTTTATGGCTTCACGCGCGTCTCGGCCTTCCCGATGAGCGACTGGCCGGTGCTGTTGAGGGTCGAGGCGGCCTCGCCGCTTGTCGTGGAGGATTGGTCGTTGAAAATCGACCAAGCCTCCCCGGACGGCAAGCTCTGCCATTTCAGCGTGCGGGGCAGCGCCACCGGCGAGGATGGCGAGGGCTTCAGCACCAACCGGTTCGTGTCCAGGTCCGGACGCATCGTCATCGAGCAGTCCGACTGGAACCTCGCTTACAGCGTTGCGGTGTTTAAGCGACCCGTGCCCGAGAATCATATCGCCACCTGGCGAGCCACGCTCCGGGGCGCCGACACCGTCGAACCTCCGTCCGCCGCGCCCGGCACAGAAGCTTGTGTCACCGTCGCACAAGGCCTTCCTCCGGGGCGTCATTCGCTGGAATTGCGCGGGGCCAATCTGACAGACCAGGTCCAGGCCGCCAGGTTTTACTGAGGATTGATTTCCGGCCGCAAACCTGGTCTCACCGAGTCGCCCGCAGAGCGTCCACGGAAGGAAACGGCTGGTCCGTCGCGCGCGTATG